>NZ_SWJZ01000009.1 GCF_005144475.1 Rhodobacter capsulatus | reverse complement strand
TCAAACGCGCCATGTACGGCCGAGCCGGGCCAGAACTGTTGAGGGCAAGAATGCTGCCCCTCCGCCACACAGATTGAGGCAGAGCCCAATTAAGGGCTACGCGACACCCGCCGAAAACGTCGTCATGTACCTGCAGCGTTCAGGCGCATAGTTTGTACGCCTTTTGTCCCATCAAACGATCAAATATGCACGCTCGGGCCTGTTACGCGAACCAGCTGCAACAAGCTCTCGACGAACCCGGTCGTCTGCCGGAGCGCCATGCCGAACAGCACCTTCATCGAGAGGCACGTCTGTATGGCGGCGTCGCTGTAGCTCTGCTGGCGGCCACGCCTGCCAGTTGGTGCGGCCTCCCAGCTCATCTCGGGATCGAACCAGATCGTCAGCGATCCGCGGCGCTTGAGCGCTTCATTGTAGGATGGCCAGTTCCTGGTCTTGTAGGTTGGAGGTGTGGGTCTGCTCATGGATTCCAGCTACCACGCTGAATTCATGAGATGAATCCCAAAAGGGATTTGTGCAACAGAGCCCTTCCAACTGGCCGGGTTCACGCACATCGCAAGGAAGGAACAGCGGCGCACCCACTTCCTGCGCCACGGGTTCGACCCATGGCCGGGCCTTTTCATTAAGAAAGGTCAGCGCCAGCTCTGCCCCCGCCGCGCGAAAGGCCCTGGCGCAACCGGCGGCGATGCTGGCCTCATTCGCCACGCCAACCACGAGGCCGCGTTTGCCTTTCAGATCAATCATGTCGCTGCCTCTTCGCTGACGGCCTCCTGGGCGATGATGCTTTCCTCATCGGTCGGAATGACAAGAAGCTGCACCCGGCTGGCGGCGGTGCTGATCCTGCGCGACCCTGCTTCATTGGCATCGGGGTCAAGCTCTGCCCCAAGCCAGGCCAGCCGCGCGGCGACACGGGCGCGGATACCGGGCTGATGCTCGCCGATTCCTGCCGTGAAGACCAGCGCATCGATCCCGCCCATGCTGGTCGCCAACCGTGCCACCTCGCCCGCGATGCGCAGGCAAAAGAGGTCGATCGCCTCGGCAGCCTCTGGGCGCGTGCTGGCCATCAGCTCGCGGCTGTCAGCCTCGAAACCCGACACGCCCAGAAGGCCGCTTTCACGATAGAGCATGGTCTCGACCTGTTTCAGGCTTTGCCCCATTTCGCCCATCAGATGCAGGATCACGCCGGGGTCCAGCGCACCCGAACGCGTCGCCATCGGGATGCCGTCCAGCGTCGAAAACCCCATCGAGCTGTCGATGCTCTTGCCGCCCCGGATCGCACAAAGGCTTGCGCCGCTGCCCAGATGTGCGGCGACCACCTTTGCATCGGTGGCCAGATCGCCCAGTTGCCCGGCGATATAGCGGTAGGAGAGACCATGAAAGCCATAGCGCTTGATCCCCTGATCATAAAGCGCGCGCGGCAGGGCAAAGCGGCGGATCAGGGGCGGGTTGGTGGCATGAAACGCCGTGTCGAAAGAGGCTGTCTGTGGCACATCGGGGTAAAGCCCCCGCATCGCCCGGATCAGCGCAAGGCTTTGCGGCTGATGCAGCGGCGCAAGCCGCGCCAGCGCGTCGATCTGCGCGATCACCTGATCGGTGATCCGGGCTGGTCCTGTGAAGACATCGCCGCCATGCACAACCCGATGGCCGATCACCGCAAGGCGCGAAAGATTGAAATGCCCGGCCAGCCAGGCAAAAGCCTGGTTCAGCACGGCTGTCAGATCGCCGGGATCCGCTGTGATCGGGCCTGAAAAGGTCTTGCCCTCGCGCGTCAGGCGCACTTCGAAAGGCTCATCGCGGAAATCGATCACGCCCGAGGCCAGCGGGCGCGGCGCGGCGGCCTCCAGTGCGTAAAACCCCAGCTTGATAGTCGAGGATCCGGTGTTGAATGTCAGGATCAGATCGCGGGTCACGCCTTCCCCTCCGCTTTGCGGACCGCGACCAGCTTGGCCAGCGCAGCCGAGGCGATGCGGGCCGATAAAGGATCCGCCCGGCTTGTCAGAACGATTGGCACCCGTGCGCCCAGAACCAGCCCCGCGGCCGTGGCGCCCGCGAAATAGATCAGCTGTTTGGCAAGCATGTTCCCGGCCTCGAGATCCGGCACCAGAAGAATATCGGCCTCGCCCGCCACCTGCGAGACGATGCCCTTCGTCGCCACCGCCTCGGGGCTGATCGCATTGTCGAAGGCCAGCGGCCCGTCAACCAGCGCGCCCGTGATCTGGCCTCGAGCCGCCATCACCGTCAGCGCGGCGGCATCCAGCGTGGCGGGCATCGTCGCGTTCACCGTCTCGACCGCCGCCAGCACCGCGACCTTCGGCTGATCGCGCCCCAGAAGCCGCATCAGATCGACGGCATTCTGGCAGATGTCGCGCTTATGCTCTAATGTCGGTGCGATATTGATCGCGGCATCGGTGACGATCACCGGCTTGCGATAGGCGGGCACATCCATCGCATAGACATGGCTGATCCGGCGTTCGGTGCGCAGGCCGCCGCTTTTCGAAACCACCGCCGCAAGCAGTTCATCGGAATGCAGGCTGCCCTTGACCAGCACCTGGACCTTGCCACAGGCCGCCAGTTCCACCGCCCGCGCCGCCGCTGCATGGCTGTGCTCTGTCTCCTCGATCCGGAAGCCGTCAAGCGAGACCCCGGCCTCGGCGGCCGCCGCGCGAATCTTTGCGCCGGGACCGATCAGGATCGGGTCAAGCAGGCCTTCGTCGCGCACCTCGATCGCGCCAAGGATCGCGGATTTCGAACAGGGATGCACCACCGCCGCCCGCACCGGGGGCAATGCGCGGGCCTCTTCGACAAAGCCCTGCCAGCGCCCCTTCGGCAAGACCACCGCCTCGGGAAGGTCACCCGGCACCCAGGTCACCTGCTCGACCGGGGCCAGCACCAGCGCCTCGCCCGAAAGCACCACCTCGCCCCGCTGATTGCGGGCGGTGGTCGTCAGGCGGACACGGTTCTTGCCCTCGATCAGCTCGGCCACTTCAACTTCGGCGGTGATGGTATCGCCTGGCGAAACCGGCTTGTTAAAGCGGATCTGCTGGTCGAGATAGATCGTCCCCGGCCCCGGCAGGCGGGTGCCCAGCACCGCCGAAATCAGCGCCGCAGTCCACATGCCGTGCACCACGACATGGCCAAACGGCCCATGGGCGGCGAAACCGGCATCCAGATGCGCGGGGTTGGCGTCGCCGGAAACAGCGGCGAACAATTCAATATCCTTGGGACCGACGTGGCGGACAAGACTGGCGCGGTCGCCGATTTTCATCTGGTGAAACAGATAGTTGGTCAGAGTGCCGGTCATCTTGTCACCTCTGGAAAACATATGTGCCGGGCGCATCTGCCAGCGCGTTGCCCATTGCGGGCGGCGCGGCGGGGGCACCCGAACGCGCGGCAAGCCAGGCCTGCCAGGGCGTCCACCACGAACCCTCGGTTGCAGGATTGGCCTCGACCCAGGTCTCGGGCGGCAAAAGCGCGTCGTCATGGGCGCGGGTCGCCAGCCGGTAGCGGCGGCGCGGGTGACCGGGAGGAGAGACGATCCCCGCATTATGCCCGCCCGACGTCAGCGCGAAAGTCACCTCGCAATCGGTGAACTGGTGGATTTTGTAGACCGACTTCCAGGGTGCGACATGATCGCGCTCGGTCCCGACGGCAAAGATCGGCACCCGGATGTTCTGCAACAGAACTGTCTTGCCCCCGGCGGTGAAGCGTCCCGAAGAAAGCTCATTATTCAGATAAAGCCTGCGCAGATATTCGGCATGCATCCGATAGGGCATCCGGGTGCTGTCGGCATTCCAGGCCATGAGATCATTCATCGCCGTCCGCTCGCCCATCATGTAATCGCGCACCATCCGGGACCAGATGAGGTCATTCGAGCGCAAAAGCTGAAACGCCCCCGCCATCTGATCGGCAGAGAGATAGCCGCGGTTCCACATCATGCTTTCAAGAAGATGCAGCTGGCTTGGGTCGATGAACAACGCAAGCTCGCCCGGTTCGGCGAAATCGACCTGCGCGGCAAGCTGCGTCAGCGAGGCGAGACGCGCGTCCCCCTTCCCCGCCATGGCAGCCGCCGCGATCGACAGCAAAGTGCCACCCAGACAATAGCCGGTGGCGTGGATTTTCTGATCGGGCATTAGACGGGTGATCTCATCCAACGCGGCCATCACGCCCAGCCGGCGATAATCCTCCAGCGTCAGATCACGATCCTCTGCACCCGGATTGCGCCAGGAAATGGCGAAAACCGTGTGGCCCTGCGCCACCAGCCAGCGGATCAGGGAATTCTCCGGGCTGAGGTCGAGGATATAGTATTTCATGATCCAGGCCGGAACGATCAGCACCGGCTCGGGGTGCACGGTTTCTGTCGTGGGCGTATACTGGATCAGTTCGATCAGGTGGTTGCGGAAGATTACCTTGCCCGGCGTCACCGCCACATCGCGACCCGGTGTAAAGGCCTCGACACCCTCTGGCGGCTCCTGCCGGATCTGGCGGACGACGTCCTGCAGCCAGTTCTGCCAGCCCTTCACAAGGTTCATGCCTCCGGTAGCCCAGGTCCGTGCCACAACCTCGGGATTGGTAAAAGGGTTGTTCGAAGGCGCACAGACATCAAGGATCTGTTTCGCGGCAAAAGACACCACATCCTCGTGGTGCTTCGTCACGCCCGGAACCTCATGGGTGACGTTATGCAGCCATTGCTGCTGCAGCAGGAAAGCCTGCGACATCCAGCTGAAGGGCGGTTTCGCCCAGGCTTCACCGGCGAAACGGCGGTCGCCCGGCAAGGGCGTGATGACCGGCGCGGCCTGCGGATCCATCGCCGAGGCCATCAGATGCGCCATGAGACGCTGCCATTTGCGGCCCGCCTTGACGCCCAGTTCCATCTGCTTGCCCGGTGCCTGCGCCAGATGAAAGGCCCAGTCGACATAGGCCATCATCAGCGAGCCGGGCGAGACCCCGCCGCTGAGCTGTCCCGAGAGCGCCTCTCGTATGCGGTCAACGGCCTGAAAAGCCTCGATGCCAAGGCTTTCATCGCCGGTTGCACCCGAGCCATCTGATTTGGGAGTAAGGGCCATGTCGCGTCTCCAATTTACCGGCGGAAGTTAGCACAGAACTATCAACGAGTGTTGATCGAAATCAAAGAGTTCAAGATTTTTCTTGAACATAGGCATTGCGCCCAAGGCCCGATGCCGACGACATGTCGTAAAGCGCCGTCAAACCGCCGAAACAGCCGCCCCCGGACTGAACAGGCAAAGCATCGGCGTCCGGCGGCGGACACGGAATCCCCTGTCCCTGCCCTGATCATCATGGACGATTACCGGCAAAACGGCGCGACGTCGAGGCCATGACCCGGCCAATGCCGCTGGCACCAACGCCGGGCCAAGGCCGCGGCCTCAATCCGCCAGCACATCACCGATGCCAGTGAAGACACCACCGACCTGATTGAAGACAATGGCCCCAGCCAAGCGTACCTCACCGAAAAGGGTGTTTTCAACCACAGCCCCGGCCTCGCCGGAAAGCAGGCCGACATAGCGGCTGTGGGCGGGATCATCGGTCGGAATATCGGTAATATCCACGATCCGTATTCCGGTCGCGACCGCCAGGCGCTGGACCGCCGGATCACGCACATCGACAAGCCCAAGCCGTATCCGACGTACCGAAAGCTGCGACGACAGTTTCAGCGCCAGATCGTCCGAGGAGACGAGCACCGTGATGGGATGCTTCATCGGCCCAAGGCTGACCATCTGGGCGCGGAAAAGATCGATATCAATATCCGGGGCGGCAAGGATGACCTCGATCCGGTCCAGCACATCGTCCCGCCCGGCAAGACGCAGTTGCACCAGCGTCTCCATCGTCAGCCGCGCGCCCATGCTGTGAGCCAGCACCGGCACCGCGTCGGAAGCGGACCGACCCTTTGTCAAAAGCCGCAGCAGATCGGCAAGCGCCGCGCGGGAAAAGTCAGACGCGTCACGATCAGCCAGATAGGCGCCCGGATAGCCTGCCGAGGGCCATGTAAAAAGGACAGGCTTTTCCTCGATATGCGCATCGACCGAAAGCTGCGCGGTGCGGAACAAGGCCTCATGAAAGCGGGTGTTGAAGCCGTGGACATAAAGCCCGACCCCCTCGCGCGAGAGACGCTTTGCAAAGGCGTCACGGCTAAGCGTCTGCCGGCTGCGCATCACGAAATTCCGGTCGGCGCTGCTGCCATTGCGATCCGGCCATTCAATCTTTCCCGGCCGATGGCCAGGCGGCACCGAGACCTCGTATTCCAGCCAGCTTGGCCGGATGGAGCGAGAGTCGCCAAAGGCCCCCGGCAGATTTGCCTCGGGCGCGCGGGTGGTCATGGTCAGCACCCGGACAAGGCGGGCGCCCTCGGGCAGGGCACCGGCATCGGGGGCCAGAACTTCCGGCCCCGGACGCGCAGCGCAGCCTGCAAGCGCAAGCGTCAGGATCAGAAGCAGGCGGCCCAACATATGCCTTACCGCAGGAATTTCTTGAATCGTATCAGTGCCAGCCAGAACAGCGCCACCCCGATCGCCGCCAGCGCCGCGAACTGGGGCCAGACCACGTCAAGCCCGGCACCTCGGAACAAGATGCCCTGCGAGAGGATGATGAAATGCGTGTTGGGGGCTGCAAGCATGATGGTCTGGATGATCTCTGGCATGGATTCCCGCGGCGTCATCGCGCCTGACAGCACCTGCAGCGGCAAAAGCGCCATCATCAGCAAAAGCGCGAATTGCGGCATCGACCCGGCGATGGTAGCAAGGAAAATTCCAAGCCCCGTCATGGCGAAAACCATCAGCACCGCGCCCGCAAGAAACAGCACGACCGAGCCCTGCACCGGAACCGCCATCAGCGCCTGCACCACAACACTTAGCGAAAAGATCGACCCCAGCAGCACCACCAGCCCCATCGACCAGATCTTGGAAAACATGATCTCGGTCGTGGTGACGGGCATGACCAGCAGGTGCTCGACCGTGCCATGTTCCTTTTCGCGGATCAGCGCCGCGCCGGTCAGCACCAGCGACAGCATGGTGATCGACCGGATCACGGCGGAAATCGCGCCGAACCACTTCGGATCCAGCGAGGGATTATACCGCGCGCGGAGCGCCAGATCGACCGGCAGCGCGGTCTCGGCCCGGTAGCCCGCCACATATTCCGAAACCTCGGAGGACACGATCTGCTGGATATAGCCGCCGCCGGTGAAGGCCTGGCTCATCCTTGTCGCGTCGATATTCAGCTGGATCGCCGGGTTTTTTCCGGCCAGCACATCGCGCGCGAAATCCGGTGGGATGTTCAGCGCAAAAGTATCCAGCCCCTGATCCATCCGCCGATCCATCTCGGCCGTCGTGGTCATCTGCGGCTCGACAAAATAGGGCGGATAAAAGGCCGAGGTGATGCGGGCGGAGAGATGCGACTGATCCTCATCCACGATCGAGATCGCGGCATTCGTCAGCGCCTCGGGCGAGACGTTCGCAGAGGTCCAGATCGAGAGCGAAAAGGAATAGACGATCAGCACCAGCATCACCGGATCGCGCCAGAGCCCGCGCAATTCCTTGACGCCCAGATTGAAGGTGTTGCGCAGGTTCATCCGCCCCTCACTTCGCCTGTTTTTCCAGGAAGGCCGCCGCCAGCCCGATAATCACCGGAATGGCGATGCCCATGGCCAGCATCGGCCCGGCCAGTTCCGCCATTCCGAAGGCCTTGGAGAAAGCCCCCCGCGCGGCGGTGATAAACCAGGTCGAGGGGTAGATCTCGCCCAGAACCCGGCCAAAACCCGACAGCGAAGAGACCGGGTAGATCAAACCCGAATAGCTGACCGCCGGGATCATCGTCAGCATGGCGGTCGCGAACAGCGCCGCGACCTGACTTGCGATGAAGACCGACACCAGAAAACCAAGCGCCGTGGTCGCGGTGACATAGATCAGCGCCGAAAGGGTAAAGCCCAGAAAACTGCCGTTGAAGGGCACTGCGAAGAATGTGACCGCCATGGCCATCATCAGGAAGAAATTCAGCATGGCCAGCGCGATATAGGGCAGCTGTTTGCCAAGCAGAAATTCCAGCCGCGTCACCGGCGTGACGTAGAAATTGATGATCGAGCCCAGTTCGCGTTCACGCGCGACCGAAAGCGTGGTCAGGATCGCCGGGATCATCAGCAAAAGCAGCGGGATGATCGCCGGGACCATCGCATTCAGGCTGCGCACGTCGGGGTTGTAGCGGTATCGGGTCACCAGTTCGAAACTGCCGCCGCTCGCCTTGTCACCGTAAAGCTGACGCGCCTGACGTGTGATCCAGTCGGCATGCATGCCCTGCACATAGCCCTGCACCGTATTGGCGCGGCTGGGGTTGGCGCCGTCGAACCAGGCCCCGACCTGCACATCCCTGCCTGCCGCGATATCGGCGGCAAAGCCGGGCGGGATCTCGATCGCCAGCGCCAGCTCGCCCGAGCGCATTCTTGCGTCGATCTCGTCGTAACTTGTCAGGGCCGGCTGTTCGATGAAATAGCGCGATCCCGCAATATCGGCGATATAATTGCGGCTGGTGGTGGTCTGGTCGCGGTCAAGGGCGGCGAAGGTCAGATCCTCGACATCCATGTTGATGCCCAGCCCCACCACGATCATCAGAAGAAGGCTGCCGACCAACGCCATGGTCAGCCGGATCGGATCGCGCTGCAATTGCAGGCTTTCCAGCTGCGAATAGCTAAGCAGTCGCCGCAGGCTGAAGCCGGATTGCTGCGCGTGATGGGTCACCCCGGCTGCGGGGGCCTCGGGCGCGGCCTCGGGCGCAGCGGCGGGGGCGGGTGCCGTCTCGCCAATCGCCTCTTCAAGATAGGCGATGAACGCGTCTTCCAGCGTGGCGCAACCTTTGGCTTTCGTGATCCCCTCGGCGGTGTCCGAGACCAGCACCTTGCCCGCATGCATCAGGCTGATGCGGTCGCACCATTCCGCCTCGTTCATGAAATGGGTCGAGACAAAGATCGTCACGCCATCCTTGCGCGATAGTTCCGCCAGAATGCGCCAGAAGCCGTTGCGCGCCACCGGGTCCACCCCCGAGGTCGGCTCGTCAAGGATCAGGATCTCGGGCGCATGGATCATCGCCACCGCCAGCGAAAGCCGCTGGCGGATACCCAGCGGCAACGCCTCGGGCAGGCTGTCGGTCACGTCGCCCAGATCGAACCGGGCGATCATCTCGTCAACCCTGGCGGGGATCTTCTCGGCCGCCATATCGAAAAGCCGCGCGTGCAGATCAAGGTTCTGACGCACCGTCAGCTCGGAATAGAGCGAGAAGGCCTGCGACATGAACCCGACCCGGCGGCGCACCGACAGATCGCTTGCATCGACCTCATGGCCGAAAAGCTTTGCCCGGCCCTCACTCGGCTCCAGAAGCCCGGTGAGCATCTTCATCGTCGTCGTCTTGCCGCAGCCGTTCGAACCCAGAAAGCCGAAAATCTCACCCCTAGGGATGCGGAAGGAAACATTATCGACCGCCACGAAATCGCCAAAGCGCTGCGTCAGCCCCTCGGCCTCGATGGCGATATCGCTGTCATCGGTGGTCCGCGGCGGGATCACCACGGCACTGTCTTCGCCCCGGTCTTCTTCGGGCAAAAGCGCGATGAAGGCTGCATCAAGCGTGTCGGCCCCGGTCCGCGACAGCAGATCGTTGGTGGTGCCGGTGGCCAGCACCCGGCCCGCATTCATCGCAACCAGCCAGTCGAAGCGCGCGGCCTCTTCCATATAGGCGGTGGCGGTGATCACGCTCATCCCCGGCCGTGTCGCGCGGATGCGGTCGATCAGATCCCAGAACTGGCGGCGCGACAGCGGATCGACGCCGGTGGTCGGCTCGTCAAGAATCAGGAAATCGGGATCATGGATCAGCGCGCAGCACAGACCCAGCTTTTGCTTCATGCCGCCCGACAGCTTTGACGCCGGGCGCGACCGGAACGGCGTCATGCCGGTCGCAGCCAGCAGATCGGTAATCCGCCGCTCGCGTTCGGCCTTGTCATGACCGAAAAGCGAGCCGAAGAAATCAAGGTTCTCTTCGACCGAAAGCGTCGGGTAGAGGTTCTTGCCCAGACCCTGCGGCATATAGGCGGTGCGGGGGCAGACGCGGTTGCGATGCGCCACATCGCGCATATCGCCGCCCAGAACCTCGACCTTGCCCTGCTGGATCACACGTGCCCCGGCCAGCAGCGACAGAAGGCTGGACTTTCCGACCCCGTCTGGCCCGATCAGCCCGACCATGCGCCCCTCAGGGATCTCCAGCGTCACATTGTCAAGCGCCGTGACCTTGCCATAGCGCAGCGTCAGGCCGGAGACCCCGGCAACTGCACCAGAAACGGACCCGCTCATTTCACGACATTGGCCAGAAAGTCGGGCCAGGCGGCGTTGGGGTCAAGCCGCAGATAGGCCATGCCCGGCAGGCCGGTTTTGACATATTCAATATGGCGCGACAGCAGTTCCGGGTCGATGCGGGCGCGGACGCGGAACATCAGCTTCTCGCGCTCATCGGCGGTCTCGACCGTCTTCGGCGTGAACTGCGCCACATCGGCGACATAAGAGACCGTCGCCGGGATCACCAGCTCCTGCGCCGCATCCATCACCAGCCGCACCTCAGAGCCGACCTGCACCCGACCGACCTGCGAGGTCGGCAGGAAGACGGTCATATAGACATCGCCCAGGTCAACGAGGCTGAGGATCCGCCCGCCGGAGCCGACAATCTCGCCCTCCTGCGCGATGCGGTACTGGATGCGGCCCGCGCGCGGCGCGGTCAGAGTCGCGTCATCAAGGCTGGCCTGAATCGCATCGATCGAGGCCTTCGCCGCCTCGACCGCAGCCCCGGCATCGACGACCCGGGCCTCGGCGCTGCTGACCCCGGCGAGCGCCGCCGCATGGCTGGCCTCGGCCGAGGCGAGCCCGGCCTTGCCCTGGCGGTCGCGCGCCAGATCATCATCGAGCACCTGCTGCGAGACGGTGGCATTGGCCGCAAGCTGCACGCTGCGCGCATAACGCTGGGCGGCGGCATCGGCGACCGCCGCCGCCTGATCGACCGAAGCCTGCGCGGCGCGCTCCTGGGCCTCGGCCTGGGCGACCAAGGCCTTTGCGGTCTCGACCCCGATTTCGGCACGGGCCAGCTGCGCCTCGGCCTGGCGCTTTTGCGCGTTCAGCTGCACCACATCCATCTGCACCAGCAGATCACCCGCCTTGACCAGATCGCCCTCGGCTGCGGTAATCTCTGCAATCCGCCCGCCGGTCAGGGCCGCGATATCAATCTCGGTCGCCTCGATCCGGCCATTGGCCGAGGCGAACCCCGCCGGCAGACCCGCCGGCTGCAACCTGTCCCAGGCCAGCCAGCCAAGCGCCGCCGCTGCGGCCAGCCCCGCCAGGATGATTCCGTTCCGCTTTGCCATGACCCGCCTCTGACACTGTGCTGATGGAGGCTTAACGCCTGTTCCCCTGCGGTTTTCACCCCCGGCTCCGGACTTGTCAACACACAATGACCCGGCAGAAATCCTGTATTTCCAATATCCCGAAACACGGTGCCGGTTGTTCCGCGACAGCAGAAGGGCTAAATACCAGAACCTGTTCGGAGCCGCCCAGAGGTGCGTCGACCGCGCCAGGAACAATCACCAGTTGCTTTCCGTAAGACAATCCGGACGAAACAAACCCGCCCATGCCCAGAAATGTGACCCCAGCCAGCGATATCGCCCGCGCGCCCGTCCAGACGACAAGCGGGAAAGAGCGCATCCTGAATGCGGCCATGCTGCTTTTCGCCCGGATGCCCTATTCCGACACAAGCCTGCGCGATATTGCGGCGGCGGCCGAGGTCGATGTGGCCTATGTCCATCGCGCTTTCGGCTCCAAGGCCGAGATCTTCCGCCATGCTCTGCTGGCGCTCGGGCCGATTGACGACATCGCGACAGGGCAACCGGATGGGGCAACCATGATCCGGCGGATCTGCAATCTGGCCTTCCTGCGCAATCCCCGCAAGCTTGAGGATGTCCGGCCGCTGCACCTCCTGATACAATCGAGCCTGTGCAGCGAAGCCCGCACCATCATTGCCGGTTTTATCGAGGCCTCGCTTGCCATTCCCCTCAGCAGAGCCTTCGGCCATTCCGATATGGGAAGGGCACATTTTGCCCTCAGCCTGCTGAGCGGCTTTGTGACGCATCGGGCGGTGCTGTGCCCGCAGGATTTGGTGTCGATCCCGGAAGAGGATCAATACCATATGCTCGAAATGGCGTTGCTGAATGCGATGATGCCACCGGATGGTCCCTGACACCCGCTCAGGGTTCGACCGAGGGAAGCACCACCCCCGTCTGTCGGGGCAATCAAGAGCGCAACAGGCCGCCAGACACCCCGGAAACCCGTGCCGCGATACAGGTGATTGCAGAGATGCGTCGTCGCTTTGGCGACCCGCCTGAACGATTGGCGAAAGCCCCCCGAGGGGCGCTGACCCTGGTCAGCCGGACATCAGCATCGGGATCCGGGCCTCGCCGATAAGCGATCTTGTCGTGCCGCCAAACAGGATTTCGCTGGCGCGGGGCCGGCTATAGGCGCCGACAACGAGGAGATCCGCCCCCGCCTGCGAGGTCTGCTGCAAGATCGTTTCAGCCACGGAAAGCCCGGCCGAGCTGACATTCGTGACCTCGGCGCTGACATCATGGCGCGCGAGATGCTGGCGCAGGTGAGAGCCTGGATCGTCGCCGTAATAGTCGGGATCGCGCCCGGCATCGACGGTCAGGATGGTCGTGCTCTGCGCCGCCTCGATGAAGGGCATGGCGTCGCTGACCACCCGCCGGGCCTCACGGCTGCGATTCCAGGCGATGACAATCTTCTGACCGATCGTGTCGCCCTGCCAGCCTTGCGGGATCATCAGCACCGGCAGGCCGGAATCGATCAGGATGCGCTCGGCCGACCAGCTTGTCGGCAGGCCAGCGAGCCTTGGATGGGCGGCAATCGCCAGATCGCAATGCAGCGCCCTGAGCACCTTTTCATCGCCCATATCGTCACGCCAGACGATACGGAATTCGGAGGTGATCCCGGACCCTGCCGTCAGCTCTGCAAATCGCTGACCGGCCCTGACGACCTTGCGGGTCTCCTCTGCCTTTTCGCGCTCGATCAGGCTGCTGATGGCGGCCCTGCCGCGGATATAACCCGGCATCCTTGCGCCTTCATCATGGCGCGACAGGCCATAGACCGCGACCAGATGCGCCTGGTGCTGCGCGGCCAGCCTGACCGCATGGCCTGCGAGGATCTCTCCCTCAGGTGACGCATCGATGAAAACGGCGATGTCTCTCCAGATCGGTTTCATAGGGCTGCCCTCCTTGCAGTCTGACCCTTGATTGCAGGCATGAGATCCGGCGCTGCCGGTTCATGTTGTCTCGTTTCTCTCGGCCTGGACAGCATAAAGGATCGCCAGTAGCCAGGCCTGGGCCGGCCGCCCTGCCCCCCTGCACAGCGGTCGAAAGCTGCGATCCGGCCGCCGCAACACCGAGACCCAGCATTCGGACGAGGTCTGGCTGTGGCTCACGCTCCATTCCGGCAAGAGCGCCTCTTGCAAAGCCCGCGCCGCATCCAGCGATCCATGGCAGGCGTGATGGACTTTCGCGACATGGGCGCCTGTGCCAAACGCCCGCACCACCAGCCCCGACTCCCAGTCATCGCCCGAGCGGATCAGGCCGATCAGTTCCGTGAGGGCATTTCCGGGGCGAAAGACATCGGTCATCGTCAAAAGGCCATATGCCAGCGCAGCAGCACCATATCGAGCCCGGGATTGCGGTCCTCGATATGGGCGTTGGATTTGTGGCTCAGGACAAACGAGATGGCCGAAGTGTCGGTCAGGCGGTAGCCAGGCCCGATGGTCGAGCGGAACTGGAAATCGCCGCCGAGATCATTGCCCGGGGTTGAGGCACGCCACAGGCCCGGCATCACCGACAGATCGAGGAACCAGCGGCGGTTCAGATCCCAGCGAAGCCCGAGACCGAACCCGGCAAAGACATCACCCTCGGCATGGGCATCAAACGCGACTGCAAAACTCGCAGCTGCCCCAAGAAACCGGCCAAACGGATCGGGTCGATACTCAGCCGAGAGGACCACAGAATCCTTCCCGTCGCGGCTGTTGAACGAGGACTGGCCGAGACCTGCGATGACCTCATCCGCGAAGCCGGGCCTCGCGTCGCCCGTCATCACAAGACCAGGCAATATGGCCAGGAAAAGGAGGAAATGTTTCATCTCTTTGCTTTGGCTATGGGCTTGTCGGAACGGGACCGGGGCGGGCTGTGCCGCCCTAGTCCTTTGCCCCTTACATCGGGGCGGCTGCCGCGATGGAAACGGCGATATAGGCTGCCGCCTGGTCACGCAGGGCGGCGGCAAGCGCGGTGCGCGCGGTCAGCGCGGTGCGTTCGGCATCGAGCACCGTGAAGAAATCCGTCTGCCCCGCCCGCCAGGAATCGCGCGCAAGCGTCACCGTCTCCTGCGCCGTTCCCACCAGTTTGCGCTGCGCAGCGACATTGGCCCCGCCGCGACGCCAGGCGGAAAGCCCGTTCTCCACCTCTTCCACCGCATCAAGCACGGCGGCCTGCCAGCGGATATGGGCCTGGACCGCCCGCGATTCCGCCGCTTTCAGATTGGCCCGGTTCGCACCACCGGTGAAAATCGGCAGGTTGATCTGCGGCCCCAGAGACCAGGAGGTCGGATTGGCGCCGCCCCGGATATTGCTGGGCCGGATCGACCCCGACAGGCTGACCGAGGGCCAGAACTCGGCCTTCGCGACGCCGATACGGGCCACCGCTGCGGCAAGGCTGCGCTCGGCGATCTGCACATCGGGGCGGGCGCGGATCACCTCGGCGGGAAAGCCGACCGAGGGTTTCGCCCGCGCCGATGGCTGCGCGCGGCCCTTTTGCAGGCCCGGGCGCAGCTCGGCCGTGCGCGAGGCCGTCAGCGTCGCCAGCCGGTTCACCGCCTGGTCAAAGCCGATCTCCAGCGCGGGCAGCCCGGCCTCGGCCTGCGCCACCGCCTGTTCGGCCTGCAGCACATCGAGGCGGCTGGCCTGACCGACTTCCAGCATCTCCTGCGTCAGGTTCAGCGTCTCGCGGCGGCTTGCGATGCTCTGGCGGGTCAGCGCGATGCTTTCCTGGTAATAGCGCAGATCGACATAGGCGGTGGCGACCGCAGCGGTCACCGCCCGGCGCGCCACCTCATGCGAGAGCTTTGCCGCCTCCAGCTCGGCGATGGCTGCCGTGCGCGCGGCGCGGTTGCCGCCGAAGATATCGACCATCCAGGAGGTTGAGAGCGTGGCCGATGTGCTGTCCGAGATCACACCGCTGCCCTGGCTGTCGCCACGCGTCGCATTGGCGCCGGCGCTGACCTGCGGTAGCGCGCCCGCCCCGGCGATACCGACGCCGGCGCCCGCCTCATCAATCGCGGCGACCGCCTCATGGATCGTCAGATTGCGCGCCAGCGCGGTGGAGATCAGACCGTCCAGCGTCTTGTCCCCAAAGCTGAGCCACCAGGACCCCGTCGCGCTGCGCCCCGGGGCGGAGGCGGCGAAACTGGCCGCCGTATCGGAGGTTGGCGCGGAATATTCGGTGGTGACACAGGCGGAAAGCGCCAGCGTCAGCGGCAGAATGGTCAGAAAACGACCCAGACCTGAACTGCGACGGGGAGTAAGGGATGCTCTACTCATGGATTTCGTCTTTTTGTTATGGGCGAGGAAGGGGAAACGGGGGCATGCTCTGCCATGCCCCCGCCAGGGCTACTCCGCGGGATGCGAGGACATCGGGGCGCCCGCAACGGAGGCCTTGTTGCCAAGGCGCTTATGCGTCCCGAAAATCTTCATCACGAAGACGAAGAAGATCGGCGCGAACAAAACACCCAGGATGGTCGCCGAGAGCATGCCGCCCACCACATTGATGCCGATGGCATTCTGGCTGGCAGCCGAGGGACCGGTGGCAATCGCCATCGGCACCACGCCCATGGTGAAGGCCAGCGAGGTCATCAGGATCGGGCGGAACCGCAGGCGGCAGGCCTCGACCGTGGCGGCCATCAGCTCCATCCCTTCGGCGATCAGATCCTTGGCGACCTCGACGATCAGGATCGCGTTCTTTGCCGAAAGCCCGACAATGGTGATCAGCCCGACGGTGAAGAAGACGTCATTCGCCATCCCCGCCCACATCACCGCCGCCACCGAACCAATCGCCCCCATCGGCACGATCAGCATCACCGAAAGCGGGATCGACCAGCTGCCGTAAAGCCCGGCAAGGCAAAGGAACACGAAGAGGATCGAGAGGCCGATCAGGATCGGTGCCTGGGAGCCGCTTTCGATCTCCTGTTTCGACTGACCGGTCCATTCATAGGCGAAACCGGTCGGCAGCTCGCCGGCCAGGCGTTCCATCTCGGCGATGGCCTCGCCCGAGGAATAGCCCGGTGCGGCCTCGCCGTTGATCCGGAGCGAAGGATAGCCGTTATAGCCGACGATCTGCGTCGGGCCGTAACCCCATTCCGCCGTCGCAAAGGATGAGAGCGGTACCATACCACCCTGCACATTGCGGACGTTGATCTTCATCACGTCTTCAATGTTCATCCGGCTCGACGCCTCGGCCTGAACCATGACGCGCTGCATTTTGCCTTCATTCGGGAAGTCGTTGATATAGCCAGAGCCAAGCGCGACCGAGATGGTGCGGTTGATCTCGCCAAAGGTCACGCCGAAGGCATTGGCCTTTTCGCGATCGACACGCAGGCTCAGCTGCGGGCCGGCGGGAAGACCCTCGATATACATCTGGCCAAGGATCGGGCTGTCAGCGGCACCGGCCATGATCTGGCCTGCGGCCTCCTGCAGCGCCGCATTGCCCATATTGGCGCGGTCCTGCAGCCGGAAGGCAAAGCCCGAGCTGGTGCCAAGGCCCTGGATCGCCGGGGGCGACAGCGCGAAAGCGATGGAATCGCGGATCGAGAACAGCATCCCCGAAAGCTGGCCTGCCAGACCACCGGCGGAAAGCTCGGGGGTTTTGCGCTCGGCCCAGTCTTTCAGTGTCACAAAGGCGAGACCCGAATTCGGCCCCTGACCGAAGAAGGAATAACCCTGGATCACCACGATGGAATCGACGCCATCCATGCCAAGCGCAAAGCCCTCAGCCTGTTTGGTGACCTCGCGCAGGCGGTAGGTGGTGGCGCCGGGCGGGGCCTGAAGGTTGGCGACCAGATAGCCCTGATCTTCTTCGGGCAGGAAGGACGAAGGGATTTTGACATAGAACCAGGCCAGGCCTGCCACCAGCGCAACATAGATGATCATCATCCGGCCCGCGCGACGTGTCAGCCCGCCGACCACGCCGGTATAACCTTTGGTGGCGCGGTCGAAATTGCGGTTGAACCAACCAAAGAGGCCGCGTTTGGCGTGACCGTGACCCTTGGCGACCGGCTTGAGGAAGGTCGCGCAAAGCGCCGGCGTCAGCGAGAGCGCAAGGAAGGCGGAAAACGCAATCGAGACGACCATGGTCAGCGAGAACTGCTGATAGATGATGCCCACCGAGCCCGGGAAGAAGGCCAGCGGAATGAACACCGCCATCAGCGCCAGCGTGATCCCGACAATCGCGCCGGAAATCTGCCCCATCGCCTTTTTCGAGGCCTCTTTCGGCGATAGCCCCTCTTCGGACATGATCCGCTCGACGTTTTCCACCACCACGATGGCGTCATCGACGAGAATGCCGATGGCGAGGATCATCGCGAACATGGTCAGCACGTTGATCGAGAAACCCGCCGCCAGCATGACCGCCAGCGTCCCCGCCAGTGCGATCGGCACCACAAGGGTCGGGATCACGGTATAGCGGAAGTTCTGCAGGAAGACGAACATCACGACAAAGACGAGGCCAACGGCTTCCAGCAGCGTCATCACCACCTTGTGGATCGAGGCGGAAACGAAGGGCGTGGTGTCATAGGGGATCTGATAGTCGATCCCCTCGGGGAAGAGCGGCGCAAGCCGTTCCATCACATCGCGCACGCCAGATGCCGTATCCAGCGCATTGCCGGTGGGCGAGAGCTGGACACCGATAGCCGCAGTTTCCTGGCCATTGAGGAAAGTCTTGAAGGCATACATCTCGGCATCGATTTCGATGCGCGCGACATCTTTCAGCAAGACGAGCCCGCCACCCTCGGCCGAACGCAGCACGATATTGCCGAATTGCTCGGGGGTGGAAAGCTGGCCGCTCACCAGCAGCGTGGCCTGAAGCTGCGTGCCCGCAGACGCCGGTTCCGCACCGATGGAGCCGGCGGTGACCTGAGCATTCTGCTCGGCAATGGCGCTGGTGATGTCGGTGACAGAAAGGTCCAGACCAACAAGCTTTGCCGGGTCGATCCAGACCCGCAGCGCACGTTCGGTCGCGAAGACCTGGGCGCGCCCCACGCCGGGCACACGCCGCAACTCATTGACGACATTGCGCGAAATATAGTCGCCAAGCGCCACGGCATCGAGACCGGTTTCCGGCGTCGCGGTCAGCGTCACCATCATCAGAAAGCCCGCACCGGCCTCTTCGACCAGGACGCCTTGCTGCTGCACCTGCTGCGGCAGGGCGGATTCCACCCGGCGCAGACGGTTTTGCGTGTCGACCACGGCCTGGGAGACTTCGGTCCCGGCCTCGAAAGTCACATCGATGGTGACGGCGCCGGTCGATTCCGAGGTGCTCTGGAAATAGAGCATCCCGGGAATGCCGTTCAGCTCTTCCTCGATGGGCTGGGTGACCTGCTGATACAGATCCTCAGGCGAGGCGCCCGCGAAACGGGTTGAGATCGAGACCTGGGGAGGGGCCACATCAGGATATTGCGATACCGGAAGCATCGGCAGCGAAAGCGCGCCCGCCAGCATGATGAAGATCGCGATGACCCAGGCCAGAACCGGGTTGTCGATAAAGTAACGTGCCATGGATCAGAACTCAGTTCGTATCGCCAGCGGCCGCATCACCGCCGAGGCGCTGGATGCAGACATCTGCGGGTGGCTCGGAGAGGGAGGGATCGGCCCAGCAGACCGGAGCCACCGGCGCGCCGGGGCCCATTTTCTGGAAGCCGTCAACGATCAGCGTCTCGCCCTCGCTCAGCCCCTCTTCCACGATCACCCGATTACCGGTTGCCCGGCCCAGAACGACCGGCTTCAGCGCGGCGGTGCCTTCGGCGGTCACGACATAGACCTGGGCCGCCCCCGAGGCGCTGCGCTGCACTGCCTGGCTGGGGATCGCGATGGCCGCCGCCGAAGTCGCCTGCTCGACCGAGACGCGCACATACATGCCCGGCAGCAACACCCCGTCAGGATTGGGGAATTCGGCGCGCAGCGTCACCTGGCCCGAGGACCGCTCCACCGCCGCCTCGGCAAAGAGCAGCTTGCCGGCATGTTCATATTGTGACCCGTCATCCAACAGAAGCACCACCCGCGCCGCGCCCGGCTCGACCTCGGTCAGCCGCCCCGAGGCCAGTTCGGCCCGCAGCCGCAGCAGTTCCGAGACCGGCTGCTGCATATCGGCATAGACCGGATCAAGCTGCTGGATCGTGGTCAGCACCTCGCCCTGCGCCGAGACCAGTGCCCCTTCGGTCACCTGCGCCCGCCCGATCCGCCCCGAGATCGGCGCGCGGATTTCGGTGAAGCCGAGATTGACTTCGGCCGCGCGCAATTGCGCATTGGCCTCGGCCAGCGCCGCTTCGGCCTGGAGCCGTGCCGCCATCGCGGTCTCATATTCGGCCTGGCTGGTGATATTGCGCTCATTGAGCGAGGCATAGCGCCGCTCGGTTGCCCGCGCATCGACCAGAACCGCCTCGGCACGGGCAACTGTGGCCTTCGCGGCTTCGACGGCGATCTCATAGGTCGCGCGGTCAAGGCGGAACAGCACATCCCCTTCGGCCACCACACTGCCCTGCTCGAAATCGCGGCTCTCGATGATGCCATTCACCCGCGGCCGCACATCGGCAACCTGCGTCGCCGAGATCCGCCCCGGCAGCTCTGAGGTGACGGCAAGATTTTCGGGCTGGATCACAATGACCCCAACCCCCGAGGGCGGCATCTGCCCGTCCTGGGCCAATGCCGGACTGCAAAGAAGGATCAACGGCAGAAACCGTGCCCCCGCGAGGAGGCGACTGAAAGCGGGCATGGGAGAGTCCAAAGCTGGGAACGGAAGATATGATTTCAATCCTGGCTATATGTCCAAGTTGGACGCGTGTCCATATTGCTCGGGCGGGAAATCACCGCTATACTGCACGAAAGCGGCGCCGGGAGGGCTGATTGTGGCATATTTATCACGTGAGGCGCGGCGAGAGCAGATCGTGAACGCGGTGGTTGACCTCGTCTCGCAAGAGGGCCTGGCAGCCGCCACGGTACGACGCATCGCCCAGGATCTGGGATGTTCTCCCGGTCAGATCCACCATCATTTCGCCTCGGCCGACGCGCTGCGGGCCGAGGCGGTGCGCGAGGTCTGGCGCCGGCTGGAGCCGGATCTCGTCGCGCTGTTGCGCCGCCATGCCCCGCGTGAGCGTATCGCGACCATCCTCTCCGGCTGCGTGGCGGATATCGATCCGGCGCTCAACCCGCTTCTGGTCGTCGCGCATCACCTCTGGCAGAAAGCGTGGGACAGTCGCAAAACCCCCGCAATCCGGGATGCTTTCACCGAGGGGATCGCGAATATGCAGCGCGAGATCATGATGGCGCTGCAGGAGCTGGTCGAAACCGGAGCGCTTGCCGCCGGGAGCGATCTGGACGAAATGTCGCTCGCGCTGATTGCCGCCTCGCAAGGCTATGACTTTCTGGCCGAGACCATCGGCGTCAACCACCTTGGCGCGGAGAAGGCCAGCTATGCCGACAAGCTGCTGTCGCGCTTCGGCTTGCCCGCCAGCGCGGACGACATATCCCGACCGGACTGAGGCAGGCGGAAAATCGGCCGGCCAGCCCTCGGCAGCCCCTCCAGGTCACTCCATCGAACGAGACTTGCCCGTGCCGAGCCCGACCGCAGGCTGACGATGGCCGAGGTCGGCGCCCCTTCGCATTTCTGACCAGTGCTTCTGTGCGCAACAGGCCGCTGTTTTCCACCGGAACGCGGCCAGGCCTGAGGATATCGCGCCCGCTCGACCGAACCGGGTTCCGGAGAAGAAGCCCTGGCCGTTCAGGCGGTGTAGTCCCATGGCATGCCCAGGCTGATCCCCGGCGCGAAGACCTGGCGGCCGGTGCTGAGCGATACGTAAGATCGCCCTTCTTTTCGCGCCCGGCTACAGCCCCGCCACGCCGGTTGGGGCGAACAGAAACCATTGTCCGGCGATAGCTCTCCAGTCTTTGCGAGCAGGTTCTTATCGTCGATGGTCGATTGCGGTTCTGCCTTAATCGCCTCCCCGAACACCCCGTCCCGCCCCAGGGAGATGGTCGCTCCACTGACAGATCTGCCTGGGTGAACGTTGAAATCCTGCACCAGTTCGATCGGCGTTCTTTCGCCCCTGACCACGGCAACTGGCACTCAAGCGTCTGGAAAACAGTGCCCCGGACAGTTTGCTGATCCTCCACACAGCCTGAAGGCCAGGCTGTGGTTTCGGCGCGATTGTCTTCCCATCGCATTCTCCCTGCTCCCGGCACAATGCTGCTGTCGCGTGGAAAATCCACTTATCCCGGCGGTTCAGACTTCGTCATCCACCTCTCAACCCGCAAGCCGGACCGCCGGGTCACGGACCTCGCCCCCGCCTGACCAACCGCGCCTCGCCCAAGGCACGCCAGCCGAGCAGCATCTTCCCGGCGCCCCTCGAGCTGCGAGACCGCCACTGCACCCGAAAGCGCCAGCCGCTTGCGCCAGAGGAAGCCGACCGGGTCGTCGGACCGGACCACCGGATCGAGGGCGGCAAGCGCAGCACCGGTGGAAAACATCACCGTTTCAATATCATCGCGACCAACAGCCTGCCGGAGCCAGCGCGGCAGCGCCGGAGGGATTGGGGCGAGATGAAGAGGGTTCGGGGCGCGGACCATGCCGGAAGGCTAGCATCTATCGGCGCTTTATACTACGTACGTCTGATATATCCGCCGCGCATGTCATGTCTTAATCAAGTCCAATAACCTTGCCTTATCGGACGTAAAAATGATATACTCAAGAACATGGGTCGTCTCACAAATAACAGCACCAAAATCGAGGGGTCGGGCGGGTCAGAATCCGAGATTTCGAGCTCAGCGTCCTATGACTCGCTGAACGGTGACGAACACGACGAGAGAGATCGTTCAGACCGCGATGCAATCGCCCTGCCCTCTCATGTCGCGGGGTCCGGCGCGCTCGACCGGCTGATCGATACCGCCCGAGACTACGCCGAGGCCTCGACGGCCGGGAACACCAACAAGGCCTACGCGGCCGACTGGAAACACTTCACCCGCTGGTGCCGACTGAAAGGCACGGAACCTCTGCCCCCCTCACCCGAGATGATTGGACTTTATGTGGCTGATCTGGCTGCACCAACCGGGAAGACCCCTGCCCTTTCGGTCTCCACGATCGAGCGTCGTCTCTCGGGGCTTTCCTGGAACTATAGGCAGCGCGGGTTCACTCTTGATCGCAAGAACCGCCACATCGCCACGGTTCTGGCCGGGATCAAACGCAAGCATGCGCGCCCGCCGGTTCAGAAAGAGGCGATCCTGCCTGAGGACATCCAGGCCATGGTGGCCAGCCTTCCCTACGATCTCCGCGGGCTCCGAGACCGGGCGATCTTGCTTTTGGGCTATGCAGGCGGCTTGCGCCGGTCGGAGGTGGTCTGCCTCGATGTGCATAAGGACGATACTCCGGACTCCGGCGGTTGGATCGAGATCTTCGATGGAGGCGCCCTGCTCACCCTCAATGCCAAGACCGGATGGCGCGAGGTCGAGGTCGGGCGCGGCTCAAGCGACCAGACCTGTCCCGTCCACGCGCTGGAGCAATGGCTACACTTTGCCAAGATCGACTATGGCCCGGTCTTCGTACGCACATCGCGGGATGGCAAACGTGCGCTCGAAGCCCGCCTCTCCGACAAGCACGTCGCACGGCTGATCAAGGCAACCGTTCTGAAGAGCGGCGTCAGATCCGATTTGCCGGAAGCCAAGCGGCTGGAAATGTTCTCCGGTCATTCCTTGCGCGCCGGACTCGCCTCGTCGGCAGAGGTTGATGAGCGCTATGTTCAAAAGCAACTCGGACATGCGTCGGCCGAGATGACCCGGCGCTACCAGCGCAGGCGCGACAGGTTCCGGGTGAACCTGACCAAAGCGGCAGGGCTGTGAAGCTCAAGAAACTTGACGCGTTGGTGAAGCGCTAAGGTGAAATTCCAGCGCTTCAGTTTCAGCTTACTGCTTCAATTGAAATCGGGAACTAAACGCGACAACCACAGATATTCGTCGGATCTCTCCTCAGCCTCTTCCACCCCGGGCAGAGGGTCGTCAAAACCATCATGTGGAGCAGATGCTTGAGGCTTCATATGTGCAAAATACGTCCATTTTGCACTTTACTCAATGGTTTTCTCGGACTGCGTCTGCACTCCTTACATAGCACGCGCGCGCGACTGCCTGCGAGACCACTCTGATCGCGCACAGCCTGAGGAAACCAAGGGCATTTCGCGGACCTCGGCCGTAGAGAGCGCCCTTGCATCCGTTTACAAACGGTCGTTTATTAGTGGTATATGAAACTGCAAACGGCCTGTTTTGATGCCCCTGATCGGCTATGCGCGCGTCTCAACCGAGGAGCAGACCCCCCTACCCCAGTCGCAGGCCCTGAAATCCGCAGGCTGCGTCGAGATCCACGAGGAGCAGGCCTCGGGCGGGAACCGCGCGCGGCCCGTGCTGGCGCGGGTGCTGGAGCGGATCGGCAAGGGCGACACGCTGGTGGTGGTGCGCATCGACCGTCTGGCGCGGTCGCTCTCCCACCTCCTCGAGGTGATCGAACGGCTGGAGGCCAAGAACGCCTTCTTCCGATCTCTCACCGATCCGATCGACACGTCCTCCCCGCAGGGTAAGTTCACCCTCCAGGTCCTCGGCGCCGCAGCTGAGTTTGAGCGCGCCCTGATCCGCGAACGCACCAAGGCCGGCCTGGCCAGTGCACGAACCAAAGGCCGGGTTGGCGGCAATCCGGGCCTGCGCGTCCGGGATCCGGCGGCGCTGCGCAAGGTGCGGCTGGCCCGGCAGGACGGCTATATGGAACGCCTGAACGAGACGGCGCAGGACTGGGTGCCCCATGTCCGCCGCCTGCGGCCCGACTTAGCCTGGGAAGATGTGGTGCGCATCGTCAACGGCCCCCTGCCCCACGAGCGTCAGTGGACGCAAAGTCGGCTTTTGCGCGCGGTCAACGCCTATGTCCGGGACGGCTTCCTGCCGCCCACGGTACTGGACCGCGCCGGCCGCCGCGAGACCGACGACCGCCTGCCCGCCATCGTCGCCGCCATTAAGGGCGCAGACCCCGACATCACGCTTCAGGCGATTTGTACCCGGCTGGAGGCGATGCGCGAGCGCACGCCCCGCGGGCGGACAAGCTGGCAGCCGTCGTCGGTGAAGATGCTGCTGGAGAGGGCTGAGAGGCTGGGGCTGCTTGCGTGAAGTCGTGGGAATCGGTCGCGCGATTCTAAAGATCTGCGTTAGGTAGGCGTCGACAATACATGTTGTGGCCATGACATCGCGGGCTACGAACTGTTGAAGTACTCTGCGAACAAGGCTGCCCAAGACGCTGATACTTCACGGTTTTTTCTCGTCAGGAATCTGC
Source organism: Rhodobacter capsulatus (assembly GCF_005144475.1). Taxonomy (GTDB): domain Bacteria; phylum Pseudomonadota; class Alphaproteobacteria; order Rhodobacterales; family Rhodobacteraceae; genus Rhodobacter; species Rhodobacter capsulatus_C. The sequence goes on along the minus strand of NZ_SWJZ01000009.1, from coordinate 83,535 downwards.
CGCCTCAACACCTCTAGGCCGCTCAACGGATTGGGCTGGATTTACTCACCAAAACTGTTAAGGTCTACAAAACAATAAAGACTTGAGGGCAGTGATGAGCGGGATACGGGCATCTCAAAGATTCGATGTCATGTCCAAGCGGCTCGGTAGCCGGTTGCGTGAACATGCGCAGGAGACGTTCCCACCGGATGCCCAGAAGGGTCTCCGTCGCTTCGCGATGCGGGAAGCCGCCGATCTGCTTCGGATCAACCAGAACACCTTCCGCCATCATGTGTCAAATCTCGAAGGCTTTCCGGAAGGCACCCTCGAGGGTGGCAACCGCCGCAGCTTCACTGCCGAGGACATGGTCGAAGCCCAACGCGTCCTTCTTGAGACGGGTAGGATCAAGCCCGATGAACACCCTCACAGAAGAGCCGGCGAACCGTGCCAGGTCGTGACGATCTTCAACCTGAAGGGCGGCAGCGCAAAAACGTCGACCGTTGCTCATGTTGGTCAGCTTCTGGGCCTTCGCGGCTATCGGGTCCTGCTTATCGACCTCGACAGCCAGGCAAGTCTGACAAACCTGTTCGGGGTTACCCCTGAGCTCGATCCGGACATGCCGACCTCCTACGATCTGATCCGATCCGAGGGGCCCCTGCCCGCCTCAGATATCATTCGCAAAACGAACTTCCCGACAGTGGATCTGATCCCGGCCTCCATGGACATCATGGAGTATGAGTTCGAGGTCGCTCTGAGCTTCAGACACGGCGCCACCACCTTCCACAGTCGGATCCGTGAAGCGCTTGAGCCTGTCCTGAGCCGATATGATGTGGTGATCTTCGACACCCCGCCGCAGCTGAACTTCTCGGTGATCTCTGCCCTCTTTGCTTCCACCGGGGTCCTGATCCCGCTCAACGCGTCCATGCTTGATGTCATGTCCCTGGCAAGCTTCCTCGGTATGGCAAGCAACCTGATGGGCGTCGTCGAGGCGCATGCTCCCGAACACGGCCTGAACTTCGTGCGGGTGCTGATCACCCGCTACGAGAATACCGATGGTCCGCAGGTCCAGATCTCGTCTCTGCTTCGGACGGTCCTTGGCGATGCGGTCCTCCCGGCCGAGTTCCTGAAGTCGACAGCGGTAGGTGATGCCGCCAATACGCAGCAGAGCATCTTTGAGGTCGAACCTCGCGACGTGAACCGCAGAACCTACGAACGTGCAATCGAGTCCGTTTCGCGCGTGACCGACGAAGTCGAACGCGAAATCCTAAAGGCATGGGGGCGTAGCCATGGCGCGTAAGGTCTTCGGAGATTCCCTCAAGAACGCGATGGGCAATGCCGCGACCGCAGAAGAGGACGTGGATCTTGATCTGAAACGTACGAGCCCGACAGTCGCTCGTGCGCAAGCATCCGTGCTCGAGGAAGACAAACACGCCACGCGCCTGATCGACCCGAGCGCCGTGCGGATGTCCGCAGTCATGGACCGTATCGATCCGAGCGATGGCCTCGAGGAACTTGTGTCCTCGATCCGTGAGCATGGGCAAAAGGTTCCCATTCTCGTCCGCCGAACCCAGGATGGCGCACTTGAGATCGTCTATGGGCGCCGCAGGCTTCTCGCATGTCGTGAGCTTGGTCAGAAGGTGCGGGCCACGGTCATGGAAATGACCGAAGAGGAAGCGCTGATCGCCCAAGGCGTGGAGAACAATGCCCGCCAAGACCCCTCGTTTATCGAGAGGGCTTTGTTCGTCGCCGGCATCATTCGAGAACTTGGGAAAACAGACGAGACGCGCAAGAACGCCCAGACCATCGCCTATCGGGCACTCCAGATCGATGAGTCTCTGGTCTCTCGGATGAACCGTATCGCGACGGGCATTCCGATGGAGCTGATCCAGGCCATCGGACCAGCACATGGCGTTGGTAGGCGGGTCTGGGAGAAGCTTTTCAGGCTGTGCGAGAAGGACGTCTCGAGAGCCAGGGAAGTTGCCCGCGAAATCCCACGAACCTTGCCGGGTCCAGAGCGACTTGACGCAGCGGTTACGCTGCTCACGGCCACCAAGACAACTCCGCCCAAGGCTGAGTCAGGTGAGCGCGTTAAGATTGGCCGCAAAGGCAACCGCATCACCATCGATGTGGACGCTGATCTTGCCCCGCGCGTCGAAGATGCCATCCGAAAACTGATCGGCGAGCTTCTTGACCGCGGTCAAGATGGCCCAGAGTGACGACCCCGTGTCTTGACCGCAGTCAAGACATCTAGAGCAACGAGCAGAAAACGAAAGGAGGACCGGCTAGAAAAGGAAAGACCCCCCGAAAGCGGTGCTTCCGAAGGGCCTCAATCAGTCTCGACACCTGATTGATACCCCCAAAACGAATCGAGTTCAACACCGCTCGCGGTGACCGGGGAAGCTTTTTCTTCCGAAACACCATGAGACATGTCACTCAAACACGAACCGCCATGGCGGAACCGAGAGCTATTGCCTGCCCTACTATCTACGAACTTCTGGGACCGGTACGCGCCCTGCGGAAAGAACTTGGCCTGACGAGCAACGACATCACAGTCTTGACGGCCCTGATCAGCTTTCTTCCCCGTGATCGACAAACCATAAGTGGTGAGACCCCACCCAAACTTACCGTTGTGTTCCCCTCCAATGCCTCCTTGTCTGAGCGCGCAAACGGCGTCGATGAGAGGACCCTACGTCGCTGCTTAGGCCGTCTTGACGCAGCCGGCCTCATTGACCGGAAGAACTCGGCAAACGGCAAACGCTTCCCTCTGCGGTATGGCGGCATCATCCGGGACGCGTTTGGGATCGACCTGAACCCACTGATACAGAACCACGACGCACTGGCGGCCGAAGCATTGAAGGTTGCGGAGAAGCGTGAACGCCTTCGCTCCCTCAGGGCAGAAGCACTAGCACTGCGCGCATCCCTCCTTCAGGACCAGCGCCTCGACGAAGCGCGGCTGTCCTCACTCGGAGCGATCAGGAACATCCTTCGACGAGCAACTCTCACGGTTGATGCAGTCTTGCAGATCATCGCTGATCTCCGAGAACTCGGAGCCAACGCCGCACAGAGCTACGGAGAGTGCGAGAATTCAAGCGCGCCCGTGGACGAAATCCAATCACGCGACCAAGCCCTCACCCATGATTGCACGCGCGAAATGTCCGCCAAGAACGGACAAAATGACCGGCAGGTAGAGTCCATAAAAAAAGAACTTATTAAGAAGGACGCGCAGGCAAAGCAGACCAGCGCTGACCGAAACATTGCAGGGCCTTCCATGAACCGAGACCCTGAAAAAATGTCATGGACAGACTTCACACATGTCTCTGACTTCTTTCCAGACCCACCACGAACAGGAGAAGCCCTCAACCGCGTTCTCTTCGATATCGGGCGATTGCTTAGAATACGCCAAGAAAAGCTGATGCGTGGCCTCCAGAAAACCGGCGCTGGACGGCTTCTAGTGATCTTAGATTACCTGTTGGGGAAAGGAGAAACGATCAGGCAGCCCGAGGCATACTTTGAAACGATCCTGGGCGCATAGAACATGCAGCTTTGACTTCTTGACCGCGGTCAAGAACGCCGAAGAGAGAGAAAGGTTGGGGGTTTGAGGAGTGACGGGAAGTGAGATCGGGAGAGTGGCTTCCGGCGCCCGTCGTGGAGAAGATCTGATGGCGAAAGCAGCCCAGAAAGTCATCCTGTCCCCCTCGCGGGACATCCCCTTCGACAAGCTCGTGCTGAGCCAGTCCAACGTGCGGCGCATCAAGGCAGGCGTCTCGATTGAGGAACTGGCCGAAGACATCGCGCGGCGCGGCCTGCTGCAGGGCTTGAACGTCCGGCCCGTGGTCGATGCTAAAGGGATCGAAACCGGCATATTCGAGATCCCGGCTGGTGGTCGTCGTTTCCAGGCGCTGTCGCTGCTGGTGAAGCAGAAGCGGCTGACCAAGACCGCGCCGATCCCTTGCATCGTGCGGGATACGGCGTCGGAGATCCTCGCCGAGGACGACTCGCTGGCGGAGAACATGCAGCGCGTCGCCCTGCACCCGCTGGACCAGTTCCGCGCGTTTCAGGCCCTGCGCGAAAAGGGTCAGGGCGAGGAAGCGATCGCAGCGGCCTTCTTCGTCACGCCGCAGATCATCAAGCAGCGCCTGAAGCTCGCCTCCGTGGCCCCTGCCCTGCTCGAGGTCTATGCCGAGGATGGCATGACGCTCGAACAGCTGATGGCGTTCACGGTGAACCCGGATCATGCGCGTCAGGTGCAGGTCTGGGATGCGGTGAAGAACTCCTGGAACAAGGAGCCTTATGCCATCCGGCGCATGCTCACGGAGACCTCGGTTCGGGCCTCGGATCGTCGCGCGGTCTTCGTCGGTATCGCTGCATATGAGGCGGCGGGCGGTGTCGTGCTGCGCGATCTCTTCCAGGGCGATGACGGCGGCTGGCTCGAGGACCCTGCCCTGCTCGACCGGCTGGTTGCCGAGAAGCTCCAGGCCGAAGCTGAAGCGCTGACTTCCGAGGGCTGGAAGTGGATCGAGGTCGCGACCGACCTGCCTTATGGCTACAGCCATGGTCTCCGGCGTCTGACCGGTGATCCGGCGCCGATGACCGAGGAGGAAAGCGCGGCCCACGCTGTGCTCCTCGCCGAGTACCGCACGCTGGAGGAAGAGTATTCCGGCCAAGACGAATACCCCGAGGAGATCGACGCTCGGCTCGGGCAGCTCGAGATGGCGATGGAAGCGCTCGAACAGCGGCCTCTGATCTACGATGAGGACGAGGTCCCGCGCGCGGGCGTCTTCGTGACTCTGGATCGGGATGGCAGCTTGGCTGTCTATCGCGGCTATGTCCGGCCCGAGGATGAGCCGCGCGAGGAGACCGCGGTCCAGGCTGACGATGCCGCGGACGGCATGGGGCAGGGCGGTGATGTCGGTGTTTCCAGTTGGAAACCGTCGGCGACTTCCGCCGGGGGCACCGTCATCACTTCGGGCGGTCAGCCGGTCGGCGCGGATGCGTCCGATGAGGAAGATGACGGCGCGCTGAAGCCGCTGCCCGAACGGCTGGTCATGGAACTGACCGCCCACCGGACCCTCGCGCTGCGTGAGGCCATCGGGCGTTCGCCGGACGTTGCTCTGACGCTCCTGCTCCTGAAGTTGGTGACGGATACCTTCCGCACCTCCTCTGCGACGGGCAGCTGCCTCGAAGCCTCGGTGCGTCACGTCTACATGTCGGCCCAGGCGCCCGATCTGAAGGACAGCGTCGTGGCGAAGCTCGTCGACGAGCGTCACGCCGCCTGGGAGGCTGATCTGCCTCTCGGCGATGATGCCGCGCTCTGGGACTATCTGACGGTCCTCGACCAGGGCAGCCGTCTGGCGCTGCTGGCGCATTGCCTCAGCTTCGGGATCAACGCGCTCCATGAGAAGGTGAACCCCTATGGGGCGGGCATCTCGGCCAGCGGCCTGACCCGCCGCATGGCCCATGCCGATCTCGTGGCCCGCGCGGTGGATCTCGACATGGTCGAGGCGGGCTGGGAGCCGACAGTCGATGGCTACCTCAACCGTGTGCCCAAGGCCCGGATCCTCGAGGCCGTGCGCGAGGCGAAAGGGGAGGGGACAGCGCAGCTTCTCGATCACCTCAAGAAGGGCGAGATGGCCACAGAAGCCGAGCGGCTCCTCAAGGGCAGCAGCTGGTTGCCTGAGGTCCTGCGCCGGGCCGATCTGGCCGTAGACGACGGCAAGGAGATTGCAGAAGGGCAGGGGGAAGATGCGAGCGCGCCCGACGATATCGATCTCCCCGCCTTCCTGACGGTCGATCTGCCGGACAGCAAAGCGTCGATGCTGGCTGCAGAGTGATCTGAGCCATCCGGGGGCGGGGAAACCCGCCCTCAACCTAACAAAATACAGCAATATCAATGTGATGAATGCGGTCGCTCGCATTCGGGATGAGGAATCATGTCTGCAACAACCATCATCGACACAGCCCCCCTCGGGGCGCTGATCCGCTACACCGACGGCAGTCCCAAGCCGCCCGCACGGTTCACCAAGAAGCTGGCAGCCTGGGAGCGCTCGAACGGCGTCGGCCGTCTGGTGAAGAAGGAGCCGCCCCGGGTCTATACGACCTGGACGGCACCAGCCTCCTTCACGCTGCATGAGGGCAACTTCTCTTCGGACGGGGTCATTCTCGTCACCATCATGCGCAGCCACTCGGCGGACAGCCGGCTGATCTTCGAGGTGGCCGAGGAACCAAAGCTGGGGCAGGTCCGCGTGCTTCTGGACTTCGGTGGCAACACCGAGCTGCTACATCTGGCGGAATCCGTCACCGCGGCCGAACTCTGGATCGCGCGGGAGGGCTATCGCAACGCGCGGCTCGAAATCGTCGGTGCCGAGGACGGCGATAGGGCAGGGGGCGCGGACCTGGCCGCCTGAGCCCTGACAAGGCGTGAGGGGCCAGCCCACAGGCGGGCCTCTCACGAACCACAATCTCGTCCCGCAAAGTCACGGGGCACCAAAGGATCCATCCCCCAAGACGGAAGTTTGCAACCAAGAGCATGGCCGGGAGGCTGGCGGCGTTCCAAGCACCAGCGGGACATTCGGCTCCTGACGTTTGGGCACCGTCCCCCGCTCGCCATTCCCTTCCTTGCCCCGAATCCTGTCTTCGAGATCAACCCGCGAGGGGTCGGACTACGGGCAAGCCCGTGCCGCCGGGTGGATTCGGGCGAGCCGAACGCACCCGGTGATGTCAGCCAGTCTTCGGGCCTGCGGGGTCCTGTCGCGCGGGGGATGGTCCCCCGCCTCCCAGACAGGAGCCAAACAGATGTCCCGCAAAGATGCACACGCCTTCGCCGCCTCCCTCGCCGCCACGCTCATGGTTTCGATCGTCGTCTTCCAGGCAGGGGATGGAACCTTCGGCGCCGTCCCCGCCGATGAAATCGACGGAGACGAGGTCCAGGTCGTCGCTGAGGTTGATCCGTGGGCATGATGCCCACGGTTTTTGCCGAGGGCTCGGCGTCGGGGCAGGGGCTCCGATCCGGGCCTTTCGTCCCTTAGCCGTTGCGGCCGACCAGAAAGTTGAGCCGACGCGCTTATCGGCACAACCGTCTAAAGGAGCCTTAGGCACCGCGTCGGAACTTACGGCCCGCCCGACACGTCGAGGAAGAGTTTCACGAGCGCGACGTTGATGAAGTAGTTGTTCTTTCCAGAGCGGTGCTTTTCGACAAAGCCCCGCTCAGCCAAGGTGTCGAGATACTTAGCGGCCGTCTGCCGACTGACACCCAGATCGTTCTGCAGGTATTCGATCCTTGTGTATGGGTGGCGGAACAGGTTGTTCAGGAGTTCCTGGCTATAGATCTTCGGCAATTCATCCCGAAGCCTGTGTTTCACGTCCGCCATTTGCTGTCGAATGCCGGTGACGATCTCGACTGTCGTGGCAGAAGTTTCTGCGACAGCCTCCAGCATGTAGATGACCCAAGTTTCCCAATCCCCAGTGTCGCGCACCGCCTGCAAGTGTCTGTAGTAGTTCGCCTTGTTGCGGGTGATGAATCGCGACAGGTAGAGCACCGGGATGTCGAGCAACCCCGTTCTGGTCAGATAAAGCACATTCAGGATGCGCCCGATCCGTCCGTTCCTGTCCGGAAACGGGTGGATGCTTTCGAACTGATGATGGATCAAGGCCATCTTGATCAACGGGTCGAGTGCGCAGAGGTCATCGTCGTTGATGAACCGTTCGAGCGCTGTCATGTGGCTGACAATCTCGTGCGCGTCCTGGGGTGGAACGAAGACGATCTCCCCTGTTTGCTCGTTTTTCAGCGCGGTTCCCGGTGTCGCGCGAAACCCATCGCTGCGGCCCTTCAGCAAGCGGAACATGTCGATGAGCGCCGAGTTCGGGATGAGGCCGCCGGTTTGGCCCAAGCGCGCGTATCCAAGTCGCAACGCATCGCGATAGAGTGCTACCTCTTTGGCAGCAGGAGACTGCGGATCGTCAGGGAAAACATCCGCTTGGAACAGCTCGTCCTGCGTTGTGACAATGTTTTCGACCTCCGACGAGGCCTTGGCTTCCTGAAGCGCCAGTGTGTCGATCAGAATGCCTTGGTTCGGAATGGTCTTCGCCTGACCCTTCAGGTCTGCTAACGCGCGGCTGGCTCGAGCGAGCGCCTTCAGCACAGGAACAGTTTCGATCTCGGCCGGGGGTGGCAGGGCGGGAATGGCGTAGGTCGGCTTTAACATGTGCTCCGCGTCGTGTTAAGAAATCGTCGTTTTTCTAACATGATCGAACAGTCGTGTCAGCAAAAACCGGTTTCCTTAACTTGGGCCATGCTTCGCCCGGGCGGGGTCACCCAACTCCGTCAGACCGCCAGAGCGCTCGGGTCCTTGCCGGCGTTGATGTGGTCTGCGAACCACTGCGGTTTCCGGCCCCGGCCCGACCAGGTGAGGGCCGCGTTCTCAGGGTGCCTATACTTCGCGAGGGCCGGCGCACGGGTGGCTTTCACCTCAATACCGATCAGTTCGGCGAGGGAGTAGCCCATCTCCTTGGCGATTGCCTCCAGCTTGGCGCGGGCTTCTGCCTTGTGCCGGTCTTCGTAGGTTGAAATCGCCTTGGCGAGGTCCTTCTGCAATTGCCGCAGCTCCTTCAGCGACATCGCCTCGAGATTGAAATCTGCCATTGGGTCCTCGTGTCCTGAATGATGCATCCGGGATAGCCGTCAGATCGCAACATCGCAACTCCCACAGAGGTCACCGCGATAGGGCAGGGGGATGAGGTTGCCTTGAGCCGCAGGGTTGGCGCTTTCGTAAATGCTTCAACCCCGTTGCCTTGGCCAGGAAGGCCGAGTTCTGCGAGAGCCCCAAGTCGCCCCTATCCCCGGTGCCATCCCTTCGACTGATAATCCCCTAAGCCTGTTCGGCCTCTGGCGCGCAACCCCGCGTCAGTCCGGGCCGTGTTGCCCCTTTGGGGCTGCCCGCTCCTCCCCGGACCTCTGGGGGTTTCCGGTCGCCGTTCCGTCTCCCGTGCACGCCTCAGCCGACAGGCTTTTCCGGGTCTTGTCGAAGGGACGGTCCCAGGGACAAAAAACACAGGAGCTTACCATGCAGAACATCGTTATCCTCGCCGGCAACATCGGTCAGAAGCCCGAAGTGCGCTCGACCCAAGGCGGCACGAAGATCACCAACTTCACCCTGGCCACTTCGCGGCCGCGCCTCTCGGAAGGTCGCGTGATGCGCGACGAGAACGGCTACCGGGTCATGGACACCGAATGGCACCGCATCACCTGCTTCAACGGTCTCGGCAAGACCGTCGCAGAGCACTGCGAAAAGGGCATGAAGGTCCTCGTCCACGGCCGCATCCACTACACCAAGTGGACCGACGCAACCGGCACCGACCGCTACGGCTGCGAGATCATCGCCGAGAAGGTCGACTTCCTGAGCCGTCCGAAGTCGGCCGAGAACGAAAACCCCGAGCTGGTCGACCGCGACGACGAGATCCCGTTCTGAGGAACGGGGTCTCCCCCTCGGGCCCGGCGGGGAAACCCGCCGGGTTCAGTCGTTTTCGGCCCATTGCGGACCTTGGCCAAGATCACCGTTGCTGCAGCGCAGCTTCCCCATACCGGACCTTCATGCCACTGCGCAGCAAGATCCAAGATCCCGAGGTCCGCGGTGCGGGACTTTAGGGACGGTGCTAGAGCGGCTCCAGTCGACCAGGTATTGCAGGGCACCCCACCGGCACCATCGGCTGCGCAATGGCATGATGTCTCACTGCTCCGCAGCCCAAAGTACATCCTTTCTCAGAGCGGAAGCCGCGCCTGGGATAGGCTATTCGCGAACAACCGCGACCACCGCCCTACCCAGATCTTTGAGCGCCTCGTTGCGAACCTCGAACTCCGCGTCCGTATCCGAGATGAACATGGTCGCGATCCAGGGCGCTCCGCCTTCAGGCTGGATCACCGCGACGAGGTTGCGCGTGTGGCTTCCGCTGCCCGACTTGTCGAGGATCAGCCAGGCGTCCTCGGCCTCGGCGCGCAGCAATGCGCCGGTCACGCCGCCGTGGCGCATCCACTCCGCCAGCTTCCCGCGGGCCTCCGGAGACAGCACGTCGCCCAGCAGCAGCGCTCGCAGCGTCTCGGACATGGCGGCCGGGCTCGTGGTGTCCCGCTCGTCTCCAGAAGCGAAGTCGTTCAGCTTGGGCTCGATGCGGTCGAGACGGCTCGTCGGGTCGCCGACGCTGCGGAAGAACTGCGTCACCGCCTCCGGCCCCCCGAGATGCCCGATCAGGATGTTCGCCGCCACATTGTCGCTCATGTCGATCGCCGCGAGGCAGAGCTCGTCGAGGGTCATGTTGCCGCCGACCCGCGTCTCCGTGACGGGCGCGTAGGGCACGAGGTCGGCCTTGCGCACCGGCAGCGCATCGGAGAGCGACAGCCTGCCCGCGTCCCAACGCGCGAGGATGGCGCCGCAGACCGGCACCTTGACCGTGCTGTTCATGAGGAAAAGCTCGTCCTCGCGGTGAGACCAGGACCAACCCGTGCCGGTCTCCATGAGCGAGAGGCCGACGCGGGCGCCGAGCTGTTCCTCGATCCGGGCGACGGTTTCGGAGAGCGCCTCGACAGGCGTTTCGGCGAGGGAGGCCGTGGCCATGGACAGGCCGAGAGCGAGCCCTGTCGCGACACGCGACAGGACGGTAGCGGTGAACCGCATGGGACCATTCCTTTCAGGATCTGCGCCAGTGGCGCCTGGGATGCGACATCACATGATGTCATGCGGACTGTATATTTCGGCTTGATCGCAGCCATCAAACGACAAATCTTATGGCCTGCCATTAGCTGAGGTACTGCCATGGATCGCCCCGACCTGCCGCTCAATGCCCTGCGCGTATTCGAGGTCGCCATGCGCCAGGGCAGCTTTACCAAGGCCGCGATCGAGCTGCGCGTCACCCAGGCTGCCGTCAGCCACCAGGTCGCGCGGCTCGAGGACCTGCTGGGCACAGCGCTGTTCCTGAGGACCTCCCAGGGGCTGATCCCGACCGACGAGGGACGCCTGCTCTTTCCCGTGCTTGAGCATGGGTTCGACGCGATGTCGCGGGTGCTCGACCGTCTCGGCGGGCGGCGCGACATCGAGGTGCTAAAGGTTGGCGTCAACACGACCTTCGCGATGTGCTGGCTGATGCCGCGGCTCGAGGCGTTCCGACAGGCCCATCCCCAGATCGACCTGAGGATCTCGACCAACAACAACCGGGTGGAGATCCTGCGCGAGGGGCTCGACATGGCGATCCGTTTCGGCACTGGAGGCTGGACAGGACACGATGCGATCCCACTGGCAGAGGCGCCGATGGCGCCGCTCTGCGCGCCGGGCCTCGCGTCACGGCTGCTGCATCCCTCGGACCTCGGGCAAGTAACGCTTCTGCGCAGCTACCGAAGCGCCGAATGGCCGGGCTGGTTTGAGGCCGCAGGCGTGCCTTGCCCGCCTGTCACCGGGCCGGTCTTTGACAGCTCGGTGGCTTTGGCAGAGCTGGCAACCTCAGGCGCCGGCGTCGCCCTGCTGCCGATCTCCATGTTCGAGAGCTACATCGCGCAGGGCCGCTTGGCACAGCCTTTCGGCGTCACAGTTTCTGTCGGACGTTACTATCTCGCCTGGCCGTCCGACCGGCCCGCCACATCAGCGATGAGCACGTTCTCGCGTTGGCTGACCGGCCAGAGCGCTGAGTAAGCATCCAATTCGTGTCACCCCCCCCCAAGCCTGCCGTGCGCGCTAAGCGCCGCGGACATTGGCAGGCACCCACTTGGATGCCCGTCATGCAACATGAAGCCCAAAACCGACACGAAGGGCTCGAAAGGGCTCGAAGCAGAGTTGCGGCGGCACAGCTTGCTGCCCCCCAAGCGAGTGGGGTCTGCCCAGCAGAGACGGCCCTTCCGCGACGTTCGACCCAAGCGCGGCGAAGGTCCGCTTCCCGCCCTTCACATCAGCCAGAGTAAGAGGAGTGTCGATTTCCCGGCGACGGGTTGAGGGCTGGGAGAGTGGCTCCTGGCGCCCGTCGCGGGAGATAGCCGATGGGCGTTGTAGAAGTTCTGGATCCAGTCGCACCGGCGCGGGCGGGTGGCTGGAAAGTGGATGTGAGCCGGGGTGAGCGGAACGGGCGAGTGTCGTCCGAATGGTTCAACCGGCCCGATGATGAGCGGTATCTGTCGCTCGACGATCTCTGGGCCAATGTGAAAGGTCGGTCCGACCGCAGCCGCAGCCGAGTGGTGCAGACGGCGGATATCCGGGTCGAGGCCGCGCGCGATAACCCCGAGCGGTTGCATCTGATGCTGCCGAAAGCGCATGAACCTGTTGCGCCCACGCATTGGGCGTTCGGCCAGCTTGCCAGCATCGTCGGCGCTCCGGCCTCCTACCTGCGGCAGTTGCCCGCGCCGCTGGCGGGGATCAACCTGCAGTATGGCCTGACCAACCACCGCGCCGAGCAGGTGAAGACTTTCGAGACCGAGGATGGCCGCACTGAATTGCGCGCTGTGACCGGGCCGGACTACGGCCGCATCCATGACCATGAACTGGTCGAGGCGGTGCAACGGATCGCGGGCAATGGCACCGGCGACACGCGCTGGAAGGTGCCGGGGGTGCTCGACTGGTCGACCGGGGTCTACAACCCCGATGTCGAAATCAGCCGCGACACGACCACGCTCTATGCCTCGGACCGCGACGTCTTCCTGTTTCTCGTCGACGATCACAACCCGATCGAGGCGGGCCGGTTGCCGGACGGTTCCCCTGATCTCTACTTCCGGGGCTTCTATTGCTGGAACTCCGAGGTGGGCGCCAAGACGCTCGGCATGGCGAGCTTCTACCTTCGGGCGGTGTGCCAGAACCGCAACCTCTGGGGCGTCGAGGATTTCCAGGAGATCAAGATCCGCCACTCGAAATACGCCGCGTCGCGCTTCGCACATGAGGCGGCCCCGGCGCTGACGCGCTTCGGCAATTCCTCGCCGCAGGGTTTCGTGAACGGAATCAAGGCCGCGCGGCAGCAGATCGTGGCGCGCACGGATGAGGACCGGGATGACTTCCTGCGCAAGCGCGGCTTCTCGAAGGCGGAGTCGGGCAAGATCATCGAGAAGGTGCTGATGGAAGAGGGCCGCCCGCCCGAGAGCATCTTCGACTTCGTGCAGGGCATCACGCGGCTTGCGCGCGACAAGACCCAGCAGGATGCCCGGCTCGACATGGAAGGGCGCGCCAAGAAGCTACTCGACCGGGTCGGCTGACCCTGTGCCGGAGGCTCTGTTGCCTCCGGCCACTTTATTGCCAAACTGGATTGCTACTTGCCTGCAGTGATTCAAGTTGGGCGAAAAGTATGGATGATATCGATTGGTCTGATCGCGCGTTCTACGATGATGGCGAATGGGTTACTTGGTCAGAAATTGACGAGCAGCTGCGCTACAAAGAGTGGGGAGCAAAATACCCCAACGCCATCCGATCAATGATACCCTACTTTGAAGATCTGATATCGCTTGCGGAAAGCTATCACAGGGAGACGGGTCTTCATCTCGCCGTCTACGGCGATGTCGGTGAACTTTTCGGCGCCATCACGTATGGCATCAAGCTGAACAAAACCTACGCGCAAGGCGCTGACGGAAGACTTGGCAATGACCACGTCGAAGTGAAAACGATTACCCCCTTCAAGACGAAGGATGTCGTGGTGGTCGATACCGCAGGGAACTTCAACAAGTTGCTCGTGGTCAAGATCAACGAGGATTTCCAGGTATCAGGTCGAATGATTGACCGAAAGGATTTGCCTAAGCGGCAAGGTCGATACCTGCGTGTCCGATGGAGTGATTTGCCGTCGGCAAGTTGAGCAGCTTCTGTCGCTCCTTCGAGGAAGAGGGCGGCGGTTTGGTCTTTGACGGATAGGGCGGGGAGAGAGGCTCCCTGCGCCGTCGGAGGTTTCCCCCATGCTCGACTTGCCCTTGCCCATCCTGCCGACCACCGGCGCGCGGGGTGTCCCGCCAGGTTGTCCGTCTGGAAACTCCGATCTCAGTCATCCGTTCGCGCTGACCCTGTCGCGCCGCGCGCCGGCCGATCTGATGTCGGGCCGGGCCGCGCCCCTAGTGCTCGCCCGATTCGCGACGCTGGCCGATGCCATGCTGGGCGCGATCGACCATGCCGAGGGGATGGCCACGAACACCGCGCCCCAGCTGCTAGCAATCTTCGACCGCGACGAGCGCCTTGTGCTGGCCGGGGCCGCCAGCGACTGCGCCGTCGCGTGGTGTCACCCGGTGATGAGCGCCACAGAAGCGCGGGGCGTGGTGACCGAGGCGAGCCAGCTGCGCGCGCAGGCGGGCCGCGCGGCAACCTGGGGTGAACCCGATCTTGCGCAGCGGCTGCGCCACCGCGCCGATCTTCTGGATGGGCGGCTCGTCGACCCGCTCTGGCGCGCCTTCGCCGCCAGGTTACTGCAGGTCGCTGCGTGAGGCCCGAGAGACAGAGAAGGGCAGGGGGGATTTGGAGCTTGTCCGGGGGAGAGAGATCGCCCGGCCCGGCTCCGATCCCTTCCCCTTACCGGAGACACCCGATGACCCTGAGTGAACCCACCCTCGCGCCCCCGATGGCGCCCTCGACCGTCGACATGGCGCAGATCTTCGCGGCCCATGCCGAGCGTGCCGCTCGGATCGAAGCGCTGCGCCCCGGCAACAAGGATCGCCTCTTCGACGGCCTCACGGCCGCCGGCATCACCCATGTCACCGTGACCTTCGACGGGGCCGGGGACAGCGGCCAGATCGAAAGCATCGGCGCATGGTCCGGTGAGAATGCCGTCGATTTCCCCGCGACCGAGATCGCCTATGCCGCGCTGACCTGGGACGACCCCGAGGTCGAGATGCGCAACCTGTCACTGGAGGATGTTGTCGAGCAGCTGGCCTACGATTTCCTCTCCGACACCCATGGCGGTTGGGAGAACAACGACGGCGCTTGGGGCGAGTTCTGCTTCGACGGCGCGGCCCGATGCATCCACCTCGAGTTCAACGAGCGGTACACCTTGTCCGAACTCCACACCCACGATTTCTGAGGAGGCGGCGATGGCACATCCCTTGTCTATTGGGAAACTGGCATAATCAGGGTGGCTGGCGAGACCCCGACACATCCCTGGGCAACCAAGCCCGAGTGATAGCATGGGGCTCGCCAGCTGACCGTTGCTCAACCTGAACAGTTGCCTGGGAGGACTCCCCAAGGTGTCGATCCCGCAGAACAAGGATAGGTGCCGGAATGGCCTCTCACGAATTCATTGGCGTCGATGTCGCCATGGACTGGATCGACGTCTGTTATCTGTCCAACGGCCGCCATGAGCGGATAAAGTCTACAAAACAATCGCTTGCAAAGTTCGCCAAGACAGCGAACGACGCAGTCGTCGTGTTGGAAGCCTCAGGTGGTTATGAGCGGCCATTGATCGAAGCCCTGATCAAAGCCGAGGCCCGTTTCATACGTGTCAACCCGCGACAGGCGCGCGAGTTTGCGAGGGCGACGGGAAAGCTGGCAAAGACCGACAAGGTTGATGCGGCGATCCTTGCCCGAATGGGGAAAGCACTGGACCTTGTCCCTCCCCCCATCCCGGATCCTGACCGCGTGCGCTTGGCTGACCTGGTGGCGCGACGCGAGGATTTGGTCGCTGTGATCCAGGCGGAGAGAAACCGCCTCGGGACGAGCCGCGACGGTTGGATCCGGCGGGAAATTCAGCGTCTTGTTGCGATTCTTGAGGATCATCTCGATGCAGTTGAGAAGGAGATCGCTCGCCACATCGCGTCTTCCGGGTCTCTTCTCGAACAGGCACGTCGACTTCGCACGGCGCCTGGTATCGGACCGGCACTGGTTGCCGTGATACTTGCTCGATTGCCCGAGCTCGGAAGACTGAAGGCCAAGCAGATTGCTGCGCTTGCTGGACTTGCGCCGCAGGCATGTGACTCGGGTTTATCCAGAGGCAAGAGACGAGTGTGGGGTGGCAGAGCCGACATCAGGCGAGCCCTCTACCTCGCGGGGTTTGTGGCCAGCCGGTTCGATCCGACGCTGGCGGCGTTTCGAGCCAGACTTCAGGATTCTGGAAAGCCTCCGAAACTTGCGATTACCGCATGCGCCCGCAAGCTGCTCACGATCATCAACGCGATGGCGCGAGACGCGACAGATTACGCTTCTGCGGTCCCCTGAAAGACAGTTGCTATCACCACGCCCTGTCCTCCGTGAAGAAATGGGGCGGCACGGTTGATGACTTCATCGCCGTGCATGCCTGGTTAGATGTTACCTGGACAGGCAAGGATTTTTTTGGCGCCAAGGGTAGCGATAGTCCATAGGAGGGACCCCGCCGTCCGCACTGCGCGGATCAAAGCGCTGGCGGTGCGGACGGCGGGGAGGTCCCTGTGGTCTATCGCGATTGTCGCGCATCTCCGATTCATCTGTTTATGCTTGACTGTCCTTAGGCACTACTCATCTGCCAATTTTCCGTCGCGCAGATGGATAAGCCGATCGAAGCGGTCGAAGATTTTCTCGTCATGGGTGACCGTCAGGATGCAGGCTTCCTGCTCGGCGGCAAGCTTTCGCAGCAGGTCCATGACCAGTTGTGCGCGTTTGCTGTCCAATGCCGCGGTCGGCTCGTCCGCAAGGATGATCCGCGGGCGGTTGGCCAGCGCGCGTGCGATAGCCACGCGTTGCGCCTCGCCCCCTGATAACAGCGCGGGCTTAACCGGGGCGCGGTGGCCGACCTCGAGATAATCGAGAAGCTCTTTTGCCCGCTCCTTTCCCTTTTCGGGCGCCCAACCGGCAAGGTCGAGGACGAGGGATACATTTTCTGCCGCCGTCAGGAAGGGCAGCAGGTTGTGCGCCTGAAAGATGAAGCCAATCTTGTCCAGCCGCAGACGACGCAGATCGCTGCGCAGCCATTTGCCGTCAAAGACCGGATCACCATCCAGCACCACCCGACCCGAGGATGGGTCAAGGATGCAGCCGATGATGTTCAGAAGCGTCGTCTTGCCAGACCCTGACGGCCCCAGGAGTGCGATCACCTCACCTGCACGCACCTGCAGGTCAACTTGGCGGAGGGCATCGACGCGGGTCTCGCCTTCGCCATAGTGCTTGGCCACGGCTTGCACATCGACCAGAATATCACCGATGGCCATGGCTCAGCCTCCCAGCGCGGTGGCGGGGTCCACCTTCAGGGCCGCGCGCACGCCCAGACCGCTGGCGGCCAGACAGACCACGACGATGATCCCGGCCAGAACGGCCACGTTAAACGGTTCCAGCACCACGCGGCGCGGAAAGACATCCTTGACAAGCAGGATCAGAACCAGACCGATGCCCCAACCTGCGGTCCCAAGGATCAGCGATTGCTGTACGATCAGCCCGATGATGGTGCGGTCTGGGGCGCCGATCAGCTTTAGCGTTGCGATCTGCTTCAGCTTTTCCATGGTCATGGTGTAGATGATCAGCGCGATCACCACGGCCGACACCGCCAGGAGGATTCCCAGAAACAGCCCGATCTGACGGCGCGCCTTGTCCACAACCGAGGCCAGCAGGATGTTTTCCTGTTCGGTCTGGCTTAGGGCAGCCAGATGCTTCCATTGCCGCAAGGTTGCGGTCAGCAGATCGACATCCGCGCCGGGCGTCACGCGCACGATCACTGCCGCGACCGAGGCCGACTTGACCGCCCCCGCCCCGCGCGCGGCCTGCACCCGTTGATCTGCCGGAGCAAGTTCCGTTTGCAGCGCCATCGCATCGGCAAGCGTCATGTAAACCGCCGGATCGCCGCCCGAGTTCATCGCCCCTTCGACGAGCCCGACCACGGTAAAGCGGTTGCGGCCAAGGCGGATGGTATCACCCAGCACAAGGCCAGTCTTGCGGTCGGCCACCAGTTCGAAATGGCTGGTGCCGATGCCGCGCCCTTCGGCGATGATCTGCGGGCCACCCGGACGTCCGGTTTCATAGCCGATGATATAAAGCCGCAAGGCGCGGTCAAGGAAGGGGGCCTCGATGGTCTGGTAATTGATGGCCCCGGCTTCGGCCACGCCGGGCATGCGGGCCACGGTGTCGCGGCTGTCGGCGGGAATGGACGAGGCTTCGGCAAAAGGCCCCTTGGTGCCCGCCTCGACCACCCAGACGTCCGCCGCGGGGGCCTCGACCACCGCCAACGCATCGGCCACAAGGCCATTGTAGATGCCGATCATCGCCAGAACGACCGTCATCAGCAGGCCCAACCCGAAACAGGTCAGCACAAAGCGGAACAGGCCATGCCGGATGTCTTTCAGCGCCAGATTCATGGCGCGTCCCCGATCCGGGCCAGTCTGCCTTCGTCGGCACCTTTCGGCGGCATGGCGACAATCGCGGCGCCCTCGGGCAGGCCGCCTGTCACCTCGACCCGGCCCCGGTCGTCGCGTGCGCCAAAGGTCAGCTCGGCGCGGCGTAGCCGACCATCCTGCACCAGCCAGACTATGCCGCGAAAGCCGTCAAAGCCGGTGATCGCCACCTCGGGCACCATCAGCGCGTTGTCGCGTATGCCGGTCAGGATGCGTACTTCGGCCTGTTCGCCAAGGAACATCGCTTCGGGGCAGTCGGAACAGGTCAGCCAGACGCGGCGCTCTTCGTTAACGCGGTCACTTTCCAGCCCGATCCGGGCGACGGTGCCGTGGAACTCTGCCGCAGGCTGTGACCGCAGGCGGATGACACCCTCTTGTCCAAGCGCCAGTTGGCCGGCGCGTTCTTCGTCGATAAAGGCCTGAACCCAAATCGTTGCCGGATCAATCAGGGTGAAGATTGGATCACCGGCCTTGACCACCGTGCCCGGCTCGACGTGGCGAGCCACGACAACCGCATCATAGGGTGCGACCAGCCGGTGATGGGCGAGCAAGGTTTGTTCCAGTTGCAAGGCGGCCGCCGCATCTGCGCCCTGCGCGCGGATCACGGCCAGATCGGCTTCGGCCAAGGCCAGTTCGGCCCGCGCCACATCCTCGTCGCGCTGTGCCTCCTCGGCTCGCTGGATAGAGGCGACGTCCTGCCGCGCAAGTTCCTTCTGTCGATCGTTCGCGGCAATGCGCTGTGCCAGAACTGCCTGCGCCCGCGCCACTGCGGCATCGGCCTTGGCCTGACCGGCGGCATTTGCCGCAACCGCTGCTTGCGCCCGCGCAACGCGCGCTATCTGCTCAGCCGGATGCAAGGCGGCCAGTTCCTGTCCGGCCTTGACCGCATCCCCTGCATCTGCCGACACCGACACCAATGCCGCGCCAACTTCGAACCCGACGCGCGACAGGATCCGGGCCTCGACGGAACCTAGACCGTAAAGGCGCAAGGGCACCCCGGTTTCAGCGACGACAACCGTCACAGTCAGGGGCCGTTCGGTCAGAAACCAGCCCGCCGCCGCCAGCCCAACCAGTGCAACCGCGCCAAGGATCCAGGTTCTGCGCATCGCTCAGCCCTCGGCCCGGCGCATGCGGTTGATCAGGCCGTCTTTCAGCACAAACTGATGATAGAGCGCACCCAAAACATGCAGCGCCACCAGCGCCAGCAGCACGATCTTCAGCACGTTATGGCCCTGTGCCGCCAGATCGACCCCGCCGAACCAGGCCATCGACCCGCTGAGCGGCATCAGGATCATCAGCGCGTAAAGGCCGACATGGGCGGCCTTTGCCAAGGCGCGCTGCGCGGCACTGTCACCGACCATGGCAGGCGCGCCGCGCCGCGCCCGGATCGACAGCCGCCACAGCGCAAACAGCATGACCAGCGCCCCGCCTGCGACATGGGCCAGAACCAGCGGATTAAAGGCGGTTTCCACCCCCTTTGCCGCAGCGTCCCACGCGGCTGCAATGGCATCTTTAAACAGGTATTGCTGCACGATCAGCAGGGCTGCGCCCCAGTGAAGGGCGATCTGCAGGCGGGTGTATCCCTTGGGGCTGGGCATGGCGGTCCTTTCGGTCTGGCGAATCAGCTTGCTTGTTTGGCAGATTATGTTAGTGATTACTTACTTACAAGAGGTGTCCCATGTTGCGTCGCAAATCAGCCGAGGATCGCAAGACCGAAATCATTGCCGCCGTTCTGGACTTGTCCGACCGTATCGGCCCTGACCGGCTGACGACCAATGACATCGCGCAAGAGGTAGGCGTCACCCAAGCCGCGATATTCCGGCATTTCCCAACAAAGGCGGAACTCTGGACGGCCGTCGGTGACGCTATCGCGGACCGGCTGGAAGTTGCTTGGCAGCAGGCCATGGACGGCAATGCAAGTCCAATGACAAGGCTGCGGGCGCTGATCGCCGCCCAGTTGCAGCAGATCGCGGAAACCCCCGCGCTCCCCGCCATCCTGCATTCCCGCGAATTGAATGTGGATAATGCCGCCCTGCGCGACCGGTTTCGCGGGGTTCTGATGCAGTACCAGGCGCATCTGGTGGCACACCTACAGGCCATGGCCGAAGCCGGAATGATGGGGGCGGGCGTTCAACCAAAGGATGCCGCCGTGCTGCTGACATCACTTGTTCAGGGCATCGCCATAAGGTGGAGCCTTGGCTCGCGCAGCTTTGACATCGTACCCGAGGGGATGCGCCTGCTGGAGGTGCAATTGGTCCTGTTTGCCTGCAAGGAGGGGCAGACATGAAAACTCATCACATCGCCGGTGCTGCGGCCATCGCCTTTGGGTTGTTGACGCTGATCTCGGGTGGATCGGCCCTGTTCGGCGCGGTTGACATGGGGGCCGTCGTGCCCTTCGTCCTGTGGTTCAACTTCCTCGCAGGCTTCGCCTATGTCATTGGCGGCCGGCTTCTGATGATCGGGCATCGGCTTGCGTTGCCCGTGGCGCTGACCATCCTGATCGCGACCGCAACGGTCTTTGCCGTGTTCGGCTGGCGGGTTTTTGTGGGGGATGCCTTCGAGGCGCGCACTGTCGGCGCGATGACGTTTCGGACAGCTTTCTGGGTAGCGATGGTCTGGGCTTCCGTGCGAAGATCATGACATCTGGTATGAGTTTGCTATAGCGCGCGGTTTGGCCGACGCAATCCGATGTCAACATAGCTTATTTGTCGTTCGCTCACTGCTATGGGTCGGCTTCTTCACCCAGATCCTTCAACAGACGTTCGATGCGCGAAGCTGTGCTCTGATGTCGTTCGACCTCTTTAGACCATCCCCGCTCGCGCGCATCTTCAGCAAGTACTAACTCGAGTTTTCTCCGCTCTTGCAGCCGACCAGCGTAAGCTTTGGTCGTGACGAACTTGGCGCAGCTGAGATACAGGTCGCATTCGCAAGGTCCCTCCGACGGCAGGCGTAGACAATGGCCAAGTTCGAGCTCGGTCTTGATGAAGTTCGACTTAAGCCAGTCGATCGCCGCGCATGACAGCTTTCCTGCGCGGATCGCTTCTGCGCCCGGTCCGGCAATCATTTCGCCGGGTCCCAGAACGCTGCGTTAGTCGCGCAGCACTTCGGCGTCGCTGATCCGTGCGTAGACCATGGACATGTGCGGCGTCTGATGCCCCAAGACGCTCATGATCGTGTGCAACTTGGCACCTCGTTCGGCAAGTTGCGTGCCCACAGTGTGCCGAAACCGATGGCTGGTAACTATCGGCTTTCCATCTTGATCGACCAGCCCGGCGAGTCTGCACATCTGATTCAGGGGGTATTGTAGCAAATAGTCTGCCGACATCCGCCCGCTGCGGCGAAAGAAGACATAGCGGACCAAGTCGCCAGTCTTGTCATCCCGGATCGGACGGTCGTTGGCTTCGAGCCGTCGCTGGATGACTTCGTGCAATGCCGTTGCGGCGTCGTCATGCAAAGGCACCAGGCGTTCCCGCATAGTCTTTCCAGCGGGTATCCGCAGTCGGAAGGTCCCGTCGGGATACTGATCCAGGCAGTCCAAGCGGAGCCGAATCACCTCTCCCCGCCGAGCGCCAGACCAGCGGGCGATCAGGAGCGCTGCCTTCTGAAACTCACACTCGAGGCTCGGCAGCTGCGCCATAAGGCGCGACAGCTGGTCCTCTGGAATAAACCTTGGCACGCGGTGTGCCAACTTCGGCAGATCGTTCGGATCAAGAATCGGCCGTGTTGGAAAATTGGGCCAGTCCCATGCCGCGCCATCAGACAGGAACTTGGCAACAGTGCCCGCCCTTGCTCGACGAGCGTTTATGGACAGCGGCGCGCCTGTGCGTGGTGCAATGTCGAACTGAAGGTGGCGAAGGTAATCGTTGAAAAGCTCAGGATTGATATCAGCAAAGTTCAAAATGCTGGGCTGTCGGGTAGACAAGTAAGTCACAAAATGCCTCATCGAAACGGCCATGTGATCTACCGTCGGGCGAGCAAGACTGACCCGCTTTCTCTCAAGCCACCGGTTTGCCCATTCCTGGAGGTCTGGCCTCGGCGAAGCGATCGGCTTGCGTTTGTCTTGGATAATCTGAGGCCGGATGACATCATTCCCGTTTTGGAAGAGGAGCAGCTGCAGAATGCGGGTTTTGACCCGCCAGCTGCGCTGAAAGCCTGCCGGGAAGTCTTCTTTCTCGTTTCGGAAGATATGAGTGTCATGCCGTGCGGCGAAGGCGTCGACACCTGCGATCATTTCGTCGAGGTGATGCTGGCGAAGTTCGCCGAAAGAGCGAACACCCGTGTTCATCGCAAGGCGTGGCAAAACCACGCGGAGCGCTGCTTGCACGCCGGTTGCGGAATAGCCAATCTTCGCACTGTCCGCGACCAATGCGTCGAGCCCCTCATAGGCGTTCAATGGCTCCATCGTCTCCGCCACACGCATGTTCCCGACTGCGAACAGGAAATCGTAGTCCAACCGGATTCGGTCGGTCATGGCTGCGTAATAAAGATAGCTGCGGGCCCGAAAGCTGACCGGATAAGTCGGGTGGGCCTGCTTGTCACCATTTAGGCAGCCAATTCTGATGGGCAGGGGGGCAGCGAACCAATCCCTGATATCCGGCCAACTCTCAATAAACGTGGATCGGTATATCAGCCGCTTGCGGCGAAAACTGTCAGCCATCGGGATGCGCGCCAGAAATGCCGCATAGTCAGCTTCGTCTGCGTGCTCAAATATGACAGGGCGGTCGACGTCCGATTTTGGCGATACATGGGTCACAGAGCCTCTCCGTCCGTTGTTTGCGAAGGACGGTCCAGACCCAAGGCGTGTCGATACTCGGCGACCACTACGGCGTCGGATACCCTTGTGTAAATTCTGGTCGATTCCGGCGAGGCATGACCCAATCGCTTCTGTAATGTCAGTTCTCGCATCCCTGCCTCCCACATGCGCGTCGCATGGGTGTGGCGAAGGGCGTGCGGGGTCATCCACGGCTCACGGATCTCGGCGCGCTCACATGCGCGAGCGAAAAGTCGCGCCAGCGCAGAATAGGACAGCGGTTCTTGACGGTTTACGCCTGTGCCGCCGACCAGGAACACGAAAGGAACGTCAGCATCACTTGGTCGTTCGTGCATGACGTATGCGTTCAGGGTTTCCAGTGTCTCGCCATCATGCAAATCGACTACGCGCTCGACGCGGGACTTCGATCGTGCGCCCTTTGGATGATCATCGCGGCAGCGCACGAAGATGCGGCGGCGCCCGTAGCCGATATCGGCCAGATGTAAGCCGAGGACTTCTCCGGGGCGAAGGCCTCCGTTCAGCATCAGCAATACCAAGCTGCGATCGCGGAGATTGCGCGTGGCGGCCATTAGGCCTTCGACCTGTTGCTGATTCATCGGTCTTGGAAGCCGCTGCATGGTCTTGAGGCGCAATTCTCTGACCTCAGACCTCTGCCGTAAAATCCCAGTCAGAAACGGCCTGTGCCTGTCGCTCACCCGCCAAGATGTTTGATCTTGTTTCTTCACGATCGGGTTTGCCACGCTGAACGCTCCGGTGAAAATCGCCCAACGATAGAAGGCGTCGACCGCCACAAGGGCGCGATTGATCGTGGCGGCCGACAGTCCTTTTGCAACGGGCGCCCCCTCACTCACCACAAGTCTGATCGAAGTGTCCCGGCGCTTGCGATTGGCTGGCACCGACCGAAGGTGCCCCAGGAAGGCGGCTGAGAGTTCAGGGGAGAAGGAGGTCCAATGAATTCCTTGTGTTGAGAGAAAGGTCCAGAGATGAATGAGGTCGCGCGCATAGGCGAGGGCGGTGTTGGGCGAATATGCTTTCGCCAGCAAGTAGGCAGCAAATCGACAGATCGGCTCGACTGGATTACCGTCCAAATCTGTCACCAGAATTGTGCCGCCGCTAACGGAACCTGTCAGTTTGAACATCAGCGCCTCAAGAGATTCCGGGGTCATACCGTCCAGCATATGGCAAAACGCCGCCGCGGGCGTGCTGTCCACATAATCGACTCCTCAAAAGCCCATTCCGCCGACTTTAGCCACCGGGCCTTGTTTCACCATGCCGCTGGAATCTGGCTCTCCGAGACCGTCTTCGGGCCGACGATTACCCTCTCCACGGGCCGCGTGATCCCGACACGATGGGTGGGCGAGCAGCATGTCCGCGAGGATCTGGGGTTCATTCCGAGCTTCGCCGACTGGGTCAAGGCAATCCGGCCCGAACCCTGGATGGGCCGGTCCGAGCGGATCGAGGCATCGGTCGATCCACATCTTGCCTCAACCGTAGTCGAGGTCAGCTGAGATGACCGACCCCGCCTATGTGCGCCTCGGCCTGCCCTTGACGGCCACGCCCTACGCGGTCCTGCGTGCTGCGGTCCGGGCGCTCCACCCCGACACGCGCGCCGTGCGCGGCTTCCGGGCCGCGCGCAAGCGCTTCTACCGGCAGATGCTCTGCGCGCATGCCGCGCGACAGGCGGCAGGCGAAGTGCCTTCCGCCTGATCGCGCCAACCACCCGTTCACTCCATCCAGTGCCCGGCCTTTCGGCCGGGCTCTCCCCTTTCAGGAGGTCCCCATGGCGGATTACTTCACCGATTTCTCGTGCCTGCTCGACGTCGGCACCCCCGACAAGGCGACCCGCGCGCTCGCGCTGTTCCAGAGCTTGCGCGAAGCTGATCAGGACGCCGAGGACCCGGAGGTCGCGGGCTTCGACCTCGTGCGCCAGGACGCGCCCGAGGGCAGAACCCTCTGGATCCATGATGACGCCCACGGCGATGTCGAGGCCGTCATCCGCTTCGTGCTGCGCCTGGCAGACGAACTCGACCTCACCGGCCTTTGGGGCTTCCAGTACGCCCTGACCTGTTCCCGGCCCCGACTCGATGCCTTCGGCGGTGGCGCGCATGTCATCGATCTCGGTGCCCGCAAGTCCATCGGTTGGACCAGCACGCAAGACTGGCTCTCCGCCGCGCTGAACGGGGAGGACGCACATGCCTGAAATCATCTGCACCACCGTCTACCAATTCCCCGAACTCTCGGATGTGGCCAAGGAAAAGGCGCGCAGCTGGTATCGCGAGCTTAGCCCTCACGACGATTGGTGGGACGCGGTCTATGAGGATTTCCAACGCATCTGCGAAATCCTCGGCGTCCGCTTAAAGACCTCTCCCGTCCGGCTGATGGGCGGCGGCACGCGGGCCAAGCCGTGTATCTGGTTCTCCGGCTTCTGGAGCCAGGGCGACGGCGCCTGCTTCGAAGGTTACTGGTCACACGCCAAGGGTGCTACCGCGAGCATCCGGGACTATGCGCCCACGGACGCAATGCTCCATGGCATCGCGGATCGGCTGCAGGCCATCCAGCGGCGCAACTTCTACAAGCTCGCCGCCGAGGTCAGCCATCGCGGACGCTACTACCACGAATACACCATGTCGGTGGACGTCACCCGCGACAGTCCGACCTGGCAGCCGCCAACCGCGGATGCGGAGGAGATCGTGACCGACGCGCTGCGTGATATTGCCCGCTGGCTCTACCGCCAGCTTGAGGCGGAATACGACCATCTCACTTCTGACGAGGCCATAGAGGAGGGGATCATCGTCAACGAGTACACCTTCACCGAAGCCGGGCGCAGGTTTGGGTGAGAGCGCGGGCGGTTCATTTGATCTTTACAAGGAGGTCATATGATCTATATTCAGGCCAATGGAGGACGCCATGTACGCTGCTGAGAAAATCCGGGAACCTGCACAGATCAACGCCGTCGCGTTGAAGGCCTACGCGCGCGTGGCTGATGCCTGGGGTCTCAGCCTCAAGGAAGCGGCAGGCCTTGCCGATATGTCGGAGAGCACATGGAAGCGCGCCAAGAAGCCGGACTTTGCGGGAGAACTGACCAAGGATCAGCTTCTGCGGCTCAGTGCGGTGATCGGCATTTACAAGTCGCTCGAACTCTACTTCTCCGAGCCGCTCGCGCGAAGCTGGTTCACCCGACCGAACACCGGCCCGCTGTTCGGGGGCAGCCGTCCGATTGACACCGCCATCGACGGTGGCTTGCCGCAAATTCTCGCGGTTCGGACCTATCTCGATGCGCTGCGCGGTGGGGCATGAAGCAGACCGAGATTTCCGATCGTGGTCTCGTCCGTCTTCTGCCCGCCACTTACCACAAGCCGCCATCTTTGCGCGGTCTTGTCGATACCGATGACGAGATGGAGATTCTGGCGGAGATCGAGGGCCTGACCAGCGGCCGTCTTCTGGCGGAACGTGGCCGCAACCCGCATCTGGACCCGCGCGAGCTGGCCTGGCAGCGCCGCAGCCGCGATCTGCGCATCTATGGCGACAGTCACGTCAACGCCGCCTTCACCTACACCCGCGCCGGGGGAAACCGCTTCAACACCGAGGAGCGCGGCGCATGGTATTGCGCATGGGATGTGATGGTGTCCGTCAGCGAAGTGGCCTGGCACCGCACGCGCGAACTCGGCTTTACCGGCAGCTTCCATGACAGCGCCCGCTATGTGGAATTGCTTGCGGATTTCATCGGCGTCTTCGACGACATGACCGACGAGCTGGGCCATCCCGCGCTGCATCCGGACCCGGCTGTCGGATATCCCGAGGGCCAAAGCCTGGCCCAACATCTCCGCCGGGCTGGATCGCGTGGCCTGATCTATCCCTCGGTCCGGGCTCCTGTGCCGGGCGGGAATTGCCTCGTCTGCTTCGAGCCCCACGCCATCCAGAACGTCCGGCCGGGTGCGTCTTGGGATCTTGTTTGGGACGGGACACCGCACTACTCGATTACGGCCGTCGGCTGACGAGTCACGGCGCATGCGCTTCTTGGAGGGCCGAAGACATGAAACCGGCAAACGACAACAGCCTGAACGTCACAACCTTGAAGCCATGCGACCATCAGGCATTCTTCGAGGTTTTGGAATCTCCGCCCTCACCGACGGAAGCGTTACGGGCAGCATTTCGCCGGACGAACGAGAGGTCACTCCGGCAAAACACATGGCTTCCAAAGATGGACTGAGTCCGCCGGTCTTCTGGGCTTCCCATAGACGCGCTGAGGGCGGCGACGCCTCTGCCCAAAGAGACCGCTATAGTTTTCTTTGATCAGGATGCTTTTCCAGCGTTATGAACGCTCCAATATCACCATATTCAAAGAACTCAGGGACAAGCCCGAAGTGGAGGGAGATCTGAAGACGCTGGGTCGAGAGACGGCTACGACTGGTGGTGGTTGCAGAAGGCCGCAGCGGTGTACCTCCCAGCGTGCCGTCGGGACCAGGTCTCGATACTTCGGACGGGAGTTTGACCGAGGCTGATGTCCCGAAGGGCTAATCTGCCAACCTACAGGTTGGCAACTACGCTCGGTTTGCCAAGCCACGGTATGGCAGAAGCTCCGGAAGGCCGGAGCCAGCCGGTGCCGGGATCACTTGTTCCCGTCGATCCACTTCGACATCAGCCCCTTGTCGCGGAAGCATTCGTCCGGGACGGCGCGGTGTTTGATCCGGGCGAGCTTCTCCGCGAAGGCCACCTGCTTCGAGGTCGACAGCCGGTCCATTTCGGATACCGGCTTCAGCTGGGCCTGTGCCTCGATCCAGGCGCTAAGCGACCTACGGTCCTGCTGAACTTCCCATGGCAGGAGGGTCTGGTTGCGCAGGGCGAGGGAGCGCGCATAGGCGATTTGCTTGGGCGTTGCGGGCAAGGCGCATGTGGTGCTGTCCATCGGGTAAATCCCTTGCTGGCTTGGCTCTCAATGTAGAACATAACGGGAACAAAATCAAGCCAAGCGTCCGGGACGCGTCGGCTCGAGAGGAAGAGGGGGGCCGGGGAAGATCAGGCCTGAGGGTGCCCGAGAGAGGGTGTCCGGGGCTGGTCCTGTCCCTCATTCCGGAGTTCCCCGATGACCTATCTCGCACCCTTTGCGCCTCCCGTTCCTGTCCCGTCTCGTGATCCCGCGCCCGCGATCCTCGCTGTTGCCGAAGCACTTCAGCCCGATCTCGCTCAAGGCTTCCAAATCGACGCGCTGCGTCTGCGCCTCGAAATGGAGCGCGCCTTTGGTAGCTCCGATGCCGACGGCGCCTGGGACTGGAAGCTCGCCTATGAGGCGGGCGAGGTGGCGCTGGTCCTCTTCCTGCGGAAGTTCGGCCGCGCGCTGCTCGCACGTGCTGGATCGCCTGCCGCGCTGCTGCCGATCGTCGCCAAGGTTGCCGGCCTCTTGCCGACGCATACCCGGCGCTCGGAGGAGATGGAGCGCTTCCAGCAATTCTCGACGCCGCTGCCCATGGGGATCGCTGCCCTCTCCGCGGCGCAGATCACGCAGCGTGACCTGGTCCTCGAGCCTTCGGCCGGGACCGGGCTTCTTGCCATCCTCGCCGAGATCGCCGGCGGCAGCCTCGCGCTGAACGAACTCACCGAGACCCGCGCCGGCCTTCTGCGTCACCTTTTTCCGGTGCATCCCGTCACTACCTTCGACGCGGCGCAGATCGACGATCATCTGGACGCGGGCCTGTGCCCGAGCGTCATCCTGATGAACCCGCCGTTCTCGGCGGTAGCCCATGTCGATGGCCGGACGACCGAGGCGACAGCCCGGCATCTGCGCTCGGCCCTTGCGCGTCTGGCCCCCGGCGGGCGTCTGGTCGCAATCACCGGTGCCGGTTTCGCGCCGGACGCACCTGCCTGGGCGGAAACCTTCGCCCGCCTGACCGAGACGGCGCATCTGGTCTTCACCGGCTCCGTGTCGGGTGCGGCGTTCGCCAAGCACGGCACCAGCTTTGGGACCCGGATCTCAGTCTTCGACAAGTGCCGGGGCGGCGAGCGGGGCGGCATCACCGCCGATCTGGCTCGGCCGATGTCTCCCGATGTGGCGCACCTTCTTGCCCGGATTGCCGCCGAGGTCCCGCCGCGCCTCGAGATGGATGCGGGCGCCGTCGCTCAATCGCAGCCCGCTTCCCCTTTCCGGGGAATTCCTCCCCATGCGTCCGGCCTTGCCGCTCGACCCTTGCGTTCGACGGCAGCGGCCAAGATGGATGTGCATGTCACCACGCCGGATGCGGAGGACCTGGCCTATACCCTGCGCGAGGCTGCGGACGATCTCGGCGCTGCGCGCCTGTCGGACGCGATCTACGAGACCTTCTGCTTGCAATCGATCGATATCCCTGGCGCGGCCCCGCATCCGACCAAGCTGGTGCAGTCGGCGGCAATGGCCTCGGTCGTGCCCCCGAAACCCTCCTACTGCCCGAAACTCCCTGCAGCCGTGCTGCGCGACAGCCTCCTTTCCGACGCGCAGCTCGAGACCGTTATCTACGCTGGCGAGGCGCATGGTGCCTATCTCGCCGGATCGTGGACCGTCGATGAAGCTGGCGAAATGGTCTCGGCTGCGTCCGATGATGCCGCGGACGCTGTCCGCTTCCGCCGCGGCTTCTTCCTTGGCGATGGCACGGGCGCGGGCAAGGGCCGCCAGTCGGCCGGGATTCTGCTCGACAACTGGTGCCAGGGCCGCCGCAAGGCGCTCTGGATTTCAAAGAGCGACAAGCTCCTCGAGGACGCGCAGCGCGACTGGTCGGCGCTCGGCCAGGAGCGGCTGTTGGTGACGCCGCTCTCGCGCTTTGCGCAAGGTCGCGACATCCCGCTCTCCGAGGGCATTCTGTTCACCACCTATGCGACACTGCGATCGGAAGAACGTGGTGCCAAGAAGTCCCGGGTCGACCAGATCGTCGACTGGCTGGGGACGGATTTCGACGGGGTGATCCTGTTTGACGAAAGCCATGCCATGGCAAATGCCGCTGGAAGCAAAGGCGAGCGCGGCGATACGGAGGCCTCGCAGCAGGGCAGGGCGGGCCTGCGCCTGCAGCACAAGCTGCCCAATGCCCGCGTGGTCTATGTCTCCGCCACCGGCGCGACAACGGTCCACAACCTCGCCTATGCGCAGCGGCTCGGTCTGTGGGGTGGTGCGGATTTCCCCTTCGCGACGCGAGCAGAGTTCGTCGAGGCCATCGAAGCAGGCGGCGTCGCCGCGATGGAAGTCCTCGCCCGCGACCTGCGGTCCTTGGGCCTCTACACGGCCCGGTCGCTGTCCTACGATGGCGTCGAATACGAGATGCTGGAACACGCGCTGACGCCTGAGCAGCGCGGCATCTATGATGCGTATGCCGGGGCCTTTGCCATCATCCACAACAACCTCGCCGCCGCGATGGAGGCGGCGAACATCACGGGCGACAGCGGCACGCTGAACCGCCAGGCCAAGTCCGCCGCGCGTTCGGCCTTTGAGTCCGCGAAGCAGCGCTTCTTCGGCCATCTGCTGACCAGCATGAAAACCCCCACCCAGATCGCCGCCATCGAGGCCGATCTGGCCGCAGGCCATGCGGCCGTCGTCCAGATCGTCTCGACCGGCGAGGCGCTGATGGAACGCCGCCTCTCGGAGATCCCGACCGAGGAGTGGAACGACATCCGCGTCGACATCACCCCGCGGGAATATGTCCTGGACTACCTCGCCCATTCCTTCCCGGTGCAGCTCTATGAGCCCTTCACCGACAGCGAGGGCAATCTGTCGTCACGGCCCGTGGTGCGGGATGGCCAGCCGGTCGAATGTCGCGAGGCTGCCCGCAGGCGCGACGCGCTGATCGAAAAGCTGGCCTCGCTGCCGCCCGTGCCGGGGGCGCTCGACCAGATCGTCCAGCGCTTCGGCACCGACCTCGTGGCCGAGGTCACGGGCCGCTCGCGCCGCATCGTGCGCAAAGGCGAGGGTCCTGCCGCGCGGCTTGTCGTCGAAAGCCGGGCGGGGTCTGCCAACCTCGCGGAAACCGCCGCCTTCATGGATGACCAGAAGCGCATCCTGATCTTCTCGGATGCCGGAGGCACGGGTCGGAGTTATCACGCCGACCTTGGCGCCAAGAACCAGCGCTTGCGGGTCCACTACCTCTTGGAACCCGGCTGGAAGGCCGATGCTGCCATCCAAGGTCTCGGCCGTACCAACCGCACCAATCAGGCGCAGCCGCCGCTCTTTCGGCCGGTGGCGACGGATGTGAAGGCAGAAAAGCGGTTCCTTTCGACCATCGCGCGCCGCCTCGACACGTTGGGAGCCATCACGCGTGGCCAGCGCCAGACCGGCGGGCAAGGGCTGTTCCGACCCGAAGACAACCTCGAGTCGCCCTATGCCCGAGACGCGCTGCGCCAGCTTTACCGCCGCATCTATCGCGGCGATGTGGCGGGCTGTTCGCTCGGGGCCTTCGAGGATGCCACCGGTCTGAGCCTGACCGATGACAACGGGTTGAAGGACGACCTGCCCCCGATCACCACTTTCCTCAATCGTCTGCTTGCGCTGACGATCGATATGCAGGCCGTGCTGTTCTCTGCCTTCGAGGAATTGCTCGATCAGCGTATCGAAGGCGCCATCGCGGCCGGTATCTACGACCTCGGACTTGAGACGCTGCGTGCCGAAAGCTTCCGTGTCACGGATGCGCGCGTGATCTACACCCATCCCGGCTCCGGTGCCGAAACCCAGCTCCTGACCATCGCGGAAAAGCGGCGCAACACGCCGACCTCGCTCGCGGATGCGCTCGGCTGGCTGGACGATCCCAAGGCGCGGCTTCTCGTCAACAGCCGCTCCGGTCGCGCTGCAGTGCAGGTGCCTGCCACCAGCCTGATGTTGGACGACGGCACCATCGAGCCGCGGCTGCGGCTGATCCGGCCAACGGAGGCGAGCACCGTCCCAGCCAAGATGATGGAGGACACCCACTGGCTGGAAGCCGACCGCGCGGCCTTCACCGCCGCCTGGACTGCGGAACTTGCAGAAGTACCGGAGTTCTCGGAGGCGACGCTGCATATCGTGGTGGGTCTCTTGCTGCCGATCTGGAAGCAACTCCCCCAGGATGAGACCCGCGTCTACCGGCTGCAGACCGATGACGGCCAGCGCATCATCGGCCGCCGTGTCTCGCCCGCCTGGGTTGCGACCACGCTGGCGGCCGATGCGCCGAAGCTCACGGCAGCGCAGGTCCATGCCCTCGTTCTGGAGGGCAAGACGGTGGTGCGGTTGGCTGAAGGGATGGAACTCCACCGGTCCCGCGTCATGGGCGTGAACCGGATCGAGCTCTCCAGCTTCACCGAGGCCGCCAAAGACCGGCTCAAGGCAGATGGCTTCTTCTCGGAAATTATCGCTTGGAAGCTGCGTCTCTTCTGCCCAACGGACTCGGGCGGCATTGCCGTGCTGGATCGCCTGCTTGCACGTTGTCCTGTAGCGGGACTACATGCACGCGGAGGGTGTTGAGCCATGTATTCCGAGACCGAAGATCTGATCCGCGCTTTGGCGGAAAATGCAGAGAGTGTCTGTCGCGCCTACCTTCCCGCCGGACGGCGGGAAGGGTCCTACTGGATCGTGGGCGATCTGCAGAACAACCCCGGCCGGTCGCTCTTTGTGCGGCTGACTGGACCCGCCTCAGGGCCGGGCGCGGCCGGCAAGTTCACCGATGGCGCCACGGGCGAGCATGGTGATCTTCTCGATATCATCCGCGAGAGGACCGGGATCTCCCGCTTTCCCGATCTTCTGGCCGAGGCCCGGGCGCATCTGGGCCGTCCGCCGCCGGTTCTCTCGGATGCGCCAGTGCCGAAGAAGACCAAGCCCCCCGGTGGCACGCCAGCGGCGGCGGCGCGTCTGTTCGCGGCTTCGGTGCCGGTCGCAGCCACGCTTGCCGACACCTACCTCCGCTCCCGGGGCTTGACCCAAGGCGGCAGGATGAGCGCCCTTCGCTTCCACCCGAAGTGCTGGCATCGGGATGAGGGCCAGACCCGGAGCATCCCCAGACCGGCGCTGATCGCCGCGGTCACCGATGGGGCAGGGGCCCTGCAGGGCGTGCATCGCACCTGGCTTGCGCCTGACGGACAGGGAAAGGCGCGGGTCGAGACGCAGCGGCGTGCCATGGGTCATCTCCTTGGCAATGCCGTCAGGCTGACCCCGCATGACGACATCCTCGTCATCGGCGAAGGCATCGAGACCATGCTGTCCCTGATCGAAGCAGTGCCTAGCCTCCCTGTCTGGGCTGCGCTGTCGTCGGGTCACCTCGGGGCGGTCCTGCTGCCGGAGGGGCTTCAGCGCCTCTACATCGCCATCGACAGCGATCCGGCCGGGCAACGCGCGGCAGAGAGGTTGAGCGCCAGAGCACTTGATGCCGGGATTGCCGTTCGGGTGCTGGAACCGCGGCTCGGGGATTTCAACGATGATCTCCGGGCGTACGGCAAAGAGGCGCTGCGCCAGCATCTGGCAGGGCAGATCGGGCCAGAGGATCGGCATCGCCTGTCAGGCTGATCCGCATCGCGCAAGGGTCAGTCGGGGAGTGCGGGGCAGGGGGGTACGGATCCCTGTCATGGCTGTGGATCGTCGCTTTGCCTCTTTCCGGGCAATCTCATCCACCCGTCACCCGAGCGGCCTTCAAGAGATGGGCAGGCGGCCGTCAAAGATGCCGCCCCTTCAAGGACGGGGGGCGACTGATTTCCGCCGGCGGGGGCGAGCCCCGCCTTTGCATCGCGAGACAAATCAGCCGCCCCCCGTCCTCCTCCACATGCGTTCCGGCCCCGAAAGGGGGTGAAGGGGCGTCCCCTCCCACGGCTTTCGCAGCCCATGAAGGCCGCGCGGGATGACGCGCGGACGAGTTGAGGCCCGGAGGCAAGAAACCGATGACGATCCACACCCACGACGACGCCTATGAACCCGTCCACACTGCATCCCAGACCGCCCATGCGCTCGACGAGCTGCAGCTCTACGGCTACCGCCCCTTTGACGAGCCTGATCCGCGCCCGATGCCCGATGGGCAGCGCCTTGCGGTCGCCGTCGCCGACATCTTCGACGCCCTCGTTGCGACCCTGGAAGACACCCGCATGGAACCCGACCTCGAAGAAGTGCTCTGGGGCCAGGTCAATCTCTTCCACCGCGCGACGGCCCGGATCGAGCGGTCGCTCGATGAGAACGAGCAGGCGCAGCGCCGCCTCCAGCGGGAGCAGGACGGCTCCGAGGTGAAATCGACCGAGCTCGAGCGCCTGACGGCCGAAGGCCTGACGCTGATCGAACGGCGCAACTGCATGGACATGATGCGCGATCACGCCGCCACCGAGTTCGTCCATCACACGGGCTCCACCTGGCGCCCTCGCACTGGCTCGATGGTGAACCGCCAGCACATGACCGCAGCGCTCATTGACAGCCGCGACTTCCTGGCCGCCAAGCGCCGCGCGGAAACCGAGGTGATGCTCCCCGCTGGCCCCAAGGTCGCCCTCACCGGCGGGACCGACTTCAACGATCACCGTCTGATCTGGGGCAAGCTCGATCAGGTCCGGACCAAGTATCCCGACATGGTCCTTCTCCACGGTGGAAGCCCCAAGGGCGCTGAACTCATCGCCGCCAAATGGGCTGAGGCCCGCGGAGTGACGCAGGTCGCCTTCAAGCCCGACTGGACCAAGCACGCCAAGGCCGCGCCCTTCAAGCGCAACGACGCCATGCTCGAAGTGCTGCCCGTGGGCGTCCTCGTCTTCCCAGGTAATGGCATCCAGGAGAACCTCGCCGACAAGGCCAAAAAGCTTGGTATCCCGGTCATGAAGTTCGAGAAGGGGGCGTGAGCCCCCTTTTACCCCTCGCGGGGAAATCGAGGTGGAAGCGCAGACTTCCACCTGATATTGTGGAGAAAACCTCAGTCGATCACTACATGTACCACAGCCCGATCCAGCTCGATGTCTTCCCGACCGACTTGCAGATGCGCCGGATCGATCCGGCGCGCAACATGCGTCGCTTCTATCGGCTGAGTGTGCAACGCGACCTCTTCGGTCGCGCCAGCCTCGTGCGCGAATGGGGCCGGATCGGGTTTCGGGGGCAGATGATGGTCGAGACCCATCCTGATGAAGGCAAGGCTATCACGGCTTTGGTGAAGCTCGCGGCAACGAAGAGGCGACGCGGGTACGTATCGTGAATGATCTCAAAGATCGACATTCACTTCAGTCTGTCTCTGCGCGGCATATCTGACGAGATCACTTTGAAGTTAGGTCGAGAGCTGCACCTCGTTTCAAGATCTCGTAGACGACCCCTTCGAGGATCGGCAGGGCCTGTCGGTCCTTGCTCAGCAGAAGCGTGGCGAGCGCGCTGTGCGAAGACATGGCCCGGACCACCGCCGCCTGCACCGCGCCGGGCAGGTTTCCCTTCATCGCCTGATCCTTCGTGTTCTTCTCGATCTGCGCCATGACCACCCGGTTTTCGCGGGTGATCGCCGCCACCTGATTCACGAAGGCGACCTGGTCCTCGATCGGGGTCGCCTCGCCGAAAAGGCTGTTCAGCCGCTCGATCAGTTCCTGGATGTAGACCGGCAACGCCCCGGGGCGTCCGCCCCCTCCGCCCCCCTTGTCGGGCTGGAGAATGGGCTCCTCGGGTTCCGTTTCACCCCCGGCCGGTTCGCGCTCGGCGATCTGGTATCCGGTCAACGCAATCCCGTGCAGGTCGATCTGATTGGGCGGGATCCCGTCCAGCCGGTTCGCCAGCAGCTTGGCGAAGGCGGCGAAGGTTTCGAGGTCCGGGTCTCCAAGGTCGACCAGCTGCGCGATATAGGCGTAGAGCCTACCGAACCGGGCCAGGCCCGCCTTGAAATCCGTGAGGGAGATGATCGCCGTCTCGACCTGCTCGCGCTCGTGATCCGCGCGCTTCATCCCGTCCTCGTTCCCGGCCCTCTTCGCGCGCTGCCAGGCGTCCTCGGCTGCGCCGGCCCGGTCCCGCAACTCTGCGAGGCGCCGGTTATAGGCGTCGGTCGGCTCCTGGGTGGCCGCGAACATCGCCTTGTGCGCCGCCTCGTCATCAGCGCCGCTTGCGGCGGCGGAAGCGGTCCGGAATCGGGCTCGCTGGAAGTCGAACATGTGCGTGTCGTCATATAGCCCCTGATCGTCCAGGAAGCCCTTCAGGTCATAGATGACGTTGAGGTCCTGAACCTCCTCGATCCGGGCGCCCCGAT
This sequence comes from Rhodobacter capsulatus, assembly GCF_005144475.1. Taxonomy (GTDB): domain Bacteria; phylum Pseudomonadota; class Alphaproteobacteria; order Rhodobacterales; family Rhodobacteraceae; genus Rhodobacter; species Rhodobacter capsulatus_C. The sequence goes on along the minus strand of NZ_SWJZ01000009.1, from coordinate 47,351 downwards.
CATACTGGGCGAAGGCGGCCCGAACCACGTCGGGGTCGTTGATGAAGTCGATGATGAAGGTCTGATCCTTCCCGGGGAAGGTTCGGTTCAGGCGGGAGAAGGTCTGAACGATCTCGACCGCGTTCGCGATCTTCTTGTCCACGTACATAGCGACCAGCTTCGGCTGGTCGAACCCGGTCTGGAACTTGTTCGCCACCAGCATGACCCGGTATTCCGGCCGGTCGAAGACGTGGCGTAGATCCTTTCCGGCCGCATCCGGGTTCATGTTCGCCTCGGTGAACTCCGCGTCCTCCTCGACGATGAACGCGTCCCCCTTCAGAAGGTCATCGTTCGGGTGCATCACCTCGCGCCCGGTCAGTTTCCCCGAAAAGGCCACCAGCGCCCGGATGTTCCCATAAGCTGGATTGGCCGCGATTAAGGCGTCGAATGCACGCTTGTACCGGACCGCGGAGGCCCGGGAGCTGGTGACGACCATCGCTTTCGCCTTCCCGTCCAAGAGGTGGGCCACGTTCTTTGAGAAATGTTCGATGATGAACCGGACTTTCTGGGTGACGTTCGTCGGGTGAAGCGTCATCCATTTCGCTAGCGCCCGCTTCGCCGCTTTCCCGTCGACTCGCTTCTCCTCGACGATCTCCTGGCCGAGGTTGAACGCGGTCTTGTAGGGGACATAGCCCCGCAGGACATCGAGGATGAACCCCTCCTCGATCGCCTGCCGCATCTCGTATTTGTGGAACGATACCGGGAGGTTGTCGTTCCCCCCCGGGCGGGACGGGTCGGTCGGGCGCCCGAAGAGCATCATGGTCGAATGTTTCGGGGTCGCCGTGAAGGCGAAATGGGACACGTTCGCCGGACGTTTCCGGGCCCGCTGGATCTCCAGGAGGATGTCTTCGACCGTCATATCCGCCGCGTCCTTCCGGGCGGACAGGGCCAGCGTCGCCTGAAGTTTTGACGCCGTGTTCCCGGTCTGAGAATTGTGCGCCTCGTCGATGATCACCGCGAAGTTCCGGTCCCGCAGCGACCGCTCGGTCAGGATCGCCTCCATCGCGAAGGGGAAGGTCTGGATGGTCACCACGATGATCGGAGTGCCCTTCAGCATCGCCTCGCTCAACTGGTCGCTCTTCGACTTCGACGAGGTTTCCCGGTCGATGGCCGCGATCAGCCCCTTCTGATGGTCGATCTGCTGGACCGCGTCCTGCAACTGGCCGTCCAGGACGTTCCGGTCCGTCACGATGATCACCGTGTCGAAGATCGGCGTCCCGTCATCCCGGCGCAGCTTCACCAGGTCATGCGCCGTCCAGGCGATGGTCGAGGTCTTGCCGGAACCGGCGCTGTGCTCGCACAGGTAGGGGTGCCCGGGCCCCTTCGCCTTCGCGTCGGCGATCATCTTGTTGACCGCGTCGAACTGGTGGAACCGGGGGAAGATCAGCGTCTCCTTGACCGACCAGTTCCCTTTCAGGTCCACCACGTTCTTCTTCTCGACATAGACGAAGCTGTGGAAGATCCGCAGGAACGCGTCCGGCTGGCAGATCTCCTCCCAGAAATAGGCGACCGGGTATTCTCCATCGGCCCGGGCCGCGTTGCCGGCCCGGCCGTTATCCCCCTTGTTGAAGGGGAGGAAAAAGGTATCGTCGGCCGCAAGCTTCGTGGTCATCCAGATCTCGCTGTCCGACATCGCGAAATGGACGATTGCGCCCCGCTTGAAGGTCAGGAGCGGGTGCTTGCGCTTGGTGACCGGGTCGACCGGAGGCCGGTCGCGCCGATACTGGGCCTTTGCGTGTTCGACGGACTGGGTGAAGTCCGTCTTCAACTCGACCGTGGCCAGCGGCAGGCCGTTCAGGAACAGGCCGAGGTCGATGGCGAGTTCGCGCTCGGGGTGGTACTTCAGCTGGGGCACGACCCGCAGCCGGTTCGACGCGTAACGATGCAGGACCTGGTCGTTCCGCCGGTCCTCTGGGGCTGCCTCGGACAGGTCCAGATGCCCCGCGCCCGCGATGGAAAACCCCCGGCGCAGTGTCTGCACCATCCCCTGTTTTTCCAGCGCCGCCTCCAGCCGGTCCATGACCACTGTAAGGGTCTTGTCCCCGTTCATCGCGTGAAGCCGGTCCCATTTCTGGGGTTGGGTAGCGCGTAGCCATGCCTCCAGATCCTCCGGGTACATGGCTCGGTCCGCGTCATAGGCGTCGGTCGTGCCGACCAGCCAGCCTGCGGCGGTGAGCTTCCAGACGATGTAGCCTTCGAGGTTCTTCTCGTAATGCAGGTCGCTCATTCCGTCACCTCCGACCCGCCGGCTTGCGCCTGCTGCCACTCGTGATAATTCAGCTTCGATCCCCGGACCTTCCATTCCAGCCGCCCGTTACTGTTCCGGTCCAGTACCACCGCCGCCGCGGCCGAGGGGCTGCCGAACGGCCAGGGCTTGGCGAAGCGCATCCGGTCCGGGGCATGGGGAACCAGCGCGCCATCCGCGATCATCTTTTCCTTCAGGCCGCCATAGCTCTGCTGGACGTACCCGGTCCCGATCAGGGCCTCGGATCCTTCCAGCACTACAAATTCCCCGTCCTCTTCCACGGCGGTCGCCTGAACGCCGCTCTTGTGGCGGATCTCGAAGTGAACCTCTTCGACCGTCCGCTCCTCGGCAGGTTTCGCGACCTGCGTCACGGCCCGGGGCTGAGGCTTGAGCATATCCAGCCCGATAACCGGCAGGATGATCTTCAGGTTCGACAGGAACTGTTCCATGTTCGCGACATCCGCCTCGGGCAGGCGGCGGCGGTCGGTATCGGGTTGGGTGCCGTTATCCAGCGTCACCCGGCCCGCCTGCGCGGTCAGGCGGATCAGCCGCGCCTCAAGGTATTCGGCATGCCCCTTAGACAGGTCGTCATCGCTGGTGGTGACGGTGATCGCGGTTTCCCAGAAGTCGCGCTTCTTCGCGCTCTGTTCGATCCGCTCAGAGACGGAGTTCCCCGACCCGATATAGACCCGGGTCACGCCGGGCTTGTCCGGGTCCGGGCCGGACAGGATATAGACTCCGGTCCGGTCCACCTCGGCCCGGGCGGTCAGATCGCCGAAGGCCGAGGCGCCGCTGACGAACAACAGGCCGGTCCAGCCGTGGATCGTGGCCTTGCGCAGGCCCGTGGGTTTCCCGTCGACCAGGAAAAGCTGGATGGTCCTGCCGAAGGTCTCACCCGTGGTCATGCGGCCACCTCGTTCAGAAGCCTCGCCAGCGTCGCTTGGACAGCAATCGGCATTCTCATACCCTCCATGCTGCTCTGGCGCGCCAATCCGCCGGAAACCCCATGCTGGCAGGATCGGCCAACGGGCAGCTGTCGATCAGTGCCACAAGGCGTTTTTTCCACTCATTGCCCGGCGCGATCAGGGCCAGCAGGTAATCGAGCATCACCAGGGTGTTGTGCAGATAGCGCGGATCGGCATCCCGCATGGCGACCGGCAGTTTTGCGGGATATTTCGGAACCGTCATTTTCACCGTGAAGCGCTTGTTCCACAGCCTACCGTGGTGGGCGCAAATGTTGCGCGCGTGGCTGATATGGTGGGCGAAAGATGTGACGACCTTCTCATCCAGGGCGAAGGGGGCGGCGATGGCGTTTCTATCGCTGCGCAGCTTCAGATCGCTGTAGAATTTCGACAGCAAGCCGAAGGACATGACTTCTGCCGCCATCCAGACCGGTGGCAGCGTCGGCGACGTGTATTTGTCGCGATAATGGGTGGCGAACGTGTCGCGCGAGCGCGCAAATTCTTTCTTGAGCTCCGCAACCGCATCTGCATGACGCCCGATATGGGCATAGTGGCCCTGTTCGAGGTAACCATGGGGGCCATAGGTCATCGCCATGTGATGCGCCCATTGTGCGCGCAGGGCCACCTCGACCCGCTCGATGGCGTCCAGAACCAGGAGCCGAAGTTCGCGGTCGAAGATGTAGAGCGTCAGCACGTCCTCGAAGGTTGTCCCGTCGCGGAAAGCGTGATCGCCGTTGTTCGCGGCGGGCACCTCGAAGGGCAGCCAGTAGGCCCGCAGCCGGTAGTAGGAGATGAAGTTCAGGTAGTGCTGTGCAAGGGCTTCATCCCTGACAGCCATGCCACGACGTTTGAGGAGCTTGACCTGATCCGGGACGGAAACGGCAGGTTTTTCGAACTTCATGCGGCACCTCTGCGCCGCGAAAGCGATACCCTGAAAACAAGTAACCCGCCGGGGTGCGCAGTGCGAAACCGAGGTTCCGTCCGAGGCGTGGCGGGTCTTGTTGACACAGTAGATAGGGCAGGAATCCTACCAAAGCAATAAGAAACCGACCGGTCCGCGCCAAAAGTCATGCCGCAGCCCTCACGTCGATCTTGCCGGTCACGGCGGCGGTGATCAGCGCCGCGCGCTTCTCACGCAGGAGGTCGATGCTGCGCTCGGTCAGGGCGATCAGGCCATCGATGCGGGCGGATTCTGTGTCGATCTCGGACAGGATGCGGTCTTGTTCCTCCAGCGGCGGTAGGCAGACCTTCAGCGCCCGGAAATGATCCCAGTAAAGCCGCATCCGGAAATCCGCGATGCCGCGCGAGAACCGGCGGATTTCTTCGGCGGCGCTCTTTGTATGAAGAAGGTGTTCGATGAACTTGGTCCGGAACGTGGTGACCGGGGCCGCGACCACATAGGCCGGGCTGACCAACCCCTTGACCGTGACCGCCCCGAACGCGCCCTGCCATGCGCGCATCATGTTGTAGACCAGATCGCCGGGCGCGACGCCCTGATATTTGGTCCGGTCCTCGCTGAGGGCGACCTTCCGGTCCCGGTCCTCGTCGGCAAGTTCCCCGTCCGTCACACCGTCGTGGATGGACACGGACAGGACCGGCAGGGCCGGGTCCGCCGGGCGTGAGACCTCGCGGAACAGGGCCGCGATGCGCAGCACCTCCCAATGGGCGGGCACGCGGCCCAGCCAGTCCACGCCCGAGTCCTTTATCGGCGCGTCCGGGTCGATGCCCTTGGTCACCGCATGGGTGATCACGGCCGCCCGCTTTTCCTTCAGCAGCGCGATGAACCGGGTCTTCTTCTCGATCAGGCTGTCGACCTTTGAAACTGACCCATTCAGGAAGGCTACAATCTTTTCTTGTTCTGATTTGGGCGGAAGGGGTACGTGTAGCCTTTCTAGAACGCCCATACCGATATTCTGTTGAGTGCCGTAACTCCAATTCAGGGCGATCCCGTCAAGGAAATTTCTGCTCCGAAGGGCGTAAAGCATAAAATGGGGGATTATCTTTTCGCTATCGCACCGAACCACAGCCAGTGGGGACCAGATGTTGAATTCAGTATCCACTTCTACAATGGCACTTACACCTGTGGTAGCTCCAGACTTAACCAGGAAGATGTCGTTCTTCTTGGGAAAGTACTTTCGAGAGTATCGTAAATGATCCTCGCTTGAGATATATCCTCTTATTTTTTCAAAATTTATCTTTCCGGTGCCCACCGCTTCTGCGGATACAAACGGGATGCCAGACTCGTGAAACTGTGGGGTTTCGTGCGGACCGTCAGTTATCGGGGTTAACACAAGCCGTTTGATCGCAGCCGCGCCCCAATGGGCAGGAAGGGGACCAAGCCACTCCACTGGAGCAACCTTAAAAACATCGTAAGCCGGAAGGCTCATTCCGTCACCTCCGCCAGCACCGCCGCGATTTCCGCCTCGACCGCCTTCAGCTCGGCGTCGATCTCCTCCAGATCGCGGGGCGGCTGGTATTCATAGAAGTAGCGGTTGAAGTTGATCTCATACCCCACGATGCCCACCTGACCGTCGTATTCGTCGCGGAACCCGTCATCCACATAGGCGTCGGGCGCATGGGGCAGCACCTCCTGCGCCATATAGTCCCGGATGTCGGTGCCAAGGGGGATGTTCTCGAAATCCGTCAGGTCGTCATCGGGGATCACCGCGCCGGACTTGTCCAGAATCGGGTCAAGGTCCGGGTCGCGCACCCCGAACGCCTTCTGGAACGCCTTGATCAGGGCGGCGTTCACGCGGCCCAGCCCCGGGTCGCGCTTGACCGCGTTCTTGACCCAGGCCTCGAACCGGTGCCAACCGTGCGCCTCGCCCATGTCCGCCTGAAACAGCGCGGTCCAGGCCGCCTGTTCCTCCGTAGACAGCTTGCCCCAGGCGGTTTCATCCGCCAGCGCGGCCAGCCCCTCGGGCGACATCACGACCTTCTTGCGCAGCGGGCGCAGGACCTTGACCCGGCGATAGCCGAAATCGCGGGCGTCGAAGATCCGGCTTTCCTTCGTCTCGGCGAAGTCGGAATACATCTGGACGATCTGGCGGATCTGGTCGTCCCCGACCCGGCGACGCTTGTTCCCCTCGCTCTTGCGCATCGGCTCATACAGCGCGGTCGCGTCGATCAGCTGGACGTGCCCCTTCCGGTGGGCCGGTTTCTTGTTCGACAGAAGCCAGATGTAGGTGCCGATCCCGGTCCGGAAGAAGATCTCGGTCGGAAGGGCGATGATCGCCTCGACCACGTCCTCCTCCACCAGATAGCGCCGAATTTCGGATTCGCCCTGACCCGCGTTTCCGTTGAACAGGGGCGAGCCGGAGAGGACGATCGCCGCCCGCCCGCCGCCACGCTCCGGCGCCTCCAGCTTGCTGAGAAGGTGGAGGAGGAACAGCATCGACCCGTCGCTGACCCGGGGCAGCTTGGGGCCGAACCGGCCCTCGAACCCCTTTTCCTGATGTTCCCGGACCACTGCGGCCTGATCCATCTCCCACTTCTTGCCGAAGGGCGGATTCGAGACGCAGTAGTGGAACTTCTCGTTCGTGAGCTTGTCGTCGGACAGGGTGCTGCCCAGTTTGATGTTCTTCGACAGGTCCCGGCCCGGATCGGACTCGACGGTCTTGAGCAGCATCGAGGCCAGGCAGACGGCGTGGGTCTCCGGCTCCAGTTCCTGGCCGTAGGGCACGATGACCGGGGCGATGGAGTAGCGGTCGCGCAGGGCGTTCACATGTTCCATGCCGTCGGACAGAAAACCGCCGGTGCCGCAGGTCGGGTCATACAGCGTCCGGATGAGCCCCGGGTTGTCGATGAACATCTGGTCATCCGGGTCGAGCAGCAGCTCGATGGCCAGATGGACCACGTCGCGTGGGGTCATGAAGTCCTCGGCGGCCTCGTTCACCTCGGCCCCGAACCGCCGGATCAGGTGTTCGTAGACGTTGGACATGACCCGTTCCGGAACCGCGTCCGGATGCAGGTCGATTGCGGCGAAGTTCTGACAGATCTTGTAGAGGACCCCGGCCTTGTCCATCCGGGCCAGCGTGTTCGCGAAGTCGAACTGTTCGAAGATGACCCGGGCGTTGTCGGAGAAGGAGGCGATGTAATCCTCGAGGTTCTGGCGGGTCCGGGTCGCGCCCAGGCTGCGGAGGTCGTAGTTCGAGGTGTTGTAGAACGGGTAACCGGTCTGGGTCCGGAGGATCACGCCCAGGTCGATCCCGCTGTCCTTCATGGTCTTGACGGTTTCGCGCACCTGGTCCCGGGTCGGTTCGAGCACGCATTCCAGCCGGCGCAGCAGGGTGAAGGGCAGGATGACCTTTCCGAAATCGACGTGCTTGAAGTTCCCCCAGAGGTCGTCCGCGTTCTTCCAGATGAAATCCGCTAGGGAGGTGTTCGTCGTATGGGTATTCATCTATTCGCCTTCACTCTTCTTCTTGTGCGTCTCGAGGTGGTCTTCCAGAAGCCGGGCCGCCAGCCGGAAACCGTCGACTTGGCTCATCCGGTGCCGGACGCAGAGCTCTTTGAAGGCCCACCGCTCGTCCTCGGTGATCTTCAGATTCAGGTTCGAAAGCTTCGCGGCATCCTCACCCATCGGGCATCTCCTCGCGGATAATGAGTCACCTTTCATTCTTCCATTAAAGAAATCAATATTTGATGCTCCTGCGGGCGTTCCTCGACCTTATCCACTAGCGGATATGTGATTTCCCATGGTGGCGTTTGACCCAGGTCCTTCGCTCGTTTGGGTTACGACGAACCCTGCGATATCGTTGTTTCCGCGACTCCTAGCCAATACCGCGTATGCCGCCGGTCCCCGGTACGGCTAAGCGCGCCCATCTCCACGAGGTCCTGCAGGTCCCGCGTTGTGGTGGCGCGTGACGTGCCGGTTATTGCGATGTAGTTCTCGGCGCTGAGGCCGCCTTTGAACCCGTCGGGCCCCTCGCGGAACATGCGCTCAATCACCTTGGCTTGTCGCTCGTTCAGTCGATCACGGAACTGGTCGTAGAACTTCGCCTTGGCGATGAAGAACGCGACCCGTGTCAGCGTTACCTGCTGCGCCTTCAGAACGATCTCGGCGAACCAGATCAGCCAGCCGGTTACGTCCAGCGTTTTCTGGTGGATCTCGAGCTGGTCGTAATAGGCCTTCCGGTCCCGTTCGATCGTATAGGCTAGCGCGATCAGGCTCGGCTGGCCGATGTTCTGGGCAAGGGATTTTTCCGCCAGGGCGCGGCCGAGGCGACCATTGCCATCTTCGAAGGGGTGGATGCTTTCGAACCAGAGGTGCCCAAGCGCCGCTCGGGTCAGAGCCGGCAGGGGCGTTGGACCGTCTGGTACCGTTCGGTTGAACCAGTCGACGAACACGTCCATCTCACCTTGGACATGCGCCGAAGGCGGTGCTTCGAAATGCACCGTCGGTCGGTCGATCCTGCCGGAGACGATCTGCATCGCGTCGGCATGTCGCCGGTAGGCACCGATGGTCTCGAGGCTTCGGTCATGTGCCAGGAGCATCCCGTGCCAGTGGCTGAGGGTCTCGTGGGTCAGAGGCGCGCCGTAGGTCGAGTAGACGTCGACCATCATCTCTGCGACGCCCTGTTCCTTGGGCTTCGATGGCGCACCGTCAGTGATCAGACCGAATTGCCGCCGGAGGGAGGATTGCACACTGCCCCTGTCTAGCACCTCGCCTTCGATGGCGCTTGTCCGCATCGCCTCTTCACTCAGAAGTTCGATGCGCAGCCGGTCGCGTTCATCGCCGGTCACATGGCGGACGGCGCCGAGAATCTCGCCGGATGACAGCAGGAACCGCCGCTCGAGAGGTTCGATGGCAGCGCTGTCATAGACGAAATTCGGCCAGTCGGGTTGATTCCAGTTCCAGCGCATGAGCTATAGGATCCATTTCTATAACTCACAATAATGGCGACTCATGATGCATGAAAGCGAATTCTATGCATCATCCCGAGCGCTGGCGTTTAACCAGCTGGGCGTCTCCCCGCTTCAGGCGGCCTGTACCATGGGCTCGTAGCGGACCTCGGCCATGGCCTCGTTGATCCATGCCGGTTGGAGGTCGCCGTTGTTCCACTGGTAAAGATAGCCCACAAGGGCGTCGGTCTTCTTGCAGAGGATGCGCATGATGGGTTCGCCTGTCAGGCGGGCTGTGTTGGACATAATCTGCTCCTCTACCTGGACCTCTGCACCGGGAAAAAGGAGGCCACTCTATCCTTGGCAGGGTTGTTAATGACTGGTTTCTGCAACTGCAAGATGAACAGGTGCTTTCGGGAAAATTGTGATCGGATGCTTGGCGGAAACGCGCCTAAACAATGGGTTAGACTTCGTCATCTCCGTGCGGCACCGCAGCATAGGCGGCGATCTCGCTCAGGATAGCGTCGATCTCGGCCCAGACTCGGGGCTCCAACTGTCCGCGGATCAGGGTCCACTTACTCAATACGTCAAGGGGGTCTTGGGCGCGCAGGAGGGAGGTCACAGCCATCGCGTCAACCGCTAGCGAGGTCCGTGCTCGCCATTCGGTGATCCGCGTGCGCTGCTCTTCTGAGGGGGCGACGAAGTCAGGCCCGAGTTCCCAGTTCTTGACCGCGCGGCGCAGGGCGGCGCGGATGACATGGGCGGGATCGACGCCGCAATCGATCAGGGCTTCCTCTTGCCGTTCCAGCGCATTCACCCGGATGTCGATCTTGCGCGTCGCCGGACTGTGTCGCGTTCGGGTTGGTGATGACATGACCGCAGGCTCAGCGGGTCCAGTTGCCTCCTGTCTGGCTTGATGAGTGGGCGCAGGCTGCGTCCTTTGCGGCGAAGCAGCGTGATCGTATAGGACTGCGGGCTGCGCGCTCCCAGGTTCTGGCATCACCTCCGCGAGCCGTACCTCTTCCCTTCCGGGGTCTTCTCCAACCTCTGGCCGAAGGGATGCTGCATATACCGGGTCGGGCCGCATGATGGTCGGGATCTTCTTCCTCACCGCCCCGTCCTCACGCGGCCAGGATGTTGTTGAGGATGTCGGTCGCTTCTTCGAGGGCCTCGACCACATGGCGCACATGCGGGCGCATGAGGGGGTTCGGATCGGCCTGCTTTTGCAACGCTACAGCGTGCAGGAGGCCCTTCTCGTCCATTTCCTTGTAGGCATTCCGGCGCATCATCACGGTCTCGACCACTGGGAACCGTGCGATCGCCGCCTCGATGAGGGCGGCATCGGCGCGCGTGGTCTTGGGGTCAACCATATTCAGAACGACATGGTGGCGCGGAAGGCTGTCGGGGTCATCGACGCGGGCGCGGAGCTTTTCGAACCAGTCGGCGGTCTGCGCGCCGACATCGAGATCCGAGGTCGAGAGCATCACCGGTGTCACGATGTGATCGGCCAGAACGGCGATCCCGTCCGACCACTCGGCCCCGACGCCTGCCGTATCGATGAAGATGAAATCCGCCGAGTCCGCCGCATAGACCTGCTTGATCCGGCGATCCACAGCCCCTACGCTCTCGACGGTCGCCGATCGCAGGAGCGGTGATCCCAAGCCCGCGGCTTCAGCCCGCTTGTGCCAGGTGCCGAGCACGCCGGTGCTGTCGGTATCGATCAAAAGGACGCGACGGCCAGCGGCAACAGCAGCGCTGATCAGGGCGCGCGAGAGCGTGGTTTTGCCACTCCCCCCTTTCCGGGCCATCGCGGCGATCACCACGAGATTGTCGTTCGGCATGGGGGCGGGCCTCTCGCAAGAATGGTTAAACGCGACAAAGATGTTTCTGCGTCGCTAACCTCCGTGTGCGACGGCGTCAAGCAGAAGACGGGATGCGGAATCCCCGATGCGAAATGCGGGTTGCACAGTGCATCGTGCTGGGGACCTGAGACACGCTGCACGTGACACCTGACGTCATCCGGTCTGCGCGATGCGGTCTCCAGATGACGCGCAACATGCGTCACACGGCATTGTCCACAACGCAGGAAACGCGACGCATCCCGCACTGGACGCGGACCATCCAGCATCACACGCGATGCAGGCGGCACATGGCATCGGGCACTCGCCAGAAGACGTGCTGCAGGGCGCGCAAAACGCAGTCCAAAGGACGCGATGCGCGATGCAGGGTACGCGGGACGCGTTGCATTGAGCGCGTTGCGCGCTGCATTTGACAAAGGACGTCAAATCGGCCCGTGAGGCCGATTTTCTACATTGAGTACAAGCCCTTGCTGCCTTCTCCGCTTGTGCTGGGAGAAGGCGGGCTTGTACGAAGTTGGCAAGAAATAGGAACGTATACTTCACATGGGCAGCAGTCGCAGACTGACCGATCAGGAGCGCCGTCAGATCGTCCGGGAACGGGCGAAAGGCGTTTCGGTCAGTGCGATCAGTGCGACGCTGAAGGTCTCACCCAAGACGATCTACAACGTGCTGAGCCGGGGTCGTTCCGCAGTCTCGGCCAACGATAGTCGCACCCGTGTGCTGACCATGCGGGTCACCGACCGCGACCTTCGCGGCTTTGACGCAGCTCTCGCGCGGCGTGGGATCGCGCATCGGTCAGACGCGATGCACTGCCTGATGCTGGCCGCCGACGATCTCCTGCGCCCGGATGAGGGCATGACGGATGAATTGAAAGGGATGAGCGCGGCGCTGAACCGGGTCGGCAACAACGTGAACCAGGTTGCGCGCCGCCTGAACGAAGCAAAGCTCAAGGGCGAACGTCTGCCCTATACCCCCGCCAGCCATGCCGAGATCCGCGATCTCGCGGTGCTCGTGTTCGACATGGCCGACCAGATCCAGGAGATGTTCCGCGCGCGGCGTCGCGAACTAGACCTCGAGGTCACCAAGGCGCTCGCCGGTCTGGCACGGCAGGAAGCGGAGCAGGCGGCCGAGCATGGCGCGGAGTGAGGCGCGCGGCATCAGCCCCGCCCTTTTCGATCGCGATTGGAGCCGTGTCTCGGGCAGTTGGCAGGGGCTGTCGAAGAAGGCGCAAATGGTCCGGGCCGCGCGGGGCTACTCGCCGGCCATCTTCAAGCCGATCTCGAAAGGCGGGTGCCACACGGGCGCGCAGCTGAAGGCCCAGCTGACGTATCTCACCACCAAGTCGAGCCACATCCTCGACAGCCGCGGCACCCATGATGGCAAGAAGACCCTGACAGAGGCCGAGATCGACCGGGTCGTGCGGCGCTTCGAGAACCAGTGGGGCGAGCGGCATAGTCCGAAGCTCGGCCACACCTCGCATCTGCTTATGGCCTTTCCCGTCGGTACCAGCGGCGAGGAGGTCCGCGCGATCACGGAATCCGTCTGCGAGAAGTTCTTTCAAGGTGAGGGGTCGCAATTCGACTATATTGCTGCAATACACCAAGATCGCGCGCATCCACATGCGCATATCGTTCTGAACCGCCGCAGCAAGGATGGCGAAATGTTCTTTCTCGGGAAGGATCACCACTTCAACTACGACGCCTTTCGGGTGGCGATGGTCGAGGCGGCACAGATCCACGGGATAAGGCTCGAGGCGACACGGCGTCTTGACCGGGGGGTCACGACCTATCGCGCCGAGATCGACGAGGTCTACAAGGCCCGTGAGGAGGGCCGTCCGCCGGTCGAGCGCCAGCGCACAGGCGCTGATCTCGCCGCAGCCCTGCAGACGGTGGCGCGCAATGCGCTGACTTATCGGGGGCTGGCGGTCGAGGCATCCCGGTCGAACTTCGATGACGTGGCCGAGGCACTCGAGCGGGCCAGCACCATCCTTGCCAGGGGCGGTCAGATTCAATCTGACGGAGCCATCTACATGTCCCAAATTGAGCCAGCATTCGACACGCTGATCACCGAGTTTTCTCAGAACATCCGTCAGATCGAGGCGGCAATCGACCGGGCGCCCGCGGCCAGGAGGCCGGAGATCGAACGAAAGCTCACCGATGTGCTGGCCTCGGTCGCGCATCTGAACCCTCTCGGGGATCGCTCGGCTGCCCTCCTCGACGCACCATCGCGGGATGGGGTCTATGCGCGCGCCAATATGCGCGAGGACCAGATGATGCGTCTCGACGACGGGGATGTGAAGGCACGGCTTACGGAGGCGCTGCAGGGCACGGGCATTGATCCCGAAGCCGTAGCCGCCCGCATGCGCGAGGGTGCAGGCAACGCCGCGCTCGAACGGCAATGGTTGGCGCATGATCTGCGCGCCATCGCCAAGGCTGGCGATCTTGATCTGGAGAAGGGCGAGGACCGCGAGGAAGCGCTGGACCGGCTGGAAACCGTACATGTCCGCCTGGGCGACACCCTTACCGCGGCGCGCATCCTGCGGGCCATCGATGATGTGGATGAGACCGACGGTGACCCGGTTGCCTTGGCGGAACACGTGACGCTGCCAGAGCGTGAGCGCGCGGCGGGCGAGCCCGACATTTTCGCCCCGTCCGAGCGCCGGGATTTCCAAGAGCTCGTCGCCCAATTCCGCCGGACAGACTTCGACCATCCCTTTTCGGACGACCCTTCCGTGCGCAGGGCTGGTGCCGTCGAAGTGGAAGAAGCCCGCGCCGCCTTCAACGCCTATGCGCAGAGGTCGCCCGATCATGCTGAGCTGGCCTCAATGGCCTGGGACAAGATCACCGACAGCCGCAAGCCGCAGGAGTTCGCCGTCGACGAAAAGGACCTCAGGCTCCACGCCGGTGACATGGACCTCGCTCTGCGCGATCCTATGCAACACCTCGGTCAGATCACCGAGGATGACCGCACCTTTGCCCGCTACCGAGCGGAAATGCCCGAAGAGGAGTTCGGAAACGCGGTGCAGGAGGAAATCAACCGCCTTCGCGCATTGGGCGCATCGCGCGCCTACATCAGCGAGCGGAGTTTCGACATCGAGGATCAAGCGCGACAGGACTATGCCGAACGGCGCTTCATGGCTGAGACCGCCCCCTATGTGCTAACCTTCTTGCAGCGGGCCGAGGCCGAGGATGTGAAGCCGCTCTCCGAGACCGACGGGCAGCGCCTGATCGCCCAGATCGACCGCAACCTCACGCCGAACGCTGTGACTGCCCTCCGCGCAGGACACGCGGATGTGCTGGACAAGTTCACCGAGGACCCACTTCGGCAGTTGGAACTTGCCAAGGCCTATCTGGAAAGCAGCGAAGTAACGGAGCACGGTCCCGCCATGGAGCGGGTGCTGGATGCGCTGGCCGAGGAACAGATCGAGGCACAGCGCGCCCGCCATGCCGCGGCCCACGGCGAGAAAGGGATCACCCATGGATAAGGGCAAGATCGCGGGCGGGATCCTGAGCCTGACGCTGGTTGGCCTCGCCATCGGCTATGTCGTGGCAACGGGCTACCTCACCATCCGCTATGGCCTGTCGACGCAAGCCTTTGAGGTCTCCCTTCTCGCGCGCGAGTACCGCGCCCTCGGCGTCAGCGCGCCGCGGGACTTCCTCTGGGTGAACTTGATCCTCGCAGGCTTTGGCGTTGCCGCGCTCATGTTGAGTGTCACGCTTCTCGGCGATGCCCTGACGCGCTTCGGCACGACGCATTGGCAGACCAGAGCCGAAATGAAGCGCAACGGCTTCTTTGCCAAGCCGGGTGGCGGCTTCCTTCTGGGCAAGCTTGGCCCCCCGAAATCGAAGCGCCCTTTCTTGGTGTCAAAAACCTTCCCGCATGCGCTGATCGTGGCGCCAACGGGTCGGGGCAAGGGCGTGGGCTTCGTGATCCCGAACCTACTGACCTACAAAGGTTCGGCCGTGGTGCTCGACGTGAAGGGCGAGAACTTCCGCGAGACCTCGCGCTTTCGCGCCAGCATGGGCGACAAGGTCTTCCGCTTCGCGCCGACCGACTGGGACCGACCCACCCACCGCTACAACCCGCTGGCGCGCATCGCGGCGATGACCAATCCCGACCGGCAGCAGATGGAGTTGAAGCTCACCGCCAAGCTCTTCCTGCAGACCGAAAACGAAAAGCTGAGCGGGCTACTGGCAGGCGGCATTGATCTGTTCGTGGCGGCCGGTCTTCTGGCCTTCGAGCGCGGCGTGCCGACCATTGGCGAGATCTACCGCATCACCGCCTCGGGCGGTGACAAGCAGAAGGAGTACCTCAAGCGCGCGCGTGAGGTGAAGAACACCTCGGCCAAGCTGATCTTCGAGCGCATGGCCTCGACCAACAACGACACCCTGACTTCCTACCTGTCGCTCCTGATGACCTCTGGTCTCGACACCTGGGACAACCGTGCGATCGACGCGGCCACCGCGACCTCGGATTTCTCATTCCGGGACATCCGGCGGCGGCCGCATGCGATCTATCTCGTGGTCGAGTCCGAGATGATCCGCCCGCTGGCCCCGCTGATCCGGCTGTTCTTCTCGGACCTCATCGCCTCGCTGCAGGCGCAGGAGCCCGGCGATGACGAGCCCTGGCCGGTGATGATCATGCTCGACGAATTCGACCGTCTCGGGAAAATGCCGATCGTCGCCGAGAGCATCAAGACGCTGCGCTCTTTCGGCGGCAACCTCGCCATCGTCACTCAGACCATCCCGGCGCTGGACGAGATCTATGGAGAGAATACCCGCCGGTCACTCCAGGGCGGCGCCGGCGTGAAGCTCTACCTCACCCCGTCCGAACAGAAGACGATTGAGGAACTGAGCCAGGCCGTGGGGAAGACAACAAAGCGCGTCGTAACCCGATCCCGCGCGGTCGGGCGCAACCCCTTCGAGGGGCGCAGCGTCTCTGAGCGGACAGAGGACACGCCGCTCCTTACAGAAGACCAGGCCCGGCGCATGGACCTCGACGAGGTGATCCTCGTCATCGACGCGCAGATGCCGGTCCGGGCGCGGCGGATCAAGTATTTCGAGGATCCGGCGCTGAAGGTGCTGCATGCCGGTCAGGCGGGGAGTTTCCCATACCCGGATGAGGACGGGCTGCGGCGGGATCGGCAGATGACCGAGACGCGCGAGACAGTGGAGAAGCTGAAGCAGGAACTGCAGGCGGTGCGGGCGGCTGCAGGGGCACAGGGGTCTGGGACTGCGTCCTCGTCGATGACCGTTGAGCTACCTGCAACGGAGACGCAGGATCCGCAGCCAGCGCCAATAGGTCGTGCGCGCGGCCGAGCAGCACGCGCTGCGGCGGGTGGCGGTGGGTCCGGTCAATTGTCGTTCGATCTGGCTGGTCTGGGGCTCAAGGAGGCAGACAGGACCCAACTTGCGGCGGCTGTGCAGACGACTCGGGCCATCATCGCGGAGTTTACGTGATCGGCCCATTGCCGCCAGCCCATCCGAACCGTCGCCGCATCGCTGAAATCCCGGAAGCTGCCGTAAATGGTCTCTGCAATGGAATCTGACTCTAGGGCGGCCGGAAGGCCGGTCAGCTTCTTGAGAAACCCTCGATATCGACAAGAAGAAGGTCATGGTCTGATAGCGGTTTGCCCAGCTTGCTGGTTGACGGCAAAACCCGCGACCGGCCGATCTCCAGTCCGCGCGACAGAAACCAGTCCAGTTTCATCGCGCGCTCGGGCCAGCGGGTGATCAGGCTGGGGCGGGTGGTCATTTGCTCCTCGGGGCCTCCATGCACGCCAAAGCCACGCGCGCGGGCCAGGTCGAACAGGGTTTCCGCGCGCCAGTCGCCGCCGATATGATTGCCCGTGTTCAGATCGCCGCCAATCAGAATGGGCAGGCCGGGAAAGGCGGCCTCAAGCGCGTCGATCAGGCTTACCATCTGGGCGCTACGTTCCGCCGCATTGGCGTTGCTTTCCAGATGGGTCGAAACCATAACCGCCAATCCGGCAGTTGTCCTGACCTTCGCGCCGATGGCCATGCGTTCCCCCAGCCGGGGCTGATCCCCGCCCTGCAGGAACCAGAACCGCCGCCCCGGCAGCCGGAGCAGGAAGGGCTGCGACAGCGCCGTGGCGGCCATCAGGCCATTGCCATGCCAGCCCAGATTATTGCTGTCGGCAACACAGAACTCCCGCTCGGTCTCTGAGCCAAGGCCCAGCTCGACGAATTCCACGCCATAGGCATAGGCCATGCCCAAATGCCCGGCCAGTTGGGCAGTGGTGTGCGCCTGCCCGCTGCGCGCCATTCCATGGTCCATTTCAGAGAGCAGCGCCACCTGCGCGCCCGCTTCTGCCAGCATTTCGGCGCTTTCAACTGGAAACAGGCAGCGTTCAAGGTTCCAGGCCGCGACCGTGAAGGGGAAGGCCAGTGGGGCATCCGCGGCGGCTCCACCCTGCTCGACAGAGGTCATGCAAGGCAGGCCAGCCAGATGCGCATCATGCGCCGCCACCGTGCGGGGAAGCTGGCGGATGGTCTCACGCTCTGCCTGTGACAGCGGCGCAAGCCTGGAAACCGTCCGGTGGATCATGCGGTCACCACCGCAGGTCGGGATATGGCCGGGGCCGTTTCGATCCGTTTGCCGGTATCGGTGGCAAAGACATGCACCCGATCCGGCGCAACACCCAGCCGCAGCTCGGCGGAAATCGGCATCGCGGGGTCCATCGCCACCACAAGCAGTTGCCCGTCGACATGGCCATGAACCAGCCGCTGCGCACCAAGCTCTTCGACGAAATCGGTCTTGAAGGCCAATCCCTCGGCCGCCGGCGTCAGGTCTTCGGCCCGCAATCCGATGGTGACGGGGCCCGAGCCCAGCTGATCCTGCCGCGCCAGCCGGTGGACGCCAACCTGTAGCCAGCCGCTGTCGGCCCGCCCGTCCAGCAGGTTCATCGCGGGGGCCCCGATGAAGGAGGCCACGAAAGTCGAGGCGGGGTGATGGTAGATCTCCAACGGCGTTCCCACCTGCTCGATCCGGCCCGCGTTCAGCACCACCAGCCGATCGGCCAGGGTCATCGCCTCCAGCTGGTCATGGGTGACATAAAGCGAGGTGGTTCCCAGCCGTCGCTGCAGGCGACGGATCTCGCCGCGCATCGAGACGCGCAGCTTAGCGTCCAGATTGGACAAGGGCTCATCGAACAGGAAAGCAGCAGGTTGCCGCACGACCGCCCGCCCCATGGCAACCCGCTGCCGCTGCCCGCCAGACAGGGCACGGGGGCGGCGGTCGAGATAGGGACCCAGTTCCAGCATGCGGGCGGCCTCGGCCACGCGCGCCTCGATCTCGGCCTTTGGGGTTTTGCGGTTCTTCAACCCATAGGCCATGTTCTCCCTCACCGTCATATGCGGATAGAGCGCATAATTCTGGAACACCATGGCAATGTCGCGATCCGCCGGGTCCACCCGGTTCACCACGCGATCCGCGATGCGCACCTCGCCGCAGCTGATCTCTTCCAGCCCCGCCACCATGCGCAATAGCGTGGACTTCCCGCAGCCCGAGGGGCCGACCAGCACGATGAATTCTCCATCGGCGATGGTCAAGTTGATGTCGCAGACCGAAGGTGCGGGGGCACCGGGATAGGTTTTCGAGACATTGGTCAGCGTGATGGAAGCCATGTTACTTGTCGCTTTCAGTCAGACCCTTGATGAACCAGCGCTGAAACACCACCACCACGATCACGGGCGGCAGCAGCGCCAGCACCGCAAGGGCGAAGGCCTGGTTGTAATCGGGGATCTGGCTGCCAACCCAGACCTGCAAGATCTGCTTGATCCCCCGCATCAGGGTGAAGAAGCGTTCTTCGGTCGTCATCAGCATGGGCCAGAGATACTGGTTCCAGCCATAGACGAACATGATGATGAAGATTGCGGCCATCATGGTTTTCGACAGCGGCAGCAGGATATCGAAGAAGAATTTCACCGGGCCTGCCCCGTCGATCCGGGCGGCCTCCAGCAGCTCGTCAGGCACAGACTTGAAGAATTGCCGGAAATAGAAGGTGCCCGTGGCCGAGGCCAGCAGCGGCAGGATCAGCCCGGTATAGCTGTTGAGCAGGCGCAGGTCGGACATCACCTGATAGGATGGCATGATCCGCACTTCCAACGGCAGCAACAGGGTGGTGAAGATCACCCAGAACATCGCAGTGGCAAAGCGGAAGCGGAAATAAACCAACGCATAAGCTGCCAGCATCGACAGCGCGATCTTGCCGATCGCAAAGCCAAGGCCAAGGATCAGCGAATTCATCGCCATGGTCGCGCCTGTCACTTCGCCGGTGAACCCGCCGCGCTTGCTCAGCACGGTCGCATAGGTCTCAATCGCATGGCCACCGGGTGCAAGCGAGAGGCCGTCCACATGGATATCGGCGGCGCTATGGGTCGAGGTCATGATGGCCACCGCGACGGGAGCCAGCATGAACAGGCAGCCAAGGATCAGGATCAGGTGGTCGAGGGGGCGGATGCGGTGCATATGGGATCAGCCGTAGTGGACGCGGCGTTCAAGCCAGCGAAATTGCGCCAGCGTCAGGACCAGAACGACCAGCATCAGGATCACCGACTGCGCCGAAGAGCCGCCGATATCATTGCCGCGGAAGCCGTCATTATAGACCTTGTAGACCAGCGTGATCGGGTTGTTCGCAGGTTTGTCCTTCACCATCACGTCGATCACCGCGAAGGTGTCGAACAACGCGTAGGTGATGTTGATGATCAGCAGGAAGAACGCTGTGGGGGCCAAAAGCGGCAGCGTCACGGTGCGGAACCGGCGCCAGCCGTTGCGGCAATCGATAATCGCGGCCTCACGGACCGAAGCCGGTACCGCCTGCAGCCCCGAGAGGAAGAAGATGAAGTTGTAGGGAACCTGCTTCCAGACCGAAACCAGGATCATGGCAAAGGCGGTGTCCCAGTAGTCGATGCCCACTTTCATGTCCCAGCCCAGCATTGCGGCCAGTTTCACGAAGGGACCGATATGCTGGTCAAACAGCATCATCCCGATCAGCCCGGCCACCGGCGGCGCAATGGCATAGACCGAAATCAGCGCGGTGCGGTAAGGCCCGCGACCCTGGATCACCGCATCGGCCTTGACCGCCAGCAGAAGCCCGAGGCCCAGCGAGGCGGCAGTCACGACTGCGGTGAAGAAGGCGGTGAAGGCCGCGATATTAAGATATTCCGCCGAGCCTAGCGCATCGGTGTAGTTGTCAATGCCCACGAAGGTGGCGCCAAAACCGAACGGGTCCTCAAGGTAGAAGGACGAGCTGATCGCCTGCACCGAGGGCCAGTAGAAAAAGACGAAGATCACCAGAAGCTGCGGCAGCAGGAACAGCCACGGCAACAGCGGCCGGTCGAACTGAACACGCTTGGCAGGTTCGGGTTGTGCTGTCAGGGCGGCGCGCAGCCGGGCAAAGGGCCGGGCCTTGGCGGCAAGCGGGGCGGAAAGATCGGTCATCAGGGCCTTGCGGGAAAAAGCAAAGACCGCCGGGCCCGGGAGCGGGGCCCAGCGGTCGAAAGTCAGGCGATCAGCCCGCCGTCTTGGCGAATTTGGCCAGCAGCTCGTTGCCCTCGGTCTCGATCGCCTTGAAGGCGTCTTCCACCGTGGTTTCGCCGGAGAAGATCTTGTTGAACTCGCGCTCCTCGATCACCCGGATCTGCGGGTAGAATCCCAGGCGGTAGCCCTTGGACCATTCGCCCTGCGGCAGCGACAGTTGCATGATGCCGATCTCGGCCTGCGGGTGCTTTCCGTACCAGCCATCCGCCTTGGACTTTTCATAGGCGGCAGTGGTGATCGGAACATAGCCCGTGGCCTGATGGTAGAAGGCCTGGATGTCGGTCGAGGTCAGGAAGCTGAAGAACTCGGCCGTGCATTTGTTTTCCGCATCCGGCTTACCGGCAAAGGCAAAGAGCGACGCGCCACCGATGAAGGACGACTTGTTGCCGTCGGCCACGGTCTCGTCATAGGGCAGGAACGTGGCCGAGAAGGGCATGGTCGCGGTCTTCGACAGGCCACCGAACGACCCCGAAGAGCCGATCCACAGCGCAACCTTGCCTTCTTCGAAAGGCTTCTGGTTGTCGGCCCAGCCCGCGCCGTAGAAACCGAAAAGCTCGGCATCGTGCCAGGCCTTTACGCGGTTCCAGAACGCCAGCACTTCGGGGGCGGTGGCATTCAGCGTGGTGCCTTCGAAGCCGTCATAGCCATTGGTGTTCGAGGCCATCTGCACATTGTTGCGCGAGAAGAAGTTCTCGAAGAACATCCAGGTGAGCTGCGAGGCGGTCAGCGGGATATAGCCCGCTTCCTTCAGCTTCGGCGCCGCGGCCTCGAACTCGGCCCAGGTCTTCGGCACCTCGACGCCCGCCTTCGCAAAGGCTTCGTCATTGACATACATGATCGGCGCCGACGAGTTGAACGGCATGCCGACGAACTTGCCCGCGGCATCGGCATAGAAATGGCGGATGCCGGGGATGAAGGATTCGCGGTCAAAGGCATGACCGTTCTGGACCAGCAGATCCTCGGCCGGAATTATGGCATCGGGTGCGTTCATGATCGTGGCGGCCCCGGCGTCAAAGACCTGAAGGATGTTCGGCTGTTCGCCCGAACGGAAAGCGGCGATGCCCGAGGCCAGCGCCTCTTCATAGGTGCCCTTCGACACCGGGGTCAGCCCGCAGGCTGCCTGGGCGCTGTTGAACTTCTGGGCGATCTGGTTGATCACCTCTTCATTCGCGCCGCCCATACCATGCCACCAGGTGATCTGCACCGGTTCGGCAAGGGCCGAAGTTGCGGTCAGGGCAAGGACGCCAATGGCGGAAAGTGTCTTCTTCATCGCGGGAACCTCTAGGAATTGCTGGCCGGACCTTAGGGCGGACGGATGACGGATCGATAAAACTTATATGTCGCCGTGAAGACAATCGGTGCCAGACGCGCTGCTGGTATCGACCACGCCAGTTTCGCAGCCTGACGTGCCCGGCCACGACCGCACTTCAAAAGCTCGGCCGAGCTCATCATGAATGGCTGCTATCGACAGTTGTCAGAAGTGCGATGCCGCATTGCAGTCAGACAGCTATCCGCCCTTCGCATCAACGAGAAGGCATCATGGCGGCGGCGCATTAGGTCTCACCGACCCAACTGCTTCGCTCTCTCAGCCATCCTGACCACCTGCGCGCTTGCCGTAGCTGCAGCACTCCGCACAGCGGCGGGTGCCTGCATTGTCCCCCGCCCAATCACTTCACCTGTCGTGAGCGCGCCAATCCGCGCCCTGCCCTTCACGCCGTCGGTATTGAGGATCCCCCTCATGATCCCGGCCGAGCCAGAGACCACAGCTGGTGCCGCGGCAACCATCAGGTTTCCAGAGATCCCCCGCACGATCAGGGGTGTTGCCGCAACGAAGCCCTTGGCCAGGAACACCATCACGAAGAACGGCACCAGCGAGCCGATGTTTGTGGCTGAGTTCGGGTCGCCGAGCTGGGCCAAGAGCGAGTTCGCCATTCCGACGACGGTCGAGAACATGGCGGCGATGACGATGGGGTAGAAGGCGTAGCTGATCGTCGTCGAGACCCATCTGTGGAAGAAATCCTTGGTTGCGTCGAAGAGCGACAGCGCGATCATGATCGGCGCGAGACCGAGCATCAGGGTCAGCATCATCTTAGCGAAGATGAGGACGATCCCAGTCATGAAGCCAAGGAGGCTGAGGAGCACCAGGCCGATCCCACCGAGGATCGCGCCTGTCATCCAGTTCAGATTGCTGCCGATCGCGTTCAGATATGTCGCGAAGCGCTCGATCAGGTTGTCGAACTCTCCCGCGAAATGGGTTGCGCCTGCGCCACCCCCGCCAACGGACGACACTAGCGCGCCCGCTACATAGTCAAGCCCACCAATGACGGCATTCGCAACCGCATTGAAGTTGGCCCAGTTGAAGGCGAAGAGGCCTATCAGTGTCAGCTTGATGAGATACCAGAAGAAGCTGGCCCCATCCATGCTGCGGAATTGGAAGGCCATGTTGATGCAGACGCCGATCAGCGAAAGCGTGACCATCAGCAGGACGATCGTGCCGGTATTGCTGGCCACAGCCCCGAACTGAGACTCGGCAGCATCGACAAGGAAACCGTCAGCGGTTCCGACCATCCAGCTGACTACGCCCATTACCAGTTGCCCTGAGCTTCGCAGATGTCCTGAACCGCGTGGCGCAGCTCGTTGCGCTGCTGCCGGATGTCCCGCTGCGCTGACGTATGTTCCGCGGCTGATGCCAGGCGATACCGTTCGTTGAATTCTTCAGAGGCATCTTCCCATGCCGGGAAGCGGACTTCGCAGCCGCAGTTGCCCGTATCGACGATCTGTTCCCATGCGCGCAGTTCGTACAGATCCATCAGCGTCAGCGCCTTGTAGGCCTCGCGCGGGTGGACTTCATCCATCCAGGTCGGTCGTTCAGGCCGGTCGTTGCAGATCCGGTACTGCTTGGGGGACATAGTCACTGTGAGATCATTCGTGACCTGCGGCGAGGTCTGTGCCGCGAGGGGCGCGGCCAGCAGGGTGACAGCTGCGGTGAGGGTGATCTTGCGCATGGGGTTTTCCTTTCGGGTCATTCGGCGGTGACCGTTGGGCGCTTTGTGACCCCGGTTCCGGCAGTGTTCTGGTTTGGATGTCTCGCCTGCCCCGGCAGGAAGAACTCGGTAATGCCGCGGGCGCCGTCATAGCGGCCTGCCTGGATGATCACGTCGATGGAGCCCTCGATGTAGTCGACCATGTCGGCATAGGTCATCGGCACATCGGTCTTGAGCGCGGCTATGGCGAGACGGCGGACGGCCAGTTGCGGGGTTTCGGCATGCAGCGTTGTGAGCGAGCCGCCGTGGCCGGTGTTGATCGCCTCGAGGAAGGTCATGGCCTCGCGGCCGCGAACTTCGCCCAGCACGATCCGGTCCGGCCGCATCCGCAGGGTCGAGGCCAGAAGCACATCGGCGCTGCGGGCCTCCGTGTCGCGATCAGCAATCAGCGTCACGGCATTTGGCTGCTCGGGCCGCAATTCTGCAGCCTCTTCGATCGTGATGATCCGCTCTTCGGGCGGGATCAGGGAGAGGATCTTGCGCGCTGCGACCGTCTTGCCGGTCGATGTGCCCCCCGAGACGATCATGTTGAGCTTGTTCTCGACGCAGAAGCGCAGGGCGGCATCAATGTCGCCGGAGGCCACCACATCGCGCAGCGCTGCATTCCGTTCACGGCGCAGACCTTCGAGGCTGCGCTCCTGGCCATAGAGAAAGCCGAGCTTGATTGCCTCCAGCGGCAGGGAGGAGAAGAACCGCAGCGAGATGGAGAACCCACCCTCGACGGCGGGCGGCTGGATCACCTGCGCCCGGATCGGACGGTCCCGGTAGAGGATCGAGACCGAGACGATGGGTTTCTTGGTACTCAGCGTGGTCGATGCCGCCGAGGCGATCTGGTTACCGAGGTCCTTGATCTCGGTCTGATTCAGCGGCGTGCCGAGGCCCCGCATGAAATGATCGCCCTGGAACTCGCCCCAGACACGACCATCGGGGTTGATACAGATCTCGATCGTGTCGTCGCGCTGCGCGGGCGCGCCAAGCCGGTCGAGCGAGGCTTCGAGATAGCTCGCCGCCATGTCAGAAGTATCCGTTATGATCAAGCACGGGCGTCAGCCCAAGTGCGGTCGTCGCGTACGAGCGCGTTGGCGAGGATGACGAGTTTGCGCATGACCGCAGTGATCGAGACCTTCCACGGTTTTCCGGCTCCAATGAGGGCTTCGTGTATCTGGCGCAATGGCGCGTTGAACCTCGTCGCGATGAGCGCCGGCATGAACAGCATCGTGCGGATTGTCTGGCGACCGCCGCTGATCCGAGCCTTGCCTTTCCACATGCCAGACTGTCGGGTGATCGGCGCGAGTCCCGCGAGGCTGGCGACCTCCTTGGCGTTCATGCTGCCAAGTTCAGGCATCTCGACGATCAGCGCGATGGCGGCGACCTGGCCGATCCCGGGAATGGAGAGAAGAATCTCATAACGGCGCGCGAGCTCCGGATCGGCTTTGACGTAGCGCACCAGCTCTGCGTCGATCTGGGCGATCTGCGTCTTGATCTGGCGGTAGCGCGCGTTCAGCTGCGAGATGATCACCTTGCACCGCGCTGTCGCCAACCGATTCCGGCACGCTGTCCGGTCTTTGATCAGGCCGACGCGCGCGACGTGCAACTCCTTGATTTCCATGAGTGCATTCGACCGGGCCGGGCTGGCTTCGAGGTTGAGCACTGCGCCCATCCGTGCGAGAAGCTCGGCATCGACGCGGTCGGTCTTGGCGGTCTGGCCCGTTGCCTGCGCGAAACGGCGCGCCCGCGTGGGGTTCACCTTCACCAAGCCATGGCCTGTAGCGGCCAAGGCTTGTTCGAGGTCCCGATGGTAGGGACCGGTCGGCTCGTAGATCACCCTGACGGGTGTTTTCCCGAGCCACTTCGTCAGTGCCTTGAGACCGGCGGCATCGTTGGAAAACTGCTCTCGTCGCCCGTCCGACATGCGAAACGCGTCGAGTGTCGCCTTTGAAATGTCGATCCCTACCGTGTTGTTCAACTTCGTCTTCCTTATCTTGTTATGCGGGGCAAAGTGCTGAAACCTTCCCCAGGTATCCGTTCAGGACATGCGAAACTGCAGGGGTGATCCCACTTCTGATCGGCCCAATTCGACCATCTCCAGATCGATCCGTCCCCCGCTGCCGACCGGGTTGATTTGCCCGGTCGGCAACCCCCGCAAACTGTGTGAGAGCTGGGGTCATCCTAAAACAAAATCTCCAGATCGCGGTCGACCATGACCGTTATCCGGGTGCCCTGATCGACATGGATCACGGGACGGATCGCCAGATAGTCCTGCATCACGCTTTGCGTGCTGTCGCGCAGGTCCGTGCCCACATCGCTCGCGATATCGGCAGCAGCCTCATCCTCGATCTGTCCAGCGGCGGCCGCAGGCAAGGCCCCGATCAGCGAGATCAGCGTGGCCGAGCCAAAGCGCTGCGCGAAGCGGGTGTCGACAAAGCCGGTGGTGCCGGTGCGGCCGAGCTCGTCGCCACCATAGGCACTGATTTCCACGGTCTGGTTGTCGGGCAGGATGATGCGGTCCCAGGCCACCATGACCCGCGACTGCGCGAGCGCCACATCGGAGCGATAGCGCCCTACGAGACGCGCGCCGCGCGGGATCAGGACACGCGTGCCGTCGAAGGAATGGACGTCCTCGGAGACGATGGCGCGGATCGCGCCGGGCAGCGTGCTGTCCAGCGCCGTCTCGGTCACGGCCTGGATCATCGTGCCCTGCACGACGGTGTTGCCGGGGTTCACGATCACTTCGGCCCGCGTCACCGGGGCGGGCCTTGCGCCTGCGCGGACGAAGGCTTCGTCTTCATTCAGGCGCGCGGCCTCAATGCTGTTCTCTTGGTCGGTCCCTGCCCCCATCCCGGAAAACGCGATCATGGGCGACGCGATGCGTTCGGCCCGGGCCTCCGCTTCGGCGATGCGGCGGCGCTCAAGTTCGGCGAGCCGCAGCTCTTCCTCGTTCGGCCCGAGGTCCGTCGGCTCAGGCGGGGTCAGCCGCGCGACCTCGAGGTCCATGCGCAACTGGTCAAGCTCGCGGTCGCGTTCGGTCAATTGCCGCTCGAGCGCGCGTTGCGCCTCGGTCGAGGCCTCCTGCAGCGCCGCGATCTGCGCCGTGAGATCGGCGATGGCCTGCTCCGCGCCGCTGTCTGATGCCTCGACAGGCCGCGCGCGCAGGTCTTCGAGTTCCGCGCGGAGCGTCGCGAGGCTCTCCGTCAGCGCAAGTTCCGACGCGGAAGGGCCGGTCTCGGCCGGTGGCGGCGGCGCAGGCTCGGCGACAGGCATGGGTGCGAGGTCGCCGAAGCCCGATCCCGTAGTCTGGAACTCTTCGGGGGCCGCGGTCGGCAAGGGCGCTTCCGGTGATGGCTGAAGGGCGGCCCAAGCAAGCCCCCCCACGGCCAAAATCCCGGCCACGCCAAGAATCGCCGTTAGCGGGGATGGACGTGTGACCGCCCGCTTCTTGTCGCCCGTCGCTTCAAGGGCCGCGAGGCGCGCGGCCAGGTCTTCGGTGTCCTGGCTCATGACGTGGGTCCGCCCACATCCTGAACACAGACCTCGTCTTCGCCGAGGCGCAGGACCCATTGGCGGTTCACGCCCGAGACACGGATGACGCCGTCCTCGAGTGCCGTGCTGTTCACCGCCCGCTCGCCACCATTGGCATAGCGGAAGATCGCCGGGACCGGCGCGTTTCGCGCGAAGCGGAAATACGTGAATGTGCCGTCATCCCAGACGGCCGTCGGTGTGAACTCCTCGCTTGCGCTGACGGCATAGTTCGCGTTCGGCGCATCAGCGGCGACCGCCCGGGTTGGCTGAACGCGGCTCTCGGGATAGCGGAACTGCACGACATAATGCGGGGTCTCGCGCGCCTCGACCACGTGGAAGTAGTAGGAGCGGCGGTTCGTGTAGACCGTGATGTTGGTGGCCACACCCGAGGCTGCAGGCTTTATCGCGAAAGCCCGCCCGCCTGGCACGCCGTCGAACTGGAAGCCGACTGTGTCGCCCGCGATGATCGAACGGATGGTCTCGCCCTCACCGAACTCGACGGTGGTAACGCGGGTCAGGGTGGTGACAACGCGGTAGACCTGCCCCTCGGTCCAGGTCGCGATCCGGACGCGGTTGTCATGGGGTCCGGGGCGTGGCGTGGTCTCGGCCGAAGCTGCGAGTGAAGTGAGCGCCAGGGCACTGGCGACCAGCAGGGCGTGCACGGAGGTACGGACGAAAACGGAGGTCATTCGGAACGGTCCGATCGGATGGCATATTGGGTGACGGTGAAGCCGAAGGGGTTTTGCCAGACGTCGTCGATCGTGCGGGTCCGTTCGGGTTGGAAGGCAAACATGAGCGTGGCGGTGAAGGAACCGTCCTGCGCCCCTTGCGGGCTTGTCAGGCGCTTTCTGAGGCGCACCTGCGCGCGGTTTTCACCGATGAGCGTGATTGAGGCGATCTCGACAGCCATCTCTGCCGCAGGACCATATCGCGTCGGCGGATAGCTCTCCTGCCCGGAGGTCCACATGGCGCGCATGCTGGCCTCGGCCGCCCCGGTGGATTGCGCCAGCACGCGGCGCACGCGCAGGTCGTTATCGAGTTGGTTGTAGGCCTCGCGATCAAGGATGTAGCGGTAGATCTGCGCCTCGATGATGGCGGGTCGCTCGGCAAGCGAGACCGTTTCGACCGTGGCGTTCGGCAGAGCGAGACCCGTTGCAGGATCATAGGGCACGACGACCGGCGGGGGCGTCTCGACCATCAGGGCGACGGCGGCGGCCGCAAGGCAGCCGAAGACACCGAAGCCCGCTCCGCCAAGTCCGATCATCCGCCAGAGCTGCTCCCGGCGCAGGGCGCCATGGATCAGTTCCTCTTCGACGAGTTCCCGCGTGCTCATACCTGCCGTCATGTCTGGAGCCTTGCTCATGGCGCGAGGCTCGGCAGGGTGAAGTCCATGTACCGGCGCTCTTCGGCGACGGTGGCGGCATCCACCACGCCCGCATTGCCTGCGCCGAGGGTCTGGATGGCTTCAAGTTCCCACATCCGCGTCATGGCGATGGCGAGTTCCGCCGTAACACGGGTGTTGTGGTCCATCGACGCCTTCAGGTCCTCCATGTCGGGGATAATCGCGACGAGCTGTTCGACACGTTCGAGGGATTGCGCTGCCTCTGCATGGCTGTTCTGGGCCGCCGCCGACATCACAGCGCCGGTCGTGGCGCGGGTGGCGACACCTTCAGCGCCGGGATTGCCGCTCGTGGCGATCTCGCGCAGCGAGTCCTCGTCGAACCCGGCACTGGCAAGGGCTTGTTCCATCTGCGTGCGCAGGGGACCTGCGTTGGGGCCGATCAGGCTCGACCAGTCGCCCGCCTGGATGCCGCGGATCAGACCAGGGATGTCTTCGAAATTGGCCTGCAGGAGGCCGTCGAGATCGCCGCCCATGGCGAGACCGAGGATACTGCGCGGCCCGGTGAGCGAGGCATACATCTCGTTCAGCTGATCGAGCTGGCCTTGCAGCGTCTCGAGCTGCGCGAGCGCATTGTCCAGAAGATCGGTCTGGATCCCGAAATCTTGCAGCATCTGCTGAAGCTGGCGGATTTCCTGGGCGATGTTCTGGGTATCGACCGTGGGCACGCCCTGTGACGCGACGGGACCTGCAAAAGCGAGGCCAAGCGCAAGTGTCGCGGCACCGGTGGCAAGGGAACGGGACATGCGCTTGATCATCGCAAACTCTCCAAGGTGAAATCCATGAACTGCCGCTCGGCGGCTTGGGCGGCGGCCATGGCGAGTTGTTCCTCGCTCAGCGGCTGGGTGTGGGCGGCCTTGATCCGGGTGCGGATCGCGACCAGCCGGGCCAACTCGGCGCGCGCATAGGTGTTGAGCGCGATGGCCTCATGCAGGTCTTCGGTCTCACCGATGCGGGTGATGATGTCCTGCACGCGCAGGGCGGCCGCGCGAACCGAGACCAGCGAATAGTCCCCGTAGACACCTGCCCCATGGGCCGACAGGCTGAAGCTCGCGTTCGCCAGAAGGACTGGATCAATCGTACCGAGCGCATCGATGCCGCCCACGGCGGCAAGGTAGCTGTTGTATTGCTGCGGGATCACCACCACGTAGTGCTGGGTCTCCGCGAAGGGCGGGACGCCGCCGTAGTCTTGCACGTTGCCCGGGCCTGCGTTGTAAGCGGCAAGCGCATGGATGATGTTGCCATCGAACATGTTCAGCATCATCGCGAGGTATCGCGCGCCGCCGGTGACCTGCAGGTACGGGTCGTCGTAATAGGCGGGGTTGATGCCGAGATCGCTTGCGGTGGCAGGCATGATCTGCGTGAGCCCGAAAGCCCCGGCGGGTGAGCGCGCACCAATCTGGAACCGGCTCTCCTGCCAGATCAGCGCCTGCAGAAGACAGCGCCACTGCACCAGAGACAAGCCAGCGCGGCTCACCCCGGGCAGGCTATGTGTGTCGCGCGCGGCGCGGATGATCAGCTCTTCGATCCCTTCCCGGGCATCGCCAAACATCCGGGCTGCAGCCGGATTGTTGTCCTCAGGCGCGTAGAGGCTGGCTGCGGCGCTCTCGACATCGTCAACAGCCCCCTGTCCCGTCTCGAGCCCTGCCACGGTGCCTGCGACATCGCCTGAGCCGAGGGACATGGCATCCATCAGCCCTTCGAGGGAGGCGAGTTGCTGGCGTTCGATCTCGGCCAGTTCCTCTTCGCGGGTCAGTCGGTCTTGCTGCAGCGCTAGGTCCTGA
The DNA here is from genome assembly GCF_005144475.1 of Rhodobacter capsulatus. GTDB lineage: Bacteria > Pseudomonadota > Alphaproteobacteria > Rhodobacterales > Rhodobacteraceae > Rhodobacter > Rhodobacter capsulatus_C. Next base: position 17,095 of record NZ_SWJZ01000009.1, on the reverse strand, counting down.
TCGGTCTGTTCGAGGATTGCCTGTCGTTCAGCAAACAAGCGCAGATCGAAGGTCGGCACGCCTTGAGCGTTGGCTGGCCCGGCCGTGGGACCTGCCAGCGCAAGGCCAATCATCGAGAGGGGGAGCCAGCTCCGCATCGGCTTAGCCGCCCGCCCTCAGCAGCACGAAATCGCAAGCCGTGTCGCGCCGCGTGACTTCCGCCCCCATGGTCGAGATCGTGGTCATGGCAGTTCCTGCCTGCGCAGGGGCCTCGCGGAAGTTGAAGCAGTTGGCCTGCGCGGGATTATGCTGGGCACAGGCTGTCAGGGTCAGGCCGAGCCCAAGCAGCACAACGCTGCGCGTGATGGTACGGGTCATGTCACTCTCCAGAAATCAGGGCGATCGCGGTAATCGGAGCCAACAAGAGCCTCGCCCTTCTCCATGCCGCCAAGGATGGTCACGAGGGGACCGAGGGCGCTGAGATCGGCGTCGATCACCACCGCGCCACGGTCATCGCGCACGAGCGCGAGGCGAGAGGCGGAGCCGACGCCCAGAAGCACGTCGAGTTCTTTCTCGCTGAGGCCGAGCATCGCGTAGTCGGCGGCCGAGGCGCGGATGTTGGGCAGGAGCACCTGCGTCGGCACGGCTTCCACGATGGTCTTGCCGGTCCGGGTGCGCTCGAGCTGGCTGGCATACTGGGTCATCATCACGACGACCGCGTTCTGCTTTCGCGCGGTAACCAGCCAGTTCGAGAGCCGCTCCGCGAAATACGCGTTGTCGAGGGCCTTCCAGGCCTCGTCGATCACGATGATCGTGGGCTTGCGATCCTCGATCACCCGCTCGACCCGGCGGAAGAGGTAGGACAGGACCGCCATGCGTTCCCGTTCGCTCTCGGAGTCGAGGATGCCGGTTAGATCGAATCCCGCGACATCAGCGTCGGTGCTGCCCCCGATTTGGAACGTGTCGTTTGCGTTCGCCCCGAAAATCCAGCCGTAGCGGCCCTCGGCGGTCCATTCCTGCATCCGCTCGAAGAGATCGCCGTCGTCATCGGTCGAGACGAGGAGCGAGGCGAAGTCCGACCAGTTCCTGAGCCCCGCATTCCCGGCGCTTGCGTTCTGGCGCACGACCTCCTGCAGGCGGTTGGTCTGCACCGGGGTCAAAGGCCGGTCGCGGCGCTCGAGGAGGCTTGCGAGCCAGTCAGCAAGCCAGGCCTGACCTCGGGCATCAATGTCGGTCTGCAAGGGGTTGAGCCCCGTGGGCCGTCCGGCGCGCACGGTCGAATAGCTGCCGCCAAGCGCGCGGACGGCCATTTCCATGCCGGCGCGGTAGTCGAAGACGAAGAGCCGGGCACCTGCGCGCCGGGCCATGGTCATGAGGAAAGCCGCGAGCACGGATTTGCCCGACCCGGGGCGGCCGAGGATCAGCGTGTGCCCGCCTGTGGGCTCACGGTCCGGCGCCCCCTCTTCGTGGAAGTTGAACCGGAACCCGCTGCGCTCTGGCGTCGGGAAAAGCGTGATCGGCACGCCCCACGGCACTTCCCGGCCAATCTTGCCGAGCGGCGTGCGATGGAAGGTGGCGAGATCCGCGAAGTTGTGGTTCGTGATCGCGGCCTTGCGGCTCCGCGCCCCGGTGTTGCCAGGATGCTGCGCCATAAAATGCGCCCGCGCCCCGAAGGCTTCTGAGATCAGGTTGATGCCGGAGGTGGCGGAGATGTTGCGGATTTCGGCCGCGATATCGTCGAGCTGGCCTCTGGTGCGCGCATAGACGGCCACCGTCATATGGTGTTCACCGAAGATCAGGCGTTTCGATTCCAGATCGTCCTGTGCGAGTTCGAGTTCCTGCGCGAGGCTGACGGCCCCGTCATTGGCGGCCTGCATCAGGCGCAACTGCCGCTTGATGCGACCCGCCATAATGTTGGCATTGATCGGCACAAAGGAGTGTGTGACCACCATGTCGACGGGCAGGTTCAGCTCGTCGAGCATCAGGCTGTCGGTCTTGGCGGGGTAGTTCTTCACTGCGAAGATCGTGCCGAGCTTGTCGCCGACGGCACCGTCAGAGAGCGCGATGGTCGTGCCGCGGAAGGTGACGCGGGTATTGGCAACATCCTCGGCGATCACGCCGAGGCGCGATCGCGGGTAGAGCGGATGCTCCTCGCCTACGTTGAGCGAGCCGAGGAAGCCCAGAAGCTCGCCAGTGCTGGCGGCAAGGAGGCGGGGTTTCAACTCATCGAAGGATGACAGGAGAAATCCCACGACCTCGTCGAGCTTTCGCAAGCGCCGGGTCGTGTCGGCTGCATGCCGGGCGCGTCCCGCGCTCAGGCCGAACGGCAGACGGCTGCCGGTCTCCGGGCGCTTCAGCACCGTCAGGGTCAGTGTCTTGTCGCGCAAGCCCGACCAACCCAGATGGGCCTGCCAGCGTTGGTCAACGGCGGCGGCGAACCCTGCGCCCGGGATGGGCGGCAGGGTCACATCGACCGCTTTCGAGACCTTGTGCAGGTAGAAGGAAAACCCCGTCCCGACCTGCGCAACGATGCCCGCCAAGAGCCCGCCGATTCGGTCGAGATGGGCGTCCTCGCTCGTGGTGCTGTTCACCCCTTCGAGCCGGATGCATTGCATCAGCTCGTTGCCGCGCGTCCGGATCGTCCGGTCGGTCACAAGGCTGACGTAAGGCAGCATGGAGGAGAGCCGTTTCTCGCCCATGACCCATGCGGGCAGCGCGGTCAGCGGATCGAGCGCGTCGGCCACATCATCGGCAACTCCATCACGGGGCATAGCTGTCGCCCCCATGGAGTTTGCGGTTCGTTGTAGGCGGGGTTTCCTGCAAGGTGATGACCAGGACGTCGAGAAAGTTCGGATCCCAGTCCGCGGCTTTCCAAAGCGCCGGCCAGGCCAGCCCCGCGAAGACGGCCACCACCCAGCTCTGGACCCAGAGGAACAGGAGCGTCGAGCCGAAGAGCCAAACCATGGCGTACATGATCGGCAAGCCCATCAGCTTGGGTGGCCTGAGAAGGCCGATGAACACGCGGGACTGGTCGGACATCGGTTTGGCTCAGGTCGTCCAGATGGCGGCGACGATGGTGGGCGCTGCAGCGATGCCCGCGATCGCGACCACGACCCAGAGCGCTTGGCGGAAATCGAGGATGCCGAAGAGCCAGGAGAGGAACACGCCGATCAGCGCGAGCGTGCCGATCACGATGCCCAAGGGGCCGGTGATCGCATCGACGATGCCTTGCAGAAGGGTTTGCACGGGCGACAGATCGATGCTTTGGGCCAGCGCAGGGCCTGCCAGCACGATGAGGGCGGTTGCGCCGAGCGCGACAATGGCCCGCGCGCGGAGCACGCTTTGAAGATTCTTGGACGTCACGAAAGGTCTCCTCTCAGCCGCTGGAACACGGCTGTCACACGGGCCACATGGCCTTGGGTTTCTCGAAAGGGGGGAATGCCGCCATGGCGGGTGACCGCATGGGGACCGGCATTGTAGGCCGCGAGCGCCAGCGCTGGATCGCCGAACTGCTCGAGCATCATCAGAAGGTACCGCGCCGAGCCGTCGAGGTTCTGGGCGATGTCATGGGGATCGACGCCGAGATCGCGGGCGGTGTCGGGCATCAACTGGCCAAGCCCGATGGCCCCGACCGGGCTCAAGGCGCCGGGATTGTAGGCGCTCTCGACCTCGATATTGGCGCGATAGAACAGCGTCCAGTCGGTGACCGACAGACCCGCCTGGCGCAGGGCGTCATGGCTGCCGTAGCGCAGTGCCGTGGTTTCGATAGCGTGGAGGATTTCGGGGGAGGCGCGGCCAGCACGCGGGGTAACCGCTGCGGCAGCCGTCACATCGTTCAGGGGATCATCATCCCCACGGGACTGCGGTTCTGCAAAAAGAAAGAGACGATCTGAAAGAGGCCCGTTCTGGGCGTCGTCGCCGCCGGTGAACGAGCGCAGGCTGCTCGTAGTCTCGGCGGTGTCGATCAGTCGACCGTCGGGACTGACCTGGAAGATAAAGCCGCCGGCACTCGCGAGAGTTTCGGCGGCCAAAGGCATTGAAGAGGCGGCGGTACCTAGTAGAAAGACGAGCGCAAACGCGCAGTCAGTTGTCCTTGACCAAAACCGGGCCGGTCCTTGGCTCGGATGTCCGTCCGGGGGCTGCGTGATGCTCGCGGGCACCCTCGACGAGCGGGATGCTGGCGGTCGTGCAGCCCATGTCGGCAAGGAAGCTGACAAGGCCGACGATGGTCTTGAAATCGCGCAGCTTGAGGACGCTACGGCTGGTGACGAGCATCTTGTCGTCGCGCCCGTCCGGGGCAACGGCCCGGATGACCCAGGCGCCGTACCAACTGTTGTGGCGCTTCTCGGCCCCTTCCTTGCAGACCACCTCGATGAGGTAGCCTTCGGCAAGGAGGCCGCGCAGTCCATCTTCTGTAACCACATTCGGGGCTTCTTCTATCATGGCCTTCCCTTGGGTCCTTCTTCTGCCTGAGGTGCAGTCTCGGGCCCACGGGGTCGCAACACCGTGGGCGATACAATACAACATGAACGATAGCAAGACAATTAAAACGACTTGACAAAGATCGCCTTGCTCCGATAACGATGATAGCTGACAAAATCGTGATCTTAAAGGCGGCAAAGGAGTTTTGCCCTGCACATGACCTGTGCGTGCAACATCCCTCTGGTGCTGCTGATCACGTTTAGTGTGGCGGTGGGGCCGGCCCATGCCTGCACTCCGCCCGAGCGGCCGTTCCTGCCTACGTCACGAGAGGACATGCGCGCCTACGCGGATCTGATCCGGGGGGATTTCGAAGCCTACATCACCGAGGTGCAGGATTACTTCCGCTGCCTCGATGATGAACGCGCGCGGGCTTTTGTTGAGGCCAGGGAGGTGAGCGAGGAATACGGGCGGTTCGTGGACGCCTTGGAATAGTGGACTTCCCTTCTACCGGACCACCACGAAGATGGGCCGCGCTACGCCTGTTGCGCTCCTGCGAACCTCAGCCCTTGTGGTCGGGAAACAGCCCCGGCATCCACCGCCCAGCATACTTTGCAGGGAAAGCCAGCTTCAGCGGCGCACGGGTCGATATCGACGACAGAGCACCCGCCTCCAGAAGCGCGGATGTTACCCGTCGCGCAGTGCGGTCGCTGGTGCCAAGGATGGTCTCGACCTCTCCGCGCTCGATTTGCCCCTGATAGAGCACAGCCTTCAGCACGGTATCGGCTTTTGGTGGCAGCGCTCCGGCACGCATCCCTTCTTCTGCCCAGATCAGGATGCGGTCGCGCAGCAGGTCCGGTCGCATCAGGCTTTCCATGAACTCTACCTGGTCAACGCAGGTGCGCAGGAAGAACTGCGCGAAGGAGGCAAGCGCGGCCTCGCTGAGCGTGCCCCGTCCGTCACGATCGCCACGGCGGGGGCCGTCACACGCGGCGAGGTGTTCCTTGTAGGCTGCCTCTTGTCGCGCAAGCCCGCGCGCCACGGACCACAGTCCCCGCGTGTCCAGGGTTTTTCGCAGCATTGCGTAGGACATCAGGCGGGCAACGCGACCATTCCCATCAAGGAAGGGGTGCACCCAGAGAAGCCTGTGATGGGCGCAAGCCGCAGCAAGGATCGGCTCGATCCTGCCGGGAAGGCTGTAGGCTTTGTGCATCCGCTCCAGAAAGCGGGGAACAGCACCAGGGCTGATGGCGACATGGCGCCCGACTTCAACGTATCGGTGCGCAGTTCGCCAGGTACTATCGGGAATTTTTCACCTGTCTTTGGGCTTGCGACGAAGAGAAGCTCGGACGGCAAAAGCTCACAAAACCGTCGATGTAGTTCGATGACCGACGCGGGCGCTGTTGGTGGTTCGGCCATGCCATCTTCGTCGATCCATTTCTGAACGGCGATATGCGCCTTCGCTTCTAGCTGAAGGTTTCGCCTCGATGGATCGGCACTGTAGTCGTTCCGCATCGCACGTTCGATGTCGACGGGATGGGTGTCATGCCCCTCGATGAGGTTGCTATAGTAACAGTTCATCGACCGCACGAGATCGGCAAGCGCCTCGGCCATTGAAGCGGGCAAGCTGCTGCGGAAGCCGGCGGACTTCTCCGCCAACTCGAGCACGAGATCATTCAAGCCTGCGCGGGCGAGAGAGCCCTCCGAGACCATGAGTGGCTCGAACAGGCCTACCGTCTCTCCATCGTCGCGAACCATCGAATGACCTTCTTCTTGGCCGCTTCACTAGCCGTGCGAACTTCCATCGAAAATAATTCTTATCATAGTATTGCGTGACACGATACGGAAAACGTGCCCGATGACTTGGCCGGTTTAATGGCCGCTTACGCGTGGATCGTGGATGTAAGTGCTCAATCGGTGCGTCGAAGCGAAATCAGGCTTTGGGCGGGCATCTACGACCACCGCCTCGGGACGACATCGCAGCCGATGCGCTGAAATTTCCTTGCTATCGGTAGTGTTGTTTTGTATCGCCGCACTATTATAGCGGGAGTCGGCGTCATGAAGCACAGGAAGCACAGGGTCCGGACCGCGGCGGCTGCCGCGGCCATCACCGTATCGAGCCTCGGAGGTTCGGTCGAGCCGGCGCAAGCCTATCAAGTCGACTGCGCCATCCTTCTCTGCTTGGCAGGTGGCTGGCCGGCATCTGCACCTTGTGCCCGTGCACGCGCGGTCTTCACCCGTCGGATCACGCCCTGGCCGATCGAACCGCCGTTACAGATCTGGCGCTGTCCGATGGGGGCGTCGTTCACCGCCCCTGCCCCGCTTTCGCCGATGGAGCGTATGTACGACATCGTTTTCCGGGACGGGCCTCAGCTCAGCGTGCCGCGAGATCCCCTGCCTCTGGTCCGGGTCCAGTCTGACGAACGCGCTGACGTCGACATCTCGGGTGATGCCTTCGACTTCGTGCGCAGCATCCGCGTGTTTCACATCCAGTTCAGCCAGCGCCAGAACCGAGACGGCGACTGCATCACATCGGACTCCACGCGCCTCGGCTCCTACGGGGTCCAGGGTGACTATCACTGGACCAGATCCAGCGTTGCCCAAGTCCCGCCCGCCTCCGATCTGCCCACTACCGGACACTGCAACTGGGTGAGCTACCGCTCGGTCTTCGTCGACTGGCGCGATCATGAGGGCAACTACGGCTTCGAAGAGGTCCGCTACTGAATTTGCGCGGGCCTGCATCAGGCAGGCCCGCCTCCGACACAACTTGCACCGGAGACTGTGCACCGAACCCGAAAAGGGAAACGACGCCAGACCGTAAAGCCTGACGCCGCGCTAGAAGAACCCGTGAACAAGGATCTTCTAGCGCAAAGTCCAAACCTCTGCAACCGGCAAAGTTGTTTTGCTGGCAAGAATGTTGTTTGCGCTCGGCATGGGGTCGTCTCTCACAGGAGACACCGACCATGGAACCCACGACCGGCCTGATCCTGCGACGGATCACACAGACAGATCTATCCGTATCCGCCCACAAGCTGGCAACCGTGATCCTCGACGCTATCGCGTGGAAAGAGGGCTACAACGGGTTGCCGCGCGGGACGGCCGCATTCACCCTCACCGATCTCGCGTCCAAAATGAGCATCTCGCGCCAGTACCTGACCGAACTGCTGGCGGAACTCGAGGCGTCCGAGTTGGAGCTGAGGCGAGAGAAGCCAAACGGCAAGTTCGCCCCCTGGCTCTTCCGTTTCGCTGCCTTTGACGCCGAGGGGGAAGATCAGGATATTGAGTCAGGCACAGGCGACACATCACTATCTAGAGATAAAGATAACAAAACTGTATTCTCAGGACAGATCACTATTGGCGCTGGCTCGAACGTCTTCCAAACCTGTTGGGCCGAGTTGATCAAGGCGGCAAAGAAGGCCCTGCCCTGCTGGAACGTCGACACGCAGGTGATCTGGGACCGCTTCCTGGCCTTCAACCGGTCTCGCGGAAACGACAAGGTTCCTGCCGGGTTCCTCCTTGGGTTCATGCGTCGCTGGCGAACCTCACCCGGCACGGTGAGCCGATCGGAGGCACCGCCTACGTCGGAGAGAGCGCTCGATCCACGAGAGCGGGAGCTGCACGACCAGATCAAGGCTGCGCCCAGTGGGAACCGGCAGTTTCACGCTTCAGACCTGTGTCGGCTCATCGGTCAGACAGCCTACGAGGCTCGGGTCATGGAGATCATCAGCCAGTTCGGATGTCCAAGGTTTGCAGCAGTTCTCGCCGTGCACGGACGCGCTGTCCTAGCCGGCGAAATTCAGCGGTAGTACGCCCCGTGCATCATCTTCGAGCGTCACGATGTGTGGAGTTTGCCACGGCAGGACTTGGGCCGATCCAGATGATGGTCATCCCGTCTGGGCGTTTTCGGTCGACGAACTGGTCAGACAAGAAAGATCACGCACTTCGAGGGGCAAACAGGATGAGTGCTGCACCGAGCAAACAGAGCATAGCGCCGCTCATGTCCCACGTATCAGGCCGCTGCTTTTCGACAAGCCAAAGCCAGAGGAGCGAGGCCGCGATGTAGACGCCGCCATAGGCCGCATAGGCACGCCCCGCGAAATCCGATGGGGCAAGGGTCAACAGCCACGCAAAAACGGCAAGGCTGACGAGGCCTGGCAACAGCCGGAGAGGGCTCGCCCCTTGCCGCATCCAGGCCCGGACGGCGAAACAGCCAAGGATCTCGGCCAGGGCCGCTCCGGCGTAAATGGCGAGTGTGGCAGGGGCGGTCATGACGACACTTCGCTTTCGGGATGGCGGTGATCGGTAAGCGTCCGGCCTGACCGCCCTGCCGCGTGGTGAGAGAGGCGGATAGTGTCCACAATCGATAGTGGACTGTTGATTTCCACTGAGAACTGACCCGGGTAGGCGGATAATTTCCATTGAGATTTGACCCATGTGACCCTCCCCCGAGCGAAGAGCGAGGGGGTCAAAGGAGTGATCGACATGGGACTACTCAACGTGATCCGGAAGCTGCGCCTACGTCAGGGTTTGGCGATCCGGGAGATCGAGCGCCGCACCGGAGTGTCGCGCAATACCATCAAGAAGTATCTGAAGGCTGATGTGATCGAGCCCAAGTTTGCGACGCCGGAACGGTCGAGCAAGCTTGATCCATTTGCCGAGACGCTGGCAGGCTGGCTTAAGACCAATGCGAAGAAGGGACGCAAAGATCGGCACACGCTGAAGAAGATGCATGCCGATCTCGTCGCTCTTGGCTTCACCGGCTCCTACAACCGGGTGGCGGCCTTTGCACGGCAGTGGCGTGCCGATCGTCAGCGCGACGAGCAAACAACGGGGCGCGGCACCTTCGTCCCGCTGGCTTTCCGCCCGGGCGAGGCGTTCCAGTTTGACTGGAGCGAGGACTTTGCGGTCATCGGCGGCGAGCGGATGAAGCTGCAGATGGCGCATATCAAGCTGTCTCACAGCCGGGCCTTCCTTCTGCGGGCCTATCCCTTGCAGACCCATGAGATGCTGTTCGACGCGCACTGGCATGCGTTCCGGGTGTTCGGCGGCGTGCCAGAACGCAGGATCTACGATAACATGAAGACGGCGGTGGATCTTGTGGGCCGCGGTAAGGCGCGGCAGGTCAATATCCGCTTTTTGGCCATGGCGAACCACTATGTCTTCGAGCCAGATTTCTGCAATCCGGCAGCAGGGTGGGAGAAAGGGCAGGTCGAGAAGAACGTCCGCGACTCCCGTCATCAGATGCTGCAAGGCATGCCGGACTTTCCCGATCTTGCCGCGCTGAATGACTGGCTGGAACAACGTTGCGTCGCGCTGTGGCACGAGACCGCACATGGCACGCTGTCTGGAACAATCGCCGATGTCTGGGCTGAGGAACGGGCAGCCTTGATGCCCCTGCCAGTGGCCTTCGACGGCTTCATCGAGATCAGCAAGCGCGTCTCGCCCACCTGCCTGATCAGCTTTGAACGCAACCGCTACAGTGTTCCAGCATCATTTGCGAACCGGCCAGTCAGCCTTCGCGTCTACCCCGACCGGCTGGTCGTGGCTGCGGCGGGCCAGTTCCGCGCGGGTTTGACAACCTTTGCGCAGGCGCGGCCGGTGCATGGCGAATGCGGCGGCTATATGGCCTTGGGTGCTGGGTTGGTGGCCGCCGATGGCACGCACCACCAGATGGTGGGTCTTTTGGGGTTAGAAACCAGCTTTGCCAAGCGGCGCATGCATCTGGGCTACCGCCTTGCACGGCCCCTACACCCCTTGCCGGGACAGCTGGGGATGGCGGTGCTGCGCGGGCATGAGTTCCACTATGCCACCATCCTGAGTCAGCCCGACCCCGTCCTTGCTGCGGTAGAAGATGCCAATGGTGATGCGGTCCCCGAAACCGGTTCCTGCCGCCAAACCTCTGGCGGCGCGCGCGTCAGCGGCACTTTCTTTCACCTGATCTCTCCTGCCAGCCCAAAGGTTTCCCCATGAGCGGCTTTGTCTCTTTCATCTCCTCTGGCCCCGGCGACCCGGAGCTTTTGACGCTCAAAGCAGCACGGCTTTTGTCGCAGGCCGATGTCATCTTATTCGATGATCTGTCGGCTGGCCCCATCTTGTCCCATTGCCGGGCCGAGGCCGATCTGATCGCGGTCGGCAAACGGGCCGGGCGCTTGTCGCCCAAGCAGGATCAGGTCAGCCGGCTTCTGGTCGATCACGCGCTGACCGGTGCCAAGGTGGTGCGGTTAAAATCCGGCGACAGCGGCATCTTTGGCCGTTTGGAAGAAGAAATCTCCGCCCTGAACGCAGCAGGGGTGGGGTTTGAAATCGTGCCGGGCGTGCCTTCGGCCTGTGCGGCGGCGGCAGCGGCGGGCATCCCTCTGACGCGGAGGCTGACCTCGCGCCGGGTGCAGTTCGTGACTGGCGCCGATGTGACGGGTGATTTACCTGAGGGGCTAAACTGGGCCGCACTGGCCGATCCGGCGGCTACCACCGTTGTCTTCATGGGCAAACGCACCTTCCCGGTTCTGGCCGCGGGGCTGATGGCACGCGGCTTATCCGCCGATACCCCTGCCCTTGTGGCCGAGGCCGTCGGTCATCCCGAACAGCGCCTGACTTGGTCCACCATCGGAGCCTTGGGCGCAGTGATCGCGGCTGAGGCGGGCAGCGGTCCGGCGGTGATCCTATACGGCCCTTTGATGGAAGGCTCATCCGATGATTGACCTGACCCTGATCGGGATCGGTACGGGCAATCCCGAACATGTGACTTTAGAAGCGGTCAAGGCGATGAACAGCGTCGATCTGATCCTCATCCCGCTTAAGGGCGAGGACAAGGCCGATCTGGCCGGGCTGCGCCACGAAATCTGCCGCAACTGTATCACCAATCCGGCGGTTCGGATTGAAACATTTGATCTGCCAGTGCGCGACCCCGAAACGCCAGACTACCTGCGCCGCGTCAAAGATTGGCACGACGAGATCGCAGCGGTCTGGGCCACGGTGATTGCTGGTCATCTGGCGCAGGATGGCGGGGCAAAGGTGGCGTTTCTGGTCTGGGGCGATCCGTCGCTTTACGACAGCACTCTGCGCATCGCCGAGCGGCTCGGCCGTAGAATGCCCCTGCGGCTGAAGGTCATACCCGGCATCACCGCCATTCAAACACTATGCGCAGCGCATGGAATTCCGCTGAATGACCTTGCCGCCCCCGTCGCCATCACCACAGGCCGCCGGCTGCGCGAAACCGGCTGGCCAGAGGGTGCGGCTACGGCTGTTGTCATGCTGGACGGCGGCTGTGAGTTTGCCGCGCTCGACCCGGCTGGGGTAGCAATCTGGTGGGGGGCCTATGTCGGAATGCAGAACCAGATTCTGCTGTCCGGCTCCTTGGCCGAGATGTCCGATCTTATCGTCCAGACGCGCGCCAACGCGCGGGCTGAGCATGGCTGGATCATGGATATCTATCTGATGCGGCGCACAATTCCCTAGCAACTGTGTTCACCTATCAGGCTGGGTCTGCCACGGGATGCCTGTTTTGAGGATGGCGTTTGCGATTGTAACTAGTCTGCGGGGGCTTTGTTGCGCTATTAGCGCTGAGGCCGGAGGTGTCCCTTTCCCAGATATCTTCAGCGCATGCGGACGGTCTCGGGCGTGCCGAGCGATGTGAAGCGGTTCATGAGTGCGATGCGGATTTGAACCTCTGCATCCTGCCTGTCGAAGTCTCGAGGCATTTGAGATCATGGTGCGCGCCACCACCTGGCCCGAGATCGAAGGCGAATGCGGATTGCCGCGCAAGGCGCTTGAGGCGGCAGCACGGACGTATGCCAAGGCAAAATCGGTCATCGCCATCTATGGTCCCTTCGCCCCGCCATTGCAGTGCAGTTCCCGGCCGCCGCCAGGGCCAGACGATCGCGCCAAAGCGCCAGAGGCACATCCCCCGACGCCGTTGCCTGACCCAGATGCGCCAGCGCGGCCCCGGACCAGAAGGCCGCCGCCTCCGGCGTCTCGGACGGCGCAGAGACGATCCAGCCCGGCAGCCGGGGCAACATCCGGGATGTCCGGCGCTTTCCCACCAGCGCAGGTCCGGCCCGGCCGCCCGACGGAACGGGTTAAGTAGGTTTCATTCACGCGGAGAGCTTCCAGCCGCCCGGCCCGCGCTGAGGATCGGGCGATTGAGCGGTCGGTAGAACGCCTGGGTGGCTGCGATGGCCGAAAGTGTCCACCCTGCGCTCCAGCAGAGGGCCGAGGGCGCGAGCGCGGTCAGGGTCAGGCGCAACACGGCGGTAAGCTGGATAAGGACGAACGCGGCACACAACAACGGTCCGGGACGCAACTCGCCCGGTTCGCGGCGCATCCAGGCCCGCGCCATGACGGCCAGGATCATACTTCCCATCAACCCCGTCGTCAGGGCATGGACGGCCGTGGCCATCGGCAGCCCGTGCATTCCAAGCAGCCCGGCCCCGACGAGCCCCAGGCCCAGCGGCAGCCAGAGCCAGGCACAAAGCAACAGGGCAATGTCCCGGTGGCCGCGCAGGAGCGGAGCCATATCCCACCGCCGCATCCGTGCCGCCTGCCCGAAGGCCGCAGCGAGAAGCAGCGCGCCGACCCCCTTCTCTCCAGCCCCGGCAAGGTGCAGCGCCAGCGCCGAGGCCAGCGCCCCGTCGGCCAACCGGTTGTCCCACGGCATGCGCCGACGCGGCTTGCGGTCATTGGCGCGGGCCGCCAGGAAAGCAGGTATGATCCGCCCTCCGACAACCGCGACCACGAACGTCAGGCCCAGGACGGCGGTCAGGCCGTCGGCAGCCAGACGCAGCCGGACCGCAATCAGCAAAAGGACAAGAGGTGCCAGCGCGATCGGCAGGCGCGACCACGCCCCGGCCCGTCCGACCGGAAGGACCAGGCAAAGCGTCAGCCCGAAGGGATAAAGCGCAAGCCCGGCCAGTGACACGCCATCGGGCTGGCAGCTTCCTCCCGCCAGCCGCCCGATCACCCAGGCTGCCACCAACGATAGGGTCGCGAGCGGCGGTACGCCGGACACGGACATTCCTGCGTCCTTCAGCCAATGCGGCAGGGCGGTGAGCAGATAGCCCCCCATCGCCGCGCCGACAAAGCCCAGCATCAGCTCTTGCTGGTGCCAGGCGGCCGGGTCGCAGGACAGCCCGGGCCAGAGCCAGACCAACGGAACCAGCCCGGCCCAAAGCGCCGCCAGAAGGAATAACGGCAGATGCGGCGCGCGCCAGGCCCCGCTCACAGGTCAGGCGGCAGCGTCGAAGCGGGGGAACAGCACTTCGTTCTCGAGGTGCATGTGGACCACCAGGTCGCCGCTGAACTTCTTCAACCCGGTGTAGAGCGCAGTCCATGACCGGCAGGCCCCCTCGGGCAGGGTCAGGCCATTGGTCACATGCTCGACCTTGCGCAAGAGGCCGGCGGCCGTGTCATGTTCGTGGCGCATGGCCGCTATGGGGTGCTGGATCGCCGGATGGCCGCCCTGCCGCATCATCGGGAACAGAACCTGCTCTTCCTTGGCCATGTGGCTGTCCAGCTCATCCCGCAGGGTCAGGAGCGCCTCAGTCAGCCCGATCGGGGCTTCCTCGTGGTCGCCATGCACGGTCACGACCTTCTGGGCCAGCGGGATCAGCCAGTCCATCTCGACCCGATGGGTCTCGTGGTAGCGGGTGAGAATGTGGTCGATCAGGGGCAGTGTTTCAGTCGGGGCCTCGCAACGTGCAGCCGCTTCCAGGAGGGTGAGCTCGTTTAGCAGCAAGTCGACGGCAATGCCCTGCTTCGCTGCCGCTTCCGCAAGCGACAGCTTGGCGCCACAGCAGAAGCTGATGCCGTTTTGCCGAAAGACCTCGGCTGCGCCTGGCAGGGTTCCGGCGATGTCGCCAACAAGGGCGGAGGGGGAGAGTTCGGTCATCTTGAGGGTCCTTGCTCAGGAGTCCAAGCGCTTGCCCGGGGGGGTGCGATTCGCAGCAGGTCGACCGCCCGAGCGGCGACCTGTGCAGTGATCTGGGCCGTCGTCTCGGGCCGCAGGCAGGAACTGACCAAAGGCGGGAACCTCGTCCAGGCGCAGACTCAGGCCCGCCGCCACTCGCGACGGTGTGCCGAAGAGGTTGGAAACGACCGGCATCCGCGCCCGCTCGCCCCCGCTTTCCGCTGTCTCGAAGCGCAGCACCGGCCCGCCGGCCCGCAAAGCCGCCAGCTGGACCGCGGCCATTTCGTGCCGGATGTCCACGGGCGCGACGATCCGCGCCAGTTCACCGGCCGCCTCGGCATGGGACAGGAACGCACGAAGATCGTGAAAGACGGGCAGGCTGCGCATCGCGGGAGAGTCCTTTGCCAAGGCGATACCGCGACGCCGCAGCAGGAGACTTGACTATTATCAAACCACCGTGGCGGCCCTCCGCCTATCAGGGGGTGATCCGATCAAGGAACGCACGATGCCCGACCCCCTGCCACGCCTGCCCCACGTCATTGGTCTGGCGGTTCGTCCCTTGCCGCGCTGCTGCCCCTGAATCTGATGCTGTCCCGCCTGACGCGGCGCCTTGTGTCCTCGCATCCGTCGATGCTGCGGCGCCTCGACGACCACGCGTCCCGCCGGTTCCTGATCGACCCGGTGGACCTGCCTTGGGCTCTGCTCCTGCATCCGCAGACCGCGACGATGACTGCCCATCCGCGCAACCGGCCGCCGGCGCATGACGCGCGCATTGCCGGAACCCTTTCGGCATTCCTTGCCATGTTGCACGGGGCCGAGGATGGGGACGCGCTGTTCTTCTCGCGGGATATCACGGTCGAAGGCGACACGGCCGCAGTCCTCGCGCTCCGCAATGCGATCGACGACGCCGAACTCGACCTGACCGAGGAGCTTGCCGCGCTTTCCGGGCCCATGGCGCATCGCTTGCGCCGGATGCTGACACGGGCGGAGCGCGCGACCGGACCGCATCTGCACCGGATCGGAGATCCGCAATGATGGAACTGGTCTGCCCGGCAGGCACTCCCGCTGCCCTGCGTGCCGCCGTCGAGGCCGGTGCCCATTCCGTCTATTGCGGCTTCAACGACGAAACGAATGCCCGCAACTTTCCGGGGCTCAACTTCTCGCCCGACGAACTGGCCGAAGCGGTGGGCTTTGCCCATGGGCGAGGCACGAAGGTGCTCGTTGCGATCAACACCTTTCCCCGCGCGGGGGCAGAACCCCTTTGGCACCGGGCCGTGGCAAATGCCGAGACCGCCGGCGCAGATGCGGTGATCCTGGCTGACATCGTCCTGCTCTCCCATGCCGCCGAATACCACCCCACCCTGCGCCGCAATCTCTCGGTGCAAGCGGCCGCGGCCAACCCGGACGCGATCAACCTATATGCTAGCGCCTTCGGGGTCCGCCGCGTTGTCCTGCCACGCGTGCTGACAGTCGAGGAGATCGCCGCCATCAACCGAGAGATCGACGTCGAGACCGAAGTCTTTGTCTTCGGCGGCCTTTGCGTCATGGCCGAAGGACGCTGTTCGCTGTCCTCCTTTGCAACCGGCCAGTCTCCCAACATGAACGACGTCTGCTCGCCCGCCAGTCACGTCGCCTATGCCGAGGAGGGACACGAGCTGGCCGCACGCCTGGGGGGCTTCACCATCCATCGCACCCCCAAGTCCGCCCCGGCCCCCTATCCCACCCTCTGCAAGGGCTGCTTCACCTCCGGGAACCAGACCGGCCACATCTTCGAGGACCCGGTCTCGCTGGACGCCACGCACCTGATACCGCGCCTGGCCAAGGCCGGGGTCACTGCGCTGAAGATCGAAGGCCGCCAGCGCAGCCGGGCTTACGTCTCGCAGGTGGTGCGCGCCTTCCGTGCCGCGGTCGAGGCGCAGGATGCAGGCCTTCCCCTAGGCGGCAGCACCCTCTCCCGGCTGACCGAGGGCCAGGCCGCGACCGCCGGCGCTTATGCCAAGACCTGGAGATAGCCGCATGGATCTGACCGTCGGCCCCAACTTCTTTTTCTAGCCCGCCGAGAAAGTGCGCGCTTTCTACCGCGACCTTGCCCCTGCACCAGTCGCCCGCGTCGTGCTTGGGGAACTCGTCTGCTCCAAGCGTCTGCCTTTCTGGCAGGGCGAGGTTCCGGGTGCCGTCGATAGGCTGGTGGCTGCGGGCAAGGAGGTCGCCATGACCTCGCTGGCCCTGATCACGTTGAAGCGCGAGCGGAAACTGACCGCCGAATTGCAGGACCTCGATCTGCCGGTCGAAGTCAACGATGTAACCGCCCTGGCCCATGTGCCAGAGGGTCGTCCGTTCTGGGTCGGCCCCCTGGTGAATGTCTACAATGAAGGCACCATGCGCTGGCTGATCCGGCGCGGCGCGCGGCGCGTCTGTCTGCCGCCAGAACTTGCGCTCGCCTCCATCGCGGTGTTGGCTCGGGTGGCGGGTGACCACGGCGTTCCGGTCGAAGTCTGGGGCCACGGTCGCCTGCCGCTGGCGATTTCGGGCCGCTGCTACCATGCGCGGCTGCACGACCGGTCAAAGGACAGCTGCCAATTCGTCTGCGAACAGGATCCGGACGGCCGCGAAGTCGAGACTCTGGATTGCCAGCCGTTCCTGGCGGTGAACGGGGTGCAGACGCTCAGCCAGTCGACGGCCAGCATGGCTGTCGCGTAGCCCTTAAATCGGCTCTGCCTCAATCTGTGTGGCGGAGGGGCAGCATTCTTGCCCTCAACAGTTCTGGCCCGGCTCGGCCGTACATGGCGCGTTTGA
>NZ_SWJZ01000096.1 GCF_005144475.1 Rhodobacter capsulatus | reverse complement strand
GGCCGAGGCCCCGTTCGTCAGAACGGGATCTCGTCGTCGCGGTCGATGAACTCGGGGCTTTCGCCCTCGGCAGCCTTCGGGCGGCTCAAGAAGTCGACCCGCTCCGCGATGATCTCGCAGCCGTAGCGATCCACGCCCGCCGCGTCGGTCCATTTCGTGTAGTGGATGCGCCCCTGCACCAGAACCTTCATCCCCTTCTCGCAGTGCTCCGCCACCGTCTTGCCCAGACCGTTGAAGCAGGTGATGCGGTGCCATTCCGTGTCCATGATCCGGTAGCCGTTCTCGTCGCGCAGCACCCGGCCTTCCGA
>NZ_SWJZ01000095.1 GCF_005144475.1 Rhodobacter capsulatus | reverse complement strand
GTTGACGGCGGCGCGGTCGATCGCGGCCCCCGCCAGCGAGGTGATGTCGATCCGCTCGCTGCCCGCGGCGGCGGCCCCGCCCGCGACGGCGCCCGGTGCCGGTTCGCCGACCCGTTTGGGCAGGGCCAGAACCTCGCTCTTGCCCAGGGGCGTGTTCGGCGCCAGCGCATTGTAGCGCGCCAGTTCGGCCGCATCGAGGCCCAGCCGCGACGCGATCGAGCCGACGTTGTCGCCCTGCCGCGCGACGGCAACCTGATAATTCGGATAGGAAATCACCCCGCGCGCATCGGGGGCAGGGCGGTCGGCCGTGGCCTGCCGCACGGCGTCGGTGGTGTCGAAGCCGGTCTTGCCGAAATGGCGCAGGTCGGCATCGAAACTGCCGTCCTTGCCGCAACCGGCCAGGGCGGCCAGCGCGACGCCGGTCATCAGCACGCGGATCAGTCGGCGGGAAAGGGGGGCTTGCATCGCTCGTCCTCGTTCGGTCTGTCGTTTGTCGCGTCTGTCGTCTGTCGCGTCTTTGTCCGGCTGCGGCGCCCGGGCTCAGTCGCCCGCCATGCCCTCGACCAGCGGCACGAAGCGCACCGGGCGCAACTCCTCGTAATCGAAGCCGGTTTCCAGTCGGGTCACGCGGATCAGGCTTTGCACGGTGTCGGACTGGCCGACCGGAAGCACCATGATACCGCCGATCTTCAGCTGCGACAACAGCGGCCCCGGCGGGTCCTCGGCGGCGGCGGTGACCAGAATCCGGTCGAAGGGCGCCTGATCGGGCAGCCCGCGCGAGCCATCGGTGGCCAGCGCGACGATGTTGGGCAGCGACAGCGCCTCGAAGACCGCCTGCGCCTCGCGCACCAGACGGCGGTGGCGATCGACGGTGTAGACGCGGCGGCACAAAAGCGAGAGCACCGCCGCCTGATAGCCCGAGCCGGTGCCGATTTCGAGCACCCGGTCGCGCGGCCCCACCGAAAGCGCCTGCGTCATCAGCCCCACGACCGAGGGTTGCGAAATCGTCTGCCCGCAGGCGATCGGCAGCGGCATGTCCTCATAGGCGCGTTCGGCAAAGATGCCGCGCACGAAGGCGCCGCGGTCGATGCGTTCCATCGCCGAGAGGATCCGGGCATCGGTCACGCCCTTCGAACGCAGCGCGTAAAGAAACTGCATCGTGATCCGGGCGCGCTCGTCCTCGGTCATGCCAGCCGCGCCTCGAGATCGGCCAGCACGTCATGCGCGGTCAGATCGGCGCGCATCGGCGTGACGGCGATGTAGCCCTCAAGGTTCACCATCGCATCGGTGCCGGGCGCGGTGGCGCCATGCTGCGGACCGCCCTTGATCCAGAGAAACCGCCGCCCATTCGGCGAGACCGCCGGTTCGACGGTGAAGAAACTGTCGGTGCGGTAGCCCTGCGCCGCGACCCGCGTGCCCTTGACCGCGGCGGCGGGGACGGGGGGGAAGTTGACGTTGTAAAAGACGCGATAGGGGCCGTCGTCCCAGATGCCGTTTTGCCAGATCTTGCGCACCAGCGCCGGGCCATGCATGCGGGCCGCCTCGAACGGGTCAAGGCCGGGGCCAAGGCAGGCCGGGCCGAGGAACTGGCTCAGCGCGATCGCCGGAATGCCCTGCAGCGCGGCCTCCATCGCCCCGCCAAGGGTGCCGGAATAAAGCGCATTCTCGGCCGAGTTGTTGCCGCGGTTGACCCCCGACAGCACCAGATCCGGGCGCCCGTCGGTCAGCACGTCGTAAAGACCGGCCAGCACGCAATCGGCCGGGCTGCCCTCGGCCGCATAGCGGCGCGGCCCCAGCTCGGCGATCGACATCGGCCGGTTGTAGCTGATCGCATGACCGACGCCCGATTGCTCGAAGGCGGGGGCGACGGTCCAGACCTCGCCTGCCGGGCCCGCCAGCTCGGCCGCGATCGCTTCGAGCACCGAAAGCCCCGGCGCGTTGATGCCGTCGTCATTGGTGATCAGAATACGCATGCGACCCTCGTTGCCCGGTTTCTGTCTGATTAGCCGCTGCGCCGCAGCCAAACAAGCAAGGTGCTGCAGTTGGCGCGCAGGTGTGCCCTTGCGGACCCGGTTCGCCCGGACCCTGCGGGGCAGGGGGCGCTGCCCCCTCTTGGCCTCTCGGCCAATTCACCCCCGGGATATTTGTGGCAAGATAAAATCACGCCCCTTTATCTTGCCACAAATATCCCGGGGGGAGCGTCAGCGGGGGGCGGAGCCCCCCTTTTGTCAGAGGTCGGCCAGCAGCCGTTTCGCCTCGTCGCGGCAATCGATCAGCGGCGAGCGATCCTCGGACGGGAAGAAGCGCGCCCGCACCGCCGTCGCCATCGGGCGCGGCGCGACGATCTTCACCTTCGGGCCGATCTTCGCCGCCTCGACCGCATAGCTGCGGGCAAGCGCGATCTGCGCCGCCTTCGTCGCGCCGTAAGAGCCGAAATAGGGCTGGCCCGCGCGGTCATCCTCGAAGAAGACCGCGGTGCCGTCGCCCGCGCGCAAAAGCGGGTCGATCAGCGGGATCAGCGTCGCGGTGCCGGTCAGGTTCGTCGCCACCGACTTCTCCATGTCCTTCGCATCGGAATGCGCGGCGGGCGAGAGCGGCGCGGCATGGACCGCCGTGTGGATCCAGAGCTGCAGCCCGCCCCAGCGGCCCAGAATGCCGTTCGCGAGCGTCTCCATTTCCTCGGGCTTGGTGATGTCCAAAGGCGCCAGCGTCGCCGACCCGCCCCTGGCCTGAATGACGTCATCGAGCGCTTCCAGCCCGCCCACGGTGCGCGCCACCGCCATGATGTGCCAGCCCTCTGCCGCCAGTTCCTCGGCGATGGCAAAGCCGAGCCCGCGCGAGGCGCCGGTCACAAGGGCGAGTTTCTTGAAGGCGGTTCCGGTCATGGCGCAACTCCTGAGCGTTTCGCGCGGGTTTTAGGCCCGGTCCGGCGGCCGCGCAAGGGGCGCATTGGCGCGGGGCGCCGCGCCCGATCGCCGCTTTTGCGCGCCGCGGCGCAAGCGGCGGGCCGGGCGGTAACCGGCTGTTTGCCGTTCGCGCCGATCCTCACGCAAAATCGCTTTGCCTCGGGTTGCGCCCGGCGCGGTTTGGCGGTTCTGTAAGGCCAGCCCCAAGCAAGGTTCCGGCATGACCGATCTGACGACCGACACCGATCCCACTCCCGGCCTGTTCACGCAGCTGGCCGATCTGGGGCGCATCCTGCGCACCGTGCGCAGCGGGCGGCGCATCCTGTGGCTGATCGGCGGGCTTGTCGCGGTGATCGCCGTGACCGCGGCGGCGCAGATCCTGCTCAACGCCTGGAACCAGCCGTTTTACGACGCGCTGACGCGCAAGGATTTTCCCGCCTTCGTCGTGCAGCTTGGGGTTTTTGCCGTGCTGGCGGGGGGGCTTCTGGCGCTGAACGTCGGCCAGCTCTGGCTGGATCAGACGCTGAAGCTGACGCTGCGGCGGGGCATTTTCACCGCGCTGTTGCACGACTGGATGCGGCCCGGCCAGGCTTTGCGGCTGTCGCGCGCCGGGCGGATCGGCGAGAACCCGGACCAGCGGCTGCAGGCCGATGTCGACGGGCTGGCCGATCTGTCGGTGGCGCTGGGTGTCGGGCTGTTTCAGGCGGGGCTTTTGCTGTTTTCCTTCGTCGGCGTGCTTTGGCACCATTCCGACGGGCTTTCGGTCTCGATCCTGGGCCGCGCCGTCGAGATCCCGGGCTTCATGGTCTGGTGCGCGCTCTTCTATGCCGGGCTGGCCTCGTGGCTGAGCTGGCGCGTCGGCCGGCCGCTGGTCGCGATGAGCGCCGAACGCGCCGCGCGCGAGGCCGATTTCCGCTTCGAGATCGTGCGTGTCAGCGAGGCCGCCGAGGCGATCACGCTGGAACGCGGCGAGCGGGTCGAGGCGCGGCGGATCAAGGCCTCTTTCGCGCGGCTGGTCGAGGTGATCCATGGCGTGATCCGCGCCACGGTCGGGCTGACCTGGGTCACCGCGGGCTCGGGCTGGTTCAACACGGTGGCGCCGATCCTGGCGGCCGCGCCGTTCTATTTCAGCACCGACATGACGATCGGCGAGCTGATGCTGGTGGTCGGCGCCTTCAACCAGGTGCAGGGGGCTTTGCGCTGGTTCATCAACAACTTCGCGGGGATTGCGAACTGGCGGGCGATCTTGCACCGGGTGATGACCTTTCACCGGGCGCTGCGCGATCTGGCGCGCGAGGACTGCGCCGCGCAGCCCGACCGCATCCGCCGCGACGGGGCCGAGGGCGGGGTCGAGATCGAGGGGCTGTCGATCGTCACGCCCTATGTCTCGGTCCGGCTGGCCGAAGACCCGATCCGGCTGGCGCCCGGGGATCGTCTGCTGCTCAAGGGCTCTTCGGGCTCGGGCAAGACGATCCTGTTCCGCACGCTGGCGGGGCTTTGGGATCGCGGCGCGGGGCGCATCGCGATGCCGCAGGCGGGGGCGGTGATGTATCTGCCGACGCGGGCCTATGTGCCGCCGGGGCGGCTGATCGACGTGCTGGGCTATCCGCATTCCGCCGCGCATTTCCCCCGTCCCGAGGTCGAGGCGGCGTTGCAGACGGTGGGGCTGGGTCATCTGATGGCCAGCCTTGATGTGGACGAGCATTGGGAACGGCTGCTGTCGGAAAGCGAAAAGCACTGCGTGAGTTTCGCGCGGGTGATCCTCAATCGGCCGGAATGGCTGGTGATGGACGACACGCTGCCGCAGCTGGACCCCGAGGCGCGGGCGCGGATCGTGACGCTGCTCAAGGGGCCGCTGGCGCATCTTGGCCTGATCGACATCGGCAATGGCGGCACGCCGCATGGCGTTTTCACCCGCACGGTCGAGATCATCGCGGGCGAGGGCGTCGCCTCAGCCGAGGTGCGGGCTTGAAAAGCCCAGCCGCCGCAGGCCGGTCTTGACCTCGGGGGCGGACATGAAAAGCCGCCACAAAAGCCCCGTGCGGGCGTTTTCGATCATGCCGACGATCGGTCCCTGATCGATCGCCAGATGGCTTGACGCGACCCAGCCGCGCGTGTCGTCAAAGGCGTCGACCATGCCGAAGCGTCCCCAAAGCTCGGGCCGCGCGGCCATGGCGCGGGCGGCCGCAAGGCTGGCGCGCGGCAGATAGGGAGCCGCCGAAAGCGCCGCGGTGGGGGCGATCACGCCCCGGTCGTTGGCGGGGGAAAAGGCGTTGTAACCATCGGGGCCGTCGCAGGCGGTCAGCCCCCAGAACGGGCCGTAACCCATGAAATTGCCGGGGTTTTCCACGCAATGGGCGTGGTTGATCCGGGTCTGGGCGCGGTTTTGCGCGAAATAATCGATGCCGTCTTCGACCAGCCCGCGCGGATCAAGGCCCAGAAAGGAATACTGGCTGAAGAAGAGCGGCCCGCCCTGCGCGGGGCCGAGCGGCAGGCGGATGCGGTGGTAGCTGTTGCCGTTGCGGAACCCGGGGCTTTGCTTCCAGCCCTCGCGATAGGCTTCGGGCGCGATCGGATGGGTGGGCGAGCCCGCGCCAAGCACGAAGGCGATCAGCCCCTCGTGCCAGCCCATCAGCGCCAGTTTCCCAAAGCCGTGCGTCGGGCTCCAATGCCAGTGCAGCCGGTCGGGCGTCGGGCAGAAGCCCGCCCAATCGACCGCCCACCACAACGCCTGAATGCGGGCGGCCAGCGCCGGGGCAAAGGGCGCAAGCCATTGCCGGACCGTCAAAAGTCCCATCATCAGAAAGGCGGTTTCGACGATGTCGCCGCCGTCGTCCTGGGGCGAAAAGGCGATGGTGGCGCCGGTCGCGCCATGCATCCAATGCGGAAAGGCGCCGCGATGGCGGGGGGCGGCTTCCAGATGGGCAAGGGTGCGGTCGATCTGCGCCAACGCCGTCTCGCGGGCGATGAACCCACGCTCGGCCCCGACGATCAGCGCCATCAGGCCAAAGCCGGTGCCGCCGGTCGTCACCGTGTCGAGCCAGCCCTCGTCGCCGTATCTTTCCCGCGCCATCCCCGACACGGGATGGGCAAACTCGGTGAAATAACGCAGCGTTTCGGATTGGATCCGGTCCAGAAGCGGCCCCGTCCTCATTTCGTCCACCGGACGGAAATCTCTTGCGTCTCAAGCGCATGCGGGCCGAGGCCGAGGCGGAATTCGCCGCCTTCCCAGTCGCGGCGCAGCTGCGAAAGATCCGCGCCGCGGTCATATTCCAGATCCGCCGCGCTCAGCCGGAACCGCGCCGTGCCGGTCTCGCCGGGGGCCAAAGTCAGCCGGGCAAAGCCTTTCAGCTCGCGCAGCGGCCGCGAGATCTCGGCGACCGGATCGCGCAGGTAAAGCTGCACGGTTTCCGTGCCCGTGCGCGCCCCGGTGTTGGTGACGTCGATGGTCACCTCCAGCACCGCCGCGGCGCCCTGCAGCTCGGTCGCGCCGGGCTGCGGCTTGCCATAGGCGAAGCTTGTGTAGCCAAGCCCGAAGCCCGCCGGGAACAGCGGCGTATGCGGGCTTTCCAGAATGCAGGCGGTGGTGAATTTGCGAAACACATGCCGCCCCGTCGCGTCGGTTTCACTGTCGCCAAAGACATCGACGCCAAGCCCCTCCTGCGGGCGGCCCGAGGGCAGGTCTTCGATGCGCAGCGGCAGTTGCCCGACATGGCGGGGCAGCGAGATCGACAGCCGCCCCTCCGGCGCGCGGTCGCCAAACAGGATTTCGGCGATGGCCGGGCCGCCCTCGGCGCCCGGATGGCCGGTCCAGATCAGCGCATCGGCCAGCGCGGCGGCTTCGGTCAGCGCCAGCGGACGGCCCGAAAGCACCAGCAGGATCAAGGGGATGGCGCGGGCTTTCGCGACCCGGGCGATCTCGCGCACAAGCCTCGGCTGCGCGCCGGGAAGCGTGATGTCGAGCCGCGTCGAGCTTTCGCCGGAATGTTCCTTCGCCTCGCCGAGCGCCAGCACGATCGCATCGGCCTGGCTTGCCACTTCGCGCGCCTCGGCCAGCATCTCGTCGAGCGACCGGCTTTCCGGCGGCACCGAGGGCAGGGCGCGGTTGTGCACATTCAGCCGCGCCGCCAGCGCCGGGTCTTCGACGATGGAACAGCCCTTGGCGATCAGAACCTGTGTTCCGGGGCCCGCGACGGCGCTCAGCCCCTCGGCGATGGTCACGCTGTCCATCGGGTTCACGTCGATGGCCCAGGTGCCCTGCAGGTCGATCCGGTCTTCGGCCAAAGGCCCGATCAGGGCCAGCCGACCGCCGCGCTTGAGCGGCAGAACCCCGGAGTTCTTCAGAAGCACCAGGGACTTCGCGGCGGCCTCGCGGACAAGGGCGATGTGATCGGGGGCGCGGATCACCTTGGCCCGCCGTTCCTCGTCCAGGCCCATGAAGGGATCGGCGAACAGCCCAAGGCGTTCCTTGGCGCGCAGAACCTGGTGGCAGCGGGCGGTGATCTCGGCTTCCGTCACCGGGCCCCAGCGCCGCGCCGCGGGGGCGGTCTTGCCCTCTTCGACCAGCGCCGCCAGATGATGCAGGAAGGCGCCCGAAACCAGATCGACGGCCACCCCGGCCTTGAAGGCGAGATAGGCGGCCTCGCGCGCGTCGGCGGCGATGCCGTGGTGGATCAGCTCGGGGTCGATGGCGGTGAAATCGGTGACGATCATGCCGTCAAAGCCGAAGCGATCCCGCAGGATGTCTTGCAACAGCACCCGATGCGCGGTGGCGGGAATGTCGTTGATCGCGGAAAAGGCCACCATCACCGCGCCGGCCCCCGCCGCCACGCCCGATTTGAACGGCTCCATGATCCGCATCAGCGTGGCCGGGCTGGCCTCCACCGCCGCATAATCGCGCCCGGCGATGGAAAGCCCGTAGCCCGCGAAATGCTTCAAGGTCGCCATCATCCGGTCGGGCCGGGCCATGTCGCCGTCGGCGCCCTGATACCCCGTCACGATCGCCCGCGCGATGGCGGCGCACAGATGCGGCAGCTCGCCATGGCCTTCGGCGATCCGGCCCCAGCGCGCGTCGTAGCTGATATCGAGCATCGGCGCCCAGGTGAGGGAGACGCCATCGGCCCGGGCCTCGCGCGCGGTCATTTCGGCGATGCGGGTGATCAGGTCGAGATCCCAGGAGCAGGACAGCGCCAGCGGGATCGGCCCGCAGGTGATGTAGCGCTGCAGACAGTCGCGCGCGAAGAACAGCGGAATGCCATGCGGGCTTTCCGTGATCGCCATGCGTTGCAGCACCCGCCGCTCGGCGATATTCGCCCCCGCCGAAGTGCCGCACAGATGGCCGCGCCGGATCAGGGTTTCGGTATCGGCCCCCGCCGCCGCGCCGGTGGTGGGCAGGCCCGCCGCATGCGGAAAGTTGAGCTGGCCGATCTTGTCGGCCAGGCTCATCCGGCTCAGGAGATCATCCAGAAAACCCTTGTCTTCCGTGGACTTGCGCATGATCTGACCCCCTGATTGACTGGGCTCAGATTACTCCCGAAGATCGGGGGCGCAAGCGGAAAGGCTCAGGCGCGGGCGGGCAGGCGGTCGCGCGCGGTGCGGGCCGAGACCTCTTGCAGCCCGTGCACCAGCGAAATCCCCATCAGCCCGTGATACAGGATCGAGCCGCCCAGAATATGCAGGATGTAGATCCAGCCCTCGGCAAAGCCGCCGATCACCAGAACGACGAGCGAGGCCAGCGCCGAGATCAGCAGCGAGAGCAGCATCGCCCGGCCGTTCGGGCCGCGACGGCGCGCGACGATGGCGCGGCGTTCCAGTTCCGCCGCGCCGAACAGCAGGCCAAGCGACAGCAGCATGTAAAGAACGATGACGTAGAACATCGGGGGGCCTTTCGGGATGATGACGTCAGGGTAGCAGAACCGCGGGGCGCTCGCAACGCGGCCGGTCAGCCGCGCAGCACCACGCCGACGGCTTTCGCATCCGGGTAGACATCGGGTTTCTTCGAGGAAATCGCGGCATGGGCGACACCTTCGAGTCCGTGCACGAAGGCATGAATGCGCGAGACAAGCTCTTCCTGCGTGTCGATCCGCGCGCCGTTGAAGGAGCGGATGAATTCCGCCACGCGGTCGTAATCAAAGAACCGCCCGGCCTGCCAGTCGGTGCCGGTCACGGTGATCTCGGCCGAGACGAGGACGCGCTGCATGCGCGCGCGCTCGAAGTCATGGATGCCCAGAAACATCGTGATTTCAAGTTCTTCCAGGCGGATGATCAGATCAGCCATGCACATGTCCCTCTTTCACCAGAAATGCCACGTCGCGCGGCAGCTGCCACAACGCCTGACCGCCATCGACCGCGATCACCTCGCCCGTCACGCCCTTCGCGTCCCAGAAGTAAAGCGCCAGACGCAGCAGGTCGGCGGGTTGCACCTGAATGCCCAAAGGGTTGATCCGGCTGGATTTCTCGAAATTCTCCGGGGTCTGCTTGCCGGAAATGAGGGTGATCGCAGGCGCGATGCCATTGACCCGCGGGCAGCCGCCAAAGCGCATCGCCAGCATCTCGGTCGCGGCATGAAGCGCCGCTTTCGAGAGCGTGTAGGAAAAGAAATCCGGGTTCAGCGCCAGAACCTTGTTGTCGAGCATGTTGATCACCAGCGCATCGCCGCCGCCCATCTCCTGCGCCGCCATCCGCGCCGCCAGCGCCACCGGCGCCTTGAGGTTCACCGCGAAATGCGCGTCCATCTTCGCGTCCGACAGCGTGAAGATGTCGTCGTTCATGAAGTTCGACGCGTTGTTCAACAGCACATCGACCCGGCCCAGAAAGCCTTGCGCCGCGTCGAAGATCCGCTGCACGGCCTGCGCATCGGCCAGATCGCCCTGCACCAGACGGCAGATCTCGCCCGCGTGGTTCAGCTCCGCCGCCAGCGCCTCGGCCTCGGTCGCCGAGCTGTTGTAATGCAGCATCACGCGAAAGCCGCGCGCGGCGAAACCGCGGGCCATTTCCGCGCCGATCCGCTTTGCGCCGCCGGTGATCAGAATGCCGGGCATGGGGTCTCCTGTGTTCATCCGGTCAATCTAGGGCGGGGGGCGCAAAAGAAAAAGGCCCCGAGGTTTCCCCCGGGGCCGGACCTTGCGGTGCAAGGGCTCAGATCTTGCCGTTGCGCTGCTGGATCATCATGAAGGTGTCGTAGTTGTATTCCGCCACCTGCGTCCACAGGTAGTGGTCGGCGCGGAAGGCCACCATCGAGTCGTAGATCTTCTTGAAGCCCGGGTTCGTCGCGGTCATCTCGGCATAGACGTCCTGCGCCGCGTTGAAGCAGGCTTCCAGGATCTCCTGGCTGAACGGACGCAGCTGCGCGCCATTCGCCACCAGCGATTTCAGCGCCACCGGGTTCTTGTAGTCGTATTTCTGCAGCATGTCGGCGTCTTCGGCCTGGCAGGCGGTGCGCAGCAGCGCCTGATAGGCTTTCGGCAGACCCTCGTAAGCGGCCTTGTTGAACATGAAGTGGACGGTCGGGCCGCCTTCCCACCAGCCGGGATAGTAGTAATAGGGCGCGACCTTGTAGAAGCCGAGCTTCTCGTCGTCATAGGGGCCGACCCATTCGGTCGCGTCGAGCGTGCCTTTTTCCAGCGCCGGATAGATGTCGCCGCCCGCCACCTGCTGCGGCACGAGGCCGAGCTTCTCCATCACCTTGCCGGCAAAGCCGCCGACCCGCATCTTGAGCCCCGACAGATCGGCGACGGTGTTGATTTCCTTGCGGAACCAGCCGCCCATCTGGGCGCCGGTGTTGCCGCCCGGGAAGCCGATCAGGCCCTGGGTCGCGAGGAATTCGTTGTAAAGGTCGATGCCGCCGCCGTGGTATTGCCAGGCGTTCATGCCGCGGGCCGAGAGCCCGAACGGCACGGCCGCGCCCAGCGCCCAGGCCGGGTCCTTGCCCCAGTAGTAATAGCCGACCGTGTGGCAGGCCTCGACGGTGCCCGCGGCGGCGGCGTCGGCGGCCTGCAGGCCGGGGACGATCTCGCCGCCGGCGAAGACCTGGATCTGGAAATTGCCGTCGGAGGCTTCCGACACCATCTTCGAGAGCACCTCGGCCCCGCCAAAGATCGTGTCGAGCGATTTCGGGAAGGACGAGGTCAGCCGCCACGTCACTTTCGGCATCGATTGCGCCAGCGCGGGCGTGGCCAGCGTGGTCGCGGCGGCGCCGCCGATCGCGGCCTTGGTCAGAAATGAACGACGATCCATTGGGTTCTCCTCCCGTTTGTTTCGGTCTGGTTTTGTCATGCCGACCGGGTCGTTGCCCGGCCGGTCCGGCGCTCAAACTGGCATCGCGGACCGGTTCTGTCCAGACGTCGCGCAGGAAAATTGCGCAAATCGGTCCGAAAACATGACCAGATGAACGCGGGCTCGCGTCTGGGTGGAAGATCCTGTGCCGAACTGCCGCATCTGCGGGCAGTGCAAGGCAGCTTTCGCCCTAGCGCATGTCGGGCAGCTGGATTCGGGCGACCTGTTCGGCGATCGGATCGACCGAGAGCGGGTGAATCTCGCCCGAATGATCCTCGGGGTCGCCAAGCGGTTGCCAGCGCCCGGCCTTGAAGATTTCCAGCGCCGAGAATTTCGCCTTGTAGCCCATCTTGCGCGAGCCGGGCACCCAATAGCCCAGATAGACGTAAGGCAGCCCCGCGCGTTTCGCGATCGCGACGTGGTCAAGGATCAGATGCGTGCCGAGGCTGAGGTCGATCTGGTCGGGGTCGTAAAAGCTGTAGACCATCGAGACGCCGTCATCGAGCACATCGGTCAGGCAGACGGCGGTCAGCGGCCGCGGCCCGGTTTCCACCCGGCCGTCGCGATATTCGATGACGCGGGTCTTCACCGGCGTTTCCTCGAT
Source organism: Rhodobacter capsulatus (assembly GCF_005144475.1). GTDB lineage: Bacteria > Pseudomonadota > Alphaproteobacteria > Rhodobacterales > Rhodobacteraceae > Rhodobacter > Rhodobacter capsulatus_C. The sequence goes on along the minus strand of NZ_SWJZ01000095.1, from coordinate 1,235 downwards.
CATCGCGGCGAATTCGAAGATGTCCATGTCGGCCATGCCGCCATCGGCGTGGCGCGCGTCAAGGTAGCGGCGGAAGAGCGCGAATTGTTCCTCGGTCGCCCAGGGGCTGGTCGCGGTGCGCTTGAGATGGGTGTTGCGGTTGAGCACCTTGCGCTGGGTCCGGGTGGGCTCGAAATCGGCGACGCGGATGCGCGCCGAAAGACAGGCCGAGCAATCGGCGCAGGAGGGGCGGTAAAGCACGTTCTGCGAGCGCCGGAAGCCCTGGCGCGACAGCGCATTGTTCAGCTTCTCGGCGCCTTCGCCCTGCAGGGCGGTGAACAGCTTGCGCTCCGACCGCCCGTCCAGATAGGGGCAGGGCTGCGGAGCGGTCACATAGAATTGCGGTGCAAGCGGAAGGGAATGGCGCATGAGAGACGGGGGCTGACGCGTCGAAGGCGATCGACGCAGGACCACGCTATCAAAGCGCGGGCGGCACGCCAAGGATTTCCTTCGAAAGCCGGGCAATGACCCCGCCCGGGGGGGCGGGCAGGGTCGGGGGGAGGTGTCGGGGCGCGGTCAGTTCGCCGCCTCTTGCCGGTCGGCGGGCCGGTCTGCCGGCACCGGGGCGGCCGCGGCGGCGCGGGCGCGTTCTTCCATGTATTGGTCGAATTCGGCCTTGTCGCGGGCCTCGCGCAGCCGGATCAGGAAGGATTCGAATTCTTCCTGTTCGCGTTCGAGCCGGGCCAGCATGTCGGAGCGATAGGCGTCGAAGGCGGCGTTGCCGGTCGGGCGCATGGCGTGAAAGGCGTAGCCGCGCGCGAAGCGGGGGGTGAACCCGGCGCGGGCGCGGCAGGTTCTGCCGCTGAAGCGGCCGGTCATCAGGATGAAGCCCAGCACCACAAGCCCGAGCGGGCCGGCGAAGATGAACGAGCCGATCATCACGACGATCCAGCTCATCGGGCCGCGCTCGTCAAGCCAGGTGAGCATGCGGGTGATCGTGCCGGGGCGCTCGGGGCCCGTGGTGCTGGCGGCGGTGGTATAGGTCATGGAACCCTCCGGGGTTGGATGTGAAGTCTTTTCACATTGCGAAGGTGGGGGAGGCGCGCGCCTGGGTCAAGAGGGTATGTAAAAGATTTTCACATTGCGTCGGGGGGGGGCGGGAAGATGTCGCCCCGGCTGACGCCGCGGCGACCCAGGGGGGGGGGGGGGGGGGGGGGGGGGGGGGGGGGGGGGGGGGGGGGGGGGGGGGGGGGGGG
>NZ_SWJZ01000094.1 GCF_005144475.1 Rhodobacter capsulatus | reverse complement strand
CGGATGCCTTCCTGCGGCTGCTGCCCGCGCTCAAGGCCCGCGGCCTGACCACCTTCGGCGCCGTCCTGACCGAGATCCGCAAGCACAGCCGCCTCATGCGCGACATGAACGCCTGAAACTCAGCGCGCCACAAAGGGCAAATCTGCCGGTGCAGGATGGATTTTCCGGCGCGGTTTCCTAGATTGGGGCGATGACACCTGCGCCCCTTGCCCCGCCCGCTTCCTGGCTTCGTCTTGATCGCGTCAGCCGCCGCTTCGGCGCGGTGACGGCGCTTGCGGAGATTTCCTTCAGCCTCGGTCAAGGCGAAATCCTGTGCCTCTTGGGCGCTTCGGGCTGCGGCAAGTCCACGCTGCTGCGCCTGATCGCCGGGGTCGAGCGGCCCGACAGCGGCGAGATCACCCTGGCGGGGCGGGTGCTGGCGGGGCAGGGCGGCTGCGTCGCGCCCGAGGCCCGCGGCATCGGCTTCATGTTTCAGGATTACGCGCTGTTTCCGCATCTGAGCGTGGCGGAGAACGTCGCCTTCGGGCTGCGCGGCGCGCCCGCTGCGCAGGTGCAGGCCCGGGTGGCCGAGGTTCTGGCGGTGGCGGGCGTGCGCGGGCTGGCGGACCGCTATCCGCACATGCTCTCGGGCGGCGAAAGCCAGCGCGTGGCGCTGGCGCGGGCGCTGGCGCCACGGCCCGGGTTGTTGCTGATGGACGAGCCGTTTTCCAACCTGGATCAGGGCCTGCGCGACAGCGTCCGGGCCGAGACGCTGGCGCTGTTGCGTCAGCTTGGCGTGGGGGCGATCATCGTCACCCATGACCCGGCCGAGGCGCTGGCGGTGGCCGATCATCTGGCCGTGATGCATGCGGGCAGGATCGAGGCGATCGCCGATCCGCGCAGCCTTTATCACGCGCCGCCAACGCTTTACACCGCGCGCTTTCTGGGGCCTGGCAGCATCCTGACCGGCGTGGTGGCGGGCGGTGCGCTGGCGACGCCGCTGGGCCGGTTTGCCGCGCCGGGGCTGGCCGAGGGGCAGGCGGCGGTGGCGTTCTTCCGCCCGCAGGCGCTGGATCTGTGCGATCCGGCCGAGGGGGCGGCGGCACGGATCGAACGGGTCGAGTTTCTGGGCGCGCAGGAACGGCTGGTGCTGCGGCTCGAGGAGGGCGGGGCGGAACTGCGGCTGGATCTGCCCTCGGCGCGGCAGCCGCAACATCCGGCGCGGGTCGGTCTGCGGCTTGACCCGGGGGCGGTGCGGGTCTTTGCCGCTGCGCCGCCCTGCGCCGGGGGATGCCGTCCTGACGGTTTGAGTCACCTGTGACGGTCCGCCCCGCTTTGGGCGGACGGCGCCAGGCGGCCCCCTGTCGCGCAGGATCGGAGCCACCGGCTTGTCCGATGCCCGCAGCAGAGACCGGACCATGTCAGCACGCGGTGATGCGTCAAGACGACCCCGAAAGCGCCCTTTGATGCAAGGGACGGTTGCACAGCTCGCGCAGGGCGCCCCGGGGTGTCGGGGAGTGCCGCTGTCGTCAAATTGACGCGGGTGCGATGGCACGCCCCTTCCCACGCCGCGCACTTTCCCCGCCGGGTCTTGTTCCCGCGGATCCGCCGCCGGGATGCTTGGGCCTGTCCCGGCGATCGAACCGAAGGTGCGGCCGCCGATCTTGTCCCGAAGCGCTTCCGTGCAGTCCTGCGCCAGGATCACACCGCCAGACCTGATGATCAGACACCTGCGACGCGCGCCTTACGGCGCGACAGCCTCCAGCGCCTCCAGCGCCTGTTCGATGTCGCGTGTCGAAAACTGGGCCAGCGCCTTCCGGATCCGTTCTTCTTCCCAGGTCCACCACTCAAGTGCCAGAAGGCGGGCGATCTGCGCGTCGGAAAACCGCTTGCGCAGCGGCTTTGCGGGAATGCCGACGGCGATCGTGTAGGGTTCGATATCCGAGGTGACCAGAGCGCGCGTGCCGATGACAGCCCCGTGACCGATCCGGACCCCCGCCTGGATGATCGTATCACGGCCGATCCACACATCCGAGCCGATCACCACGCCAAGGTTGGGTATGTTTCCCGCCGGGCGTTCCGCCCCCGGCGCATTTCCGAACACCATGCCCATCGGATAAGTCGTGACAAAGTCGAGCGCATGAATGCCCTGCGACCCGACATAGATCGACACCTCGGCCGCGATGGAACAAAAGGCCCCGATCTCAAGGGAATGGACGGCTTTCTCGGCTTCATTCCATTTCAGCGAAGGGGTCCCGTAGCTGTAGGCCCCGACAGAAATCCGAAATCCGCGATCGATGAGAGGTTTCAAGCCGAAGGCGGTGGTCGGCGGCATCCGCGGGTGGTGACGTTCGATTGGTTCACTCATGGGAAACTCGTCAATGCGTGTTGCTGTTGGTTTCAGGATCAGCTGCGCTGAAGGAACAGCACGATCTGACCGGGTTGAGCGATGCTGATATCCGTGGCCACAAGGGTCCATCCCTTCCAGCGCTCGCGGACATAGTCGATGCTGGTCGACGTTTCTCCGAAAAAGGCGGTTTTGTCCCGGGTTCCCAGGTTGCCGCCGACAAGATGCGCAAAACCCGTGCTCCGGTGTTGCCGGATCATGCTTTCCCGCGTCGCGGCATCGAAGCGCGGCGTGTTCCAGAACGTGTCGCGGCGGATGGTGGCGGCAAGAACGCCCTTTGGCGCGATATAGGCGCGCAGCGCCTCGAGAACCTTGAATTGATAGGCTTCGTTGAGGTGGGTGAAGACGCTGAAGACATTGATCAGGTCGAAGGTCTGGCCCGCGTCGGCGGGAAGCGACTCGGGATAGGGGTCGCACTGGCGGAAGGTGCCCGGAACGTTGTCACGCTGGCAGATGGCGATCGATTCCGCCATCGGATCGAAGCCGTGGATTTGTTCGGCCGCAAGGAAGCGGGACAGAAAGCGCGGGATCCGGCCCCAGCCGCAGCCATGGTCGAGAAACACCATCTCGGTGGCGGGCTTGCCGCTGAGAAAGGAGGCATGGGCAAGCATCGACTTGATGTAGCTGGACGCGACCGTCACCATCTGCGCGCCGTGCGTTCCGGTCCATTTGATTTGTTCGGCTTCCGTCGGGGTCCGGGGCAGCAGGTTGCCCAATCGCCCGGCAGGACGGCCGACAAACTGCAGAAGGCCATAAACTTCAAGGGGAATATCCTGAAAAAGGATATTCAGGCGAGACTCGTGTTCTGCGGCGGCCTCGGCTCTGGCAACAAGTCCGCGGATATCCGCATCATTCAGCAAACCTGGATCACTCATTTCGAGTCCAACCTTTCAAATCAAGCCGACGTTTGGAAACGGTGTGTCTATTGCCGATAAAATCCCCGAATTCGGCCCGCAGAACAAGTTTTTTATTCAAACGGTGTCTGCCGTTGATTTTCTGCGGTTTTATTGGGTGCCGCGGCTTTCTTGTGCAAATCAGCTGACGGCCGGCCTTCCACGGCGTGGCGTTCTTGCCGGGCGGCATGACGGCATCGGCCCCATGTTCGGCCATGGCATCATCGCACTTTCGGGTGTCGCAGGCGCCGTCGGCCGTGACACCGGCGATGTCCTGATCGGCGGGGATCTGCGCCAACAGGTCGGGCAGCATGGGGCATCGCCGATGTCGCTTCTGGTGACCTCGACGGCCCTGACCCCAGTATTTTCGCGTCGATCCCGAGATGGACCTGGCGCCATCAGACTTGCTTGTCGGCTGCGCCGCCCAAGACATGCCGGGATCGAACCAGATCGTCAGCGTTCCACGGCGCGTGAGCGCCGTGTCATCCGCGGGCCGGTTCAGGCTCTTGCAGGCCGGAGCGGGTGGTCTGTAAGCGGTGCATCAGCCCGATAAATCCCGATTTTCGACCCCTGAGCGGAAAGATTCTTGGCGCAATTCCGCGCCCGGGTTCGACCCGCAGCAGGTCCGCACGGATCTTTTCGAGGACCGGCAGCGATCGCGCGCGGCGCAGCGCCTGGCGCGCCTCGGGCGGGCAGCCATGGACCCGTTCCTCGACCTCATGGACGGCCTTGAGCCTCTTGACCCCGCGCTTCGCAAGGGTACTCGGCGCGGCCTTTTGGCTGTCGGAGACCTTTCGGCGCGCATGCGGCCTGCCGCGCGCGATCTTCCCCCCGTCGTTCTGCCCCGGCCCCCGGCGGATCCGGTTGCAGGCCGTCCAGCCGTCGATCTGGAGGGTCTCGATCAGCGCGCCCCCGATCAACGCCCCGTCCGGCATGCGCTCCGCGACATGCCCGCCACGCGAGGCGTCGTGCTCGACATAAACCGCCGGTTCGGCCTCTTTGTTCCAGCCACGTTCATCGCGGCCGAGCCCCCAGAGCCAGGGGACCTCGCAGCCCCCTTTGGCCTGGGTGCGCAGCGGCGTCTCGTTCCTGTGCGTCGCATGCCCGCCGGTCACGTACCGTCGGTCACGTGCCGCCAGATTTCATCGCACACCGGCGCCAGGAACCCCGCCCATAAACCCCGCGATGTGGGTCGCGTTGCGGCCAGGCGTCTGGCGCGCCACGTTGAACCCGGCGTTGTCCAGTCGACGCCGCTGGCGGTCATGCGTCGCGTGTTCGTAAAATTTCTGGCAAACCGCCTCGACCACGATCCTGGGCCAGATCGTGCGCCTCCGGCCGATGAAGCCCTCGGCATGTGCGGACACGGGCTTGTGCTCCTTGCAGGCGGCGCTGCGGCTGCAGGCGCAGCGGGTGTAGATGTGCTTTTCCCAGACATGATGTTCCGGGATGACCCTGAGCAGGGTGCAGGTCCAGTGGCCGATCTCCTTCAGCTCGCCCCCGCGGGGGCAGTGCGTCTGCTCCGGATAATGCTTGATCTCGATGGTCTTGATGTCCTTGGGCATTTTCCGCTTCTGCCTGCCCTTGGGCGGTTTCTGCGTCTCTTCCTCCTCGTCGATGTCGTCGTCGGGCAGATCGAGGGTGCCGTCCTCGACGTCCTGGTAATTGTTGTCCGATCCGCCGACGAAGATCTTGTGGCGCAGGAGTTTCGCCTGCTCCTTCTCGTGACGCAGGCTCCGCTTGAGGGGGGCGATCTGACGCCGGGCGATGCTCTCGCGGGACACCACGTCTTCGAATTCCAGATGTACTCAGGTCAGGCATTCCTCGATGCCATGCCTGATCTCGGCGCAGTCGCCGGGTAGCGCGGCCAGCAAATTGGTGATTTCAGGGATGATCTCCGCCATCGGGCTGAGCGCGCCCTCGACCGTTTCCTCGGTCTGGACGGTCTCTTGCGCGATCAAGGGGGCGGTGTCCTCGGGCGGCAGGATCTCGCCAGTCAGGGGGGCGTCAGTCTGGTCTTTGTCAGCCATTTCCGGTGTCCTCATGCTTCGGGGCAGAGCCGCCCGGGCCGGGCGGTCCGTGGGAGGCGGACCCGATCGACAGGCATGAGAAGGCCAAGATACGAAGACGGGCCCCCGGACATGCGAAAAACGCGCCCGAAGCGATGCTTCTCGTGCTGTCACAGGGTCCGGTTCGGGACGGTCCTCACAAAGTTTCGGCGCTCGGGCGGCAAGAGAGCCTCTCAAGGGCCGTTTCAAGCCGCGTGTCGTCCGATTTTACGGGCGTGACTCGGCTCAGAAACGTCGGTCAGGAGAGCATCGATGCGAGACAAAACCCCACGTCCGATCCTTGAGGATCAGCGTATGAGCCGGGAGGCGGCGGGGGGGATATGAGCGTTCGGTGTCATCATGGCGATGAGATAAGGCGCAAATTCCGGGGCGATCAAGCCCGTTTTCGTCGGCCAAACCGATGTGGGCTAACCGCAACGGTATGATTTTCTTGTCAATTCCCGCAGCTCCGGAGGCTTGACACGGCGGGCCCGGCTTTTCATTTCATTCAAATCCGGGATGAAGCCGCCGAGCAGCAGATGTGCTGGCGTCGAGGGTTCTAAACCTCTCCGAAACGGCCAACCTCACAACTTCGCGATCGGGATTTGGACGGCCATTTTTTTCCGGGCGCGCCTTTTCCCTTTCGCGCCTGCGCGGTGAAGCCGCCTGCATGGGCCGGGCGCCTGTCGATGCCGAAAATCCGCGCCCCGAATGGATGTCTGGTCCTTAGGCTCTTCGTGGCCCACCATGGCGGTCGGTGTTCAGGCGCGATGCCGATGGTATGGTCCGGCCTGCGATGCGGCGCCAATCAGGAATGCGAGGAGAGGCTGACATGACGGACTGGAATGCGCGGCGCGAGGGCTGGACGCCGCAAGCGGAAGATGCCCGCGACATCGGGGATGTCGATTCCGCGCGGGTGATCCATTCGGCCTCCTTCCGGCGGCTGCAGGGCAAGACCCAGATCCTGAACCTCGGCGACAGCGATTTCTACCGCACCCGGCTGACCCATTCGCTGGAGGTGGCACAGATCGCCGGTGGCCTGGTGCGCCAGCTTGCACGAAGCTTTTCTTAAGGTTTGTCAACGTGGACCGCCACCACCTGGCAGCGACCGTTGCCCTGCGGTCCACGTCGAAAAACATTCAGGAAAGACGACCTTGAGGCCGCGGCACCGCACCTGTAGAAACCTACGATTGCCGCCGTTCGCTGACCCCATGGTGGACTGCGCACTGCGCAAGAAACGGCCCCGTTGTTCATGACGGCGCGTCGCGCATGATCGACTTACCCAGCCCATTGCCGCCTCTCGCATCATTGAGTGCCGCGCTCAGAAGCAACCACTCGAGCGGACCGCAACGAGGGTCCGAGCTGCCCATAGATTGCCCGCAAATCCCACGGCCCCTTGCGGCCATCCGTTGCATCGAAGACGAGCCGGGGCCGCTCGCGCTGCGCCAAGTGGCGTAAGGCGCAGATCGGCGCGCAGCCCGATAGCAGGTGCGGCAACACATCCGCTGAAACCGGCGATAGCTGCCTTTCGGTATCTTTGCAGGACATACTGTCAGGCGTGGAAAGCGGCTTTTGCACAGTCGTTGGCACGGCGGGCCGCGGGAACCGTCAGACCTTCAACTGCCGCCCCGGCCAACCGCAAATTTGGCGACAACCGACACGTCAGCCCGCGCGAGCCCGGATCGCCATAGCTCTCCGAAACGCCGCCCCGCCCGGTCAGCGGCCGGTCAGTCTGTCGGCCACACTTGCCAGCCGCGAGGTTTGCGCCCCGCCCGACGCCGCTTCGCGCCGGTCGGCAAGGGTGTACAGCCAATACATCCCCTGCACCCCCAGCCAGCGCAGCGGCTCGGGCTCCCATTTCCGCGGACGGCGGTTCACCCAGGGCAAGGCGGTGCGGTCGGTCTGCTTGTCAAGCAGCAGATCGGCCAGCGTCTGCCC
>NZ_SWJZ01000093.1 GCF_005144475.1 Rhodobacter capsulatus | reverse complement strand
CAATGGGCGCCGGGTCTGCCGAAGACGCGCTCGGGCAAGATCATGCGCCGGATCCTGCGCAAGATCGCCGAGAACGACTACGGCGCCTTGGGCGATATCTCGACGCTGGCCGATCCGGGCGTGGTGCAGGAGCTGATCGACAACCGGATGAACCGGGCGTGACCCGCAGGCGGGGGGCGCCGCCCCCCTCTTGCCGTCGGCACGTCCCCCCCCGGGATATTTGGCCCCGGGATCTTTGCCCAAGCTGAAACGCCGCCCTTTCACCTTGGCGCAAATATCCCACGGGGGTGCGGGGGTGTGAAACCCCCGCCGCGCCGGGAGGGTCAAGAGCAACGGCCGGGGAAACACGGCCAAACCGGTCCGCGCAAGCCGGATCGGGACGACATCAACGAGGAGGAAAACACATGCAAGACACGATGCTGGAACGCATCGCCAGGAGCCCGGCCTACCACACGCTGAAAACAAAGCGGTTGCGGTTTGGCTGGCTGCTCACCATCGCGATGCTGCTGGTCTATTACGGCTTCATCACCGTCATCGCCTTTCGCAAGGACCTGCTGGCCGTGCCGCTGGGCGAGGGGGTGATGACCTGGGGGATTCCGATCGGCTTCGGGGTGATCCTGTTCACCATCGTGGTGACGGCGATCTACGTCTTCCGCGCCAACAACGAATATGACGAGCTGACGGCCCAGGTGAAGCGCGAGGTGCTGAAATGAGCCCGGTCACCTCCTTTGCCCGCCTTGCGGCGGTCTGTGCGCTGAGCCTGACGCCCTCGCTTGCGCTTGCGGCGGGCGCGATCGAAGGCGCGGTGCAAAAGCAGCCCACGAACTGGACCGCGATCGCGATGTTCGGCTTTTTCGTGGTGGCGACGCTGTTCATCACGAAATGGGCGGCCGGGCGGACGAAATCGGCGGCCGATTTCTACACCGCGGGCGGCGGCATCACCGGCTTCCAGAACGGTCTGGCGATTGCGGGCGACTACATGTCGGCGGCCTCCTTCCTCGGGATTTCGGCGGCGGTGATGCTGCAGGGCTATGACGGGCTGATCTATTCGATCGGCTTTCTGGTCGGCTGGCCGATCCTGACCTTCCTGATGGCCGAGCGGCTGCGCAACCTTGGCAAGTTCACCTTCGCCGATGTGGCGGCCTTCCGCTTCGCGCAGACGCCGGTGCGGGTCTTTGCCGCGATGTCGACGCTGGTCGTCGTGGCCTTTTACCTGATCGCCCAGATGGTGGGCGCGGGGCAGCTGATCAAGCTGCTGTTCGGGCTGGAATATCTTTACGCCGTGATCGTCGTCGGCATCCTGATGATGGTCTATGTGCTGTTTGGCGGCATGACCGCGACGACCTGGGTGCAGATCATCAAGGCCTGCCTGCTGCTCGGCGGGGCCAGCTTCATGGCGCTGATGGTGATGGTGCATTACGGCTTCAGCCTGGAAAGCCTGTTCGCGGAATCGGTCAAGGTGAAGACCGATCTGGCGCTGGCGGCGGGCAAGACGCCCGAGGAAGCCGCGGCGGCCGGTCTCTCGATCATGGGGCCGGGCACGTTCGTGAAAGACCCGATCTCGGCGATTTCCTTCGGCATGGCGCTGATGTTCGGCACCGCCGGTCTGCCGCATATCCTGATGCGCTTCTTCACCGTGCCTTCGGCCAAGGAAGCGCGCAAGTCGGTGATGTGGGCGACGGTCTGGATCGGCTATTTCTACATGCTGACCTTCATCATCGGCTTTGGCGCGATCGTCTATGTCCTGACCAACCCGGGTCTGGTCAGCTATGATGCCAAGGGCGCGCTGACGCTGGTGGGCGGCAACAACATGGCGGCGATCCATCTGGCGCAGGCGGTGGGCGGCAACATCTTCCTCGGCTTCATCTCGGCGGTGGCCTTTGCCACGATCCTCGCCGTGGTCGCCGGTCTGACGCTCTCGGGCGCCTCGGCGGTGTCGCACGACCTTTATTCGACCGTGTTCAAGAACGGCAAGGCCGACAGCGCCTCGGAGCTGCGGGTCTCGCGCATCACCACGATCTGCCTTGGCATCGTCGCGGTGGTTCTGGGTCTGGCGTTTGAAAAGCAGAACATCGCCTTCATGGTGTCGCTGGCCTTCGCCATCGCGGCTTCGGCGAACTTCCCGGTGCTCTTCATGTCGCTTCTGTGGAAGGGCATGACGACGCGCGGCGCGGTGGTCGGCGGCGCTTTGGGGCTGATCAGCTCGGTGGCGCTGACGATCATCTCGCCCTCGGTCTGGGAAGCCACGCTCGGCTTTGAAAAGGGCTCGGCGCCGTTCCCCTATACCTCGCCCGCGCTGTTCTCGATGGTTCTGGGCTTTGCGGGCATCTGGCTCTTCTCGATCACCGACAAGAGCCGCCGCGGCGATCAGGATCGGGACGGCTATCTGGCGCAGGAGATCCGCTCGGAAACCGGCATCGGCGCCGCCGAGGCCTCGGCGCATTGACCGGCGGCGGGCGGGGCCTTGGCCTCGCCCGCTTCCCCCGCCTTCACAGGCCCCGTCTTCGCAGGAGAGATCATGGAACCCGATTGTCAGGCCATCCTTGCCTTTCTGGAAACCGTCCACCCCTATGATACCCTGCCGCGTGACGAGCTGGCCGAGGTGGCCCGCTCTTTTCGCCGCATGGAATTCCGCCCCGAAGCGCTGATCTACGTGCATCAGACGCCTTTGGGCGGGCTTTACCTGATCAAGCAGGGCGCGGTGGAAATCACCGACGGCAATGGCGGGCTGGTCTCGCTGCTCGGGCCGCGCAATTCGTTCGGCGAGCGTGGTCTTCTGCGCGACGGGCTGGCCGCGACCCAGGCGCGGGCGACGGCGCAGACCGTGTGCCTGGTGCTGCCCACCCCGACCTTCAAGCGGCTGATCGAGACCTATCCGGCCTTCGAGCGCTTCTTCAACAGAAAGCGCGGCGAGAAGGTCTCGACCGAGATCGCGACGCAGAAAGTGGCCGATCTGATCGCGCGAAAGCCGCTGTCCTGTGCGCCCGAAACCACGGTTCTTGACGCCGCGCGGCGGATGCGCGACGCGCATGTCTCCTCGCTCGGCGTCGTCGGCCCGGGCGAAAAACTTCTGGGCATCGTCACCCAGCGCGATCTGTCGAACAAGATCCTGGCCGAGGGGCAAGCGCCTGATACGGCCGTGGCGGCGGTGATGACCGCGGATCCGGTCAGCCTGCCGCCCACCGCGCTCGGCTCGGACATCCTGCATATCATGCTGGAAAAGCGCATCGGCCATCTGCCGATCACCGAGGCGGGCCGCTTCGTCGGCATGATCACCCAGACCGATCTGACGCGGTTTCAGGCGGTCTCGGCGGCGGTGCTGATCCGCGACGTGGTCTCGGCCGAGACGCTGGCCGAGATGGCCGCCGTCACCGGGCGGATCCCGCAGCTGCTGGTGCAGCTCGTCGGCGCGCATCACGCCCATGACGTGGTGACGCGGCTCATCACCGACATCGCCGATGCGGTGACGCGGCGGCTTCTGGTGATGGCCGAACGCGAATTGGGCCCGCCGCCGGTGCCCTATCTGTGGCTGGCCTGCGGCAGCCAGGGGCGGCAGGAACAGACCGGGGTGTCGGATCAGGACAATTGCCTGATCCTCGATGACCGCGCGACGGCCGAGGACATGGCCTATTTCCGCGCCCTGGCAAAGATCGTCTGCGACGGGCTTCATGCCTGCGGCTATGTCTATTGCCCGGGCGAGATGATGGCGACGGCCGCGCGCTGGTGCCAGCCCTTGCAGGTCTGGCGGCGCTATTTCCACGACTGGATCGACGTGCCGAACCCCGAGGCGCAGATGCTCGCCTCGGTGATGTTCGATCTGCGCCCGATCGGCGGCAATGGCGCCGATCTCTTCACCGCGCTGCAGCAGGAAACCCTGCGGCTGGCGTCGCAAAGCCCGATCTTCATCGCGCATCTGCTCTCGAACGCGCTCAAGCACACGCCGCCCCTGGGCCTGTTGCGCGGCTTTGCCACGATCCGCTCGGGCGAGCACCGCAACCACATCGATCTGAAGATGAACGGGGTGGTGCCGGTGATCGATCTGGCGCGGGTGCAGGCGCTGCGCGGGCGGCTCGGTCTGGCCAATACCCGCGCCCGGCTGAAGGCGGCGGAAGACGCCGGGATGATCGCCCCCGGCGAGGCGCGCGATCTGATCGAGGCCTATGACCTGATCGCGATGACGCGGCTGGAAAACCAGGCCCGGCTGATCAAATCCGGGCGGGCGGCGGACAATTTCCTTGCCCCCTCGGACATGAGCGATTTCGAGCGCGCGCATCTGCGCGACGCTTTCGTGGTGGTACGCACGATGCAATCGGCGATAGGTCACGGCAAGGCCGTGCCGGGCTGAAACGGTGCGGGCCGGGACGACAGGGGCTGAGAGGGGGGCGCCGGGATGACCGGGGAAAGCGGCGGCAGGCCGCGCGTGCTGATCGTCGAGGACGAGGACAACATCGCCATCGCGCTGGATTATCTTCTGGGCCGCGAGGGGCTGGATCACGCGCGGCTGGCGACGGGGCTGGGCGCGGTCGCGCGGATCCGCGCCGAGCGCCCCGATCTGGTGCTGCTTGACGTGATGCTGCCCGAGGTCTCGGGCTACGAGATCTGCCAGCAGGTCCGGGCCGATGGCGCGCTTTCGGCGGTGCGGATCGTGATGATGACGGCGCGCGGCTCGGCGCTGGAGCGGCGCAAGGCGCTGGCGCTCGGCGCCGATGGCTTCATCGCGAAACCCTTCGAGCTGAAGGAGTTGCGCGACGAATTGCACCGGCTTCTGGATCCGGAGGGGGCGTGATGCGGCTCGCCCGGCTTGGCCTGCGCGTCCGGATCTTCCTGTTCTTCGCCGCGCTGGCGATGGGCAATCTTGTGGCGCTGGTCGCGGGGCTGGTCTTCGGCTTCGAAAAGCTGGCCCGGCCCGAGGCGCTTTCGGGCTTCGTGATCGGCGGCACCGTGGCGGGGCTGGTGATCCTGGGCCTGATCGGCGTGGTCTGGGCGCTTTTCGACGCCAATCTGGCGCGGCCGATCGAGCGGCTGGCGGGCTCGATCCGCGCCCGCACCCAAACCGCGGTCGACAGCGCGCTCGACGAACGCGCGGGGCGCTATCTGGGCGATCTGGCCCCGGCGGCGGCGGCGATCGCGCAGCATCTGAACGAGACCCGCTCGGCGCTGACCGAGGCGGTGCAGCGCGAAACCACCCGGCTGGCGCGGGAAAAGGACCGGCTGGAGACGTTGCTTTCGGACGTGCCGGTGGGGGTGCTTTTGTGCACCGCCGATCATGCCCTGGTCTTTTACAACGGTCAGGCGGTCGATCTGCTGGGCGGGGCGCATGCGCCGGGGCTCGACCGGCGCGTCTTCGATTATCTGCACCCGGCGCCGATCCGCCATGCCCATGCGCGGCTTCTGGCGACGGCCGATCCCGATGCCGCCTCGGATCTTCTGTGCGCGACGGTGGCCGGGGGCCGCACCTTGGCGGCGCGGATGCGGCTGATTTCCGAGGGCGAGGATCATCATGTGCTGCGCAGGGCGGGCTATGTGCTGACGCTGCGCGATGTCTCGGCCGACCTGCGTGCCCATGCCGGGCGCGAGGCGCTGATGGACGAGCTTTTCGACCGCATCCGCCGCCCGGCCGCGGCGCTGCAATCGCTGATGGGCGTGCTGATCGCCGAGGACGGGCCCGTCGATCCGCAGGCCCGCGGGCAGCTGCGCGAAGCCGCCCGCGCCGAGGCGGGCACCTTGGCGCAGGCGATCCACACGCTGCACGACCGCCACGAGGCGATGCGGGCCGATTGGTGGCCGCTCGCGATGATCCGCGCCTCGGATTTCGGCGCCGCGGTGCAGGCCCGTGTCGCGGCCGAGGGGGCGGGCGATCTGCTGCCGGTGACCGCGCCGCTGATGCTGCGCATCGAGGGCTTCGAGATGGTGGCGCTGAGCGCGCATCTGGTCGCCCGTCTTGGCCCGGAGCGGGTCGAGAAGCGGCTGGAGGTGCTTGAAGACGGCGCGGGGGCGCTGATCGCGCTCGAATGGCGCGGCGCGGCGGTGGCGATTGCCGAGCTGGAGCGCTGGCTGGCCGAGCCGCTGGATGTGGGCATGGCCGAGCTGACCGGGCGGCGGGTGCTGTCGGCGCATGCGACGGATCTGTGGCCCGAGCGGCTGCACGAGGGGCGGCACCGGCTCTGCCTGCCGCTGCGCGAGGCGCGCCGGACCGGCACCGATCCCCGGCCTGTTCCGCGCCAGGTGGTCTATGACTTTGATCTGCTGGGGCGCGGCAGCGAAAGCGCCTTTGCCGAAACGCCGCTCGACAAGCTGACCTTCGTCGTTTTCGACACCGAGACGACGGGGCTGTTTCCGGCCGGCGGCGACGAGATCGTGCAGATCGCGGCGGTGCGGATCGTCAACGGGCGGCGGGTGGCGGGCGAGGTCTTTGACACGCTGGTCGATCCGGGGCGGCCGATCCCGGCGGCCTCGACGGCGATCCACGGCATCACCGAGGCGATGGTGGCGGCGGCGCCGACGATCGCCGAGGTCGGGCGGCGGTTCCACAAATTCGCCGAGGGCGCGGTTCTGGTCGCCCATAACGCCGCCTTCGATCTGGAATTCCTGCGCCGCAAGGAGCTTTTGATCGGGCGCAATTTCGATCATCCGGTGCTCGATACGGTGCTTTTGTCGGCGGTGGTCTTTGGCCCGGCCGAGGCGCATTCGCTGGACGCGCTGACGCATCGGCTGGGCATCACCATCCCCGAGGAAGCGCGTCACACCGCGCTTGGCGACACGGTGGCGACGGCGGATGCCTTCCTGCGGCTGCTGCCCGCGCTCAAGGCCCGCGGCCTGACCACCTTCGGCGCCGTCCTGACCGAGATCCGCAAGCAC
>NZ_SWJZ01000092.1 GCF_005144475.1 Rhodobacter capsulatus | reverse complement strand
CCTTGTCCGTCGCGCGGGGGCCCTCCCCCGCGCCGACCCGCGGGGGGCTTCGCCCCCCGCACCCCCCAAAGAAAAAGGCGTATTTTGCCAAGGAAAAGCTTGGTTCAGCTACGGTTTCACCGTTTCGAAAGGCTCCGCTGCGGCGGGGCCTTTTCGTTTTGCTCCAAGGCGGTTAGGTGTGGGCCAAAGGAGTGCCCATGACCCCCGCTGCCCGTATTGCCGTTGCCATCCCCCTGCTTGACGCCATCGCGGCGGGCGAGCCTGCGGAGCGGGCGCTGACGAACTGGGGGCGGGCGCATCGCTTTGCCGGATCGGGAGATCGGGCCGCGGTGCGCGATCATGTCTATGATGCGCTGCGCTGCCGGGGCAGTTTTGCCGCGCTTGGCGGGGCGGCGGACGGGCGTGGGCTGATGCTGGGGATGTGTCGGGCGGCGGGGATCGATCCGGCGACGGTTTTCACCGGGGCGGGCCACGCTCCGGCGCTTATGACAGAGGCGGAGGCGGCGGCGCTTGCAAGGCCCGCGCCCGCGGCGGCGGATCTGGCTGCAAGCGATTGGCCGGACTGGCTTTCGGGGCAGCTGCGCGCCGATCTCGGCGCCGATTTCGACGCCGTTTCCGACGCGATGCGGGCGCGGGCGCCGGTCTTTCTGCGGGTCAATCTGGCCAGGGCCGGGCGGCCGCAGGCGGCGCAGGCGCTGGCGCAGGAAGGGATCGCGACCGAGCCGCATCCGCTCGCGGCCACCGCGCTGCGGGTTCTCTCCGGGGCGCGCAAGATCGCCGCGTCGCAGGCCTATCTGCAGGGGCTGGTCGAGCTGCAGGATGTCGCCTCGCAGGCGGTGATTGGCGGTCTGGCGCTGCCAGAAGGGGCGCGGGTGCTGGATTACTGCGCGGGCGGTGGCGGCAAGGCGCTGGCGCTGGCGGCGGCGCATCCGGGGGCGCGGATCACCGCGCATGACATCGACCCCGGCCGGATGAAGGACATTCCCCCGCGCGCGGCGCGGGCCGGGGCGCGGATCGCGCTGGCCCCGCCCGGCAAGGTCGCGGGCGTCTTCGATCTGGTGCTGGTCGATGCGCCCTGTTCGGGCTCGGGGACCTGGCGGCGGACGCCGGAGGCGAAATGGCGGCTGACCCCGGCGCGGCTGGCCGAGCTGACGGCGCTGCAAGATCAGATCCTGGACCGGGCCGCGGGCCATGTTGCGCCGGGCGGGCAGCTTCTTTACATGACCTGTTCGCTGCTTTCGGCCGAGAATGACCTGCGGCTCTCGGCCTTTCTGCAACGCGGCGGATTCGCGCTTGCGGAATGCCGCCGCTATTCCCCGCGCGACGGCGGGGACGGCTTCTTCGCGGCGCGTCTGTGTCGATTGTGAACGTAACGAGAACTTTCGTGATACATCTTTAGGTTGAGCTTCGGTTTTGTTAATCAGGCTTTAACCGAAATGACCCGCAATGCGAGGAGACGATTCTGCGCAGGAAGACGCCAGTGGTACATCCCGATCAGCCCATGCAGGCCCTTGGCCGGTCCGCGGCCATGATTGCGCCCGGGGCTTTGGTGCTGCTTTTGCTTGGCCTTGCGGCCGGGACGGCGGGGTATTTCGTGCAAGATCGGGTGCTGATGACGCTTTTGCTGTCGATGTCGGGCAGTTTCCTGCTGCTCGCGGTCGTGGCGAAGCTGGCGCAGCGGCATCTGGCGCGGCGGCGCACGCAGGTGGCGGGCGCGATTTCCGCCTTCATCATGCATGACGCCTCGCCCTCTTTCACCACCGATGGCGAGGGCGAGATCGGCTATCAGAATCGCGCCGCGGTCGAGCGCTTCGGCTCGCGCGGGGGGCAGACGCTGACCCGGGCTCTGGGCGAGATCTTTGCCAATCCCGGCGCGATGCTGACGCGGCTGCAGTCGAAGGCGGCGGCGCTTGGCGCGGCGCGCGAGGATATGGTGACGCGGCGCGGCCATGTGCGGCTCTCGGTGCATCAGATCGAGGGCGGCGGGTTCCTGTGGCGGCTTGAAGACATGGCCGAGCGGCCGGTGGGCGGGCGCGGCGCGGAAAGCATCTCGCTGCCGATGCTGACGGCGTCGAAATCGGGCACGATTCTCTTCATGAACGAATCCTTGCGGCGGCTGGTGGGCGAGCGCGTCCGCACGCTGGACCGGATCTTCACCGATGTGCCGATCCGCTCGGGCGAGGAGCAGGAGATCACCACGATCGAAGGGCCGCTGCGCTGCATGGTGGCGCAGATCGAGGGCGCGGGCGGGCGCGACGAGATTTATCTGATGCCCGTCGCGCCGGGGCGCGCGCCGAGCACCGATCCGGTCTCGTTCGAGGCGCTGCCGGTGGCGTTGATGCGGTTGACGGTGGATGGCCGGGTGATCGAGGTGAACCGGGCCGCGCGCGGGCTTTTGGGGCAGATCCCGGCCTCGACGAAGCTGTCGGAGCTGTTCGAGGGGCTGGGCCGTCCGGTCGATGACTGGGTTGTCGATGCGGTGGCCGGGCGGACGGAACGCCGCCCCGAGGTGCTGCGGGCGCGGCGCGGCGATCGCGAGGTCTTCCTGCAGGTGACGCTGGCGCGGGTGATCGAGGAGGGGCGGCCGGGACTGATCGCTGTCCTCTCGGATGCGACCCAGCTGAAGACGCTGGAAGGCCAGTTCGTGCAAAGCCAGAAGATGCAGGCGATCGGCCAACTTGCGGGCGGGGTTGCGCATGATTTCAACAACTTGCTGACGGCGATCTCGGGGCATTGCGATTTGCTGATGCTGCGCCACGACAAGGGCGACCCCGATTACACCGATCTGGACCAGATCAGCCAGAACGCCAACCGGGCGGCCTCGCTGGTCGGTCAGCTGCTGGCGTTTTCGCGCAAGCAGACGCTGAAGCCGCGGATCATCGATCTGCGCGACACGCTGTCGGATCTGACGCATCTGCTGAACCGGCTGACCGGCGAAAAGGTCGTGCTGACGCTGACGCATGACCCGAATCTGGCGCCGATCCGGGCCGACAAGCGGCAGCTGGAACAGGTGATCATGAACCTTGTGGTGAACGCGCGCGATGCGATGCCGGGCGGCGGCGAGATCCGGATCGAGACCGAGAACCTGCATCTGATCGAGGATCTGAAACGCGATCGCGCGGCGGTGCCGAAGGGCAATTATGTCGTCGTCAAGGTCACCGACGAGGGGGTGGGGATCCCGGCCGACAAGCTCGGCAAGATCTTCGAACCCTTCTACACGACGAAGAAACCGGGCGAGGGGACGGGGCTGGGCCTGTCGACCGCCTACGGGATCGTCAAGCAGACCGGCGGCTATATCTTCTGCGATTCGGTGCTGGGTTCGGGGACCTGTTTCACGCTCTTCCTGCCGGCGCATGACCGGCCCTCGGAGATCGAGCAGGAACCGGCGCTGCCGACGATGGAATTGCCGAGCATCGAGGAAAATTCCGCCGCGATGGTGCTTCTGGTCGAGGATGAGGCGCCGGTGCGGGCCTTTGCCTCGCGGGCGCTGAAACTGCGCGGCTATACGGTGTTCGAGGCCGAGAATGCCGAGGAAGCGCTGCGGATTCTGGAAGACGATCAGCTGCAGTTCGACGTCTTCGTCACCGATGTGATCATGCCCGGCATGGATGGCCCGACCTGGGTTGCCGAGGCGCTGAAGACCCGGCCGGACACCGCCGTCGTTTTCGTCTCCGGCTATGCCGAGGACGTGTTCCGCGAAGGTCGCCCGCCGACCCCGAATTCGGTCTTCCTGCCCAAGCCCTTCTCGCTGAGCGAGCTGACGGCGACGGTGCAGAACCAGATCGCGCGTCGGGTCCGGGCCTGAGGGCGATCAGGCGAGGCTGTCGTAAAGCCGAAAATCGGCGGCCATCGCGCGCTTCAGCGCCGCCTCGGTCTCCGGTTGCAGCGCGACATCCGCGGCCGGGGGCACGTTCACCCGCGACAGCGTGATCGCGCAATTGAGCCGGTCTTCGAGGAAATCCATGAACGCGTCGATTTCCTCGTAGCGGAAGATGCGATCGACCTGCGGCCGACCATCCGCGCCGCACAGATGCGCCGATTGCGAGCCGATATCGGCCTGCGGCGGCGGCTTCGGTGCCATGTAATCCTGCGCGAAGGCATCGAAGCTCTTGCCCGCCATCGGGTGATCGGGGTCTTCGATATCGTCGCGGGTGCGGAACCGATACCAGGAGCGCAGCCAGCCGATCGGCTCGCGCATCAGCGCCACGGTGGTGAAGGGCGCCCCCGCCCGCGCCGCAAGCCAGGGGGCCAGAACCTGGTGATAATCGCTGGCGCTCATGTGTTTCATCGGCGCGGGGCGCTGCATCGAAACGCTGGCGAGCGATTCGAGCGCCACTTCGACCGCGGTCGAGCCCGCCTTGGGCGTTGCCAGAAAGACCAGTCGTTGTTCCCAGAAAATCAGCATGTTCCGGTGTCTCCCGACAATTCCCGCCTCTGCTTACTGAAAGACCCCGGCGCGGTAAAGCCGGGCCGCGTGGTTTCTGCGGCGGTCTTAACCGGTTCTTAACCATGCGGGCGCAGGCTGATTGTGGAGAATTTGATTGCAATGTTCCCCAATTGTACTCATATCATGAGAACAAGATGGGAACGGATGCGGTGCGCTCGGTCGATTGCCGCGGGCCGCGCCCTGTGGGATAAGGGGACGACAGATGGCAACGGCGGGCTTGTTCGAGATGAACGACAAAGGCAAGGCAGACAAGCAAAAGGCGCTGGAATCGGCCCTTGCGCAGATCGAACGGCAGTTCGGCAAGGGCTCGATCATGAAGCTTGGCGGCGACAACCCGCCGCCGGAGATCGAGGCGACCTCGACCGGCTCGCTCGGGCTTGATATCGCGCTTGGCATCGGCGGGCTGCCGAAGGGCCGGATCGTCGAGATCTACGGGCCGGAAAGCTCGGGGAAGACCACGCTGACGCTGCATTGCATTGCGGAAGAACAGAAAAAGGGCGGTGTCTGCGCCTTTGTCGACGCCGAACATGCGCTGGATCCCTATTATGCGAAAAAGCTTGGGGTGAACCTCGAAGAGCTGCTGATCTCGCAGCCCGACACCGGCGAACAGGCGCTGGAAATCGTCGATACGCTGGTGCGCTCGGGCGCGGTCAGCCTTGTCGTCGTCGACTCGGTGGCGGCGCTGACGCCGAAGGCCGAGATCGAGGGCGACATGGGCGATGCGACCGTCGGCGCGCAGGCGCGTCTGATGTCTCAGGCGATGCGGAAGCTGACCGCCTCGATCGGGCGCTCGAACTGCATGGTGATCTTCATCAACCAGATCCGCATGAAGATCGGCGTGATGTTCGGCTCGCCCGAAACCACCTCGGGCGGCAATGCGTTGAAATTCTACGCCTCGGTGCGGCTTGATATCCGCCGCACCGGCGCGATCAAGGACCGCGACGAGGTGATCGGCAACCAGACCCGCGTCAAGGTGGTGAAGAACAAGGTGGCGCCGCCCTTCCGCGAGGTCGAATTCGACATCCTTTATGGCGAGGGCATTTCCAAGGTCGGCGAGCTGGTCGATCTGGGCGTCAAGGCCGGGGTGGTGGCGAAATCGGGCGCCTGGTATTCGCATGGCGACGAGCGCATCGGCCAGGGCCGCGAGAATGCCAAGCAGTTCCTGCGCGACAATCCCGATATCGCCTATGAGATCGAGGACAAGATCCGTGCCAGCCACGGGCTTGAATTCGGCGTCGCGCCGACCGAGGAAGATCTCACCGAAGAATGAGGCCGCAGGGCCCGCTGCCCTTGGCAGCCGCACCGGAACGATACAGGGCGACGGCCGGGTTTCCCCCGGCCGTTTTGCTTTCTGGACAGGGCCGGGCCGGGCCGCTAAACGGGGGGAAATCCGCAAAAAAGGCTTGCCCATGCCCAGTCTGAACGACATCCGGTCCACCTTCCTTGCCTTCTTCGAAAAGAACGGTCACCGCGTGGTGGAAAGCTCTCCGCTGGTTCCCCGCAACGACCCGACGCTGATGTTCACCAACTCCGGCATGGTGCAGTTCAAGAACTGCTTCACCGGGGTGGAAAAGCGCGACTATGTCCGCGCGACGACGGCGCAGAAATGCGTGCGTGCGGGGGGCAAGCACAACGACCTTGACAACGTCGGCTATACCGCGCGCCACCACACCTTCTTCGAGATGCTCGGCAACTTTTCCTTTGGCGATTATTTCAAGGAAAAGGCGATCACCTATGCCTGGGAGCTGCTGACCAAGGACTTTGACATTCCGAAGGAAAAGCTGCTCGTCACCGTCTATCACACCGATGACGAGGCGGCGGCGATCTGGAAGAAGGTCTCGGGCCTGACCGACGAGCGCATCATCCGCATTCCGACCAAGGACAATTTCTGGCAGATGGGGCCGACCGGTCCCTGCGGCCCCTGCACCGAGATCTTCTTCGATCACGGCGACCATATCTGGGGCGGCCCGCCCGGCTCGAAGGACGAGGACGGCGACCGGTTCATCGAGATCTGGAACAACGTCTTCATGCAGAACGAGCAGTTCGAAGACGGCTCGATGGTCGAGCTGGAGATGCAGTCGATCGACACCGGCATGGGGCTGGAACGGATCGGCGCGCTGCTTCAGGGCAAGCACGACAACTATGACACCGACCTGATGCGCAGCCTGATCGAGGCTTCGGCGCAGGCGACCTCGGCCGATCCGGACGGGGCGGGCAAGGTGCATCACCGCGTCATCGCCGACCATCTGCGTTCGACCTCGTTCCTGATTGCCGATGGGGTGATGCCCTCGAACGATGGCCGCGGCTATGTGCTGCGCCGTATTTTGCGTCGGGCCGCGCGGCATGCGCATATGCTGGGCGCGAAAGACCCGGTGATGCACAAGCTGGTGCCGGCGCTGGTGCGGCAGATGGGGGCGGCTTATCCGGAACTCGTCCGCGCCCAGGCGCTGATCGAGGAGACGCTGAAGCTGGAAGAAACCCGGTTCAAGGTCACACTGGAACGCGGCTTGAAGCTGCTCGATGACGAACTTGCCGCGCTGCCCGACGGGGCGGAGCTGCCGGGCAATGCCGCGTTCAAGCTTTACGACACCTATGGTTTCCCGCTCGATCTGACCCAGGATGCGCTTCGCGAAAAGGGCCGCACCGTCGACACCGCGGGCTTTGACGCCGCGATGGACGAGCAGAAGGCCAAGGCGCGGGCGAGCTGGTCGGGCTCGGGCGAGGCCACGGATGCGAAAGTCTGGTTCGAGATCGCCGAACGGGCGGGCGTCACCGAATTCCTCGGCTATGACACCGAAACCGCAGAAGGACAGATCCAGGCGCTGGTGATCGAGGGCGCCGAGGTGGCCGAGGCCACGGGCGCGGTGCAGATCGTCGTCAACCAGACGCCGTTCTATGCCGAATCCGGCGGTCAGGTCGGCGATCACGGCATCATCCGCACCGACAGCGCCGAAATCCGCATCACCGACACGAAAAAGGTCGCGGGTGTCTTTATCCATATCGGCGAGGTCACCGAGGGCAAGGTCACCAAGGGCCAACCGGCGAAGCTGGAGGTCGATCACGCGCGGCGCTCGGCCATTCGGGCGAACCACTCGGCGACGCACCTTCTGCACGAGGCGCTGCGCCGCGCGCTTGGCGATCACGTCGCGCAAAAGGGCTCCTTGAATGCCGAGGACCGGCTGCGGTTCGACTTTTCTCACGGCAAGGCGATGACGGCCGAGGAGCTGATGACGGTCGAGGCCGAGGTGAACGCCTTCATCCGGCAAAACACCCCGGTCGAGACCCGGATCATGACGCCCGACGATGCCCGCGGCCTTGGCGCGCAGGCGCTTTTCGGCGAGAAATACGGCGACGAGGTGCGCGTGGTCTCGATGGGCGAGCAGCTTGGCTCGGGCAAGGGGCATGACGGGCGGACCTACAGCCTGGAACTTTGCGGCGGCACGCATGTGAAGCGCACGGGCGACATCGGCGCCTTTGTCGCGCTTGGCGAAAGCGCGTCCTCGGCGGGGGTGCGGCGGTTCGAGGCGCTGACCGGGCAGGCGGCGCTCGATTGGCTGAAGGCGCAGAACGCGCGTCTGGCCGAAGTGGCGGGCCTGCTGAAAACCTCGTCTGCGGAAGTGGCCGACCGGGTCAAGGCGCTGGCCGAGGAACGCAAGCAGCTCGCCAACGAAGTGGCGCAGCTGCGCCGCGAACTCGCCATGGGCGGCGGCGCGGCCGGTGGCCCGGAAGTGATCGAAATCAGGGGCTTGCGCTTCATTGCTCAGGTGGTTTCGGGGGTGTCGGGCAAGGATCTTCCGGCGCTCGTCGACAGCCTGAAGGACAAGGTCGGCTCGGGCGCGGTGCTGGTGGTGGCCGATACCGGCGGCAAGGCGGCCTGCGCGGCGGGAGTGACGGCGGACAAGACCGGCACCGTTTCCGCGGTCGAGATCGTCAAGATCGCCGCGGCGGCGCTTGGCGGCAAGGGCGGCGGTGGCCGCCCCGACATGGCGCAGGCGGGCGGGGCCGATCCGGCGAAGGCCGAGGACGCCGTCGCCGCGGTCAAAGCCATGCTGGAGGCGCTCTGATGCCCTCCGCGCTCTGGATTGCCCATGTGAAGGTGCTCGACGCCGAGGCTTACGGCAAATATGCCGCCGCGGCCGGTCCGGCGATTGCGGCGCATGGCGGCGTCTTCCTCGCCCGCGCCACGCGCTATGTGCAGCTGGAAGGCAACGACCGCGCCCGCAATGTGGTGGCGCGGTTCCCCAGCCTTGAAGCCGCGGTCGCCTGCTATAATTCCGAGGCCTATCAGGCGGCTTTGTCGCATGCCAAAGGCGCCTCGGAACGCGATCTCGTGATCGTCGAGGAGAACGCCTGACTTTCGCCCCGTCCCGGTTTGCGTTACTGTGACAGCATCATGTCAACGCCAACCGGGGCGGAGCCAACCGCCTGTTTGGGGCCGGAAAATGTGCCGTTGGGCAGCCTATGTCGGGGAACCGATCTTTCTTGAGGATATCGTCTCGAAGCCGGGACATTCGCTGATCCACCAGAGCCATTGCGCCACGCAATGTCACACGGCGATCAATGCGGACGGCTTCGGTCTGGCCTGGTATGGCGAGCGCCCCGAGCCCGGGCTTTACCGCGATGTCATGCCCGCCTGGTCGGACCCGAACCTCAAGTCCTTGACGGCGCAGGTGAAATCACCCCTTTTTCTGGCCCATGTGCGGGCCTCGACCGGGACCGCCACCTCGCGCAACAACTGCCATCCCTTCGTCGTCGGCCGCTGGAGCTTCATGCACAACGGCCAGATCGGTGGTTACAACGCGTTTCGCCGTGCGGGGGAAATGATGATCCCCGATCACCTTTACCCGCACAGGAAGGGCGCCACCGACAGCGAGGCGCTGTTTCTGCTGGCACTTTCCGAGGGGCTGGACGACGATCCGAAAGGCGCGCTGGAACGGGCGACGGCGCGGCTGGAATCGCTCTCGCGCGAGCGCGGGCAGGGGCCGCACATGCGCCTGACCGCCGCCTTTTCCGATGGCCAGCGGCTTTATGCGGTGCGTTACGCCTCGGACGAATTGGCGCCGACGCTCTATCATCGCTGGTCCGACACCCGGCAGGGCCGGGCCGTCGTGTCCGAGCCGCTCGAGGATGGCGAGGGCGACTGGACCCCGGTGCCGCCCGGCTCGTTTTGCATCTTTGACGGCGCGTCGCTGACCATCGAACCCTTTGCGCCGCAAAGCCGCGCCGCGGCGGCGTAAGCGGTTCTGCTGTTCCCTCGCGCCTGCAATTGCGCTACTCCGCAAGGACAAAGTTGCGAGGAAGCCGATGATCCGCCTGCACAATACCAAGACCCGCCGCAAGGAAACGTTCCGCCCGCTCGATCCTGGACATGTGCGGATGTATCTCTGCGGGCCGACCGTTTATGACCGCGCCCATCTGGGCAATGCGCGGCCGGTCGTGGTTTTCGACGTGCTCTATCGGCTGCTGCGCCATGTTTACGGCACGGGTCACGTGACTTATGTGCGCAATTTCACCGATGTCGATGACAAGATCAACGCGACGGCTCTGGCGCGCAAGGAGGCGGGCGCCCCCGGCACGCTGGAAGAGCTGATCCGCGCCCGGACCGAGGAGACGATCGGCTGGTATCACGCCGACATGGACGCGCTTGGCGCGGCTCGCCCCGATCACGAGCCGCGGGCGACCGATTACATCGGCGCGATGATCACGATGATCGCCGATCTGATCACCCGGGGCCATGCCTATGCCAAGGACGGCCATGTGCTGTTCCGGGTGCGCAGCTATGCCGGCTATGGCGCGCTTTCGGGCCGGTCGGTCGATGACATGATCGCCGGGGCGCGGGTCGAGGTGGCGCCCTTCAAGGAAGATCCGATGGATTTCGTGCTGTGGAAGCCGTCGGATGCGGACCTGCCCGGCTGGGACAGCCCCTGGGGCCGTGGCCGTCCGGGCTGGCATATCGAATGCTCGGCGATGTCTTACGAACTGCTGGGCGCCAGTTTCGACATTCATGCGGGCGGGATCGACCTGCAATTCCCGCACCACGAAAACGAGATCGCGCAAAGCTGCTGCGCCCATCCCGAGGGGGGCTTTGCGAATTTCTGGTTGCACAACGAGATGTTGCAGGTCGAGGGCAAGAAGATGTCCAAGTCCTTGGGCAATTTCTTCACCGTGCGCGATCTGCTCGATCAGGGCATCCCGGGCGAGGTGATCCGGTTTGTCTTCCTGCAGACGCATTACGGCAAGCCGATGGACTGGACGGCGGAAAAGGCCGCCCAGGCCGAGGCGACGTTGCGCAAATGGCGCGCGCTGACGGCGGGCGTTGCGCCCGCGCATGAGGTGGCGCCCGGGGTGCTGGAGGCGCTGGCCGATGATCTGAACACCGCGGGGGCCATCGCGGTGCTGCATGGGCTGACGGGCGAGCCTGCGCTGCTCAAGGGCTCGGCACAGATGCTGGGGCTGCTGATCGACGAGATGGGCGACTGGGCCAAGGCGCCCGAGGTTGATCTGTCGCACCTTGCCGCGAAGCTTGCCGATCTGCGTGCAACGGCGATGGAAACCAAGGACTTCGCCCCGGTCGATGCGCTCAAATCCGCGCTGATGGCGGCGGGGGTCGAGGTGCGGATGTCGAAGGCGGGCGTCGAATTGCTGCCCGGACCCGGCTTCGACGCGGCGAAGCTGGAGGGGCTCGCATGACCCGCGAACGGCTTTTCCTTTACGACACCACGCTTCGCGACGGCCAGCAGACGCAGGGCGTGCAGTTTTCCGTGCCGGAAAAGATCGCCATCGCCGAGGCGCTGGATGAGATCGGCGTCGATTACATCGAGGGCGGCTGGCCGGGGGCGAACCCGACCGACAGCGATTTCTTTGCCGCGCGGCCCAGGACGCGGGCGACCTTCACCGCCTTTGGCATGACGAAACGCGCCGGACGCTCGGCCGCGAATGATGACGTGCTGGCGGCGGTGATGAATGCGGGGACGCCCGCCGTCTGTCTGGTCGGCAAGACGCATGATTACCACGTGACCGCCGCGCTTGGCATCACGCTGGAGGAAAACCTTGAAAACATTCGCGCTTCCGTCGCCCATATGGTGGCCGAGGGGCGCGAGGCGCTGTTTGACGCCGAGCATTTCTTTGATGGCTACAAGGCGAACCCGGGGTATGCGCTGGCCTGTTGCCGCACGGCGTATCAGGCTGGCGCCCGCTGGGTGATCCTGTGCGACACGAATGGCGGCACGCTTCCCGCCGAGGTCGGCACGATCACCGCGGCCGTCATCGCCGCGGGGGTGCCGGGCGATCATTTGGGCATCCATTGCCATGATGATACCGGGACGGCGGTGGCGAATTCGCTGGCCGCGATCGACGCGGGGGCGCGGCAGGTGCAGGGCACGCTGAACGGTCTGGGCGAGCGTTGCGGCAATGCCAACCTGACCGCGCTGATCCCCACGCTGCTTTTGAAAGAGCCCTACAAAAGCCGTTACGAAACAGGCGTTTCCGAGGCGAAGCTCACAGGCATCACGCGGCTTTCCCGGCGTCTGGACGACATCCTGAACCGGGTGCCGCTGCGCTCCTCTGCCTATGTCGGGGCCTCGGCCTTTGCGCACAAGGCGGGGCTGCATGCCTCGGCGATCCTCAAGGATCCCTCGACCTATGAACATGTCGCGCCCGAAACGGTCGGCAACACCCGGCTTATCCCGATGTCCAATCAGGCCGGGCAGTCGAACCTGCGCGCCCGGCTGGCCGCGATGGGGATCGCGGTCGATCCGAAGGACCCGCGGCTGGTGCAGATCCTTGACGAGATCAAGGCGCGCGAGGATCGCGGCTATGCCTATGACGGCGCGCAGGCGAGTTTTGAGCTGGTGGCGCGGCGCGTGCTGGGGCTTTGCCCGCAATTCTTTGAAATCAAACGCTATCGTGTGACGGTCGAGCGGCGCAAGAACCGCTATGACCAGATGGTCTCGGTCTCCGAAGCCGTCGTCGTGGTGAAGATCGGCGGCGACAAGATGCTGTCGGTTTCCGAAAGCATGGATGCCGAGGGGCATGACCGCGGCCCGGTGAACGCGCTGTCAAAAGCGCTGGTCAAGGATCTTGGCCCCTACACCAGCTGCATCGAGGACATGAAGCTGGTCGATTTCCGCGTCCGCATCACGCAGGGCGGCACGGAAGCCGTGACCCGGGTCATCATCGACAGCGAGGATGGGCAGGGACAGCGCTGGTCCACCGTCGGGGTCAGCCCGAACATCGTCGATGCGTCATTCGAGGCGCTGCTGGATGCGATCATCTGGAAGCTGATCCGCGACGGGGCGCAACCGGCATGAGCGATGCGGTCGCGCTTTGCGCCGAACGGCTGGCGGCGGGCGATCCCGACCGGTTTGCCGCCGTCATGGCCTGCCCGGTGCCGGATCGGCCGCCGCTGTTTGCGCTTTACGCCGCCAATCTGGCGATTGCCCAGGCGCCCTGGGCCAGTGCCGAGCCGCTGGTGGCGGAGATGCGGCTGCAGTGGTGGATCGATGCTTTGGAGGCCTTGGCGGCGCAGGGCAAGCCGGTCCCGCAGGAGATCGGACCGGCCTTGCAGGCCTTGCCCGAGGCCGCTTTGCGGGGCCTGATCACTGTCGCCGAGGCCCGTCGTGCCGATTGTCACGGCGAGGCCTTTGCCGATGCCGCGCGGCTGTGGGACTATCTTGATGCGACCTCCGGGGCGGTTTGTGCCGCGGCCGGGGCCTGTCTTGGCGCCGGGTCCGAGGCGGTGCTGCACGCGCACGGGACCGCGGCGGGATTGGCGAACTGGTTGATCGCGCTGCCCGAATTGACCGCACGCGGGCGGCTGACGCTGGCGGGGGCGACGCCTGACGCGCTGGCCTTGCTGGCGCGTGACGGCGCGGCGCGTCTGCTGGCGGCGCAGGCGGCCCTGCGCACGGCACCCGCCGCGGCGCGGCTTGCGGCGCTGAGCGGG
>NZ_SWJZ01000091.1 GCF_005144475.1 Rhodobacter capsulatus | reverse complement strand
CGCCCGGCCCCCGCCGCGCCGCAACCGGTTGCCGCCGCCGCCCCGGTGCCGGGCGTCGTGCGCAAACCCGCGCTGGTGCCCGCGGGCCAGCCCTTGCCGCCGCAACCCTCGCTGAACGAGATCAGCCCCGAGACGCTCGCCTCGGTCCGCGAGGTGGAGAAGCGCTCGCGCAAGATCTCGCTGATGGAACTGACCGAGCGGACCTGCAAATGGCCGATCGGCGACCCGGCGACCGAGAATTTCTATTTCTGCGGCCTGCCGAGCTCGGCCGGGAAACCCTATTGCGAGGCGCATGTCTCGGTGGCCTTCCAGCCGATGTCGGCGCGCCGGGACCGGCGGCGCTGAAGGTTGGACCAGAATGAACAAGGGCGCCTGCGGGCGCCCTTTTCGTTTCAGTCCTTCTTCCCCAGAACCCCCGAGAACACGGCGGCGGCGGTGGCAATGAGCAACCAGCCGGAAAGCTGAATGAACCAGCGGCAATAGTGCAGCGTCCAGCCGAATGCGCCGCGGTCTTTCGAGGGCGCCCACGAATCCTTCTGGGCGAGTGTGCCGAGCGGCAGGAACAGATCGAGCGCATAGATGCAGGGGGAGAAAGCCTCGTAGTCCTGTCCGGCGGGTGTATTCTCCCACAGCCGCAGCGGCATCGTGCAACTGGCCGTCTGGATGGAGTGGCATCCGTTCTTGATCGCGTCTTTCCAGTCTTCGGACAGGAGGATATCGACATTGGCCGGGGCCATTTCTCCGCGTTGATAGGTGGCATTGGCCAGCCAAACGGTAGCAGCAAGGATCAGCAGCGCTGTGCGCAGCGCCTTGAACGGGGCATGGCCGTAACCGAAGGTGACGCGGTAACCACATCCCCAAACCAGTGAGACAAACGCCAGGCCTTGCCCGAACGTATCCGGTTTCGGCGGCGCCAACGCCCGGAAAAATGTAGCCCACATGAGCCGTTCATCCCGCGCGTAACGCACCTTGGCCGCATCCCTGCGATGGCCCATGGCGTCATAGACCTTGGCCAGATGGCTGTAGGGTTGCGGGTCGAAATCACTGCGTCTTCGGGTCATCTGGAATGGGCAGGAGATTTTCCGCTCCGATTTCCGCCCCAGAAGGTTCAGGCGATCCTGCACCGTCATGTCGCTTTGAATGGAGTCGAAGCGAAAGCCGGAGAGTTTGGGCGTTTTCACTTTTGCCCAGGAGCCGGAATCGTCGTTCAATCTTTCAACGCTGGTTTCGGTCAGATCGAGAACGACGACCTTGCCGGAGACATTCTCCCAGAAGAAGCCCCCCTCGATCTTGGCGCCCTCTGCGTTGAATGCGCCGTTGAAATGGGCCGATTGGCACCGCAGATTTCCCGTCACTTGCGCGCGGGCGAAGTCCACTCTTCCCGTCGCATTGAACTTGTTCCGCAAGAACACATCCGCGCCGATCACGGCGGCGTTGCAATTCAGGGCGTGGCCGCCCGTCGCCTCGAACTTGCCGCCATCGCAGGTGAGTTGCCCCACGATCTGGACACGCACGAGCTTCACTGCGCCACGCGAGGTAAATTCATTGCTCAAGAAGACATCCGCGCCGATCTCGGCGGAGCTGAGGTTGAGCGCTGACCCGTCGTTTCCCTCGAAGTGGCCGCCGCTGCAATCAACTTGCCCGGTGATTCTGGTTCCGCCCAGCTGAACGCAAGAGTTCGCCACGAAGCCTTTATTCATGTGAATCGGTCCGTTGCAGGTCAGCCTGACGGCATTGAAGCCGGGCAGGGCTGTGCCGGTCAGATAGAGCCCGTTCAGCTGTGCGTTTCGCAGGACAGGAGCTTCCTGAAAGGTGCAGTTGCTCGCGTTGATTGCCCGCTCGCAATCCACGAAGCCGAGGCTCAGGGTTTCTTCGATCCAGAGCCCCAAGACTGTCACCCCTTCGGGACGGCAGGTGATGCCAGGGATTTCCCGTGTCAGCAGCCAGCGGATGAGCCTTGCATCGAACCTATTGCTATAGTCGTCGGTCTTCGGACGTTCCCGGTTCGAGTGTTTGAAACCATCAGGCCAGGCATATCCCCCCGTCGCAATAAACTGCTTTTCCCGCGGCCACAGCTCCCGCCTTAGCCGCTTCTCCGCCCACGCAAACGCTTCGCTCAAATCCCCATCGGCCATCCCGGCACCTCCAATGCCCCGCCATCCTGCGCAACCCTCCCCTGTCGCGCAAGGCGCTTCCCGCGGCCCCCCAAGGCGGTGTATATCGCCCCCATGAGCCAGAACCCGCCCAACCTCCGCCCCGATCTTGCGCCGAAAGCGCTTGTCACCGACACCCCCCGCCCGGGCCAGCCGACCATCGGCATGGTCTCGCTGGGCTGCCCCAAGGCGCTGGTCGACAGCGAACGCATCCTGACCCGGCTGCGGGCCGAGGGCTATGCGATCTCGCCCAGCTATCAGGGCGCCGATGCGGTGATCGTGAACACCTGCGGCTTTCTGGACAGTGCCAAGGCCGAGAGCCTCGAAGCCATCGGCGAGGCGCTGAGCGAGAATGGCAAGGTGATCGTCACCGGCTGTCTGGGCGCCGAGCCCGAGTTCATCACCGGCGTGCATCCGAAGGTGCTGGCCGTCACCGGGCCCGAGCAATACGAACAGGTGCTCGATGCCGTGCATGGCGCGGTGCCGCCGCAGCCCGATCCTTTCGTCGATCTGCTGCCCGCGACGGGCATCAAGCTGACGCCGCGGCATTTCAGCTACCTGAAGATCTCCGAGGGCTGCAATCACGCCTGCAAGTTCTGCATCATCCCCGACATGCGCGGCAAGCTCGTCAGCCGCCCCGCCCATGCCGTGCTGCGCGAGGCGGAAAAGCTGCTCGAGGCGGGGGTGCGGGAGCTGCTGGTGATCTCGCAGGACACCTCGGCCTATGGGCTGGATCGGCGGCACGAGGCGACGGCCTGGAAAGACGGCGAGGTCCGGGCGCATATCACCGATCTGACGCGGGAACTCGGGCGGCTTGCCCAGCCCTCGGGCGCGTGGGTGCGGCTGCATTACGTCTATCCCTACCCGCATGTGCGCGAGCTGATCCCGCTGATGGCCGACGGCCTTGTGCTGCCCTACCTCGATATCCCGTTCCAGCATGCCCACCCGGAAACGCTCAAACGCATGGCCCGGCCGGCGGCCAGCGCGAAGACGCTGGATGAAATCGCCGCCTGGCGCGCGGATTGCCCCGAGATCGTGCTGCGCTCGACCTTCATCGTGGGTTACCCGGGCGAGACCGAGGCGGAGTTCCAGTATCTGCTCGACTGGATGGCCGAGGCGCAGCTCGATCGTGTCGGCTGCTTCCAGTATGAAAACGTCAAGGGCGCGCGGTCGAACGACTTGGCCGACCATGTGGCGCCCGAGCTGAAACAGGAACGCTGGGAACGCTTCATGGAGACCGCGCAGGCGATTTCCGAAGCGAAGTTGGCGGCCAAGGTCGGCACCGTGCAACAGGTGCTGGTCGATGCGGTGGATGACGAGGGGGCGACCTGCCGCACCCGCGCCGATGCGCCCGAAATCGACGGCAATCTGTTCATCGACGAAGGCTTCGAAGAGCTTTCGCCGGGCGACATGGTGACGGTCACGGTCGAGGAAGCGTCGGATTACGACCTTTGGGGGCGCGTGCAATAGGCTTTTTGCCGCGCCACCCCCACGCGCAATTTTCTTGCAATGCGCGGGCGAAGGCTTCATATCCTAGCCTTGCGCACCGCGCCTTTTCGACGACCTGCTCCCTTTGCGGCTACAGTTCTCGATCGTGACGTGACTGAGCCGGGCCGCCGCAATCCTGCGGGCGGCATACAGAAGGAGACAACGGATGGCCAAGGGCACCGTGAAATGGTTCAACCAAACCAAAGGCTTCGGCTTCATCGCCCCGGAATCGGGCGGCAAGGACGTGTTCGTCCACATCTCGGCGGTCGAACGCGCCGGTCTGCGTGGCCTGAATGACGGCCAAGCGATCAACTACGATCTGGAAAAAGGCCGCGACGGCCGCGAATCGGCGATCAACCTCGCCATCGCCTGAGCCTGTGCGCACGGGATTTCGGAAAGCGGCTCCTTCGGGGGCCGCTTTTCATTTTCCGGCATGGAAAGGGCGGCCCCCGAAGGCGCCGCCCCTTGCCTGCCCGGACATGTCGCGGGGCGTCGGACTCAGTTGTCGCTGCCGTGCTCCGGCTGCGGGAAGTAATAGTCGTTGCGGTTTTCGTGCTTCAGATAGAAAGTCACCGCCTGCAGGTCGCCGCTGCGCTTGGCCTCGGTGAGCTGGATCAGCTCGGCGGTGGTGAACTCCGCCGGATCGACGCCGATCTGCGCCGCGATCTGCGCCTTGCCGACCGAGGTCGTGTCTTTCCCCCGCACCGTGCCATGCGACAGCAGCACGTCATAGGCGGCCTTGTCATTGTCGCGGCGGGCGCCTTGCAACTGCGTCAGCTCGGCGGCGCTATAGGCGGCGGCATCGACGCCCAGTTGATTGGCCAGTTGTTGCCGGCCGGGGGTCACGCCCGAGGCGCTGGCGGCACCGGCCGCAAGGACAAGGGCCAGACCGGCGAAGACAAGTTCATTCCGCATGGAAAATCTCCATTTTCTTTGTTTATCAGCGTGTTGATCCGTGACGGCGTGTTCGTCCGTCGTCATGGGGAGACTATGCAACTGTGCGAATTATTTGAAAACGGCGGTATTTATCCGCTAATTGTGCGCCCACGCACCAATCGCGCGGCATTGTGAGCGACGGAGACGGGGCGTGAGCCCCGGCCGGACCGCAACCGGGACCGATCCGGCGAAAGCCCCTTTCCGATGCGTGTGTGACAGGCGGAGGGTCGCTGCGGCAGGATCACCCCGCCAGATCCGGACGACTGCGGCCGGGGCCGATTCCGCCCGGGCGACTCGGATCACCGATCAAGCCCGCCGATTTCTTCTTGGCCGAAATACGCCCTGTCGCCGCCGGTCACTCGGCCCAGGCCCAGGGCACGGTGAACTGCCCCAGCACCTGCGCCATCTTCTCCTGATCGACCGCGCCGGTCATGGCCAGCTGCGCCACCAGACCGCGTTTCTTGTCCTCGACCACCCCGACGACCTGCACCGGCACCCCGGCCTCGGCCAGAGCCGCATCCAGAACCCGGGTGATCGCGCGCTTGCGCAGCTCGGGCTTGAAGATCTTGCCCACCGCGGTCTTCGGCAGCTCGTCCAGCACCTCGATGTGCTTGGGCACCGCCGCGCGTTCGTGGATGTGGCGTTTGGCATGCGCCATCAGCTCGTCGGCGCTGATCGTCGCATCCTTGATCAGCTCGACATAGGCGCAGGGCAATTCGCCCGCGAAGGCGTCGGGCTGGCCGATGGCGCCCGCAAAGGCGATGGCGGGGTGCGACAGCAGCGCTTCCTCGATCTCCGCCGGGTCGATGTTGTGACCGCCGCGGATGATCAGATCCTTGGCGCGGCCGGTGATCCACAGATAGCCGTCCGGGTCGATCCGGCCCAGATCGCCGGTGCGCAGGAAGCGTTCCTCGGCAAAGAGATCGTGGTTCTTGTCGACCTCGGTATAGGTCGAGCCTTCGAAAACGCCGGGGTTGGCGACGCAGATCTCGCCCACCTCGTCGGCGGCGCATTCGGTGAAACCGGCCTCGGTCTTGCGCAGGATCCGGACGTGCGAATAGGGCAGGGGGATGCCGACAGAGCCGACCTTTTTCAGCCCGTCCACCGGGTTGATCGAGACAAGGCAGGTGGCTTCGGTCAGCCCGTAGCCCTCGCAGATCTCGACGCCGGTCGCCTCCTTGAAGCGGTTGTAAAGCTCGACCGGCAGGGGGGCGGAGCCCGAGATCGCCGTGCGCAGGGATGAGATATCGGCATCGACCTTGCGCTGCATCAGCGCGGCGATGGCGGTGGGCACGGTGATCAGGAAGGTCACCTGCCAGCGTTCGACCAGCTTCCAGAAATTGTCGAAGACCCCCTCGCCGCGATAGCCCGCGGGGGTGGGGAAGACGACATGGGCGCCGGAATGGATGGCCGACATCAGGATCGGATAGGCGGCAAAGACGTGAAACAGCGGCAGCGGGCAGATCATCACGTCGGTGTGGCGGAACAGAAGCGTGCCGCCCAGCCAGCCGTTGTAGATCATGCCGGAATATTTGTGCTGCGCCACTTTCGGCATGCCCGTCGTGCCGCCGGTGTGGAAATAGGCGGCGACGCGGTCGGCTTTCGCATCCGCGAACACCAGCTTGTCGGCGGGCTGGCCGTCGCAGGCGGTGTTGAAATCATAGACATCGGCGTGATGGCGGAAATGGGTTTTCGGCCGGATAAAGGGCACGATCCAGCTTTTCGGCGCGGTCAGGTAGCGGTTCAGATCGACCTCAAGGATCGTCTTGACGTTCGGCGCGTGCTTGACCGCCTCGGCCGCCTTTTGCGCGATGTCGGATTTCGGGAAGCTTTTCAGCGTCACCAGCACCTTCGCCTTGGTCTCGCGCAGGATCGCGGCGATCTGCTCGGGCTCCAGCAACGGGTTGATCGGATTGACGATCCCCGCCGTCGCGCCCGCAAGCAGCACCACCGCGGTTTCAAGGCTGTTCGGCAGCAGATACGCCACCGTGTCCTTTTCGCCCACGCCCATCCGGCGCAGAAGGTTCGCCGCCTGCGTCACCCGGGCCAGCACCTGTCCCCATGTCATGGTGACGGAATGATCCTTCGGCCCAGAGGTGATCTGGAACGTCAGCGCCGGACGCGATCCGTGCTTCGCCGTCACGCGGGACAGGAAATCATACATGGTCAGCGCGCGGTCGCGGTCTTCCCAGGGCATTTGGCCTTCGACGCGGTCGCGGTCGGCCACGGTGGCATAGGTCTCGGTCATGGTGTCCTCCCCCGGCCCGTTCCTCCGCAGGCCTTGTGCGCAGAATGCGTCATAAAGCGGCACCCGGGCAAGGGCGGGATTGCCGCGAACGTCACGTCATGGCGGGCATGACGCAGGGACAGGTCAGGTCATGTGCTGGCCCCGTCGGTGAACTGCAGCCGCGCCAGTTCGGCGTAAAGCCCGCCCTCGGCCACCAAGGCTTCGTGGGTGCCCTGCGCGACGATCCGGCCCTGATCGAAGACGACGATCCGGTCGGCCTTTTTCACCGTGGCCAGCCGATGCGCGACGATGATCGTGGTGCGGGTGGCGCGCAGATCATCGACCGCCGCCTGCACCGCGCGTTCCGAGGCCGCATCCAGCGCCGAGGTCGCCTCATCGAGCAGCAGCACCGGCGCATCGCGCAGGATCGCCCGGGCAATGGCGATGCGCTGCTTCTGCCCGCCCGACAGCATGATGCCGCGCTCGCCCACATAGGTGTCAAAGCCCTGCGGCAGCGCGGTCAGGAAATCATGGGCATAAGCCGCCCGCGCGGCGGCCTCGACCTCGGCATCGCTGGCGTCCGGACGGCCGAAGCGGATGTTTTCGCGGGCGCTGGCGGCAAAGATCACCGGATCTTGCGGCACAAGGGCGAGGGCACGGCGGTAATCCGCCCGGGCCAGATCGCGCAGGTCGATGCCGTCCAGGGTGATCCGCCCCTGTTCCGGGTCATAAAACCGCTCGATCAGCTGGATGATCGTGGTTTTCCCCGCGCCCGAGGGCCCGACCAGCGCCACGGTTTCGCCCGGCGCAACCCGCAGGCTGACCGCGTTCAGCGCCGAGGTTTCGGGCCGCGACGGGTAATGGAAGGTGACATTTTCAAAGGCGATGGCGCCTTTCACCGGGCGGGGCAGGGGCACCGGCCGGGCGGGATCGGTCACGGTGTCGCCCGCATGCAGCAGTTCCACCAGCCGCTCGGTCGCCCCCGCGGCGCGTTGCACCTCGCCCCAGATTTCGGTCAGCGCGCCGACCGCGGCCGAGACCATGATCGCATAGATGACGAATTGAACCAGCTGGCCCACCGTCATCAGCCCCGCCTGCACGTCGCGCGCGCCGATCCAGAGCACGCCGACGATCCCCGCAAAGACAAGGAAAATCACGATCATCGTCATGATCGCGCGGGTGGTGATGCGGTCATTGGCCGAGGCGAGGGCCTTTTCGGTGACCTCGGAAAAGGCGTTGCGGGTCAGCGCCTCATGGGTGAAGGCCTGCACCGTCTGCACGGAACTGAGCGCCTCGGAGGCCGAGCCCGAGGAAGACGCGATCCAGTCCTGATTTTCGCGGCTCAGCCGACGCAGACGGCGGCCCATGATGACGATCGGCACGATGACCAGCGGCACGATCAGCAGCACCAGCCCGGTCAGCTTCGCCGAAGTGACCAGAAGCATGGTCAACCCGCCGAACAGGATCAGGATGTTGCGCGCCGCAACCGAGATCGAGGAGCCCAGAAGCGACAGGATCAGCGTGGTGTCGGTGGTGATGCGCGAGATGATCTCGCCGGTCAGGATCTTTTCGTAAAAGGCGGGCGACAGGCTGATCACCCGGCCGAAGACCGCCTTGCGGATATCGGCGACGACGCGCTCGCCAAAGCGGGTGACCAGCCAGTAGCGCAGCCCGGTGCCCAGCGCCAAGGCCGCGGCGATGACATGGGCGGCCAGGAAATAGCTGTCGAGCATCTCGCCGCCCTGCTGGAACCCGTCCACCAGGCGGCGCGCGGCGATCGGCAGGATCAGCGTCACCATCGCGGTCAGCACCAGCGCGGCGGCGGTGGCCAGCGCCAGACGGCGATAGGGGAGGATGAAGGGGGCAAGACCCCGGATCGCACCCACACGTTTCGGTTTCGGGCGGTCTTCCAGCGGGGTGGCGGGTCTGCGGGCCATCGGCTCTCCCTTTCGGTTACGTCCGATTTATGGGCGCAAGCGCCCGACGGCAAGGCTCACGCCGGAACGTGGCTGGTGCGGGCGACCGGACTCGAACCGGCATGGAGGTGCCTCCGAGGGAGTTTAAGTCCCATGCGTCTACCATTTCGCCACGCCCGCGGCCCGCCTTGGCTACCGCGGGCGGGCTGGCGGGGCAAGGGCCTAGCGCCCGGTGAAATGCGGCGGGCGCTTTTCCAGAAAGGCCAGCACCCCCTCGCGGAAATCCGCGCTGCGGCCCAGCTCGCCCTGCAGCCGCGCCTCCAGCGCCAGTTGCGCCGACAGCGGATTGGTCAGACCGGCATGGAAGGCCCGCTTGAGCGCGCCAAAGGCCGCCGTCGGCCCCTTGGCCAGATGCGCCGCCCGGGCCCGCCAGTGATGCTCGAAATCGACATCGGGCACGGCCTCCCAGATCAGCCCGATCCGCGCGGCCTCCTCGGCGCCGATCTTCTCGGCGAAGAGCGCCATGCCCATGGCGCGGGCGATGCCGACCTGCCGCGGCAGCCACCAGGTTCCGCCCGCATCCGGCATCAGCCCGATCCGGGCAAAGGCCTGCATGAAGGCCGCCGATTGCGCCGCGATCACCACATCGGCCGCCAGCGCCAGATTGGCCCCGGCCCCCGCCGCCGCGCCGTTCACCGCCGCCAGAACCGGCAGCGGACAGCTGTAGATCGCCTGCAGAAGCGGCTCGTATTCCTCGCGCAGCACGGTCTCAAGGTTCAGCCCCTCGGTCGCGCCATCGCCCAGATCCTGCCCCGAACAGAAGGCCCGCCCCGATCCGGTCAGCACGATCGCCCGCGCCTCGCCCCGCGCCCGGTGCAGCGCTTCGGTCAGCTCGCGCCGCATCGCCGCATTCAGCGCATTCATCACCTCGGGCCGGTCGAGCGTGATCACCGCCAGCCCTTCGGACATCTCGTAGCGGATGGTGTGATACGTCATCGCCTGTCTCCTCTTTGCCCCAGCTTGCCGCGCGGGCGCCGAAAGGCAAAGCGAAACCAAACGTCACAGGGCGGCGGATCGCACCATGGCGGGGCAAAATCCCGAAAGACCCTGATTGCCTTTCACCTTGGCGCAAATATCCCGGGGGGTGCGGGGGGCGGAGC
>NZ_SWJZ01000090.1 GCF_005144475.1 Rhodobacter capsulatus | reverse complement strand
GTCACCGGCGCCGTCGTCGGCGGCGCCGCGGGCTATTTCTGCCGCGACCTGAACGTCCCCGGCTGCCGCAACGGCTGACCCCAACGACGGGCCGCAACGACGGGCCGCAAGGGCCGGTTGTCCCCCCCGCAGCCTGCTGCGGGGGGAAATGTTTTGGCCGCGATCCCGCGGAAAGCCGCCCATCGCGCCCCGGGGCAAACCTGCATCAGGAAGCGACTCGGGCAGAGGGGGCAGGGTGCGGCATGGCAATCGAATACCCGCTTGCCATGGCCTCTGCTCAAAGCCCTGCATCCTGCCCTGCGCGACGGATAATTCCATCACCTCGCGCAGACCGACGCAGCATGTCGCCGCGGCAGACCGCACGAAGGACGACACCGATGACCCCCAACACCACGCCGAACGGCGCCGACCGCATCAAGACCGTCAAGGCCGCCTGGGACAAGGCGCCCGACGGCCCGAAAAAAGAGGCGGCGCTGAAGCACTACCAGGCCGCCGAAAAGGCCCAGACCGCCAAGGATGAGGCGGGCGTCACGAAATCGCTCGACGCCGCCGTGGCCGCGCTGGCCTGACCCGACAGGTGCCGCCCCGGTGCAGTTGCCCGGGGTGGCGCATGTATCCCCTTCCCCAAACCGGAGATCCCCATGTCACGCCCTCTGCCTGTCCGCCTGCTGACCGTTGCCACGCTGATCGGGGTGGCGCTTTCCACCGCGGCCCTTGCCTCGGATGATCGCAAGGTGAGCGCGATCGACGTGCAGATCGATCTGGCCGCGCTGTCGAATGCCGCCGCCGCCAGGCATTATGCCACGATCGAGGCCGATCTTGAAAACGCGCTGACCAGCCGCCTTGTCGATCGCACCGACAAGGACGGTCTGAAGATCACCGTCGATCTGTCGGAATTCGAACTGAGCAATTCCTGGAAGGAAGCGATGAACCTTGCCGACACCCGGCTGGTGGGCACGGTCAGCTTCACCGATGCCAAGAACAATTCCAATTTCGACAACTGGCAGCAGACGGTCGACGTGAATGCGACGGCGAGATTCCTGCCCGAGGGGACCGAGCTTGCCAAGCTGAAACCCGACAGCGACGTGTACTATAAGGCGATGATCGCGTCCTTCGCCGATGCCGTGGTGCAGCGTCTCGACCAGTGAGGAGGCCCCCCGGCTGCGCCCGCGCGGACGCGGTCTCGAGGCCGGGGAACTTCACGATCTGCGGCGGCCGTGACCCCCGTGATCCCCGTGACCCGTGTGATCCCCGGGCGCCCCGGCCGCCCCTTGCAAGGAGCGATGCGATGAATTCCGACCACAGTGTGAAAACCGAAGTCCTGGCCGAGCTGGCCTGGGATCCGATGGTGAAGGAGGACCAGATCGGCGTGACGGTGCGCGACGGTCTGGTGACGCTGATGGGCCATGCCGACAGCTACTGGCAGAAACGCGCGGCGGAAACCGCGGCGGCGCGTGTCAGGGGCGTGCGGGCGATCGTCGAGGAAATCGAGGTGCGCCTGCCCGTGCATGTGCAGCGCAGCGACGAGGAAATCGCCGCCGCCGCGGTGAACCGGCTTGACTGGGACGGTGCCGTGCCGACGGGGGCGGTCAAGGTGCAGGTCGAGGACGGGGTGATCACGCTCAAGGGCACGGTCGATCACCAGTATCAGCGCGCGGCGGCCGCGCATGCGGTGCAGCCGCTCTGGGGCGTGCGCGGGGTGGCCGATCAGATCCTGATCCGCGAGGCGCAGCGCAAGCGCGCCGATGCGCAGCAGATCAGCGATGATATCCGGAAGGCCTTGAACCGGGGCTGGTTTGCCGCCGATACCGTGCATGTCGAGACGAAGGACGGCACGGTCACGCTGTCGGGCCGCGCCGCGACGCTGCGCGACCGCACGCTGGCCGTGTCCACCGCCTGGGCCGCGCCGGGCACCGTGGCGGTCGAGAACCACATTCGCATTGGGTGACATTTCTTGCCGATGCGAGGCCCCGTCCGCCCTGTCATCCGGGGCGGGCGGGTCGCGACGGCCGGGCGGGCAGCGGATCTGCGCCGCCTTCCGGCCAAATCACGATCCGGCCCCGCTTTTCCGCCGCGACACTGATGCACGGCAACATCGGCGGGGGCGATCCGGGTCAGGTTGCGGCAAGCGTCCAGCCCGGACGTTCCGATTTTCCGAAAGGTTCATACCATGACCCGAATTCTTCTTCTGGCAGGCACGACGATTGCCGCGCTGGCGCTTGGCGTGCCTGCGGCCCTTGCGCAAACGGCGCTGGTTGGCATCGATTCGGTCGACGACCGCATCGACGACATCGACCGCGCCGCGCAGATCGACCTCGATCGCGGCAACGATGCCTTTCGCTACGGCAGCCCGGACTATCGCGAGGGCATGTCGGGCAGCGCCTCGCTGAGTTACGCGGGCAAGACCGGCGCCACGGATTCAAGCGAATTCAGCCTGGGCGCGCGGTTGCGTTTTGCCAATGGCCCGTTCGTGCAGAACCTCGGCATGGTGCTGGACTTTGCCGAATTCGACTCCGACAAGACCAAGGAAGACACCTTCTTCATCTATGACGCGAATTACTACTTCAACGACTCGTTTTACGGCTTCGTGCTTGGCCGGGTGAAGACCGACGGGCTTGCCGCCACCGCCGACGACGTCAAGACCGACGCCTTCCTCGGGGTCGGCCCCGGCTACCGCATTGTCAACACCCGCGATCTGAGCTGGCGGGTGCAGGCGGGCATCGGGGTCAGCTATCTGCAGGACGGTCTTGAGGACTCTGTGACCGAAACCGGCTACATCGCCTCGTCGCGGCTGTTCTGGCGGCTGAACGACAAGCTTTTCGCCACGAATGACACTGATATCCTGGAGTCGGACACCGCGACACGGGTGAACAACGATCTGGGGCTGAACGTGAAGATGACCGACATGTTCGCCACCCGCATCAGCTACCTGACGGAGTACAACGACTCGCGCGCCGTCAAGACCGAGAACAAGCTGGGGGTCTCGCTCGTCTATTCCTTCTGACGCGCCCCTGCCGGCCAGAGCGGGGCGGGGGAAATCCGCTCCGCTCACCGACCGCCCGATCTTCACGGCTCCGGGGACGGAACCGGAATGAGGGATTGCGACCTGGTCGACGCGCCCGCTTGGCGCGCGCCGCTGTCCCGGGCTCCTGGCGCAGTCATGATCGCGCTAACCTGCGTCAATGCCGACCGGACGGCGTGGCCCCATAGTTCGGAACGGGCGTCAGGATCGAACGTGACCCTGCCGCCCGCATGACCCCCCTGAAAGGAAAACATCATGGACAAGGATCGGATTGCCGGTTCCGCAAAGGTCGTCAAGGGCAAGGCCAAGGTGGCGATCGGAAAGGCCATCGGCGACAAGAAGCTTGAGACGGAAGGCGAGGCCGA
Organism: Rhodobacter capsulatus; assembly: GCF_005144475.1. GTDB lineage: Bacteria > Pseudomonadota > Alphaproteobacteria > Rhodobacterales > Rhodobacteraceae > Rhodobacter > Rhodobacter capsulatus_C. The sequence continues at coordinate 35,365 of NZ_SWJZ01000090.1, read as the reverse complement.
AAAGGTCGCGGGCAAGATCCAGAACGCTGTGGGCGGCATCAAGGACACGATCCGCGACGCGTAGACCCCGAGAAACGGGGCGCCGCGGAATGGTCCGGTGCCCTGTCACATCCGCGCCGGCTTCACGCATGGTCTGAAGCCCGAAACCCGCTGAAGGACGCATCATGAGCCGCAATTTTCTGTTTCTGCTGATCGGTGTTCTGGCCGTGGTCGCGGCGGGGACCGGCTATCTGTATTATCAGGAACGCCAGAGCGGCGTTGACATCAAGATCAACGAGCACGGCGTCACGATCGACGGAAATTGACGAGGCCCGGCACCAGAGCGCGGGACCTCTCGGCGCGGCCAGGGCAGGCGCCGGGGGCGCGACCAGGACGGCCGCTGCCGATTGGCTCCGGCCCGCGGACGGGTTCGGAAAAGCGCTCGGATCCGGCGGTTTCGGTGTCGCGGGGCCGATGTGCTCGCCTTTGGCGCCGCATGACATGGGAAAGGCGGCGTGGGTTTCCCCGCGCCGCCTCCCTCAAGGTTGAGTGGTCCGGCGGAGGCGGCTTGCCTGCGCAAGCAGCCTGGCCGCCTCGACGCTTTTGCCGGGAAGCCGGGGCCATCGTCCGCAGGTCGAACGACCGGGGCCGGGCGTGTCGGGAACCGCCCCCGTTCGACGCCTCTGGTTCGGCGCTCTCCGGGGATGGAGATGGGTCGTCAGCGCGACGGTTTTGCGCCGCGGGCGGCGGCGTCACGGGCAAGGCGTTGCGCCTTGAGCGTGGCGCTGCGGTCGGCCCGGCTGGCGGCTTCCGTCTGGACGATCAGTTTCGCCGCCGCGGCCGTCATCTCGAAATAGGTCTGCGGCGGGCGGGGGATCTCCCGGAACAATCCGGGAGAAGGTGTCGTGCGTGTCATGGACATGTGCCGGCCCCCGAAGGGTGCCTGTCCGGATCAGGCCAGAGCCAGATCGCAGGCCGATTTGCGGCCGTCACGGCCGGACTCGATCTGGAAGGTCACCTTGGCGCCATCGGCCAGGCGCGAGATCCCCGCGCGTTCGACCGCCGAGATGTGGACGAACACGTCCTGCGCGCCACCTTCCGGCTCGATGAAACCGAAACCTTTGTTCTGGTTGAAAAACTTCACGGTGCCATTGGCCATCGTGATCACTCCTTCATGGGGATGCTGCCCGCAGAATGCGGCAGCTCGGCTTGGTCAGAACTAAGAGCAGACTGAAGCCGATGAAGGAGACAGGGTGCGGTCAGGAATACTTCGCACCTCCTTGCATAGCGGAATTTGCAGGTTTTGCAAGGATTCTTTCCGGGTTTTCAAAACAACCCGGAAATGAGCCGGTCCGGGGCCGATCACCGCAGGCGCGAAGGCGGCCGTCAGCCGGGCAGGGCGAGGGTGCCGATCCAGGCGGCAAGGACGATCAGCACAAGGCCGGGCACCACCCGCAGGGCGAAGGCGCGGCCGCCCGCCACCGCCGCCACAAGGATCTTGCTCAGCGTGTTCGAGGTCACAGCGGCCAGGATCGGCGCCACCGCATCGGCCGGGGCGACCTTGTCCGCGGCGACAAGCGTGGCGACCGAGATCGCCGCCGCATGGGTATCGACCAGCCCCGCCGCCAGCGCGGCCAGCAGCACGCCCGAGCCGCCGAACTGCGCCTGCAGCCCGGCCGAGACGACCAGCACCAGCGCCAGGATCGAGCCGAAGGCCAGCGCCGCGCGCAGGCTGAAGGCGCTGCCGCCGCGCGTGCCCTCGCCCGCGGGGTGGCGCAGCGCGGCCAGTGTCAGCGCCACCCCGTAGAGCGCCGCGGCGGCACCGGCGCAGACCAGCGGCAGGGTCAGGGCGGACAGGGTCGGCAGGCTGATCGCCGCCACCACCAGCGCCAGCTGCGCGATCGTCGCGACGGACGACAGCACCGCCCCGGCGACGCAGGCCGGACGCAGCTCGGGCGATTGCAGCGCGCGCGCGCCCATCGCGCCGATCGTCGCGGTGCTGGAAATGAACCCCGACAGCGCCCCCGACAGCGGCAGCCCGAACCGCGCCCCCAGAAGCCGCACCGCCAGATAGCCCGCCGCGCCGATGCCCATCACCAGCACGATCACGATCCAGACCGCATGCGGATTGAGCGCGTGCCAGGGCCCCATCGGCCGATCCGGCACCAGCGGCAAGATCACCAGCGTCGCCGCGGCAAAGATCAGCGCATCGTCCAGTTCGTCCTTGGAAATCAGCGTGGTGACCAGATTGTGCAGCCAGGCCTTGACGTAAAGCAGCCCGGTGATCGTCACCGCGATCGCCGCCGCCATCTGCGGCGAGGGGATGCACAGCCCGCCCAGAAGCACGGTCAGGATCAGCACGATCTCGGTGGTCAGGCCGGGATCCTGATGCGGCCGCTTGCTGTAGGCCACCGCCAGCATCGCTGCGACACAGGCGGCCACCACCGAAAGCAGCACCACCCCGCCCAGTGCGAAACCGACCGCCCCCGCCGTCGAGGCGATGGCGAAGGTGCGGATCCCGGCGGGCGCGCGGGCCGGGCCCGCGCCCTTGCGCCGCTCGCGCTCGGCGCCGATCAGCGCGCCCACGGCCAGCGCGCTGACCATGTTCAGCACGGGCGGACCAAGAACGGCGGGACCGAGAAGGGCGGGAACGAGGAGGGGGGCGCTGTCCATCGGGGCCTCGGGGTTGCGGGGGCGGGGGCATCAGGGCATGTCCCGCGCGCGGTGTCGCTGATCCAGGTCAGCCCGGCGGCGGCGGCGGGCGTTAAACTGGCGGCGATCCGCCCGGAAGGCCCCCGCCCGATGCCCGAGCTTGCCCCCCCTCCCGAAGACCGTCCGCGCTGGCGCCGTCCGGTTGTTCTTGCGGTGGCGGCGCTGCTTTGCCTTGGGCTGGCGCTGTGGTGGCAGCTGCGCGCCGCGCGTCCGCCGCTGGTGGCGGTCGAGACGATGACGCCGGGGCCGGTGACGCGGGTTCTGGCGGTGAATGGCAAGATCGCCCCGCGCGCCCGGGTGGCGATCCGCGCCGCGGTGGGCGATGTCGTGCAAGACGTGGAGGTCGAGGCGGGCGATGTCGTCCCGGCGGGCGCGGTGCTGGCGCGGCTCGATCTCCGGCACCAGGCGGCGGTGCTGCGGCAGGCCGAGGCGGCGCTGGCGCAGGCGGTGATCTTGCAGGCGCAGGCGGCGGCCGACTTCGGGCGCAACCGCGATCTGGGGGCACAGGTGGCGCAGGTGACGCTGGACGACGCCCGCCGCAGCCTTGCGGGCGCGGCGCAGGAGGTGGCGGGCCGTGCCGCGCTGCGCGATCAGGCCCGGGTCGTGCTGGACCGGTATACCCTGCGCGCGCCGGTCGCGGGCACGGTGCTGACGCGGGCGGTCGATCCGGGCCAGCGCGTCGACACCGCGACGACGCTTTTCACCCTGGCCGATCTGGCGCGGCTGCGCGTCGAGACCGACGTGGACGAAACCTATGCGCTGCAGATCGCGCCGGGGCAGCGGGTGCGGTTGCTCCTGCTGGGCAGCGCCGAGACCCGGATGGGCACGGTCGAGACCGTCGCGCCGCGGGTGGACCCGGACACCGGCGGGCTGGCGGTGAAGATCGGCTTCGATGCGCCGGTCCGCGCCCCGGTCGGGCTGACCGTCACCGCGAATGTGGTGATCGACAGCCGCACCGCGCTGACGGTGCCGCGCACGGCTCTGACAGGCGGAGCGGTCTTCGTGCTGCGCGCGGGGCGCGCGGTCGCAACGCCGGTCCGCGTGATCGACTGGCCCGCCGAACGGCTGATCGTCACCGCGGGGTTGGCGCCCGGGGACCGGGTGATCACCGACAGCACCGGCCTGCACGACGGACAAATCCTGCGCGAGGAGGGCAAGTGATGTTGTATGCCATCAAGATCGCGGCGCGGTATCTGAGCGCCTCGAAGGCGCAGACGGCGCTTCTGGTGGTGGGGGTGGCGGCGGGCGTCTTCGTCTTCATCTTCATGTCGGCGCTGATCGGGGGGCTGGCCGAATTCATCCTGGCGCGCACGGCGGGCGACATGGCGCATGTGACGATCGAGGCCGAGGCCCGCACCCCGGCCCGGCTGGCGCCGCCGCCGGGCCGCGTGCTTTGGGCCGACCAGCCGACGACCGAAACCGCCACCCTGCGCGCGGCGGAAAACTTCCTGCCGCTGATCGAAGCCCTGCCCGGGGTCAAGGCGGTCTCGCCGCAGATCATCGGATCGGGCGTCTTGCGCCGCGGCGGACAGGTGGCGCAGGTCTCGATCGTCGGGCTGGAGCCGGGGCGGGAAAGTGCGATCCTGGATCTGGCGCGCTACCGGGTGGCGGGATCGGTGCGGCTGGGCGCGGGCGTGGTGGTGCTGGGCAAGGGGCTGGTCAAGGATCTGGGCCTTTCGCTCAATCAAAGCGTGGTGCTGCAATCGAGCCACGGCGTCACCATGCGGCTGACGCTGGGCGGGATCTACGAAATCGGCGCGGGCGGGGCGGACCGGCGCATGGCCTATGTCAGCCTCGCCACCGCGCGCAGCCTGATGGCGCTGCCGCAGGGGCTGAGCCGGATCGAGATCAAGCTGGTCGACCTTTATGCCGCCGATGCCAGCGCCGCGCGGCTGCGCGGCCTGACCGGCCTGCCCGCGGTGTCCTGGACGCGCGAGGGGGCGCGGCTGCTTGAAGCGCTGAGGGCGCAAAAGCAGACCGGCTATTTCCTGAAAAGCTTCGCGATGATCACCATCGTCATCGGCGTCGCCTCCTCGCTCATGCTCTCCACCTATCGCCGCCGCCCCGAGATCGGGATCATGCGGGCGATGGGGGCGTCGCGGCGCTTCGTCGTCGGCGTCTTCGTGCTGCAGGGCGGGCTGATCGGCGCGATGGGCGGGCTTTTGGGCGCGGCCACCGGCTATGGCGCGCTTTTGCTGTTTCCCACGCGCGAGAATTTCCGCTCCGGCACCTTGCCGATGGACATCACGCAGGGCGCCTATGGGCTGGCGATCACGCTGACGGTGCTCTGCGCCATCGCCGCGGCGATCCTGCCCGCACGGGCGGCGGCGCGGCTTGATCCGGTCACGGCGATCGGCCAATGAGCCTTGTCACCGTCACCGATCTGGTCAAGACCTTCGGCACCGGAGAGGCCGAAACCCGGGTGCTGCGCGGCGCCAACCTGACGCTGGAGCGCGGCGCGCGGGCGGCGCTGATCGGCCCCTCGGGCTCGGGCAAGAGCACGCTGCTGACGATCCTGGGCACGCTGATGCGGCCGACCTCGGGCGGGCACGAGATGCTGGGCGTCGATCTGACCCGGGCCAGCGATGCCGAATTGACCGCGTTCCGCAACCGCCACATCGGCTTCGTGTTTCAGTTCCACAACCTGCTGCCCGATTTCACCGCGCTGGAAAACGTGGTCTTTCCGGCCGCGATCCGGGCCGGGCGCGAAACCGCCGCGGCGCGGGCGCGGGGGGCGGATCTGCTGGCGCGGATGGGGCTGGCGGCGCGGATCCAGTTTCCCACCGCCAATCTCTCGGGCGGGCAAAAGCAGCGCGTGGCGGTGGCGCGCGCCTTGATGAACGCGCCCGAACTGGTGTTGGCGGACGAGCCCACCGGCAATCTTGATCGCGCCGCGGCGGCGCAGGTGATGGCGCTGATCGGCCAGATCAACCGCGACGAGGGCACGGCCTTCCTGATCTCGACCCATGACGAGACGATCGCCGCCAGCTGTCCGCGCCGGATCGTGGTGGGCGAGGGCAAGCTGACCGGCTGACAGCGAAAAGGGGGCGAAAGCCCCCCTGCACCCCCGGTCGTCGGCCTGCGGCACCGCCCCGGCCGAAGCCGGGGCAGGACCTGTCGGATCAGGCCAGCGCGGCCACGGCGGCGTCCAGCGCCTTGGTGACGGCGGCATCGTCCTTGGCGGCCTGCGCCTTTTCGGCGGCCTGATACTGCGTCAGCGCCGCCGCTTTCTTCGGGCCCTCGGGCGCCTTGTCCCAGGCGGCCTTGACCGTTTTCATGCGTTCGGCGTTCGAGGCCATGGTGTTGAGATTCATCGGTTTCGTCCTTGTGCGGTCTGCCGCGGCCGCAAGCTGTGCCGATCCGGTCGACGGGGATGATCCGTCGCGCCGGGCCGTCTTGCCGGGCTTTGGGCAGAGGCGAGGGCAAGCGGCTATTCGATTGCCATGCGACACCCTGGCCGATCGGGCCGAGTCGCATCCTGATGCAGGTTTGCCCCGGGGCGCGATGGCGGTTCTGGCGGGCGCAAGCTCTGTCTTGCCGCGGCGCATCGGGGCGGGGGGCGCGGTCCGGGCCCGAAACGGATCTGCCGCGCTAACCTGGGTAATGGCCGCGGGCGGCACAGTCGTTAAGGTTGTGCGGACCGGCCGTTCCAGCCCGCGCTCGCAAGATCGTGGCCCCCTTGGTTCCGGACGGTCGAGCGGCGACGGCCAGACCGGAACGCGCCCGCGGATCAGCCTCTCCCGTTGGTCCGCGGGGCGCGCCGGGCCGACCGTCGCCGCGGGCGGCCCCAACCCGAAAGGTGACCCGGATGAGCGATCCTGCGACCCGACTGGACCAGACCCGACCCGAGCGGCCAGAGCGTGCCCCCCGGACCGGCGCCGCCCCCGACCGGGCCGAGGCCGCGGTCGCGGCGGCGCGGCGCGTCGAACAGGCCGAGACCGAGGCCTTCATCCAGCGCATGCGCGCGATCGTCGAGAGCCGCAGCCCCGGCGCCGGTCTTGGTGCTGGCCCCGGCGCTGGCCCCGGCACTGGCGCAGTCACTGGCCCCGGCGTCGGGACGGGGTGGACGGGACATCTTCTGTCGGGCAGGCTTTGCGATGACTGAGCAAGGCCCGCCTGTCCCCGCGGCCGGGATCGGCGCGCACATCGGCGCGCTGCGCCGCTTCGCGCTGGCCTTGACCCGTGATCCCGACAGGGCCGACGATCTCGTGCAGGAAACGATGCTGCGCGCGGTTCGGCATTTCGACCGCTTCCGGCCCGGCACCAACCTGCGCGCCTGGCTTTTTACCATCGAGCGCAACATCCATTTTTCCAATCACCGCAGGGCCCTGCGCGAGGCGGCCGTGCTGCATCGGCTGGGCCCGCGCGGCGGGGTGGCGCTGCCCGCGCATGACGGCGTGCTGGCGCTGGAAGACGTTCTGGACGCCTTTCGGCAACTGTCGGCGCCGCACCGGCGCGTGCTTTTGCTGGTCGGTGCCCTGGGCTACACGCATCGCGAAACCGCCGAAACCATCCGGCTCTCGCCCGAGGCGGTGCGCGCCCGTGTCACCCGCGCCAGGGCGCTGCTGCTGGACCGGCTGGGCCTGGCCCGGGGCGAGACCCCGATGCCGCATGCCGAATTCCAGGATCTGCGCGGGCCCTGCCTGCGGACCCGCGGCTGACACCGCGGCGCACCGACAAGGCGCGCAAGGCGGCGCATCTGTCAGCGCGGCATGGGCGGGGGCTTCGCCGCCTCGATGCGCCCAAGGGGTGTCCGCGCCGCGGCAAGCCGCGCGGCCTGGTCCTTCGGGCCGGGCCTTTTCTGCCTGTCGGCCGGGCCTGTCGGCCGGGCCTGTCGGTCGGGCCTGTCGGCCAGGATCGGGGCTTCAGGGCTTCTTCTTCTCGCCCAGACCGGGCTGCGCGCCCTTGGCGAACAGATCGGCCGGTTTCGCCGCCACCGGCTTTTTCGGCTGCTTCGGTTTCTTCGCTTCGCGGTTCGAATGGCTCTTGCCCTTGGGCATCGGATCTCTCCTTCATGGCCCCAGCCGGGCCGGTTGCGCCGGGCAAGGCCCGGGCGCCCTTACTCCAGCGGTTCGGCGCGGACCTGAAAGCCGGTCAGCCGGTGCAGGCCGAAACTGTGGATCATCGCCACATCGGCGGCGTCGCGCCCGCGCGCTACCAGCACCCGGCCGATGCGCGGGACATTGTTGCGCGGATCGAACAGCCGCCAGCCGCCGTCCAGCCAGACCTCGATCCAGGCGGCGAAATCGCCGGGCGCCTCGGGGGTGGAGCTGCCGATCTCGGTCAGATAGCCGGTGCAGTAGCGCGCCGGGACGTTCATGCAGCGGCACAGCGTGATCGCCAGATGGGCATAGTCGCGGCACACGCCCACGCCCTCGGCATGGGCCTGCGCGGCGGTGCGGGTGGCGCGGGCCTGCAGGTAATCGAAGCGGATCTGCGCCTGCACGTAATCGCAGATCTTCTGCACCAGCGCCCGCCCGCCGGGACTTGCGCCGAACTGCGCCCAGGCGATCGGCGCCAGCAGATCGGTGTCGCAATAGCGCGAGCCCAGAAGATAGCCCAGAACCGTCTCGGGCAGCTCTTCGACCGGGGTCCCCGCGCAATCGGGGTGGTGCGGGTCGGGCTGGCCGGAATCGCGGATCACCGCGGCGACCTCGATGCCGAAACCGCCCGCGGGGGCGACGAGCCGGGTGCAGAAATTGCCGAAATCGTCGTGAAAGGTCTGCAGGGGCACGGGCGGATCGGTGCGCAGCTGATCCGTGCCCTCCAGATCGGCCAGACGGCTTTGATGGATCCAGAGCCGCGCGATCATCGGCGTCGGCCGGGGCAGCTCGAACTGGAACTGGCACCCCAGCGCAAGGCGCAGCGCGGGGGTGGCATCGGGTCCGTCATGGCGGGCGTATTGGTTCATCTGCGGCGCTCCTCGAGCAATTCGATCTGGATCTGCTGCATCTCGACCAGCCGCTGCCATTGATGCGCCAGCTGGTGGTCGATCTTTTCGTGCAATTGCCGGATTTCGAGTTCGGCCTTCAGGTTCACCCGATAGTCGTTCTCGCCGCGCAGCCGGTCCTGGGTTTCCTGCCGCCGCTGGCTCATCATGATGATCGGCGCCTGCAGCGCCGCGATGCAGGACAACAGCAGATTGAGCAGGATGAACGGATAGGGGTCGAAGGGCGGGCGGTGCAGCAGCGCGCTGACATTGAGCCCGATCCAAAGCACGAGCAGCCCCAGAAAGCCCGAGATGAACGGCCAGCTGCCGCCGAGCCGCGCCACCGCATCGGCCATCCGTTCGCCAAGGGTCAGCCGCTCGGCCAGATCGGCGTCAAGATGGCGGCTCAGCGTGCGGCCGGTTTCCAGACTGTCAAGCACCGCCCGGTCGAGCGTGCCCAATTCGCCGCGTTCGTCTTCCAGCATCCGCTCGACATAAAGACGGCGAAACCGGGCGATGTCGGCGCGGCAGATCCGGCCGCCCTCGGCCCAGCCGGGGGCCTCGGCCTCGATCAGCGCCGAAAGTCCCGGGCGGACCGAGAGGAAGGGTTGCAGCTCGGTTGCGGGCAGCGCGCGTCCGCAGACGTGGCAGCACCCCGCGCCGGGCAGGGGATCCGCCGGCGCAGACTGCGTTTCGTCACGCACGCTCGGCCCCTTGCAGGGTCTTGCCCAGCCCGTCGCGCGCCGTCGCAAAGGCATCGCGCAGGGCGGTTTCCGCGGCGGGGTCCAGATTCGTGCGCAAGATCTCGCCCCCCTTCGCGCCAAGCCGCGTCACCATCCGCTCCGAGGCGGGGGTTTTCAGCAGCAAAAACAGCGCCGCATGTCCCGGCTGCAACAGCGCCGAGACCTTGCGCATGAAGGCGTCGTCGATCCCGTAATCGGCCAGCGCCCCAGAAACCGCCCCGGCCGTCGCGCCGATGACAAGGCCCAGAAGCGGGTTGAAGAACAAGATGCCCGCCAAAAGCCCCCAGAACGCGCCGCCGGTCGCGCCGACGGCCCGCAGATCGACCATCTGGGCAAGCCGGATGCCGCCTGCGTCATCGACGGTGGCGACCACGGCGTCGGTCACCTCGACAAGATATTCCCTGGCCATGCCAAGGACTTCGGCGCGGGCCGCCTCGGCCGCCGCGGGGGTTGCATAGCCGATCACGATCAGTTCGGGCATGGCCGTATCCTTTGATGGGCAGACCGCGCGCCCGCCCGTGATGGCGGGCGCGACGGCATGCGAAAACAGCGTGGCACAGAACCGGACCCCGGCTGCGGCCCGGATCAAGGGCGAATGGACGTCGCCCTCTCCCGCTCCGGCGCCCTCCCCGGACGGTGCCCGGTTCTGGCCGACCGACTCTGCCATGACCCGCGGCGGGGCATGCTGATCCATGTTGGTGCGCGGGCGCAATCGCGCGGGACAGAACTGCGCGGGACAGAACCACGCGGGAAGGGGCGTGCGCAGGAAGGGGGGCGCGGAGGCCGCCCGGAAAGGCGGGGGCGGAGGCGGGGCTAACCCGGATCAGCTTTCGCGACGCGGGGCCGGGCTATCCTGTGACGGGGGCATGCGATCGCCGGACAGCCCGGCCCCGCGCAAGCGGGATTGGCGCGTGCCGCCCGGTCCCGCTTGCGCGCCGGTGTCGAGGCCGGACGCCGCTCTCGTGAAAGGAAACCTCATGGTGAAACCGGAGTGGATCGTGCCGGGTGCGGTGGGTGCCCTTGCGGGCGTCCTGCTGACGGCGGCGACGGGCTTTGTCTGGGCGGGGTGGGAACTCCGCTCCGGCGTGCGGCGCGCGGCCGAGGCGGAGGTGGTGCGGGCGCTGGTGCCGCTCTGCGTCGATCAGGCGATGGCCGATCCCGCACGGGCGGTCAAGCTGGCCGCGCTGCGTCAGGATGCGCCGCCGACACAGCTTGAGATCCTGATCGAGACCGGCTGGCTGCCGGGCGCGCTGCGCGCAGGCTTCGACAGGGCCGTGGCGCAGGGCTGCATCGCGGCGCTTTGGACCCGGGGGGCGTGATGACCGGCGAATTGCCCCCTGACGGCCTTGATCGTCCCGCGCAGGCGGCGGTGCCGCAGCAGCCCTGCGCACCGGGTCCGGCGCCCTGCGCGGCCTCGTTCAAGGTGATCCTGCTCGATGACCGGCGCGATCCGGAAGACCGCTTCGCGGTTCTTGTGCGGCGGGCGATCTGTGGTCGCCTGGACCCGGCAAGAACCGCGCCCGGGCCGCGCGACGGCGTCGATGCGCTGCTGCTTCTGGGACCGGCGAAGACCTGGCCTGAGGCGGCCGAGCGGCTGCGCTATCTGGTCGAGCAATTCGCCCTGACCTTTCCGGGGCAACAGGCGCGTCAGCAAAAGCTGATCCGCCGGGCCTTGCGCGACATCTCCTTCCTGCTGGCCCGGCCGCAGGACACCTGAACCGCGCCGCAGCGGGGCCCGATCGCGGGGGCCCGCTGCGCCCGCCCGCGCGCCCCGCGCTCAGTCGATGCGGAGCTTGTCCTCGACCGTCGTGGTGCCATGCGCCGCCCAGGCGACGGCCACGGCGATGTCGTGTTCCTGCAGCGACCGGGCCGTGCCCGAAAGGGTCACGGTCCCGTCCCGTTCCTCGACCTGCACCGAGTCGGGAAGCACCCCCTTGCGGGCCAGGGCGCGCCGGATCCCCTCGCGCACGCGGTCGGTCTTGCCGGTCTCGCGCGGGGCGCCGCGGATGGTGATCTGATTGGCGACCCCGCGCACCCCCCAGAGCGGATCGACCGCCCGAAAGGCCGCCTCGCGCTGATACTGATGCGTGACCATGCCGGTCAGCGTCACGACCCCGTCCGCGACCAGAACCCCGATCGCGCCGCGCGGAATCGCGCCGACCCAGTCGAGCCGGTCGGCGACCGCCGCCGCGATCTCGTCATCGTTGCGCTGCACCTGATCGGGCAGGCGCACCTCGATGCAATCGACGATCGCGCGCACCCCGCGCAGCCCCGCGATCGCGGTTTCCGCCGCCCGTTTCTGCCAGTAGCTCTCGACATGACCGGACAGCGACACCACGCCGTCGCAGACGGTCACGCCGATGCTGTCGGCGTTCAGCATCGGCTCCCAGGTCAGTTCGTCAAGAACCTGCAGTCTCAGCGCGTGATCGGAGATCATGGGGTGGCTCCTTGCAAGGGGGGAGGCGGCGCCGCGGCGGGCGGCATCCTTCGGGGGGCGGAAGGGCCCGGCGCAGCGAGGCCGTCGCCCGACATCTGCCAGTCAAAGAGCGTCGCGACCCAAAGACCGATGCTGCGATCGGCAAGCCTGCGATGGACATCGGTGTGAAACGGGATCCAGCGGTTGCGGATGCGGTCGTAATCCGCATAGCTGCCGAACCAGCCCGCCGCCGTGTCCCGCCGCGAAGAGAAATTCCACGGATCGGGCAGGAAGATGCTGGCCACGCGGCCCTCTGCGCCCAGCGTGAAGGTCGCCTCGACCGTCTCGGCGCCAAGCCCGGTGGCGACGCGCAGATGGCTCTCGTCGATCTCTTCCCAGCGCAGGGCGCGGTTGTGCAGCATCGCATCGGGGACAAGCGGCAATTCGGTCAGATAGCGCAGTCTCTGGCTGCGCGGCAGCGCCTGCGGGCGGGGGGCGAAGGGAATGGGCACCCGGCCGAAGGCGCTGACGCCGAACCGGCCCGGTTTTCCGGCGTCAAGGCTGTCAAGCATCACCACGGCCTGCGCCGGGCCAAGCCGGGCCCGCCAGGAAAAGGCGCAGGCGGTGACGGACAGGATTTCCTCGGCGGTGAAGGCAAGCCAGGCGTCGTGGGGCAGCCCCAGATTGATCCGGCCATGCTGGCGCAGATGCACCTGGCCGCAGATCCGGTCCGGGTCCGCCCCAAGGCGCAGGGCAAGAGCGGTGACGGCGGCGGGGCGGGTCATGGCGGGGGCGGTCATGGCGTGGAGAGATCCGCGGGCCCGCCTTCCGAGATCATGTCCTGGCGGGCGCGTTCGGTGCTGGCCCGTGCCGCCGCGGCGCGGCCGCCGGCCTCGGCCGCAGGGGCGGCGGCGCCATGCGCCTGCACGGCATAGACCCGCAGCCGCTTGCGACCGATGTTGTGCAGCGTGAAGCCCATGCCCGCCGGGATCAGGATCGCATCCCGCGCGCCCACGCGAAAGGTGGTGGCGCCGATCGTCATCCGGCCCTTGCCGGTGACGATGCGCAGGAACTGATCGCATGCCGAGCGCTCCCCGGCGCCCAGACTGTCCTTGCGGCGCAGGGAAAACAGCGTCAGATCCATCTGCGCCGTGCCGAACAGAGGACTGCGGAACGCGTCATTGTCTTTCGTGAGCCGTTCGATCGGTCCGACAAAGCCGTGCATGATCCGTCTCCCTGTTGTTGCGTCCAGAGTATCAGCCCGCCGCCCGCGCCGGGCTGATCGACATCAGCCCCGCAAGCGCCGCCGGTGCGGGTCGCGACGCGCCGGGCCGATCTCGATCAGTCCGCGGCGCCGCCGCGGGGGCTAGGCTGCGCGCAACCGGCAGGCTCCGGCCCGCAGCCGGGAAAGGACAGGCCATGACGCCCAGACCGCGGTTTCCCAGCACCGCCGAAAAGATGCGCGCCATCCGCGCGCGCTGCGCCGCCGCCCCGGCGGGCGTTGCGAAGGCCAGGGCCGAAGGGCACCTTCAGGCCGCCGAAGCGGCGCAGCGCCGGGGCTGGGAGGGCGAGTGCAACCGGCGGCTTGATTCCGCCGCCCATGCGCTGGGGCCGGGGTGTCAGTGCAGCAGCGGCCCCTCGTGATCAAGATAGCCGGTGTCGAAATTGGCCAGCGCCCGCAGCCGCTCGAAATCGTCAAACAGCACGCGGCCCTTCTGAAAGGTGATCAGCCCCTTTTCGCGCAGATGCCGCAGCACGCGGTTGACATGCACCGCGCTCAGCCCCAGCGCATCGGCCAGATGATATTGCGTCAGCGGGCAGTCGAAGCCGGACCGGTCGCCGATCCCCACCAGCGTCAGCCGCGCCCCGAGTTCAAGAAGGAAATGCGCCGTGCGTTCCTCGGCGCTGCGCCGGCCCAGATCGACCAGATGCTCGACCACCATCGCCTCGTCGCGCGAGGCGGCCCAAAGCACCGCGGCCGCCAGCCGCGGCGCATCGGCAAAGGCATCGAGAATGTCGGAGGCGATGACCTCGGAGGCCTCGATCTGCGTCACCGCCTCGATCGAATGGTCGGAGGTGCGGAACAGGATGCTGCGCAGGCCCAGAAAATCGCCCGGCACCTGAAAATCGACGATCTGCCGGTCGCCGTCGGGCAGCATCTTGAACGAACAGGCCCAGCCGCGCGCCAGAATGAAGGCCGAGGCGTTCATCTGCCCTTCGTGGATCATCTCATGGCCGCACTGAAAGATCCGTCGCCGTCGATGGAACCGTTCGAGCGTGGCAAGATCGCGATCGGAAAGCGCGACGAAGACCGAAAGCTTGCGGGTGAGCGGGCTTTGAAGGATCGACATCTCGGGGTCCTTCCAGACGGATCGGCAGCGGTTCATTCAGTCTGATCATAACAGCAATAGACCTGCGCCGTGCTGCTCTGGATCAGTCTTCGGGCGCGAAATGAGCCTAGAGTCAGCCGGTGCCGACCAGGTTCTGGCCGTGTGCCTCCCAAGTGAAAGTGAAGCCCGCCATGTCGGACCAAGATGATATTGCCGGAACAGCCGCGCTGACGATCTGCGAATCCCTGCTTCTGGCCCTCAACGATCACAAGATCCTGCCGGAAACCGAGATTGTCGGGATCTTGCGGGATGCCGCGGCAGCGCATGAAGTGCCGCCCGACGACGGCAAGGCCGAGATGCATGCCGCCGTGGCCAGGCTGATCAACAGCATCCTGGCGGGCGGGAATTCGGTGCGTCGGCGCTGATCGGGGAACGGCGGCAGCGTCCCGGGCCTGTTCGGGCCGGTGCCCCGAAGGCCATGCGGACTTTCCGGCGGCCCGGCGCGGTCGGCGCGCTGTCCACGGTCGGTGGCGTGCCGCTCAGGGCATCGCGTCGAAATCCGGCCGCCGATGGCCCGCGACCATCGCGCGCAGGCCTTCGGGTTCCAGCACCTCGACCGCATCGCCCCACTGATACAGATGCCAGGCCATTTCAAGCCAGCCCGCCGCCTCGAAGCGCAGGATCAGGCCGCCGTCGGCTTGCGGCTCGAACCGTTGCGAGGGGTGAAAGCGGAACCCCGCCGCGCGTTCGGCGGCGTGGGGGGCAAAGCGCCAGACCACCGGCCCGAATTGCGCCGGATCCTGCCAGACGCCAAAGGACTGCGCGGCGAACCGCGCCATCGAGAAACCCGGGTCCATGGTGAAGCTCTCGTCCAGCACCTCGGCCGCCACGATCTGGTCCAGCCGGAAGGTGCGGATCAGCGCGCCCTTGGCCGGATCGCGGGCGACAAGATAGGTGCGGTGGCCCAAAAGCACGCCATGCGGTTCAAGGATGCGGTCGGGCGCCGCGGCGGATTTGTAGCGCGCCCGCAGCCGGAACGGGCCGCGCAGCGCCTCGGTCACCGCGTCGAGGATCTCGGGCGCAAGGCTGACCCGCGGTCCCGGCCGCGTCACCGTGACCAGCGCCGAAAGCACCGCCTCGGCATCGGCCTCGGCGCGGGCGGCATCGCGGTGGGTCAGCCGCGCCAGCAACCCGTCGCGCAGCCCCGCAAGCGCCTGGCGGTGCCGCAGCCGCCCCGCGGCCGCCGCCTCGCGCCCGGCGATGTCAAGCGCCTCGATCGCGGTTTCCGGGCGCAGCTGCAGCGGCGCCTGCGCCCCCGGCGCGATCCGCCAGCGCCGCTTGCGATCCTCGCCATCCTCGGCGATGACATTGGCGAAGGTCTCTTCAAGCGCCTGGGTCATCCGCTGCGCCGTGCGGTGGGCCACCGAAAATTCCGCAACGATGTCTTCAAGGCTGACCCCGCTGCGCCGCGCCGCCGCCATCTGCGCCAGACGGATCAGATCCTGGGCCTTGGAAAAGGACATCCGCACCCCCGCCAGAAATTGACACCCTTTGAGGTTAGGGAGGATCTGGCGATCTGTCGAGACGATTCCCCCGGGGGTCGATGACCTGATTTTTGCAGCAGCCATGCCTTTTCTCGGCGGTCGCCCCTTTTGCCAGCCCGCGATCCGGCACGGCGCCGCGGCGATGCGACCCTGCAGGCCCCCGAGACGATCCATGGTCTGGTGTCCGACGTCAGCCTCAAGCGCAAGCTGCGCAACTCTGCCGAGCTGGCCCGCGGCGGCGAGGCGGGGCACCGCATCGATGTGCAGGCGGGCGCGATCCTGAACGAAAAGCCCCGTGAGGCCCATGTTTCGAGGCGGGCCGATGACCCCAAGGCGCCCAAGAAGCGCAACCCGAAAGGCGACGAGGAAGCCCGGGCGCTGCGCGGCTGGATGTGCGCGCATTTTTTCGATGTGCGGATCTTTGGCGCGGTGATGTCCACCGGCATCAACTGCGGTCAGGTCAAGGGCCGCTGCAGATGACCTTCGCCCGCTCGGTCGAGCCGATCCTGCCGGTCGAGATCTCGATCACCCGGATGGCGACGACGACCGGGGCGGAACAGAAGAAACGCGCCGAGGGCGAGGCCCGCACCAACAGCCGCACCATGGGCCGCAAGCACATCGTGCCCTATGGGCTTTACGTCGCGCATGGCGAACATGTTCGAACATGACCGTTCCGCCGCGCAGTCGATGGCGCGTCCCGCGAATTGGACGACCGCGGTCTTGGCAACCTCGTGCCCGCGCGGAAAGTCGCCGACACCCGCATCGAGAGCGACCGCGAGGGCCTGCCCGCGGGGGCCGAGATCCGCGAGCTTCTGTGATGGCCGCGCTGCCCGCAGAGGCGGAGACGATCTCGCTCTCGGCGGTGCAGCATGCGGTTTACGGCCTGCGGCGGGCGGCGCGGATCCATGTCGGGCGGCTCTGGGTCGGGCGGCTCTGGGACGAGAATATCTTTACCACGCAAGGGGATCTGCCGCATGCCGTGGCCGACAAGGACGGCAGCCGAAAGGGCAGGGGCCGCCAATCTTGACCGCGCGGTCTTCGATCCTCTGATCCGGTCGCCCGATGCTGGCCCGCCATCTGCGCGGCGACATCGACGCCTGCCCGCCCTGGTGCTGGAGTTGAGATGCGGGTTCTGGTCACCTGCGACCTGCAGCCGTTCGGTGGCAAAGCCGATCATCTCGCGCAGAAGAACGGCGTCTGGGGTCTTCTTCACAAAGTCGCGGAAGGTCATCATCTCGGTGGTCCTCTCGGTCCCGGGGGGCGCAAGCAACCGGATGCAGGGCGGCCTATGGGGGATCAGGCGGGGCTGATCTGATCGAGCTTTGGCTCTGAAATAGCGTGATCGGGACGCGCATGGTCTGGGTCGGCGGTGCCCTCCCGGCCCTCGGGCCGGACCCGGGCACCAGATGGGTCTCTGCCCGAATTGCGTCTGCATCGAGGTGCGGAAGGCCCGGACGATCCGCGCGCTTTCCTTGCGGGACAGGGCCAGGAGCACCTTGCCCCTGATGATCCCGCCCCGCACCGCCTCGCGTCAGCCTCGGGCGAAGACCTCCCGATCGAAAGCCGCGACCACGGTCAGGGCCAACGCGCGCCGGGGGTGAGCCGCCCCGATTTCGCCCCGATTTCGCCCGGCCGTCGCTCGCGGCGGGCGCGCGATCAGCCCGAGGCCCTTGAGCCGCGCGGCGATCTGCGACAGATGCATCCGGCCGAGCCCGAGCCCCTCGGCCATGTCCCGCTGCGTCCCCTCGCCCCCGGCGCGGGTCAGCCAGCCGCAGACCGCCCGCACCGCGAATTGCGGCGGACCGCCTTGCCTGCCCGTCGACTTGGTCCGAACCGCGGTCCGCGGCGCTCAGCCGGTCAGCCGATCCAGGATCGCCTCGATGTCATCCAGAAAATCCGTCCAGTCGCCGGTTTCATCGATCCCGTTCAGCCGCATCAGAAACAGCCCCTCCACCGCCAGAAAGGCGACCCGGGCCGCCTGCGCCTGCGCCGCGTTTCCGCCCAGCCGGTCGAAGATCCCGCGATACCAGTCGCGGGTCTCGCGCCGATTGGCCGGGTCTTCCAGATAGCTGACAAGCAGCCCCGCCATCTTGGCGTCCATCGCCTGCTGCGATGCCCTGGTCGCGGCGATGTAACGGCGGACAAAGTCCAGCGGATCGGCATCGGACGCCCCCTCCAGCATCGCATCGAACTGGCCGGTCCAGCGGTCGATGAGAGCGCGCACAAGCGCGTCCTTGCTGGCAAAGGCATATTGCACCCCGCCCTTTGAAATCCCCGCCGCCTGCGCCAGCGCACCGATGGTCAGCGCCGAGGCGCCGCCCGCGCGCACGATCCCTTCGGCGACATCGAGCAAATGGTCGCGGGTGATCGTCGGTTTTCTGCCCATGGTCTCCTCTGCGCGCGATGCGATATTGAATTCCATACGTATGTATTTATATGGACGGATGCAACGTGATTTCAGGTGAAGCATGGCCGTCCGTCAACCCGATCCGAAACGCTGGCTGGTGCTGCTGGCGGTGATGCTGGCCTTTCTGCCGGTGGTGCTGGACATGACGATCCTGCATGTGGCCGTGCCGACGTTGACCCAGGCGCTGGGGGCAAGCAACACCCAGGTCTTGTGGATCATCGACATCTATCCGCTGCTGATGGCGGGGCTGCTGGTGCCGATGGGCACCTTGGCCGACCGCGTCGGCACCCGGCGCATCCTTTTGGCGGGATTGGCAATTTTCGGTCTTGCCTCGGCGCTGGCCGCGGCCGCGCCACATCCTGCGCAGCTGATTGCCGCGCGGATGCTGCTGGCGCTTGGCGGGGCGATGATCATGCCCTGCGTGCTTGGGGTGATCCGCCGCACCTTCGAAGACCCGGCCGAGCGCGGCCTTGCGCTTGGGCTTTGGGGAACGGTGGGCGCGGCCGGGGCGGCGGTGGGGCCGCTGATCGGCGGCGCGCTTTTGGGGCATTTCTGGTGGGGCTCGGTCTTTCTGATCAACGTGCCGGTGATGCTGATCGTCCTGCCCGCCTGCTGGCTTTTGCTGCCCCGGCAGGAGAGGATCTCCTCCGGCCATTGGGCGATCGGTCAGGCGGTCTTGTTGATCCTCGGCATGATCGCCACGGTCTATGCGATCAAGGCCGGGTTCGGCGCGAAACAGCCGGTCGCGGTCGTTTTGCCGGTTCTGCTGCTCGGGCTGGCGCTGCTGACGGTCTTTGCCCGCCTGCAATTGCGCAGCCCCGCGCCGATGCTGGATCTGTCGCTGTTTTCGCGCCCGGCGATCGTGGCGGGGATCATCATGGCGATCGTGGCCAGCGGGTCCCTGGCGGGGGTCGAGCTGACGCTGGCGCAGGAGCTGCAATATGTGCTGGACAAAACACCGCTTCAGGCCGGGCTTTTCATGGTCCCGCTCATGGCGGCTGCGGCGCTGGGGGGGCCGGTCGCGGGCGGGCTGTCGGCGCGCTTCGGGCTGCGGCCGGTGGCCTGCCTGTCGCTGGCGATCTCGGCGGCGGCGCTTGCGGGCCTCGCAGGCACCGATTTTCACGACGCCGGACTGGTTGCCCCCGTGCTGCTGGCGCTGCTCGGGCTGGCGCTGAGCATCGGGCTGACCGCCTCGTCGATCGCGATCATGAGCGCGGCCGGGACGCATGAGGCGGGGGCCGCGGGCTCCCTCGAGGCGACGGGATACGAGCTGGGCGGCGCTCTGGGGATCACGCTGTTCGGCGTCTTCATGTCGGGGGTGTTCGGCGCCCATCTGGTCCTGCCCGAGGGCATTCCCGACCCCCTGGCCGATCAGGCGGCGCGCTCGATCGGCGATGTCTACATTGCCGCGCAGCAGCTTGGGGCGGAGCTTGGGGCGGCGCTGATCACGGCCGGCAAAGGCGCGTTTTCCGCGACCCATTCGGTGTTGCTGACAGCCGCGGCCTTGCTGATGGGCCTGTTGACGGTTCTGGTGTTCTTTCTGCTGGCTCCGACGCGCGAAACCCCGGACGGGGACCGGTAAGCGCCGCGCAAGATGGTGCGCCTGGCACAAGTGACCGTCTCTCGGCAAGCGTCTTGACCGACCTTCACCATGCCGGTCCGTCCTGCCGGGGGCGGCGCTGCGAAAGAAATGAGGCGCGCCGCGCGGCGCCTGACCCCGTCTGCCGCGTCTGCCGCGTCAGAACAGGCTTTCGTCGGGATTACAGTCCCTTGCGGGCCGGGATCAGATCTGTCCCCGACCCCCCCAGCCCAAGCGCCGCAACCGCCGCGCGCAGGGCGGCCTGAACCAGATCCGGTCCGATCTCCTCGCCCCCGATCGGCTGGATCAGCGCGATGTCGCGGCTGGCCCCCTCGACCTGCAAGAGCCGCAGCGCGACATCGCGGCGCAGCGCCGCCTGCTCGCGGGCGTAAAGCTCGGGCAGAACCGCGATCCCGGCGCCCGAGGCCGCCATCAGGCGCAGGGAATCAAGGCTTGTGCCCTCGTAATCGTCCGACACGATCCCGTCGCAGCCCGAGGCCAGCGCATGCACGATCCGCGACAACCGATGCCCGCGGTCCAGGGTCAGGAACACCCGCCGCCGCAGATCCTCGCGCCGCACCGGCGCCTCTGATGCGGCCAGCGGATCGTCACGCGCCACCGCGATCCAGAGCCGCTCGCCGAACAGATGGACCTGACGCGTGTTCGGGTGGTCCTCGGGCGTCGAGACGATCAGATCGAAACGCCCGGCGCGCAGGCCCTGTTCCAGCGCCTGGGTGTTTTCCTCGCGCACCGCCACGCGCAGGCCGGGCTGCTCGCGGTGAATCGAGGCGATCGCCCCCGGCAGCAGATAGGGGCCGATCGACGGCAGCACCCCCAGCCGCAGCCGCCCGCCGAAGGGCAGCCCATGGGTCACGCTGGCGCGCAGATCCTCGACCTCGCGCAGGATCTTCTGGGCGCGGCGGATCACCTCGGCGCCCGCGGCGGTGGGCTGCACCCCGGCGCGATCGCGCCGAAAGAGCCTCTGGCCCAGATCGGCCTCGACCTCGGCGATCTGCGCCGAAAGGCTCGGCTGGCTGACATTCAGCGCCGCCGCCGCAAGACCGAAACGACCAAGGCGGGCGACGGCGACGATATATTCCAACTGACGCAAGGTGGGACGCATTTCATAGCCTCTGACTATGGAACCGGTAGAAACTAAGTATTTGGCCAATGCAAGTTCCGCGTGCATCCCTGCGCGGACATTGCAACGGAGCCTGACATGACCGCCCCTCTCGAGCTTCTGGCGCAGAATCTTCTGGTGCCGACGATCCTGTTCTTCGCGCTTGGCCTGATCGCGGCGCTTGCGCGGTCCGACCTGTCGATCCCGGCGGGGGCTTCGAAGTTCATGTCGATCTATCTTTTGCTGGCGATCGGCTTCAAGGGCGGGGTCAGCCTGGCCGCGCATGGCATCCGCGCCGATCTGTTCGTGACGCTGCTGGCGGGGGTGGCGCTGTCGCTGGTGATCCCGGTTCTGGCCTATGCGCTGCTGCGGGCGATGACCCGGCTCGACCGGCTGAATGCGGCGGCGGTTGCGGGGCATTACGGCTCGATCTCGATCGTGACCTTCGTCACCGCGACCAGTCTGCTGGACGGGGCCGGGATCGCGCATGACGGCTACATGGTCGCGGTCGCCGCCGCGATGGAGGCCCCGGCCATCGTTTCGGCGCTGTGGCTGGCGCATCGCGGCGGCGGCGCGGCGGCAAGGCCGATCCGGCTCGGGCGCGAGGTGCTGGCCAATGGCTCGATTGTGCTTCTGGTCGGCGCCTTCAGCATCGGCGCGCTGACCGCAGACCGGGGGATGGCGATGATCGCGCCCTTCATCGTGACACCCTTCACCGGCATCCTGTGCCTGTTCCTGCTCGACATGGGGGTGACGGCGGGGCGCAGCCTGATCGGCGCGCGGCATTTCCTGACGCCCGGATTGCTGGCGGCGGGCGTGCTGATCCCGCTCGCCGGGGCCGCCCTTGCGCTGGGGATGGGCACGCTGATCGGGCTTTCGGGCGGCAGCCTGTTCCTGCTCGTGGTGCTGGCCGCCTCCGCCTCCTACATCGCGGTGCCGGCGGCGATGCGGATGGCGCTGCCCGAAGCGGAGCCGGGGATCTCGCTGACGATGGCGCTGGGGGTGACCTTCCCCTTCAACCTGACCTTCGGCATGCCGCTTTACCTGTGGCTGACGCTCTGAGGCGGGGCAGTGCCCGGCCGCTCCGCCGCCTGCGCGACGGTGAGGCCGCTCGCCTGCACCCGCACGCGACACGGGCGAGGTTCCCGGACATTGACGCGCACCGCGCGATCGCCCGCGCGCGCGGTGTGCCGGGTGATCTTTGTCAGGCGGCCGTCAAATAGCCCCCAAGCCGCTCAGAACCACTGCCCGGGTTCCATCAGCCCCAGATCCAGCAACTGACGGCTGGACCACTCGAAGGGCACCGAATTGTGCCACCGAAACGTTGAAATGTCATAGGTCGAGCCCGGATTGCGCTTGAGCGCCTTCGCCACCCGGAAGGACGCGATCGCCGCCGTCAGATTGTGGTGCCAGGGGCAGGCATAGGTGTTCCTTTCCTCGTCCGAGAGCGTGTGATCGGCGCGCAGCCGAAGCCCCGGGGCGGTGCGGAACAGCGCGACCCGGTCGATCTTGCGCCGCGTCGCGGGGATATGCTCGTCAAACCGCCAGCGCAGGCCGCCGAAGAAATCCAGCTGCCGCTCGCGCGGGTGGCCCGGATTGGCCGGATCGGCGCGGCCAAGCGCGTAATAGCCGGTGCGGTCCAGCATCGCCTCGGCCAGGTTCACCCCGTCGGGGTTCTTGTCCAGATCGGCGGCATAAAGGTCGATCACGTAGCTCAGCATGCCGAAGCGGCGTTCCTCGGTGTGGAAGGCCAGCATTTCCCGGACCGAGCGGGTCTCGCAGAAGGGGAAGAACAGGTATTCGGCGTTGAAGCCGTAATAAAACCAGGTGCCGCTCGGCGCGGCGGCGATCAGCGGATTGAGCGCGTCAAGGAAGGCCTCGGGACGGTTGGCCACCCAGGGAATGCGGTGAACCTGCGCCGCCAGATCGTCGGGCAGGCGCAGCGCCGCGGGGGCGCACAGGATCAGCGTGCGAAAGCCGAGCTTCAGATGGTGGCGCAGCGTGCTGTCCACCTCGACCAGATCCTCGACCAGGATCACCGCAACCGGCCCGCCGGCCAGAACCTCGCGCGCCATGCTCAGGAAGTCGGTCTGGGAAGCGTAGTCCATGCCTCTGGCCCCTTTTTGCGCAACGTCGCGGATGGCGCGGGCAAATGCAAGCGGGCTTGACCGGGGCGGACGGGGCAGGGGGCCCCGGCATCAAAGCCCCGCGATCAAGGGTCCGCCAGACCGTCCAGCCCGGCGCGCAGATCCCGCGTCATCCCGGCGCGGTCCATGTGCTGACGCAGGCGCTGGTTGTAGCCGCCCTCGGTGTCGAGCGCGGCCAGAAGATCGCGCAGCGGACCGGCGGCAAGGCTGGAGCCGACCAGATCGCGCAGGAAGGCCTCGGCCGTGGCGGGGTCGGGGACGCGCGGGGCAAGCCAGGCCGCGGTTTCCGCCAGCAGCAGCGCCACCGGCGAAAGCACCGCCTGCGCCACCAGAAAGTCGGCCAGCTCCGCCTCGGAGGTCTGCGCGAAAATCCGGTTGCGCGCGCCGAACAGCGCGCTGATCAGCCCGGTGTCGCCAAAGGCCAGGATCGGCGATCCGCCGGTGGCGATGGCGGGATAGGGCAGCATCACCGCCTCGGCCCGGGCCGGGGCCACCCAGGCGGCGACCTCGGCCAGGCCCGCCCCCGCCATCAGCGAGATCACCCGCTGCCCGGGCCGGAACCGCAGCCCCGGCAGAACCCCGCCCGCCACCCCGGCGACGAGGCCGAGGATCACCACATCGGCCGCGTCCAGCACCGCCTGATTGGGCGCGACGCGCAGCCCCGCGACATCGCGCGCCAGCGCCGCCGCCCGGGTCGCGCTGCGGTCCGAGACGGTGATCTCGTGCCCGTCGGCTGCGATCCCCCGCACCACCGCCTCGGCGATCGCGCCCGTCCCCAAGATCCCGATCCGCATCCGCGCCCCCGTCGTTTGCGCCAGACAAACCGGAACACGCGCGGATTGCAAAGATTTTCGCGTCACAAGGTTTGCAGAACGAATTTTGACCGGTAGACTTATGTTTGCAGCACGACCGATTCAACTTTCAGGGGCAAGGGCGGATGCTTGACAACCTGGATTGCAACCTTGGCATGCTTGGCGCGCGGGGCACGCCGGTGGTTCTGGCGCATGGCTACGGCTGTGACCAGACGGTCTGGAAGGACGTCGCGCCGCCGCTGGCTTTGCGGCATCGGGTGGTGCTGTTCGATCACGCGGGCTGCGGCCTGGCCGATCCGAGGCTTTACGACCGCCAGCGCCATGCCCGCCTGCAGGGCTATGCCGAGGATGTGGTCGGCCTGCTGGCGCGGCTCGATCTGGGGCCGGTGCGCTTCGTCGGCCATTCCGTCTCGGCGATGATCGGCGCGCTGGCGGCGCTGGAGCGGCCCGATCTTTTCGCCGAACTGGTGATGATCGGCCCCTCGGCCTGCTATCTGGACGAGGGCGGCTATCACGGCGGCTTCAGCCGCGACACGGTCGAGGATCTGCTGACCCTGATGGACCGCAATTTCATCGGCTGGGCGGCCAGTTTCGCGCCGGTCGCCACCGGCAATCCCGACCGGCCGGATCTGGCCGACGAGTTCGCCCGCCGCCTGCAGCGCAACGACCCCGAGATCGCCTCGGCCTTTGCCCGCGCGACGTTCTTTTCGGACACGCGCGCGCTCTTGCCGCGGCTGCGGGTGCCGGTGCTGATCCTGCAATCGCCCGACGATCCGATCGCGCCCGAAACGGCGGTCGATTTCGTGCATCGGGCGATCCCGGGCAGTCGGCTGGTGCGGCTCGCCAGTTCCGGCCATTGCCCGCATATCAGCCATCCGCAGGCGGTGGCCGCGGCGTTGCTGAGCGCCTTTGACCCGCCCCCGCCGCAGGCCTGAGCCGCGATGTGCCCGCCGATGCCGCCCAACCCGCTCTCGGCACGCAGGACGCAGGAACCGGACCCGACCGCGCCGGACAGCGCTTGTGCCGCCTATGGCCCCGCCGCGCTGACGGCGCCCTGCGGGTTGCTGCGGCTGGATGCCGCCGGGCGGATCGAAAGCGCCAATGCGACGCTGTGCGACTGGATCGGCCGCCCCGCCGCCGAGGTGATCGGCCGACTCGATCTGGCGGGGCTGCTGTCCCCGGCGGGGCGGCTGTTCTGGACGACGCATCTGGTGCCGCAGCTGCGGCTGAACGGGCGGCTTGACGAGGTGTCGCTGTCGCTGCCCGACCGCGAGGGCGGCCTGCGGCGCTGCCTTGTCTCGGCGCGGCAGACCGAAGCCGGGGGCAGCGCGCTGGCGCTGTTCGAGGCCGAGCGGCGGCATGTCTTCGAGGAGGATCAGGCGCGCGAGGTGGCGCTGGCGCAGACCCGCGCGCATTGGCTGGCGCAGATCGAGCGCATGGCCGAGGTGGGCGCCTGGTCCTGGGATCCGGCGCAGGACCGGCTGCAGGGCTCGGACCGGATGTTCGACATCCTCGGGCTGCGCCCCGGCCCCGCGGACGGGCTTGACACGCTGCTCGACCGGCTGATCTCGGAACCGCTGCGCGGGCAGCTGCGCACCTGCCTTGCCACGCCCGAGACGCTGCGCCAGCCGCTGGATCTGGAGGCCGGGATCCGCACCCCCGATGGCGCGCTGCGGCAGATCCGGCTGTTTTGCGAGCCGCTTTGGGCGCGGGGCCGGGTCGAGCGGGTGCAGGGCGTGGTCTGCGACATCACCCGCGCGCAGGAAGACCGGCAGCGGCTGTGGCGGATGGCGCATCTGGACGATCTGACCGGGCTGGCGAACCGGCACTATTTCCGCAGCCATCTGCGCGCGGCCTGTGCCGGGGCGGAGCCGCTGGCGCTGGTCTTGATCGACATCGAGGATTTCGGCGCGGTGAACCATCGGTTCGGGGCGGATCGCGCCGATGCGATGCTGCAGGAGATCGGCGGACGGCTGGCGGGGTTGCTGCCCGAGGGCGGGTTTGCCGCCCGGCTGGTGGGCGACGAATTCGCGCTGCTGCTGCCCGCCACCGATCCGGATGCCGCGGCGCGCGGGCTGGGGGCGGCGGTGGCGGCGGCGCTGGATGTGCCGCTGGCGGTTTCGGGCGGGGCGGTGCGGCTGCGCGCGGCGATGGGTCTTGCCGCCTTCCCCGAGGACGGCCGCGCCCCCGAGGCGCTGTTCGCCCGCGCCAAGGAGGCGCTGAGCGAGGTCAAGCGCGCGGGCGGCGGTGTCGATTTCCTGCGCGGCGCGATGCTGGCGCGCGTCGGCGCGCGGCGCCGGGCCATCGCCTGCGTGCGCGATGCGGTGCAGGAGGACCGGATCCGGGTCTGGTATCAGCCGAAGCTGCGGCTGGCCGATGGCGCCCCGGACGGCCACGAGGCGCTGGTGCGGATCTTCGACCGGGCCGGGCAGGTCAGCGGTCCGGCCGACTGGGCCGAAGCGCTCGAGGATCCCGAATGCGCCACGCTGCTGGATGCGGCGGTGCTGCGCCGGGTGCTGGCCGATCTGCGCCGCCCCGGGTCTGGTTGCGGCGCCGGACCGGGGCAGGGGCAGGGGCCGGGGCTGGGATCTGGGCACGGGCTGGGGCGGGTGGCGGTGAATGTCTCGGAACACAGTCTGCGCCGGGTCGATTTCGCCGCCTATCTGCTGCGGGCGCTGGCGCGGGCGGGGGTCAGCCCGGCGCAGATCGAGCTGGAAATCGTCGAGACCGTGCTGGTCGATCAGCGCACCCCCGAGCTGGTCGCGGGCTTCGCGCGGCTGCGCGCCGCCGGGGTGCGGATCATGCTGGATGATTTCGGCACCGGCTTCGCCTCGCTGTCGCATCTGCGCGATCTGCCGATCGACGGGCTGAAGATCGAGAAATCCTTCGTGCTGGGGCTGCAGGCGGATCCGCGCAACGCGCCGATCCTGCGGGCGATCGTGATGCTGGCGCAGGCGCTCGGTCTGCGCACCGTGGCCGAGGGGGTGGAAAGTGCCGAGGTGGCCGATCTGTTGCGCGGGCTCGGTTTCGAGACCGCGCAGGGCTATCACTTCGGCCGTCCGCAACCGCTGCGGGAGCCGCTGCCCGATCCTGTGGCCGAGGGGGGGGCGGCTCCGCTGCGTCAGGGTGTATCCGACTAAAAGATTCGGGCTTTACATACCCAATCATTTCTGTCAGGTTTAGGGCATCGATCGCAACCCGCCGAGGATCTGCCCATGGCCCTTGCCCTTTCCTTCCGCACCTGTCCGGCCGCGCCGCCGCGCGACGACCGGGGGCAGGTTTCCTTCTCGCTCTCCGATCTGGTCACGGCGCTGTGCACCGGGCTGGATCACGCCCACCGCCACGAGGCGATCCTGGACCGGATGGAGGGGCGCGCATGAACATGAGCCTTCCGCTGTCGGGCACCGCCACCCCGGTCCTGCCCGCCCATGATGCGCGCATTCTGACCAGGGGCGGCAATCTGGCACAGATCGATCTCGACGGACAAACCTATACGCTGCGTATCACGCGGCAGGGAAAGCTGATCCTGACCAAGTAAGATCGCGGTCTGCCAGCGTCCCCGCACTCTCTCATCGCTGACTTGGGGCCGGGCAACCGGCCCTTTTTTTCTGGCTCGCCGGAACCGTCCCGCCGCAAAACTTGCGGCACCGGCGCGTTTGCGGTATCGGGCGCCAACCCCCGGGAGGCCCCATGTCCGACACGCCGAAAAAGCTGCACATCAAGACCTATGGCTGTCAGATGAACGTCTATGACAGCGAGCGCATGGCCGAGGCGATGGGCGTGCAGGGCTACACCCTGACCGACGATCCGGCCGAGGCGGACATGGTGTTGCTCAACACCTGCCACATCCGCGAGAAGGCCGCCGAAAAGGTCTATTCCGATCTGGGCCGGCTGCGCCCCTTCAAGGAGGCGAAACCGGGCCTGACGATCGGCGTCGCGGGCTGCGTCGCGCAGGCCGAGGGCGCAGAGATCATGCGCCGCATGCCGCTGGTCGATCTGGTCGTCGGCAGCCAGAACTACCACCGCCTGCCCGAGATGGTGGCGGCGGTCGGGCGCGGCGAACGCCCCGTGGACACCGAATTCCCCGCCGAGGACAAGTTCGACAAGCTTCCCGAACGCCCGGTGCAGGCGCGTCCCACCGCCTTTCTGACCGTGCAGGAGGGCTGCGACAAGTTCTGCGCCTTCTGCGTCGTGCCCTATACGCGGGGCGCGGAAATCTCGCGTCCCGTGGCCCGCATCCTGTCGGAGGCCGAAAAGCTGGTGGCGAAGGGCGTGCGGGAAATCACGCTTCTGGGTCAGAACGTCAACGGCTATCACGGCGAGGGGCCGGGCGGCGTCTGGGGCCTTGGCCGTCTGGTGCGCGCGCTGGCCCGGATCGACGGGCTGGACCGCATCCGCTACACCACGAGCCACCCCAACGACATGGCCGAGGATCTGATCGAAGCGCATGGCAACGAACCGAAACTGATGCCCTATCTGCATCTGCCGGTGCAATCGGGCTCGGATGCGATCCTGAAGGCGATGAACCGCAAGCACAGTGCCGAGGACTATCTGCGGCTGGTCGAGCGGCTGCGTGCGGCGCGGCCCGATCTGGTGCTGTCTTCCGATTTCATCGTCGGCTTCCCCGGCGAGACCGAGGCCGATCATCAGGCGAGCCTGGATCTGATCCGCGCCGTGGGCTTTGGCGCGGCGTTTTCGTTCAAATATTCGCCGCGTCCCGGCACACCCGCCGCCAGCCGCGATCCGGTTGCGGCCGAGGTGGCGGATGCGCGGCTGCAGGAGCTGCAGGCGCTGATCACCGCGCAGCAAAAGGCCACGCAGCTCTCGATGGTCGGGCGCAGTGTGGGCGTGCTGTTCGAGAAACCCGGCCGTCTGCCCGGGCAATGGGTCGGCAAGTCGGATTACCTGCATGCGGTGCATGTGACGGCCGAGGGCATCACCCCGGGCACATTGGCACAGGTGAGAATCACCGCCTCGGCGCCGAATTCGCTGGCGGGCGAATTGCTCTGACCCGTTGGGGCAGCCCGGGACAGCTTTCCCGGTTGCGCGGGATTTGCTGCATCTGCCCCGAAATTGTCCCAATTTGCACGCATTGCGCCCCGGTTTGTTCCCGGAAAGGCCACAATAACCGGGCGAAAGCCCTTTCCTTGTCTCAAGCTTTTGTTACTGTGGTTCATATTCGTTAACGCCCCGGCCCGGCCGGGGCGGTCCATTCGAGGAGGCGTGGGGGATGACAAGATTGACCCTGGGGGGGAAACCCGTGGTCGCGATCTTTGGTGCGGCGGCTCTGGCACTGGCGGCTTCGGTCGGCCCGGTGGCGGCGCAGCAAAAGGCCGAGACCTACATTCCGGCGATCTGGATCGACCCCGACGGCTGCGAACATTGGGCGATGGATGACGGCACCGAGGGTTACATGGACGCGCGCAAGACCCGCGACGGCCGCCCGGTCTGTCACCGCAACGTCTGCGGCGTGCTGCAGACCGACACGCTTTTCGCCACCGACAGCACGAAGCTGACCGCGACCGGGCGCGGCACCCTGCAGCAATTCTTCCAATCCGCGCAGGCGCGCAGCTTCATCATCACCGGCCACACCGACAGCCGCGCCTCGGATGAATACAACATGCGCCTGTCGAAGGGCCGCGCCGAGGCCGTCGCCGGAGTGGCGCAACAGGTCGGCGCCCCGGTGCTGGCGGTGAACTGGTATGGCGAGCGGATGCCGAAAGCGACGAACGCCACCGCCGCGGGCATGGCGCAAAACCGCCGCGTCGAAGTGATCTGCGTGAAGTGAGGGGCATCACCATGAACGGCACGAAACTCCTGCTTCTGGGCGCCGCGGCGCTGGCGCTCGCGGCCTGCGACGACAGCTATGGTCCCGACAAGTCGATCGACCGCGGCATCAACTCCCACCATCTGAGCACGCTCAAGGCCGGGGTCTGGGTCGATCCCGAGGGCTGCGATCACTGGATCATCGACGATGGCGTCGAGGGCTACATGAGCGCGCGCGTCGATGATTACGGCAAGCCGATCTGCTCGGGCGCGGCGCCGCCGAACACCGCCGTCGGCCCGTTCAAGCAGGGCTCGCCGATCCCGGATTATCTCTGACCGGGAAATCAGCATCTGCCCAAAATTCGGGCAAAGCGGCCGTGCCCTGCTTGGCACGGCCGCTTTCATGTCGCGCAGATGAATTTTTTCTCTGCGGGCCGGTTTCGGGTGAACCAGCGCTTGCGTGGGACCCGGGTGGGGTGCACCATATCTTTACCAACCCAGCCAAGGGAGACGTTATTGGGCTTCAGCGCGATCACCCCCCCGCCCCGCACTCAGGACGCCTACGAGACGCTTCTGGAGTATCCTGACAACCGGTTGCTGATCGACCTGTGCGGCGAATTCGACCGCAATCTGGCGCAGATCGAACACAAGCTGTCGGTCCATATCCTGCGCCGCGGCAATCAGCTGGCGGTCGTCGGCACGCCCGACGCGCAGGGGCTGGCCGGAGGGGTGCTGAATGCGCTTTATGCCCGGCTGGAGGCGGGCAAGCCGATCGACGCGGG
The DNA here is from genome assembly GCF_005144475.1 of Rhodobacter capsulatus. Lineage (GTDB taxonomy): Bacteria > Pseudomonadota > Alphaproteobacteria > Rhodobacterales > Rhodobacteraceae > Rhodobacter > Rhodobacter capsulatus_C. Next base: position 5,099 of record NZ_SWJZ01000090.1, on the reverse strand, counting down.
CGAGATCGACGCGGCGATCCGGATGTCGGATCTGGGCCATGACGGCGTGTCCGTCGATGAACAGCTGGAAATGTTCGCGGCCGGAAAATATGAAATCCGCACCCGCAAGAAACAGGTCGAGCCGCGGACGGATGCGCAAAAGGCCTATGTGCGGTCGCTGTTCGAACATGAAATGGCCTTCGGCATCGGGCCTGCGGGCACCGGGAAAACCTATCTGGCCGTCGCCGTCGGCGTGACGATGCTGATCGGCGGGCTCGTTGACAAGATCATCCTGAGCCGTCCGGCGGTCGAGGCGGGCGAGCGTCTGGGCTTTCTGCCCGGCGACATGAAGGACAAGGTCGATCCCTACATGCAGCCGCTTTACGACGCGCTGAACGACTTTCTGCCCGCCAAGCAGATGGCCAAGCTGATGGAGGAAAAGCGCATCGAAATCGCGCCCTTGGCCTTCATGCGGGGGCGCACGCTGTCGAATGCCTTTGTCGTGCTGGACGAGGCGCAGAACGCCACGACGATGCAGATGAAGATGTTCCTGACCCGTCTGGGGCAGGGGAGCCGGATGGTGATCACCGGCGATCGCACGCAGATCGACCTGCCGCGCGGCACGGCCTCGGGGCTTGCCGATGCCGAACGCATCCTGGGCGGCGTGAAGGGGATTTCCTTCAACTATTTCACCGCCGCCGATGTGGTGCGTCACCCGCTTGTGGCGCGGATCATTGGCGCTTATGAACGGGCGGATGAAGGAACCGCTGGTTGATTGTCTGATCGAGGAAGCGGCCTGGCAGGGGATCGACCTTGCCGGGCTTTCGGAACGCGTGGCCCGGGTTGTCCTGACCGATCAGGAGCTTGACCCCGAGGCCTGGGAAATCAGCCTGATCGGCTGCGACGATGCCCGCATCGCGGACCTCAACGCCGAATTCCGCGGCAAGCCCACGCCCACCAATGTCCTTTCGTGGCCCGCGCAGGATCTGGCGGCGGAAAACGACGGCGAGGAGCCGTACTTCCCAGAGCCCTTCGTGCCGGGCGAACGCGATTCCCTCGGTGACATCGCGATTTCCTTTCAGACCTGCACGCGCGAGGCCGAGGCCGCGGGCAAATCCGTTCACGATCATGTCACACATCTGGTGATACATGGCGTTTTGCATCTTCTGGGCTATGACCACATCCGCGACGCAGACGCGCAGTTGATGGAAAGCATCGAAGTGCGTATCTTGGCCGCTCTGGGGATTGCCAATCCCTACGAGATCTAGCCCCGCACGGGCACATTTGGAAAGGAACGATGGGACAAGTCGCAGACGGAAGCAATTCCGCCGCCGCCGCGCCCGCTTCGGAACCCGAAGCCGGCGAGAGTAGCAACGAACCTCAGCCTAGAGGCTTTTTCGGGCGCATTCTGGGCGCGCTTGGCGCCTCTCCGGGCGAGGCTGACGCCTCCGAGGCGCAATCCGCCGCCACCGCGGCCGCCCCTCTGGGCCTGCCGGGGCTGGGCAACCTGCGCAAGATGCGGGTGGGCGATGTCGCCGTGCCAAAGGCGGAAATCGTCGCCGTTCCGGTCACCACCCCCCGCGACGAGCTGGTCGAGGTCTTCCGCACCCAGGGCTATTCGCGCCTGCCGGTGTTCAAGGACACGCTCGACAGTCCGATGGGGCTGGTGCACCTGAAGGATCTGGCGCTGGCGCATGGCTTTGGCGGCGCCCCGGGCCGGTTCTCGCTGCGCAAGCTGTTGCGCCCGCTGCTGTATGTGCCGCCCTCGATGCCGATCGGCGTTTTGTTGCAGAAGATGCAGCTGCAGCGCATCCACATGGCGCTGGTGATCGACGAATATGGCGGGGTGGACGGGCTTGTCACGCTCGAAGACCTGATCGAACAGGTGATCGGCGAGATCGAGGACGAGCACGACGAGGAAGAAGACGGTCTGTGGAAGCTGGAAAAGCCCGGTCAATGGCTGGTGCAGGCCCGCACGCCGCTGACCGATTTCGAGGCCGAGATCGGGCTGAAGCTGGCCGATGCCGCGGAAGGCGCCGAGATCGACACCCTGGGCGGGCTTGTCTTCATGCAGATCGACCGGGTGCCCACCCGGGGCGAGGTGATCGTGGCGGAAAACGGCGTCGAATTCGAAGTGGTCGATGCCGATCCGCGCCGGGTGAAACGGCTGCGCGTGCGGCTGCCGGGCGTCGCCGCCGAATAGACTGAACAGAACGGACATTCCATGCGCGTGCCCCCGCTTTACAATCCTGCGGTCAAGATCCTTGTCTGGGGTCTGGCCGCGCTCCTTGGGGCGGGGGTGGCGCTGGGACAGGCGCCGTTCGGGCTGTGGGGCGTGGCGCTGGTCGCGCTGTCGCTTTTGGTCGCGATGGGGCAGGCGACCTCTCCCTTTCGGGTCGGGCTGGCGGCGGGCACGGGCTATGCGGCGCTGGCGATGTTCTGGATCGTCGAGCCCTTCTTCGTGGAACCTGAAATCTATGGCTGGATGGCGCCTTTCGCGCTGGTTTTCATGGCGCTGGGCATGGGGCTTTTCTGGGCCGTGGGCATGAGCCTTGGCGCGCGGCTGGGCGGGGCTTCGGTCTCGCGCGCGGCGGGGGTGGCGGTCGGGCTTTTCGGCGCCGATCTTGTGCGCAGCTACATCTTCACCGGATTACCTTGGGTTTTGTTCGGCCATATCTGGATCGACACGCCGCTGGCGCAGGGCGCGGCTTTCGTCGGCGCGATGGGGCTGAGCGCACTGACGCTGTGTCTCGCCGTGCTGCCCTGGCTGATGCCCCGGGCAAACTGGCGTCTGCCGGCGGTGGGCGTTTCGGCGGCGGTGATCGCGGGGCTTTGGGGCGCGGGCAGCTGGCAGCTGGCGCAGCCGGTGCCGCCGCGGGCGACGCCGGTCAATCTGCGCATCGTGCAGCCGAACGCGCCGCAGGATCTGAAATGGCGCCCCGACTATGCCGAGGAATTCTTCTTTCGCCACCTCGATCTGACCGCGCAGCCGCCCGCACCGGGCAAGGCCGCGCCGGATCTGATCCTGTGGCCCGAAACCGCGGTGCCCTTTTTGCTCGATCGGGCGGGCGACGGTCTGACGATGATCGCCGAGGCGGCGCGCGGCGTGCCGGTTGCCGTCGGCATCCAGCGCGAGGAAGGCCTGCGCTATTTCAATTCGCTGGCGATGATCGGGGCGGGCGGCACGATCGGCCCGGTCTATGACAAGGTGCATCTGGTGCCCTTTGGCGAATACATCCCCTTTGGCGATGCGCTCGCCCGGTTCGGCATCACCGCTTTCGCCGCGCGCGCGGGCAACGGCTATTCCGCGGGCACGGCGCGCAAGCTGCTGGATCTGGGCCGTCTTGGTCTTGTGCAGCCGCTCATCTGCTACGAGGCGGTCTTTCCGCAGGACATGCATGCGGATCGCCGCCCGGACTGGCTGTTGCAGATCACCAATGACGCCTGGTTCGGCGAGATGTCGGGCCCGGTGCAGCATCTGGTGCAGGCGCGGTTTCGGGCGATCGAATTCGGCCTGCCGCTGGCGCGCTCTGCCAATACCGGGATTTCGGCGCTGATCGACGCGCGGGGCCGGGTGGTCGAAAGCCTGCCGATGGGGCAGCAGGGCGTGATCGACGCGGCCTTGCCCGGGTCTTTGGCCGCGCCGCCCTATGCGCGCTGGGGTGACGGGCCGTGGCTGGCAGGTCTTATCGCCGCAGTTGCCCTCGTTTGGGGGCTTGGGCGCAAATCGCGCGTTGACCGGCGCAGAATCGGGGGCTAGCGTCGCTCCACCACTCCAACGGCTTCCTGGCGGGGTGGGAACACATCAATGGAGCACTTCCCCATGTCACGTTCTAACTATGTCTTCACTTCCGAGTCCGTCTCGGAGGGTCACCCCGACAAGGTCTGCGACCGCATCTCCGATGCCGTTCTGGATGCCTTCCTTGCCGAAGAGCCGAATGCCCGCGTCGCCTGCGAGACCTTTGCCACCACCAATCAGGTGGTTGTCGGCGGGGAAGTGGGTCTTTCCGACAAGGCGAAACTGGCCGAGTTCATGGGCCGCATCGACGGGATCGTGCGCGATTGCGTCAAGGATATCGGCTATGAACAGGACGCCTTCCACTGGGCGACGCTGAACTTCGCCAATTACCTGCACCCGCAATCGGCGCATATCTCGCAAGGCGTCGACAAGGACGGGGCGGGCGATCAGGGCATCATGTTCGGCTATGCGACCGACGAGACGCCGGAACTCATGCCCGCGCCGATCCAGTATGCGCATGCGATCCTGCGCCGTCTGGCCGATGTGCGCAAATCGGGCGCCGAGCCGACGCTGGGCCCGGATGCGAAATCGCAGCTGTCGGTGCGCTACGAGGATGGCAAGCCGGTCGGCGTCACCTCGATCGTGCTCTCGACGCAGCACAAATACGAAAGCCAGACCTCGGATGACATCCGCGCCATCGTGGAGCCGCATATCCGCGCGGTGCTGCCGGCGGGCTGGATCGACGAAAAGACCGAATGGTGGGTGAACCCGACCGGGACCTTTGTCATCGGCGGGCCGGATGGCGACGCCGGTCTGACCGGGCGCAAGATCATCGTCGACACCTATGGTGGCGCGGCGCCGCATGGCGGCGGGGCCTTCTCGGGCAAGGACCCGACCAAGGTGGACCGCTCGGCCGCTTATGCCGCGCGCTATCTGGCGAAGAACGTGGTGGCCGCCGGTCTGGCGAAGCGCTGCCTGATCCAGGTGTCCTATGCGATCGGCGTGGCGAAGCCCTTGTCGATCTATGCCGACACCTATGGCACGGGCGAGCTGCCGGATGCGGAAATCGAGCGGATCGTGGCCGAATGCATGGATCTGACGCCGCGCGGCATCCGCACGCAGCTGGATCTGAACCGCCCGATCTACGCGCGCACCTCGGCCTATGGCCACTTTGGCCGCGCGCCGGAAGCCGATGGCGGCTTCAGCTGGGAGCGCACCGATCTGGTCGAGGCGCTGAAGAAAGCGGTCTGAGCCGGTTTCAAAAGATCACGGGGAAGGGGGCTTCGGCTCCCTTTTTCATGCGTTGCAGGGGATTTCGCCTCGGCTTGCGCCGAGGCGACCCGGGGGGGGGGGGGGGGGGGGGGGGGGGGGGGGGGGGCGG
>NZ_SWJZ01000089.1 GCF_005144475.1 Rhodobacter capsulatus | reverse complement strand
CCCCCCCCCCCCCCCCCCCCCCCCCCCCCCCCCCCCCCCCCCCCCCCCCCCCCCCCCCCCCCCCCCCCCCCCCCCGGGTCGCCTCGCGCAAGCGAGGCGAAATCCTGCTCCCCCTACTGCGGCAGGGTCTCGCGCAGATAGCGGATCATGTTGCCCCCCATGACCTTCGCGATCCCCCGTTCGCTCAGCCCGGCCTCCAGCAACGCCTGTGTCAGCGCGGCCAGTTCCGAACTGTCGAATTCCGTCTCGACCGCGCCGTCGAAATCCGAGCCGAGCGAAACGTGATCCTCGCCCACGAGCCGCACCGCCGCCACGATCGACCTTGCCACGCCCGCAGGCGTCGCGTCGCAGGTCACCTCGGCCCAGGCGCCGATGCCGATCAGACCGCCTTTCGCGGCGATCTGCTTCATCAGCGCGTCGGGGAAGTTGCGCTTCACCGGGCAGACCCCGTGAATGCCGCCGTGGCTGACGATCGGCCGCGTGCCCGGCATCGCCAGCACCTCCCGCGCCATCTGTTCCGAGGCGTGGGCAAGGTCGATCACCATGTGCTTTTGCACCATCGCTTCGACCACCTGCCGCCCGAACGGCGTCAGCCCGGCATCGTCTTCGCCATGCAGCGAGCCGCCCAGTTCGTTGTCGAAGAAATGCGTCAGCCCGATCAGCCGGAACCCGGCGTCGTAAAGCCTATCCAGATTTTCCATCTTGCCTTCCAGCACATGGCCGCCCTCGGCGCCCAGAATCCCGGCCACGGTCTGCGCGCCTTGCGCCCGCGCCGCCAGCACCCGGTCGAGATCCTCCGCCGTCCGCACCACCATCAGCTGATCGGGGGCGGCCCTGGCCATCGCAGCCAGCCGCGCCGCCTGATCCAGCGCGCGTTCGGCAAGGCTGAACCAGCTCTTCAGCGGGCGCAATTGCCCGATCACCAGAAGCGTGATGTTGTCCCGCGCTCCGGCGTCGTTATGGTCGTAATTCATCCCGGCGGGGGTTTTCGTCACCGTGGTGAAGACCTGCACCGCCACATTGCCCGCCCGCAGCCGCGGCAGATCGACATGGCCGCGATCCGAGCGCGTCAGCAGGTCGCGGTCCCACAGAAGCGCGTCGGAATGCCAGTCGCCGATGGCGAGCGTCTTGTGCAGCGCCGCCGCCTGCGCCGAGACCGGCCAGGGATCATGCGGCACGACCCGGTTTTGCCCCCGCTCGACGATGCCGGGGGCAAGGGCGAAGAACGCCCCCGCCGCCAGGATCACGGCCCCGCCCAGGCCCCATCCGATGCTTTTGCCCCAGCCCATGCGCCCCCCTCCGTTTCGGAAAGGCTAGCAGGGGCGGGGGCAGGCGCAAAGCGCCAACGTGGCGTCAGGCCTCCATCGCCTCCAGCTCGTCGATCAGCCCGGCGATCATCGACAGACCCTTGTCCCAGAAGGCCGGGTCCGAGGCGTCAAGACCAAAGGGCGCCAGCAGATCCTTGTGGTGCTTCGATCCGCCCGCTTCGAGCATCTCGAAATACTTGCGTTGGAAGTCGGGCAGGCCCGCCGCATAGGTGGCGTAAAGCGCATTCACCAGCCCGTCGCCGAAAGCATAGGCATAGACGTAGAAGGGCGAATGCACGAAATGCGGGATATAGGTCCAGAAGGTTTCGTAGCCCGGCATGAACTCGAACGCCGGGCCGAGGCTTTCCGCCTGCACCGACATCCAGAGCGCGTTGATCGCCTCGGGCGTGAGTTCGCCTTGCGCCCGGGCCGCATGCAGCTTGCATTCGAAATCGTAAAACGCGATCTGCCGGACGACGGTGTTGATCATGTCCTCGACCTTGCCCGCCAGCAGCTGCTTGCGTTCGGCGGGGGTCTTCGCGGCGTCCAGCAGCGCGCGGAAGGTCAGCATCTCGCCAAAGACCGAGGCGGTTTCCGCCAGCGTCAGCGGCGTGTCCGACAGCATCGGCCCCTGTTTGGCGGCCAGAACCTGATGCACGCCATGGCCCAGCTCATGCGCCAAGGTCATCACGTCGCGCGGTTTGCCGAGATAGTTCAGCATCACGTAAGGGTGCACCGTCGTCACCGTCGGATGGGCGAAGGCCCCCGGCGCCTTGCCCGGCTTCACCCCGGCATCGATCCAGCCTTTGTCAAAGAAGGGCGCGGCGATCTCGGCCATTTTGGGCGAAAACGCGCCGTAAGCGCCCAGAACCGTGTCCTTCGCCTCGTCCCACAGAATCTTGCGCGGGGTTTCGCTGGGCAAGGGCGCGTTGCGGTCCCAGACCTGCAGCTTTTCAAGCCCCAGCCATTTCGCTTTCAGCGCGTAATAGCGATGCGACAGCCGCGGATAGGCGGCCACGACCGCATTGCGCAAAGCCTCGACCACCTCGGGCTCGACATGGTTCGACAGGTGGCGGCCCAGCTGCGGCGTGGGCATCTTCCGCCAGCGGTCCTCGATTTCCTTTTCCTTCGCAAGCGTGTTGTGCACGCGGGCGAAAAGCTTGACGTTCTGCCCGAAGACGCGCGCCAGTTCGCGCGCCGCCGCCTCGCGCTTGCCCCGGTCGTGATCGCTCATCAGCGTCGTCGTGGCCTCAAGGCTGAGGGTCTCGCCATCCACGGTGAATTCCAGCGCCGCGGTGGTTTCGTCAAACAGCCGGTTCCACGCCGCGGCGCCCACGACCGATTGATCGTGCAGGAACTTTTCCAGCTCGTCGGAAAGTTGATAGGGTTTCATCGCCCGCATCCGGTCAAAGACCGGCTTGAAGCGCGCCACCAGCGGATCGGCAAAGACCGCTTCATAGCGCGCATCCTCGATGCGGTTGAATTCCAGGCTGAAGAACACCAGCGGCGTGGTGAAGCCGGTGATCCGGTCGCCCGCATCCGACATGAACTTGGCGCGTTCGGCATCGGTGGTGTTCTGATAATAGCGCAGCCCCGCATAGGACATGATCCGCCCGGCCGTGGTCTCGATCGCCTCGTGGCGCGCGATGCAGGCGGCCATGCCCGCGGCGTCAAGCGTCGCCAGCCGCCCCTCGTAATCGCGGGCGAAGGCGGCGCATTCGGCCTCCAGCCAGTCCATGTCGCGGTTGAATTCGGGCGCGTCGGGGGCGGTGTAGAGATCGCTCAGGTCCCAGTCGGGCAGGGCACCGAAGTCGCCGGCCCCTCCTTGCGCGGGCGCGGCATCGAACAGGGCTGCGGAAACGGGGGCGCAAAAGCGGCGGTTCATGGCGTTCTCCTTGGTGTCGGTTCAGAGATAGGGGCAGGGCAGGGGGCGTGCAAGCCGGGCCTGAATTGCGAATTTGCCTGAATTTTGCGCAAACGCACAGCGATCGGGCGGCCTTGTCGCGCTTTCTGGCCTGTTTCCTGCTGCGGCGCTTCCGCTTCCCCCGCGGCCTGCCTAGGATTCGAACAGGGCGAGGGAATCACGCATGACGACTTATTTCAACGAAATGTACGAAGGCGGCACCGTCCGCGAGCCCTATGCGCGGCTCGAAGACTGGACGAAGGCCATGCCCGCCGCATTGCGCGCGATGAAACAGGCCGAGGCCGAGGCGCTTTTCCGCCGGATCGGCATCACCTTTGCGGTCTATGGCGAGGGCGGCGATCCGGACCGGCTGATCCCGTTCGACATGTTTCCCCGCGTCTTCACGCAAGCCGAATGGCGCAAGCTCGAACGCGGCATCAAGCAGCGGGCGCGGGCGCTGAACGCCTTTCTGCTGGATGTCTATGGCCGCGCCGAGATCGTCCGGGCGGGCAAGATCCCGGCGCGGCTGGTGTTTCAGAACGAGGCCTTCGAGCGCGCCGTGGCGGGCTTCACGCCGCCGCGCGGGATCTATTCCCACATCGTCGGCATCGACATCGTGCGGACCGGCGCGGATGAATTCTTCGTGCTGGAAGACAATTGCCGCACCCCTTCGGGCGTCAGCTACATGCTGGAAAACCGCGAAATCATGATGCGGATGTTCCCGCAGCTGTTTCGCGAAAACCGCATCGAGCCGGTGGATGGCTATTCCGATGCGCTTCGCCGCACGCTGGCCAGTGTCGCCCCGGCGAAATGCGAACGCGAGCCGACGATCGCGATCCTGACGCCGGGCCATTACAACAGCGCCTATTACGAACACAGCTTTCTGGCCGATCTGATGGGCGTCGAACTGGTCGAGGGCGCCGATCTGTTCGTGGAAGGCGGGTTCGTGTGGATGCGTACCACCGAGGGGCCGAAGAAGCTGGACGTGATCTATCGGCGCATCGACGACGCTTTCCTTGACCCGCTCTGTTTCCGGCCGGATTCGATGCTCGGCATTCCGGGGCTGATGGATGTCTACCGTTCGGGCGGGGTGTCGATCTGCTCGGCGCCGGGCGCGGGCGTGGCCGATGACAAGGCGGTCTATACTTTCGTGCCCGAGATGATCCGGTTCTATCTGGGCGAAGAGCCGCTTTTGAACAACGTCCCCACCTGGCAATGCGCCAAGCCCGATGATTGCAAATATGTGCTTGAAAACCTTGGCGAACTGGTGGTGAAAGAGGTGCATGGCTCGGGCGGCTACGGCATGCTGGTCGGGCCCAGATCGACCGCCGATCAGATCGAGACCTTCCGCGCCAAGATCGAGGCGCATCCGGAAAACTACATCGCGCAGCCGACGCTGGCGCTGTCCTCGACGCCGACCTTTGTCGAAGAGGGGATCGCGCCGCGGCATGTCGATTTGCGGCCCTATTGCCTTGTCGGCGAGAAGATCGAACTGGTGCCGGGCGGTCTGACCCGTGTCGCCCTGAAGGAGGGGTCGCTGGTCGTGAACTCCTCGCAGGGTGGCGGGGTGAAAGACACCTGGGTTTTGGCGGAGTAAAAGCATGCTGAGCCGGACCGCTGAAAACCTGTTCTGGATCGCGCGTTACATCGAACGCGCCGAAACCATGGCGCGCCTGCTGGAAGTGGGCGCCCGCATCGCGCTGATGCCCTCGGCCGGGCATGGCTATCGCAGCGAATGGGAGAGCCTGCTGCAGGCCTCGGGCACCGCCGAGGGCTTCGCCGCGAAATATGGCGACCCGGTGCAGCGCAACATCGAAAGCTATCTGTTCTTTGACCGCGACAATCCCTCGTCGGTGGTGTCCTGCATCGAACGGGCGCGGGAAAATGCCCGGATCGTGCGGACGGCGCTGACCTCTCAGGTCTGGGATGCGCTCAATGGCGCGTTTCAGGAGATGCGCCAGCTGGAACGCAAGCCGCGGTCTGAAATGGAGCTGACCGAGCTCACCGAATGGGTGACGCGGCAGGCGGCATTGGTGCGTGGCGCCATCGACGCGACGCTTTTGCGCAACGACGGCTATGCGTTTTTGAACCTTGGTTTCGCGCTGGAACGGGCCGACAACACCGCGCGGCTGATCGACGTGAAATATTACGTCCTGCTGCCCTCGGTCGATTTCATCGGCTCCGGCCTCGATAACTACCAATGGCAGACGCTTTTGCGCGCGCTCTCGGCGCATCGGGCGTTTCACTGGGCTTATGGCGGCGAGATCACCGCGGCGAAGATCGCGCATTTCCTGATCCTCAATCCGCAATCGCCCCGGTCCCTGGTCACCACCGTCACCATGGCGATGGAAAATCTGGATGCGCTGGCAAGGGGGTATCAACGCTCCGGCGCGGCGCAGATGCGGGCGCGGTCGCTGGTGGGCGAGATCGCCGAAACCCGCGTCGAGGAGATCTTCGACGAGGGCCTGCATGAATTCCTGACCCGCTTCATCCGCGATGTCGGCGAATTGTCCGACATGGTGCAGGCGGCTTATCTGAGCGGAGAAGCGCGATGATCCTCACGGTGCATCACGTCACCACTTACGAATACGACACGCCGATGCGCGGCGCCGTGCAATCCTTGCGGCTGTTTCCGTCGCGCTTTGACGGCCAGCGCACGATCCGCTGGGATGTGGCGGTCGAGGGCGGCCTGCGCGGCGGCAATTTCCGCGACGGGGCGGGCGACAAGGTCGAGGGCTGGTCGCTGCGCGGTCCGGTGACCGAGGTGACGATTTCCGCCATCGGTCAGGTCGAGACCACCGACACCGCCGGGGTGCTGCGCGGCCACCGCGAGATCGTCTCGCCCTTCGCCTATCTGCGCGAGACCTCGGCGACCTGGATCGACCATGCGCTGCGCGATCTGGCCGAGACCGCCGCCGAGGGGGCGAAAGACCCGCTGGAGCGGGCGCATCGGCTGTCGCGCGCGGTCAGTGACGCCATCGCCTATCGCCCCGGCACGACGCACGCCCATACGACGGCGGCCGAGGCGCTGTCGCAGGGCGAGGGGGTCTGTCAGGATCACGCCCAAGCGCTTCTGGCCTGTGCCCGCGCCGTGGGGATGCCCGCGCGCTATGTCTCGGGCTATCTTTTCGCCCGCGAGGATGGCGCGCCGCATGAAGCCGCCCATGCCTGGGCCGAGATCTGGGTCGAAAACATCGGCTGGATCGGCTTTGATCCGGCCAATGAATGCTGCCCCGATGCGCGGTACATCCGTATCGGCTCGGGCCTTGATGCGCGCGAGGCGGCCCCGATCAAGGGCATCGCGCAGGGCGACGGCTCCGAGCGGCTCGATGTCACGGTTGCCTTGGACGCCGTGCAACAATAATGTGGCCGCCTGCTTTTCCGGGGGAATGATGACCTATTGCGTGGGCCTGCTGCTCGATCAGGGCATGGTGCTGTTGTCCGACACCCGCACCAATGCGGGGCTCGACAATATTGCGACCTATCGCAAGATGTTCGTGTTCGAAGAGCCGGGCGAGCGGGTGGTGACGATCCTCACCGCGGGCTCGCTCTCGGTCACGCAGACGACGATTGCCCGGCTGCGCGAGGCGATCGAGCATCCCGAAACCAGTGCCGATACCTCGATCATGCAGGCGCCGACGATGCTGGCCGTTGCCGAGATCATCGGCAACACGCTGGCTTCGGTGCGCCAGGACATCGACCACAAGATGAACGCGTCCAAGGTGACGGTCTCGGCCTCGATGATCGTGGCGGGGCAGCGCCGGGGCGGCGCGATGCGGATGTTCCTTGTCTACCCCGAGGGCAATTTCATCGAGGCGACCGAGGACACGCCGTTTTTGCAGATCGGCGAGCACAAATACGGCAAGCCGATCCTTGATCGTGTCGTGCGGCCCGCAACGTCGCTGGAAGACGCGCAAAAGGCCGTGCTTTTGTCGATGGATTCGACGCTGCGCTCGAACCTTTCCGTGGGGATGCCGCTGGATCTGGCGGTGATCGCGCGCGATGCCTGCAAGGTCGGGCTGCGCAAGCGGATCGAAAAGGACGATGCGCAATTCGCGGCGATGTCGCAGGCCTGGTCCGAGGCCCTGCGCGACGGGTTCGGCCGGATCACGCTTTAAGCGGTTCAGCCCCGGTTCGCGTCGAACAGCGCGGCGCAGGCGTCGTAAAACCGCGCCCGCATCGCGGGGCCTTCCATCATCACCTCGTGCTCGGCACCGTCGTAAAGCGCCAGCTGCCCGTGCCGCCAGGCGGCCATGCGGGTGCGGACCGGCTCTTGCGGCACGATGCGTTCCCGCGTGCCAAGCGCGCAGTAACAGGGCAGATCGGGCGTGGGCAGCGCCGCCAGCGCCTGGCATTCCAGCACCGCTTCCGCCACCCAATGCAGACAGGCGCCCGCAATGGCGAGACCGGGCGCCTTCGCCACCTGCCGCACAAGCAGCGCCCACATGTCGGGATCGGTGGTCAGGAAATTGTCGTGAAACCCCGCGCGGTGCACGAAGCTCACCGGGCCCCAGCCGGGCGCATAAGACAGCGCGAAGGGGCTTGAACCGGTCATCCGCGCCAGCATCGGGCCGAAAGGCCGGATCGCCCGGGGCAGGCCCACCCCCCACATCGGCGCGGAAAAGGCAACGGCGGCAAAGGGATGCGTGCCCATCAGACGGCGCAGCGCGATCGTGCCGCCCATCGAATGCGCCAGCACAAACCAGGGCCGCGGCAGATCCAGCCGCGCCGCCGCCGCCAGCATCGCATCGACGTCGCGCTGATAATCGCGGAACTTGCCGACGAACCCCTTGACCGGATCGGCGATCAGCCGGTCCGACAGCCCCTGTCCGCGCCAGTCGATCACCAGCGTGCTGTACCCGCGGTCCGCCAGATCGGCCGCCGCGGGACCGTATTTTTCCGCATATTCGGCCCGGCCCGCAAACAGGAACACCGTGCCCTTCGCCCCCCCGCCCCACAGCGTCAGCCGCAGCCGCACGCCATCGGCGGCGGTCAGCCACCAGGCTTGACCGCCTTCGGGCCCCTCGGCCAGATCGTGAAAAAGGGGGGCGTCCTCGATCACGAAAGCGCCGAGCCGAGCTGCATCGCCACGCCCATCGCGCCGTCGATCTTCAGCTTGCCCGACATGAAGGCCATCGTCGGATTCACCGTTCCCTCGATCATGCCGCGGAAGGTGTCGGTGTCGGCGGTCAGCGTGACCTCGGCCGCGTCACCGCCCGCGCGCACGCCATCGGGGTCGCAGATGATGCTGCCTTCGCCTTCGATGATGAATTTCGCGGTGGACGAAAAGCCGTTCGGCAGCTTCGCCGACAGTTGTTCCACGGCCTTTTCGATGACTTTGCTCATGTTGACTCCGATTGTGAACGCCGCCCCCTCGATTTTCGCGGCATATGGGTTAGAGTTCCAACTATGCGGGCGCGATCGATCAGAGACAAATGTATCGTTGCGGCAGTTGCCGTCTTCGTCAACCTCGGTTTTCCGGCCGGGGCCGAAACCACGGGGCTGGAGCGGCAGTTTTCCGAGCTGGCCGATCCTGCCTATGCGGGCTGGCAAAGTGCCGAATCGGATATCCGCCGCGCCTGGTCGCGGTCGGGATCGGCCGCGATGGATCTGCTTTTGAAGCGCGGCGAAGAGGCGATGGATGCGGGCGATCTGCCCGCCGCGATCGAGCATCTGACCGCGCTGACCGATCACGCCCCCGAGTTCCCCGAGGGCTGGAACGCCCGCGCGACCGCCTATTACATGGCCGGAGAGCTGGGCCCCGCGATGGCCGATATCGCGCAGGTTCTGCGGCTGGAGCCGCGGCACTGGGGCGCGCTGTCGGGGCTGGGGATGATTTTCGCCGACATGGGCGACAAGGCGCGGGCGCTTTCGGCCTTTCGCGCCTCTTTCGCCTTGAACCCGCATCAGCAGGATGTGAAGGATTCGATCACACGGCTGGAAAAGGAGCTTGCGGGCATCACCTTGTGAGCCTGCAGGGGGAATGCGAGGGCGGGCAGGCGATGACGGGGCGGATCACCGCGGTCCTTGGGCCGACGAATACCGGCAAGACACATTACGCGATCGAGCGGATGCTCTCGCACCGCACCGGGGTCATCGGCCTGCCGCTGCGGCTTCTGGCGCGCGAGGTCTATGACCGCATCGTCAAGGCGCGCGGCCCTTCGGTCGTGGCGCTGGTCACGGGCGAGGAACGGATCGTTCCCGAACGCGCGCAATATTGGGTCTGCACCACCGAAGCCATGCCCGAGGTCGGCGCCGATTTCGTCGCCATCGACGAGATCCAGCTTTGCGCCGATCCCGAGCGGGGGCACGTCTTCACCGAGCGTCTTTTGTATATGCGCGGCTTGCACGAGACGCTGTTTCTGGGCTCGGATGCGATGAAGGGCGCCATTGCGGCGCTGGTTCCAAAAGTGCAATTCGCCCGGCGCGAGCGTTTGTCGAAATTGTCGTGGGCAGGTTCGAAAAAGATAAGCCGGATGAAGCCACGGGCGGCAATCGTGGGCTTTTCGGTTGAAAATGTCTATGCGATCGCCGAGCTGATCCGGCGGCAAAAGGGCGGCGCGGCGGTGGTGATGGGGGCGCTTTCGCCCCGCACCCGCAACGCGCAGGTGGCGATGTATCAAAATGGCGATGTCGATTACCTCGTCGCCACCGATGCGATCGGCATGGGGCTGAATCTTGACATCGAACATGTCGCCTTTTCCGCCACGGCGAAGTTCGACGGCCGGCGGATGCGGCATCTCTTCCCGCATGAGCTGGGCCAGATCGCGGGCCGGGCCGGGCGGCACACGACGGACGGCACCTTTGGCATCACCGGCGAGGCGCATCCCCTGCCCGAAGAGGTGATCGAGGCGATCGAGGAGCATCGCTTCGCGCCGATCCAGCGGCTGCAATGGCGCAATCCGCGGCTTGAATTCGGCACCGTGCCGCGGCTGATCCAGTCGCTCGAGGAAAGCCCGCAGAACGAGTGGCTCAGCCGCGGCCGCGAGGCCGATGACCTGCGCGCGCTCAAAAGCCTGTCGGAGATGCCCGAGATCCGCGACCGCGTCCGCGCCCCCGCGGATGTGCGGCTGTTGTGGGAGACCTGCCGCATCCCCGATTTCCGCTCGATTTCCGAAACCGAACATGCGACCCTTCTGGCGCGCATCTTCGGCTTTTTGCAGACGGGCAAGGGCGTGCCTTCGGACTGGCTGAAATCCCAGATCGAACGCATCGACCGGACCTCGGGCGATATCGACACTTTGTCGAAACGTCTCGCCTTCATCCGCACTTGGACCTATGTTGCGCAACGCAAAGGCTGGGTGGATGACGAAACCCATTGGCGCGAAGAGACGCGCGCTGTAGAAGACCGCCTGTCGGATGCGCTGCATGGCGCGCTGACCCAACGATTTGTGGACCGGCGCACCAGTGTTCTGCTGCGGCGGCTCAAGCAGAAGGAGACCCTCGTGGCCGAGGTGAACGACAAGGGCGAAGTGATGGTCGAAGGCGAATTCGCCGGCCGTCTTGAGGGCTTCCGCTTCCGGCAGGACACCACGTCCTCGCCCGACGAGGCGAAGATGCTGGCGCGGGCCGCCTATGAGGCGCTGAAGCCCGAATTCAGCCTGCGGTCCGACCGCTTCTACAATGCCCCCGACACCGAGATGGATTTCACCGAGCAAGGCGGCCTGATGTGGGGCACGCAGGCGGTGGGCAAGCTCGTGAAGGGCGCCGATCCGCTGAAACCCGCGGTCGAGCCCTTCGTCGACGAGGAAGCCGGTCCCGAGGTCGCCGAAAAGGTGCGCCGCCGGTTGCAGCATTTCATCGACCGCAAGGTCGCCGCGCTGTTCGAGCCGCTTCTGGCGATGAGCCGCGACGAGGCGCTGACGGGTCTGGCCCGCGGCTTCGCCTTCCGTCTGGTCGAGCATATGGGCATCCTGCCGCGCGACAGCGTCGCGGCCGAGGTGAAGGAACTGGATCAGGAAGCCCGCGGCGCGCTGCGCAAGCATGGCGTGCGCTTCGGCCAATACACGATCTTCCAGCAGCTTCTGCTGAAACCCGCGCCGACGCGGCTGCGGCTGGTGCTGGCCTCGCTCTGGGAGGGGCTGTCCGAGTTTCCCGAAAGCCCGCCGCCCGGTCTGGTGACGATCCCCTATATCGCGGACGTGCCGGTTTCGGCCTATACGCGGTCGGGCTATCGGCCGGCGGGGGTGCGGGCGATCCGCATCGACATGCTGGAGCGGCTGGCCGACATGCTGCGCACGCAAGACAGCAAGGCGGGCTTTGAGGCCACGCCGGACATGCTGTCGATCACCGGCATGACGCTGGAGCAATTCGCCGATCTGATGGGCGGGCTGGGCTATCGCGCCGACAAGGGCGAGCGCGAAAAGGCGAAGCCCGTGGTCGAGGCGAAGGCGCCCGAGGCGGGCTCGGACAATCCGATCCCCGAGGAAGCCTCGCCGATCGCCGAGGCCCAGGCCGAGGTGGAAGCCGCCCCGGCCGAGATGGAGAGCTTTTACACCTTCGCCTGGGCGCCGCGTCCGCGCACCGAGCGTGGCCCGCGTCGCGAGCCGCGGGAAGGTGGCGAGGGCCATCGCGGCCCGCGCGAGCATCGCGGCGGCGACGCCAAGGGCGGCGATCGTCCGCACAAGGGCGGTGACCGTGGCGGTGACCGCGGTGGCGATTCCAAGGGCGGCGAGAAGCGCTCCGAAGGCGGCAAGCCGCGGTCTCGCGATGGCGAGGGCAATCGCGGCGAGCGCAAGTTTGGCGGCGAAGGGGGCAAGGGCGGGTCCAAGGGCGGCAAGCCCTGGGGCAAGGGCAAGCCGCAGGATGATCGCGGCCGCGGTTTCGAATCGCATCCGCCGAAAAAGGACAAGCCGATCGATCCCGACAACCCGTTTGCGGCGGCGCTGATGGGGCTCAAGGGCAAGCTTTGATCCTTGTCTGACGCGAACGCATCCGAGGCGGGGCGCATCCGCATCGACAAATGGCTCTGGCAGGCGCGGTTCGCAAAGAGCCGCGCCTTGGCCGTTGATCTGGTCGCCGCGGGCCGGGTGCGGGTGAACGGGCAGAAGCTTGAAAAGCCCGGCCGTGCGGTGGGCCCGGGCGACGTGCTGACGCTGGTTCTGGGGGCAGAGGTGCGGGTCTTGCGCATCCTGGCCTGTGGCACGCGCCGCGGCCCCGCGCCGGAAGCCGCGACGCTTTATGAGCTGATCGAGGCGGCGGGGCAGTGACCCGTTGCCATGGCCGGTTTCGGGCGGATCAGGAAAGGCATCGCCTTTCCCCGCCCGTAGCGCCCGGTTGCGGCATGACCGTTTCAACCCGCACGACAGAGGGCGGCGCCTGCCCCGGCGGGCGAGAAGCGCCCGCCATGGGCGGGGCGGGCGCTGCCCGAGGGCCTGTGGGCCCTCGGCGGTCACGGGGCTTCTGTCTCGCTTGGCCTCGGCGATGGCCTCGGCCAGTCCGCCCGAGCCGTGCATCAGCCCCCCGGCACTTCGCCGCACCCGGTTTTTGTATATCTCCTGCTCTTGATTGATCGGCGCCGGGGGGCTAGGAAATCCCTGCGCCAAAGATTGGGGTTAAAAGAATGACCTATGTCGTCACCGACAACTGCATCGCCTGCAAATATACCGACTGTGTGGAAGTCTGCCCGGTGGACTGCTTCTACGAGGGCGAGAACACGCTGGTGATCCATCCCGACGAATGCATCGACTGCGGGGTCTGCGAACCGGAATGCCCGGCCGACGCGATCCGTCCGGACACCGAGCCGGGTATGGAGGACTGGGTCGAGTTCAACCGCACCTATGCCCAACAATGGCCGGTGATCACGATCAAGAAAGACCCGCTGCCGGATCACAAGGACCGCGACGGCGAGACCGGCAAGCGCGAGAAATACTTCTCGCCGAACCCCGGCACCGGCGACTGATCGCGGCGCTTTCGGGCCGGGGCGCCGCGGCGTCCCGCCCCAGTCGAGTCGCATCGGGGACCGGGTTTCCGGTTCCGGTGGCGCGGCGGCTTCGTCTGCGCGGATTCGTCGCTGCGCGGCGGGCCGCAAGATTAAGGCAAAACCTGAATTTTTCCTCAAATTCCGGCCGTTCACGCGCATGTTCCCCTGCGCGAAGCTATGAATCGGCTGATTTTTATGCTATAAAGTCGTTACAAAGGAGAACGCCCCATGCCCCGCACAGAACTGCTCGTCTGACGGGGCTTCTTTCGCAAGACAATCAGGCCTCGCAGCGCATTCCGTGCCGCGTGAGTCTGTTTTTGTGGTGGGGCCGTAACCGGGTGCAAGGAAGCGACTGAATGACCAAAATGAAGAAGACCGAATTCCGTCCGGACGATTTCGTTGTGTATCCGGCTCATGGCGTCGGCAAGATCATCTCGATCGAGGAACAGGAAATCGCCGGTCTGCGGCTGGAACTGTTCGTGATCTCGTTCGAAAAGGACAAGATGACGCTCCGCGTTCCCACCCACAAGGCGGTGGATATCGGCATGCGCGGATTGTCGAGCCCGGATGTCGTGTCCAAGGCGCTCGAAACTCTCAAGGGCAAGGCCAAGGTCAAACGCGCGATGTGGTCGCGCCGCGCTCAGGAATACGAGCAAAAGATCAATTCGGGCGACCTGCTGTCGATCGCCGAGGTGGTGCGCGACCTGCACCGCGCCGATGACCAGCGCGAACAATCCTATTCCGAACGCCAGCTGTATGAAGCCGCGCTGGAGCGGCTGACCCGCGAAGTGGCGGCCGTGTCGGGCACCGATGAAGCCGGGGCCGCGAAAAAGGTCGACGACGTTCTGGTCGGCCGCGCCGCCTGATCCCCGCCTTTGCAGACAGGAAACGGGCCCCCGCGGGGGCCCGTTTTCGTTTGCTGCTTGTTGGCGCGCCTTGCGGGCGTTGGGACGGGGCAGGGGGCTCAGCCCTCTTCGATCACGTCGCGGTCCTGTGGCGCCTTGCCCTGCGCGTCGGACTGCCGCCGCCGCTCGGTGAAATGCGCCAGCATCTGCGCCTCGAATTCGGTGTTCAGCGCCTTGGTGCGTTCGACATATTCGGCGTTCTTCTCGGGCTCGAGCCCGGGTTTCCAGACCTCGGCCAGATCGCGCACCGCCGACCGGTCAAGCTTCCAGAACAGCCGTTCCAGCTCATGCGCCTCGAATTCGCTCAGGCCCACGTTTTCCAGCACATAGCGCGCCGCCCGGCAGGAGCTGTCGAACATCTCGCGCACGATGTCATCGGCGCCCGCGGCGTAAAGATCGTAGACGTGATAGCGGTCGCGGGCGCGGGCGATGATGTGCAGGTCGGGCCGCGCCTTGCGGGCATAGGCCACCAGCCGGTTCGTCGCCTCCTTGTCATCCAGCGCCGCCACCAGCACGCGGGCGCGCGACAACCCCGCCGCCGCCAGCAGCTGCGGCTGCGCCGGATCGCCATACCAGGCCTTGAAGCCGAAGGTGCGCAGGGTCTGCACCGTCTTCAGATCGGCATCGAGGACCGTGGTGCGAAAGCCCGACATCGTCACCATCCGGTTCACCACCTGACCAAAGCGCCCGGCGCCCGCGATGATGATCGGCTGTTCCTCGTCGATCTGGTCGGGGGCGGGGCGCGTCGCGGCCGGTTTCAGCCGCCGCGCCAGCCGTTCATGCAGCAAAAACAGCATCGGCGAGAGCAGCATCGAGAGCGCGATCACCAGCAGCACCTTTTCCGCCACCGGCTGCGGCAGGATCCGCTGCATCGTCGCAAAGGACACCAGCACCAGCGAGAATTCCCCCGCCTGCGCCAGGCCAAAGGTGAACAGCCAGCGGTCCGTGCCCCAAAGCCCGAAAAGCCGGGCCAGCCCGTACAGCACCGCCGATTTCACCAGCACCAGCGCCAGCACCAGCCCGGCGATCTTCAGCGGCCCGGCGTAAAGCACGTCCAGATCGATCCCCGCGCCGACGGCGATGAAGAAAAGCCCCATCAGCAGGCCCTTGAACGGCTCGAGGCTGCTTTCCAGCTCATGCTTGAATTCGGAATCCGCCAGCACCACGCCCGCCAGGAACGTGCCAAGGGCCGGCGACAGCCCGACCAGATTCATCAAAGAGGCGATGCCGACCACCAGCATCAGCGCGACGGCGGTATGGATCTCGCGCAGCTTCGAGCCCTGCACGAAACGAAACAGCGGCTGCACCAGGAAATGCCCGATCCCCACCACCAGCACGACGGCGGCCAGCGTCACCAGCGTCAGCCCCCAGGCGGGCAGCGCATCCATGAAGGCCGCCGCGCCATGGCCCGAGGCCTCGGCCCGGGCGAGTTCCCGCGCCCCGGGCAGGGCGAGCAGCGGCAACAGCGCCAGCATCGGGATCACCGCGATGTCCTGCGTCAAGAGCACCGCAAAGGCCGACCGCCCCCCCGCCGTCTGCATCAGCCGCTTTTCGGTCAGCATCTGCACCACGATCGCGGTCGAGGACAGCGACAGGATCGCCCCCAGCGCGATCGCCGCCCGCGGCGGTTGCCCCACCGCCAGCGCCGCCAGCGCCACCGCCGTCGTGGTGATCAGCACCTGCAACCCGCCAAGGCCCAGAAGCTTGTCGCGCATCGACCACAGCGCCTTCGGGTCGAGTTCGAGCCCGATCAGGAACAGCATCATCACCACGCCGAATTCGGCGAAATGCTGCAGATCATGCGCCTCGCCCTGCACCAGCCCCATGCCAGGGCCGATGATCACCCCGGCGATCAGATAGCCCAGCACGGACCCCAGCCCCGCCCGCGTCGCCAGCGGCACCGCCACGACCATGGCGACAAGATACAGCGTGGCCTGCAGCAGAAAGCTTTCCATGCAATTCCATTCACAGAAGGGCGCCCGGCTGCGGGGCAGCGGCGGCACGGCGTCAAACGCGGGGGATGCGCCGACCCTAACCAGAAAGGGCCTTTGCGCCAAGCGCAAAAGCCCGAGGTTTCAGCCCTGTTACCGGATGTGAACGGCTCAACCGCCCTTGAGCAGCTTGAGCGTGATCGGGCGGTTGCCCTTCTGATAGGTCATCTGGCTGTCGCCGATCGCGGTGACGCGCCCGCCATCGAGCCGGTCGCCGACCTGCAGCTTGAAGAAGCGCCCGTTCGGCATCCGCACCAGCGCGCGCCGGTTCGAGGGCGTGCCATAAAGCCCGATCAGCGAGATCTTGTTCAGATCCAGCGCGTTCTTTTGCGTCGCCTCGCGCGCGACCGAGGCGGCGGTGGGCCCGCGCGGGACCACGGCGGCGGATTCGACCTCGCCGGTCTCGATGTCGGGGCTGGACACCACCGTCGGTTCGGGCGGCGGCGAGGGCTTGGCGCGGACCGGCTTTTGCGGCGCGACGGGGACGGGGTCGGGCTCGACCGCGGCGATCCGCGCCGGGGGCGGCGGTTCCGCGGCGATGGCGGCGGCGAGCGCGCTTTGCACCGAGGCGTCGAAATTGCGTGGCCGCGTCATCGGACGGCGCGAGGAGGCCAGCCCGGCTTCCGCCGCGGCGGTTTCGGCGGCAAGGGCGGCCTCGGCGGCGGCCTTGTTTGCCGCAGCCTCGGCCAGCGCGGCTTCGGCGGTCCGCGCGACCGAGCCGGGGCGTTGCTTCGGTTGCGCCCGGCGCAGCACCCGCGCCAGATCGGGCGAAAGGCCCGGGGCCAGCAGCGCACCATCCTCGGGGAGGGCGGCAGGGGCGCTCGGCGCCGCCTCGCCGGGCGGGGCGGCGGGCGGCCGGGTCTCGG
>NZ_SWJZ01000088.1 GCF_005144475.1 Rhodobacter capsulatus | reverse complement strand
TCGGCATCTGCGGTTTGGTTTCCATCGGAGTATTCGCCGGTCGCAACCTGCACCAGCTGATCGACGAGCTTTGCCTCGCTCGGCGGTAGGGCAGGGGCGCGAGGCGCCTGTGCTGCGGTCGCCGCAATCTGATAAAGGTGCGCGACCGGACGTTGAGTGGCAGGCAGGTCGAAGGCCGCATGCATCGGACAACGCCAGATCTGCAGCGGAGGCTCGATGGGCCAGGGGGTGATGCGTCGGATCATTTCTGCCCGGGCCCGAGTACAGGGTACGCTCGGAGGAAAACCGCCAGCAAGGCAGAGAAGGATCGCGCAGTCGATCTGATAGGCGCTTGCGGGGGCGGGGACGAAGAACGCCAGAGCAAGGCCGAGTGAAAGGGCCGGGCGAAAAAGGTTCATTGAAAGTGCTCCGATGCGGGGTTGGTGTCGAGAAAGGCCGCGTAGCTCTGGGTTGCCAACCGAGCCTCGTCGAGGCTGCGGCTTCGCTCGGCGTCGAGGCAAGCGATGTAAGGGCCGACCTGCGCGAAATAGCTCTCGAACTCGGCGGAGATCTCGGCGCGATAGTCCGTCAATACGGCCGCAGGAAGCGCGGTCGATGGCGGATCTGGAGGCAGGCAGGGCAGGGGGTCTGCAGCGGCCGAGAGGGGGCAAAGGATCAAGAGCGTGGCAGCGCGCACCACGTCGATCGACCGTGTGAAGCGCCTAAGGAAACAGTCGCGCGCATTCCGACCCGGGACGCGCCACTGCGACATTACGCCAGCGGCTTGACCCCAAGAGGCTGGAAAGAAACGCTTTGTTGGCCCATTTGTCGCGTCGAAACATGCATCACAAGGCATTTTCACTCGTGTTTGTCATTTTTACGATTGAAACATGCTTACGCTTCGTTAATCATGGAGTCACGAAGAAACTCTTGTTACAACGATCCCCGCTGATCAATCCAAGGGGAGCCAAGATGAAGCGGCGTACATTGCCTGTTCTGCTGGAACGGGATTTTCGCAAGATGGCCGCCACCGATGGAGCGACGGTTGAGATCGAGTGTGTCAGTGCGCCAGACCCCGCGGAGCGGTTTTCCGGGGAATGGCTGTTTTATGTGGTCTCGCGAGAGGGCGATCGGTTCATGCTGGTCACCGCGACCGCGCGAGAACGGATCATCAACTCGCCGATCGGTCTCTTCGGAATGGCCAGCGGCAAACTCAACCTCGATCATCTCGACGTGCCTTTTGTCGCTGGTGATGTCCGTGGCGGGATGCACAGCCGTCCGGGCGGAAGTGATCCGCTGGAATGAGGCCGGGCAGGGGGGCGAGGCGGGCCTCGCCCCCGCGACTTTCGCTGACTCGTCGGTTTTGCGTTACGACGCCAAGGGGCAATTGATCCGCCCGAGCGCTGCCAAAGCGGAGCAGAGGGAAGAGAGCCCGACCTCCCGAGCACCCGTGATGAGCACGAAAAGCGTTGCGGCGCCGCAGTCGGTCTTGCCCGCGATCCGGCTGGTGGCGGCGCGCTATCAAGATCATCCGGCGCTTCGGCGTCTTCAGCTTACTCCCCGGCAGTGGTCGGCCTTCTTTCAGGCCATGATCAAGATCGAGAGCAATTATTCTCAACGCGCCATCAGCGGGGCAGGGGCCCAGGGTCTTGCGCAGCTTATGCCCGAGACCGCGCGATATTTGCGTGTCGACCCTGCCGATCCGATGCAAAACCTCGATGGCGGCGCGCGCTACCTGCTTGAACAGATCGGCTCGTTCGAGAGCCTGACGCTTGCGCTTGCGGCCTATAACGCCGGGCCGGAGGCCGTGCGCAAATATGGCGGTGTGCCGCCTTACACCGAGACCCGCAATCACATCGTCAAGGTGATGGCGGCTTATGACCGCATTCTTGCGGAGCTTTGATTCAGGAAAATCTCATGCATATGACCCCAGCGATCCGGCTGGCCCTTGTGGCCGGCCTCGTCACTCTCTCTCAAGTTGAGCCGGCGCTCGCAAATATCGTCTTCACCAAGGCTGAGAACGTGGCCACCGGTGTGCTTGCCTCGTTCCGCGGCACGCTGGCGACGGCCTTCTTTGGCATCGCATTCGTGGTGACGGGCTTCCTGGCCGCATTCAACCGGATCAGCTGGGCTTGGGTCTCGCTGGTGGTTGTCGGCGCGTTCCTCGTTTTCGCCGGACCGGCGATCGTCGCGAACCTGCGTTCGTCCTTCAGCTGAGGATCGGGACCATGGAGAAGAGTGCGGTCATCCTTGGGCTTTCACGGCAGGCGAAGTTTCTTGGGCTGCCGATGCCCTATGCCATGGCGGTGGGCGGGATGGCCGTGCTCCCGTTCATCCTTTTCAAGGTGATGACGTGGTTCCTGACGGTGCCGCTCTGGTACGGTCTCGCGCGCGCCGCGACGCGGATCAATCCGAACGGTCATCATGTGCTTTCGGTGATGATGCAGGTGACGCCGATGGCACTCCTGCGGCGGGAGCGACGCCATGTTTCCTGAGCTTGCCGAAACGAAACGGACGCCGAGGGCGCGCGGGCTGCACACAGGCGACCCGAAGGTCTATGCGCATCTGCCCTATCTCATCGAGATCGACGACGAAACCGTGCGCACCCGCGAGAACGCGTTGATGGTGTCGTTCGAAATCATCGGGATCGATGGCGTCACTTCGGGGCATTCGACCATTCTCGCGCTGCGGGCGGGGCTCGCGCATCTCTTCGACACGCTCGATGAGCGGTTCTGTTTCTACCTGCATCGCCTCATGCGGCCGACGACGACGGGTGTCGCACCGATCCGCAGGCTAGGCTTCGCCGCGGATGTCGATCGCGTCTGGACCGACGAGCTGGAGCGGCGCAACCTGCAAGAAAGCGTGCTCGTCTTGACCGTGGTGCGCCGCCAAACCTCGGTGCTGCCGGTCCCGCTCTTTCGGCGCGCGGCTTCGAAAGTCTGGGGCGATGACACAACGCGCAGGCTTGAGGAACTGCGCGAGGTCGCGGCGATCCTTGAGAGCGGGCTTGGTGTGCGCACGAAGCGGCTCAGGATCAGCGATGGCAGCTTGCTCGGGTTTTATGCCTCGCTCCTGACGGGCGAGATGAAACCCTTGCGCCGAGCGCCTTTCTGCCTTCTCGCCGAAGATGCGGCCGCGGCATCGCTGCACTTCGGAAAAGGGCAGTTTACCGTCGAAGAGGGCAGTATGCGGCCGCGTGTCGGCGCACTTCTCTTCGTTAAATCCTACCCGACCTCGACCTGGCCCGGGATGCTCGATGCGCTTGGCGCCAGTCGGGATGTGATTATCACCCACAGCTATACGCCAATTGAACGAACGGGCATCGCCGAGCGGGTCAAGCGCCGCGTGGCGCAGATGCGTGCGGCCGAAGACATCGCGGCCACGATCGAGGCGCAGCTTTTCGAGGCGGCCGACAAGGCCGAAAGCGGAATGCTCGGCTTTGGTCTTCACCAGATGACCATCACCATTTTTGCCGATGACGCGGCCGCCCTCGAAGCCGAAGTGGCGCGCATTCGCGGCATTGCGCACCAGAACGGCATGCGGCTTGTGCGAGAGGTGACCGCGCTCGAGGCCGGTGTGTTCGCGATGCATCCGGGCAACATGGACTACCGCGCCCGCGACATGACGGTTTCCTCGATCAATTTCGCCGATCTCGCTGCGCTGCATGCGGCGGACACCGGAACTGGCGCGGAGGCTCTGCCCTGGCGCACTCCGATCACCGTGTTTCCCACCCTGCAGGGCAGTCTGCACCGGTTCAGCTTTCACGAACCGGGCGACCCGCAGGCGGAGCCCACCAATGGCCACACACTTGTTCTGGGCAAATCCGGGGGCGGCAAGACAACGACGGTCGCGTTTCTGGCGGCGCAGGCGCAGCGCGCCGGGGGCCGCACGATCATTTTCGACAAGGAGGCCGGTCTTAAAATGGCCGTCCACGCCTTGGGCGGGCGCTATGCGGAGATCCGGGCGGGTCGGCCGACGGGCCTCAACCCTCTGGCGACCGAGGCAGGCGAGCGTGGCGAGGCCTGGTTGCTCGATTGGCTGGTGAGCCTGCTTGAATCCCGTAGCGGTGCCATGACGCCGCTGCAGTCGGAAGCGATCAAATCGGCCATCACCCAAAACGGGAAAGCGCGTGCGGGGCTTCGAAACTTCCGCGCCTTTCAGGAGTTGTTCGGCGATGTGGGCGATGGGCTCGATCTGGCGCAGCGGCTTGCCGAGTGGGGGCCGGGCGGACGTTACGGCTGGGTCTTTGGCGAAGCGAATGAGCCGGTCGTGGACTTCGAAAGCCATGATGTGACGGCGGTCGATCTGACCGAGATCCTCGACCTTGGCACTGAGCGCAGCGCGATTCTGGGCTATCTCTTCCGGCGCATCGAGATGCTGATCGAAGAAAAGCGCCCGACGCTGATCCTGATCGACGAGGCCTGGAAGGTGCTCGATGACGACTATTTCTCGCGCAAGCTCGCCGAATGGCTGGTCACCGCGCGCAAGAAGAATGTCGTCGTGGTGATGATGACGCAGTTTCCGAGCCAGATCCGTGGCTCGAAAGCACGCTCGATCCTTGAGGCCTTGCCGAACCAGCTTCTCTTCCCGAACGGCGAAGCCGAGGCGTCCGACTATGACGGCTTCCGCCTCACTGATGGCGAGCTGGATTTCGTGCTGACCCCGATCCCGGGCCAACGGCTCGTGCTCTCGCGCAATCCGCGCGGATCGACGGTGCTCGATGTCGATCTGAGGGCGTTGGGGCCGCTTTTGACGGCTTTGGGCGGCGGTCAGGCCGGGATCAACGCTTTCGGCGCGGATTACACCACGCGCCCACAGTTCTGGAAAGAGTGAGGATCGGATGCGATCAGTATTTTACATAAGATTGATTACAGGACTCGCGGTACTGATGATCGCAGCCTGCGCCGAAGTGCCCGTCGCCCGCACGAATTGTTGGGCAAGTGCGAGCTCGAGTGCAAGCGTTTCATCGAAAGGATCGAGCCCGGTTCTGGGCCACGCCAGCCATGCCCCTTCCTGCCGCTGATCTGCATCCCTCCCTCTCGGGCTTTGCCCTTGCGGCGATCGTGCTGGCTGGCACGGCGGCCGCGAATGGTGTGCCGACGGTCGATGGCAAAGCCGCGATCCAGCATGGCCTCGAGGTCTCGCAGATGACGGCGCTGAGTGAGGCGCGTCAGCTGGAGACGGCGAAGAACAGCAAGATCGATGACTTGCACAAGGAACAGCTCGCGGCACTCGATCAGACGCTTGCCCTCCTCTCGGGCTCCCCGATGCCTGTCGCGGGTCTCGAGTCACTGCCCGGGGCCGAGGCAACCGCTGTCTATTCGGTGGATGACAGCAACCCCTACGCGGCCCGGCTTTTTGGCGATGCGAAATCGAGCATCGAGGAGATGATCGTGGAGACGGCGCGCAAATATGCGGGCCATCCCGGGCTTTCGAAGGCGGGTCTGAACCCGACCGAGTTCCGGATCTGGTTTCAGTCCTTGGTCAAGCAGGAGTCCGGGTTCTCGATCAGTGCGCGCAGCCCGGTTGGGGCGTTCGGGCTTACTCAGGTCATGCCCGACACCGCGAAGGGGCTCGGCATCTACCCGGGTTACTATGATGACCCGCGGCTGCAACTCGATGGCGGGGCGCGGTACTTTCTTGCCCAGCTCAACCGCTTCGGTTCGGTGCCGATGGCGCTTGCGGCTTATAATGCGGGTCCCGGCAATGTCCTCAAATACGGGGGAGTGCCGCCCTTCAAGGAAACGCAGAATTACGTGCTGCGCATCACCAGCTTCTTCAACGGCTATGCGGCGAAGATCGGCGGGATCGATCAGATCGGGACGCTCGATCCGCGCGACATGGCGATCGCGGAAAGCAGCAATGTTGCCGATGCCGGGATGCATTACGGCATGGAAGCGACAAACGAGATCGCCGCCTCGCTGACCCGTCTGCGCGCGATCATCGAGCAAATTCCGAAAACGAAGAGCGCGGAAGAGGCGATGGGCCTCAACACCTATGCCCGGGCCGAGGCGATGCGCATCGCCGTCATGGTGGCCCGGGTGAAAGCCGCGCGCGTTCGAGTGGATCAGGCGCGCTATGCGCTCTTCCTGCAGGCCTATGCCGAGGACGCTACATTCATCAAGGTCAAGGGAGGGATGGAATGAAAGCCCGCTATCTGCGTTTCCTGATCACTGCATGCGCGGTGTCCGGTCTGTCCTTCGCCCCGCTCGCGGTTTCGGCGCAGGGCGTGCCGACGATCGACCTTTCTGCGATTGCCAAGGTTGGCGAGGTGCTGACCGAGGCAAAATTGCAGGTCAAGGAATTGATCGCCTCGAACCTGAAGCTGGATGATCAGATCCTCAAGCAGGCTCAACAGATCCTGCTCCTCAAGGATCAGATCGAGGCGCTGCGGCACGGGCTGACCCTTCAGGCGCTTGGCATCCCGGACCCGAACACCTTCTTCGACAATATCCTGCCCGATGTAAACGATCTGACCGGCGGGCTGCAGTCGGCCAGGAGCGGCAGCTATTCCCTGATCACCACCTCGGGCAAAGTGGGCGACAAGCCTGCGGCGGAATATGTGTCGGAGTTTTTCACCTCCGTCGGGCTCGACGTGAAGACCGTCGACACCCTCTCGAGCAGCGAGAACCCGAGCGCCGCGCGGATCGGCTCGCAGGCGAATACGGCAGCGTTCCTCTCTGCGGCGGCGGAATCCTCCTCGGTGAAAGCCTCGGAAAGTCTGGGCCGGGTGAATGAACTCGTCCAAGCGATCCCGGACACGAAAGGCCTCAAGGAAGCGGTTGATCTCAACACGCGGGTGACGGCTGAGCTTTCGATCGCGCTCGCCAATATCTGGAACATGGAGTCGGCCCAGCTGATGGGCATGGGCGAGGCCGGCGTGATGGATGCCGCGACCGCCGCCGAAGAGCAGAAATTCATCAAGGTTTTGGGGGAAAAATGAGCATGTGGGGCGCAGGCATGAAGGGTGGTGCGGCGAAAGGTGCGACGGCAGCGGCGCTGATATGGGCGATCATAGGTGCGGCCGCGGCGGAAACGCCAGTCGGACTCGGGATGGAGGGGGAAGAGGCTTTCCTCGATGTCCTGCCCAAGGTCGCCGTGCCCGCGGATGTGCAGCCGATCCCGGGTGCGGTGAACGAAGAGTTTCGCAATTGCCGGTCGAGCTGGCCTGCGGAATACGCGCTCGCGCAATCCGGGCCGGAAGCGCGGGCGCTGCGCGACATATATAGCTTTGTGCGTGCCAGGAAAGTCATCGAAACGCGGGATTGTTCGTGCTCTGGCAAGGTCGCTTCGTGGTCGGAGGTCGATGACCTCGCTTTGAAGCTCCGAAAAGAGAAGCGGGTGGAGATGCTTAGCTGGCAAGACACCGCGCAGGTTTCGGATGAAGCTCGAAAACTCGTTGCGGTCGCGGAAGCTATGTGCGGCGGGCGCTTTTGATGGACAGCGTCTCGACCATACTGGCAAAGCTCGACGGCGCGATCAGCACCGCGGGCAAGCAGTATTTCGAGTTGACAGCAGTGGCCGTAGCCCCCGTCTTCACGACCCTTTTGACGCTGCTTCTGGTTCTCATCGGTATCAATATGGCACTGAACGTCTATCGGATCGCGATGCGAGATGCGATGCAACTCGCCGTTCGGATCGTGCTGGTGATGATGTTCGGGCTTTCATGGCTCAACTTCAGCCAGATCTATGACGCAGCGAGCAATGGTCTTGGTGATCTGGCGCTCGCCTTCTTCAAAGAGGGCGGGACCGGTGTCGGGGCCTCGGCAACTGCCGCGATGGACGACATGGCCAACATGATGGCCGGCAACGTCGACAGCGTTTCTTCGGCGATGTCCTCGATCATGCGCGGTTTCGTGGCCGCTTTTCTCTATCTCGTTCTTGGCCTGCTGATGGCGGTCTACGTCTTCATCGTCGGTTTTGCGAAGCTGATGATCGCCTTCCTGCTGGGTGTTGCCCCACTCTCCATCTCGGCGACGATTTTCGAGAAGACCAAGGGCATGTTCGAGGCCTGGCTCTCGGCGATGATCGGCTATCTGATGTACCCCGTTGCCTCGGCAGGGGTCATCGTGGCCGTCGTCACCGTCGCGCGAGATGTATTCAAGAACCCAGAGGACGTAACTGACCTCGGTGCGATCCTCGGCTTCTTCGTGATCGTCTTTGTCGGGATCTTCGCCTTGCTCGCCATCCCGATGGCGGTTTCGCACATCACCGGGCAGATCAATCTCGCCTCGATCGCGCCACAAGCCCTGCGCGTTGCGGGCAAACCGCTCGAGAAAACCTCGGATTATGCCGCGCGCCGGATGGGACAGTTCCAATCGGGTTTCCTGACCGGAAAGATGGAACATCACCATTTGCGTGATCAGGCCCGGTCGGATGCCGAACGCGGCCACGCAGTTCGGCTCAGGCTCAGCCAATTCATCCGCGGCGGCTGACGCCACCACACCGTCCCGCGTTCCCCCGAGATCATTGGAGTAGACGATGACAGGTTCACCACCTGAATTGAGAAGTTTTCTCGAAGGCGAGATGTTCTTTGGCGTGCGCAAGCGCGAGCGGATCGCCTATGGCATCGCGGGCGGCGGCTTGGCCATCGGCCTCATGGGCATGATCGCGGTCACGGTGCTTTTGCCGCTCAAGGAGACCGAAGCCTATCTCGCCATCGTCGACAAGGACACCGGCGTGGCAGAGCGCGTCGTCTCGGTCGAGAAGGCCGGGATGGAGCAGGCCGAAGCGATCCGGCAGAGCCTGCTTTACGCCTATGTGACGGACCGCGAGACCTACGATCAGCACGACAACGAAACCCGGATCCTGCGCGCCTACACCTGGAGCGAGGGCGAGGCGAAAACATCGCTCAAGAGCCTCTGGACCGAAGGCCACCCGAACTACCCGCCGAAGATTTATGGGGAAAATTCACGGGTCATGGTGCGGATCCTCTCGATCACGCCGGTCACCGAAACCACCTCGCAGGTTCGTTTCACAAAGACCTGGGTGAGCGACGGTGAAGGCGTGCCCGACCGCGAGGGCAAATTCACCGCCACCGTCACCTTCCGCTTCGAGCCGAGCAAGGAAAGCGCGCTCGATCTCGTCTGGCAAAACCCAACCGGGTTTCTCGTGACCGATTACCGCCTGACCGCGGAATCCCTGCAGCCTCAGGAGGGCTGAAGATGAAGTTTGCGCCGTTTGCACTTGCCGCCATCCTCGCCGGGGTGACCGCCCTGCCCGTCCTTGCCGAAACCGCCCCGCGCGCGGGCAGCCGCGATCACCGCGTGACCTATGCGACTTATCAGGAGGGGCAGGTTTACACCGTCACCACCCGGTTGCGCACGGTGACGCTGGTCGAACTGGCCGATGGCGAGCGGATCCAGTCGATTGCCATCGGCGATCTCGAAAGCTTCAAGATCGACAAGCTCGAACGGCAGAACCTTTTCATCATCAAGCCCGTCATCGCCGGGGCCTCGACGAACCTCACGATCGAGACGCAACGCAACATCTACTTCCTGCGCGTGACCGAGAGCTCGCGCGGAACGGCTCAATATTCGGTGAAGTTCACCGTGCCAGGGACTGGGGCGGGGGCGCGGACCACTGCCGAAATCCCGGCGGAGCCGCCCATGCGATATCGGGTGATGAAACATGCGGGACGCCTGCCCGGTTTTGCACCGATCGCGGTTTCCGATGATGGCCGCAAGACGTCTTTCAAGATCCCCGCCGGCGCGCCCATGCCGACGATCTTCCGCGCCGATGAGCGCGGTCAGGAATATGCGGTCAATTCGGCTGTCTCGGGCACGGTGATCACCGTCAGCACCCGCTCCGAACGTTGGGTCCTGCGTTATGGCGCGGATTATGTCTGCGTCGCCGCCGAAACGGGGGCGCAGCGATGACCGATCTTCCCGAGAGTGAAAAGCTCGCCGAGCGCCTTGCCAGGATGCAGCCGCAAGGTCCAAAGCCGAAGCGGCGCGGGGTGAACCCCTATGCGCTGTCGGCGGTCACCGCCGTGACGGGGCTCGGCGCCGGGGTTTGGTTGGCACTTTCCGCGCCAGAAGCTCCCGCTCCGACTCCGCCGATCGCAACCGCATCGGTGAGCGATTTTCAGGATGACGGGGCCGGGACGGATGGCTTCACCATCGCGCGCCCCAAACCCGATCTGACGATCAAGCCCGATCACAGTGAGGAAGACCGCCTCAAATCGGAACTCGCGGGATTGCAGGCCCAGATCGCCGCCCTGAAAGCCAATCCGGTCACGGTTACCGACCCTGCGGCGTTGCAGGAGCTGAACACAAAGATTGCGCAACTGGAAGAAGACGCCCGCAAGGAAGAGGCAGCACGCGCTGACCTCGAGCGGGAAAACATCCGGCTCCAGACCGAACTGGACACCGAGAAGCTGGTGCAGGGTGACGGGCAGGCCGAAGCGGCTCGCGCCCGGGAAGAGGAGCTCGCGCGGCGACGGCAGGAGGCCAAGGCCCTCAGCGATGCGCAGGTCAACTCCGATATGGTCGCCTTGCGCAACGACTCCACTGGCGGAACTGGCAGTGATGCCGCAACGGCTGGGGCTGCGGCAGCAACGGGTGCAGATGCATTTCGGCGCGCGGGGGCCAAGGCCTCAGCCGTCACCCAATCTGAAGTGATCGACAATCCCGCGCATACGATCATGCAGGGCACCCTGATCGAGGCGGCGCTAGAAACGGCGATCAACACCGATCTTGCGGGCAACGTCTCTGCTGTCGTCAGTCAGGACGTGTGGTCTTTCGACATGTCGCGGGTCTTGGTGCCGCGCGGATCGAAGCTCTTTGGCCGATACGACTCCGACATCTCGCCAGGACAAAGACGTGTGCTGATTGCCTGGGACCGGTTGGTGACCACCGACGGGCAGACCGTTTCCCTCGCCGCCTATGGCACCGACCGGGTTGGCCGGTCGGGTTTGCCCGGGCAGGTCCGCACCCATTTCCTGCAGCGGTTTGGCTCCGCCGCGCTGATATCGGTCATCGGCGCGGTTCCGGCGATTGCGGCTGCGAAATACGCCTCGAACGAGGTCACCTCGGACACGGCAAAGGATGTCGGCACCGATCTTGGCAATGCCGTTGGCGACGCGATGACCGACTACCTCAACATCCCCTCGACGATCAGCGTCGATCAAGGCGCGGTGGTGATGGTGCGTGTCGATACTGATCTCGAGTTTTTCTGATGAGCTATCTTGATACCTATCTGGGGCAGCTTGATCCGGCCCTCTCTGACCCGGGTGTGATGGAAATCGCGATCAACGCCGATGGCGAAATCTGGGTCGAGCGCTCGGGCACCATGCATATGGTCAAGGCGGGCCTGCCTCCCCTGCCGCCGCGCCAAGTGCGCGATCTTGCGGCGCAGATCTCAAACTCCACTTCAAACACCTTCACCGAGGCCCTGCCGCTGGTTTCTGCCGCGGTGCGCTATCGCCACTTGATGCTGCGCTGCCAGATTGTCGGTTCCCCTGCGGTCTCGGGGGGCACGGTGATCGGCATCCGGGTGTTTCGGGCGCGTGATGCCGAGGGCAGACGTCCGCCCCGCTGGTTTGAATTCCTGCGCGCGCAAGTCACCTCGCTCGAGGAGGAACGCCGCGAGATGGTGACCGCGATCCGGCGCGATGCAACGGCCACCGATGTGGATGCGTTTCTCAAGCGGCTGGTCACGGAACGGCTCAACATCATCGTCTCGGGCGGCACGTCCACGGGCAAGACTGAACTCGGTCGCCGTCTGCTGTCACTCGTCCCCGAGAACGAGCGCATCGTGACCATCGAGGATTCGCTCGAGTTGTTGCCCGTACAGCCAAATGCGGTGAGCCTGATCGCGCAGCGTGATGACGGCTCGGCACGCTCGGCCGACAAGCTCTTGCAGGCGACGCTGCGGTTGAGGCCCGATCGGATCATCCTTGGCGAGTTGCGCGGATCTGAGGCGGCCACATTCCTCGATGCGATCAACACCGGCCATTCGGGCTCGTTCACGACGCTGCATGCGCATTCCGCCCGCAAGGCGATGGACCGGCTCGCACTTCTGGTGATGGCGCAGGGCACCCGGCTCGGGTTTGCCGAGGTGATCCGCTATCTGCAAAGCTCGATCGACGTGATCTTGCAGATGGGCCGCGACGGCGAGCGGCGCGGCATCATGGAAATGTACTTCCCCGGGCTCGACGACTGAGGGGGATGCCCCTTGCGCGCCCCCTCCCCCCGCAACTTTGCCCGAAGGTGATCATGGACGACGATCTCGCCCCCGCCGGTTCCCGGCCGAAAGAAAACTACGCGCTGCACCTGACAATGAGCGGGGCTGAGCAGAAATTCACCGACCCGGTTGAGGCTGGCGCGGCCTTTTTCCGCGCTGACCCGGCCGAGCGCCCCTACGTTCTGCATTTGGAAGACGGCAAGGCGCGGCGGATGGCCGCCACGCATGTGATCCGAGAACCGGGGGCTGAGGAGACGTTCGGAAAATCCCTTCCCGACTCGCACGCCTCTGACGGGGCGTTCCGGACGGGATACTTCAACGCGATGGAAGCTTCGCTTTCTGAGCGACTTGCCAAAATAACCTGGGATGGGCCCGAAGCGGAAAACGCCGTGCGCAGCGACAGGCGTCTTGTTTCCGATCTTGAAGCCTTGGCGCGGGCCGAGCCCGAAAAAGCGGCAGATCTCTGGTCCACTGCGACCGACCTTGACCCTCCCGGCCCTACCCTGAAGAACGCGGTGCAACTGGCCGAAGCGGGACGGATGACCGAGCAGGAAGACGCGGCGCCCACCCACGCGCCGGTGATCCTTGCGTCGGGAGAATGGGCGCGCACGGATCAGTCCGTAGATCTCCGCCCGGTTGCCGTCGGGACAGAGGCGGGGATTCACACAGGCTATGAGGCGGTACTGCCAACGGGGGAAAAGGAGCTTTCGCATTCTGCGCGCACCTTCGAGACTGCGCGCGAGGCGTTGAAATACGCCTTCGAATTCTACGAGGGCGGCGAAGAGCGGGTGGAAACTGCGGTCGCCCGGGACGCAACCCTCACGCGAGAGACTTCGGATGACCCGGCGTCGATCCAGAAGCGGGTCTTGATCACGCACGAGGCCCGCCCCGAATTTGCCCGCCCTGAGGCGGCGATCTATGCCGGCGAAGACGCCCAGTTGGTTGTGAGTTTCGACCGTGACACACCCGCCACCCGGGCACTTGCCGAGCAACTTGTCGAGGATCCTGCGTTCCGAAAAGCCGTCGCGTCGCATATCTCCGATGCGACTGTTACGATCGGAACAGGGCGGTTTGTGGACGGGGAAGGATCGCAGGGCTTCCTGCCGAGCGAGTCTCTCGCCCTAATGACCTTCGGCCGCGCCGGAGAGCCCGAGGTCATCGCAAGGTTCCCCGATGAAAGCCCGCTCAGCCAGACCTTGGCCAAGCATCTTGCCGAAAATCCGGTCCTCCTGCGCCATGTTGCGGATCGCGAGGCACAGGCTGAAAACTGGCAAAGCCCGGAAAAGGCGATTTCGGCCTGGGTGAAGGAGGTCGGCACGCAGATCGACCAGCTGCCCAAAGCGGTGCAAACCGACTTGCGGGCCGAGATGAAGGAAATCGCCGCCGAAGCCTCTGCCGCTTTCAGGGCGGAACGCGACCGGAGCGGGACTGACGTTTTGGAAAAGGCGGCACCAGATCAATCCGACGTCCGGGAGATTGCAGCGCGCCACAAACGCGACCTCGGTAAAGAAGAGGGCCGCGAGCGCGCGTCAGACATTACAGATCGGATTATCGAGCGGGCAGCTCGGGGAATCGAGACCGCCCGCTCCGATGCGGCGTCCCGTGAGTTGGATCCGCTTCTTTCCACCCTTCATAAAATGGCGGCGTTTCAGACTCAACAGGAACCGGTTTCGTTTCGGACGGAAGAGCAGGCAGGTGCTTTTGGCGCCGATCTGCGCGCGCGCTATGGCGAGAAGGTGCTCGAGGATATTGCGCAGGGCCGGACCGAGGCCTTGGCGAAGGATTTTGCTGAGCCCTCGGCGCGCGAGGCCGCTGCCAAGGCGATCCTCTTCGCAGCGAAGGAACATCCCGCACTTGGCGTCACGGTGCAGGAGGCCGAACGCGCCGAGCGCCGTCTGGAAACCGACCGAGCGGAACACACCCAACCCGCCCCGATCCGCAAGCTTGAACGCGAACTGGAGTTCTGATCGTGCCGCGCATTCTGCTTTTTCTGCCGCTCGGACTTTTCGCGGGGTTGATCGTCGGTCTCATCGCCGGAGGCGTGGTGCTGAACCTGATCCTCGGCCGTGACCCGAATGCGACAGGCATCTTCGTGCTTTTGAGCGAATTTCCGGGCTTTGGGCGACTGCTGACCCCGCCTTGGCTTGTCCCATGGCAAATCGTCGGGAGCGCCACCGTTGTCTTCGGTCTTGCGGCCGCAGTGCTGTCGCTGCGCCAACAGCTCACGGAATATGGGCAGGCGAAATTCCAGACCCGCCGGGAGATGAGCAAGAACGGTCTTTTGCAGGCGCTTGGCACTGGCCTCGTTTTCGGCAAACTGGGGGCGCCGCGGAAATCCGCCCCCTATGTCAGCGCGACCTTCGAGAAGTTTCCGCATTGTCTCGTGGTGGCGCCGACCCGCGCGGGCAAGGGCGTAGGTTATGTGATCCCGAACACGCTCCTTTTCAACGGTTCCTGCGTGATC
Source organism: Rhodobacter capsulatus (assembly GCF_005144475.1). Lineage (GTDB taxonomy): Bacteria > Pseudomonadota > Alphaproteobacteria > Rhodobacterales > Rhodobacteraceae > Rhodobacter > Rhodobacter capsulatus_C. Next base: position 512 of record NZ_SWJZ01000088.1, on the reverse strand, counting down.
CTCGACGTCAAGGGCGAGATATTCGAGGCGACCTCGCGCCACCGCAAGGCCCAAGGCGACGAGGTCTATCGTTTCTCGCCTTTTGACTTCGAACACCCGACGCATCGCTACAACCCGCTCGAGCGCGTCGCCCGCATCGAAAATCCCGAGCAACGCTATACCGAGCTTTCAAAGATCTCGGACTATTTCCTGACCGTTTCCGACAAAGGCACGGCGGGCGATTTCCTGACCGAGGGCCGAGAGCTTTTCGTCGCGGCAGGGCTTCTGGCGATCGAGCGCAATCGCCCGACCATCGGCGAAATCAGCCGCATCCTCTTTGGTCAGGGCGCAACCTCCGAGGTCTATGCCGAGCACGCGCTTGAGGTGAAACACCCGAATGCCGCGCAGACCTTCCGCAAGTTCGCGGGCTATTCCGACCGCACGCTTTCCTCGCATGCTTCCGTTCTCGGCGGGGCGGGCATGACGCTCTGGAACAACCCGGCTGTCGATCGCGCTACGGGCGGCAACGACTT
>NZ_SWJZ01000008.1 GCF_005144475.1 Rhodobacter capsulatus | reverse complement strand
CCCCCCCCCCGAAAAGACAGCGCCGACGGACCTCCGTCGGCGTTTGCTGTCGGAGAAGGCCGGGCTCAGGTTCGCAGGGCGCGCAACAGCGACAGCGCCGCATCCCAAAGATCGAAGACCCGCACAAGGTAATGTTCGCGCGTCGCAAAGGGGCGGTCCTGCGCGCCGGACAGCTCGGCCTCGACCGTGTCGATCAGGCGCAGCAGGCGGCGGCGATGCAGGCCAAGCCATGCCTGCACCGGATCGGCCAGACAGCCCGCAAAGGCGGTGACAAGACCGCTGACCGACATCAGCCCGACCAGCGTCAGCGCCGTCAACCACGGCCCCGGCGCGGTCGGAAACAGCCCGTACCAAAGCCCGCCCAGGGTCTCGCCCAGCGGAAACCCGGCCACGGCGGTTTCGCGCGACACCGCCTCGGCCAGTCCCGGCGCGATCGAGAACATCCCCGGCGTCAGCGCCTGAAACAGCACCGCGCCGAGCGCGATCGTCACCAGCGCGGTGGTCAGTTCCGCCACGGCGGCCCGGGTGCCGGTGTAATCGGTCAGGACCGCCATCACCCGTTGCGCCGCCGCCTTGCCGCCGTCCGGGTGCTGCGCCAGCGGCGCACGCAATTCCGGCGCGGCGAAAAGCGCGGCCGTCAGCGCGGCACGGCCCGGGCAGGGGTCGGTTTCGGGCAGCGGCACTTCGAACAGATCGCGCAAAAGCGCCGCCTCGATCTGCGCCGACACCCGGGTGCGCAGCAGCACCTGACGGGTCGCAAGCCAGGCCGACACCCGGGGCCACCGCAGGGCGGCCGCCAGCCGGGCGCCGCCGCGACAGGCCAGCAGCACCGGCGCCAAAGCGACATTCGCGGGCGCGCGCAAGAGATCAAGGCCCAGCGCCGCCCGGTGCAGCCGCAACGTGCCCGCCCCGGTCAGATGCCGGGTCACGAAAGCCGCCACCCGCGCGCGGCTGCGCGGCAGGCGGACGGTCCGGGGCGACAAGGCAGGGGCAGCGGTCATCTGGCAGATCCGGGAAAGCGGTGTTGCACAGGTAAGCATCCCGGGCCCGATGTGAAGGGCACCTTGGCGCAAACGCCCCGGGCGGGGGCACGAATGGCGGTTTTCAAAACCCGATCTTCGCCGTAAAGAAACCCGGGGGCCGCAAGGCCGCCGGAATCCGGCCGCAGCTGCGCGCCGAGATCAGCCCCCTCGCCCTTTCAACCGGATCGTCTTACCCGTGACCCCTGCTGCCCGGCTGCAAGCCATCCTTGAGTTGATGTCCGAGATCGACACCGTCGCGCGTCCCGCCGATGCGATCGTCTCGGCCTGGTTCCGCGCCCGCCGCCAGATCGGCGATGCCGACCGCGGCGAGATCATCGCCCAGCTGCAGGAGCTGCTGCGCCATCAGGCACGGCTGGGCTGGTGGCTCGATCGGCACGGGCGCAAGGACACGCATCGCAACCGGCTGCTGGCCTTTCTGGCGCTGGTCGAGCGGCGCAAGCCGGATCAGCTGAAGCGGCTGTTCAGCGGCGCGAAATATGCGCCCTCGATCCTGACCGAGGCGGAAGCGACGCTGGTGGTGAAGCTGCAGGGCATCCCGGTCGATCACCCCGCCATGCCCGAAGACGTGCGGCTCGAATGCCCCGATTGGGCCGCCGAGGCCTTGCGACGCCGCTTTGGCGCAGATTTTGCCACCGAGATGGCGGCGATGCTGACCCCGCCGCCGCTGGATCTGCGGGTGAACACGCTGAAAACCACGCGCGAGCAATCCTTGCAGGCGCTGCGCGGGATCGGGCTTCCGGCCGAGATCTCGGCGGTGGCGCCCTTCGGCATCCGGGTCAGCGCGCGGCTGTCGCTGGCGCATCTGCCGGGGCTGAAAACCGGCGAGATCGAGATTCAGGACGAGGGCTCGCAGCTGGTGGCGCTGCTCGTCGATGCCAAGCCCGGGGATCGGGTGGTGGATTTCTGCGCGGGGGCGGGCGGCAAGACGCTGGCGATCGCGGCGCAGATGCGCAACAAGGGCCGGATCATCGCCTGCGACGTCAACGAGGGGCGGCTGAAACGCTGCGCCGAGCGCGCGCGGCGGGCCGGTCTGCAGAATTCCGAGACCCGGCTTCTGAGCAGCGAAACCGACCGTTGGGTGAAGCGGCACAAGGCCAGTTTCGACCGGGTTCTGGTCGATGCGCCCTGCTCTGGTACCGGCACCTGGCGGCGCAACCCCGATGCCCGCTGGCGCTCGCCGCAGGAACAGGGGGTGGACAATCTTGCGGCGCTGCAGGGGCGGATCCTGGCCAGCGCGGCGCGGCTGGTGAAACCCGGCGGGCGGCTTGTCTATGCCACCTGCTCGCTGCTGGCCGAGGAAAACGAGGAGCGCGTGGCGGCCTTTCTGGCCGCGCATCCCGAGTTTTCCGTGGTGCCGCTGGCCGAGGTGGCGCCGCAGCTGACCGGCTCGGCCCATCCCGATTATCTGTCGCTGACGCCTGCGCGGCATGACACCGACGGCTTCTTTGCCGCCGTGCTGCAACGCGCCGCAGCCCCGGCCCCGTCTGAAGACGAGGCCTGAGCCCGGATCACTTCTTCGGGAATTTCGGGAACGGCACGCCCTTGGTGGTGAAGGTCTTCGCCCCGGGCCCCGGCCGCGAGGAGCTGCGTTTGGGCGCGGCTTTGCCCGCAACCGTCTTGCCGGTTCCGGGCGGCTGATGCCCGGGCACCAGATGATGCGCCCCGGTGCCGATCAGATCGGCCCGGCCCATCTCTTTCAGCGCGTCGCGCAGCAGCGGCCAGTTTTCCGGATCGTGGTAGCGCAGGAACGCCTTGTGCAGCCGCCGCTGCCGTGTGCCGCGCACGGTGCCGACCGGCTCCGAGGCGCCGCGCCGCACCCCTTTCAGCGGGTTGACCCCGGTGTGATACATCGTGGTCGAGGTCGCCATCGGCGAGGGCAGGAAGGTCTGCACCTGATCGGCGCGATAGCGGTTCTTTTTCAGCCACAGCGCAAGGTTCAGCATGTCTTCATCGGTGGTGCCGGGATGGGCAGCGATGAAATAGGGGATCAGGAAGTATTTCTTGCCCGCAGCCTTGGCCGCGGCGTCGAACATCTCCTTGAACCGGTCATAGGTGCCGATGCCGGGCTTCATCATCAGTTCGAGCGGGCCCTGCTCGGTATGTTCGGGGGCGATCTTGAGGTAACCGCCAACGTGATGGGTCACCAGCTCCTTGATGTACTCCGGGCTTTTCACCGCCAGATCATAGCGCACGCCCGAGGCCACCATCACCTTCTTGACCCCCTTCACCTCGCGCACCTTGCGGTAAAGCCGGATCAGATCGTCATGCGAGGTGTCGAGGTTCGGGCAGATATCGGGAAAGACGCAGGACGGCAGGCGGCAGGCGGCCTGCACCTTCGGATCCTTGCAGGCCATCCGATACATGTTCGCGGTCGGCCCGCCGATATCGGAAATGACCCCGGCAAAGCCCGGGGTCTTGTCGCGGATCGCCTCGATTTCGCGCAGGATCGAGGCTTCGGAGCGGCTCTGGATCACCCGGCCTTCATGTTCGGTGATCGAGCAGAAGGTGCAGCCGCCAAAGCAGCCGCGCATCACCGTGACCGAGGTCTTGATCATGTCCCAGGCCGGGATCTTCGCCGCGCCATAGGCGGGATGCGGCGCCCGCGCATAGGGCAGGTCATAGACCGCATCCATTTCCGCCGAAGACAGCGGGATCGGCGGCGGGTTGAGCCACAGATCGCGATCGCCGTGCCGCTGCACCAGCGGGCGGGCATTGCCCGGATTGGCCTCTCGGTGCAGCACGCGCGAGGCGCGGGCATAGGCCTCGCGGTCGGTCTCGACCTGCTCGAAGGAGGGCAGCCGGATCACCGTGTTGCCCGCGGTGCGGCTGGCGCCCTCGTCGGCGCTGTCCAGATCGTCGGCGGGCAGCTCGGTGAAACCTTCGGGCACCGGGCGGAACAGCGCGACACCGCGGATATCGGCCAGATCGCGGGGGCTTTCGCCCGCCGCCAGCCGTTGCGCCACCTCGACCACGGCGCGTTCGGCATTGCCGTACAGCAGCAGATCCGCCTTGGCATCGGCGAGGATCGAGCGGCGGACCTTGTCGGACCAGTAATCGTAATGGGCGATCCGGCGCAGCGAGGCCTCGATCCCGCCAAGGATTACCGGCACGTCCTTGAAGGCCTCGCGGCAGCGCTGGGTGTAGACGATAGTCGATCGGTCGGGCCGTTTGCCGCCCTCGCCCCCGGCGGTATAGGCGTCATCGCTGCGCAGGCGCCGGTCCGAGGTGTAGCGGTTCACCATCGAATCCATGTTGCCGCCGGTGACGCCAAAGAACAGCCGCGGCTTGCCCAGCGCCTTGAACGGCTCGGCCGACTGCCAGTCGGGCTGCGACAGGATGCCGACGCGGAAGCCCTGTGATTCCAGCAACCGGCCGATGATCGCCATGCCGAAGCTGGGGTGATCGACATAGGCGTCGCCGGTGACAAGGACGATGTCGCAGGCATCCCAGCCAAGCGCCGACATTTCGGCACGGCTCATCGGCAGGAAGGGGGCAGCGGATTTGCCATGAAGCCGCGGGCACGGCTGCGAAGTCCGGGGGGTCTGGGAGGTGGTCATCGTCGACTTTATAGGGCGCAAGGGCCAAGATTTCAACGCGGCTCGCTTTCGTCACCGGGCCGCCCCTGCCCGGACCCTGCGCCACAAGCGAGAACAGCGTCGAAGACAGCTTGCGTTTTTGTTCCGATGCCCGCAAAAAGCCGGTGTGACCCCGTGGCTCAACTGGATAGAGCAGCCCCCTCCTAAGGGGCAGGTTGGTGGTTCGAATCCACTCGGGGTCGCCAAGATTTTCAGGACTTTTCCGACCATCCGGCCCGCCGTGAGTGTGGCGCATGCGGGGAATCCGGTCACGGCGCGGGATCTGCTGCATTGGGAAAGGGGGAGCGTATTGGCCCACCGCTCCCCCTTTCGCGCCCCCGGCGGATGAGGAAGGATGACCGCCGCCGAGGTTGAACGGGCGTCACCGGACAGATCCGGATCATTCCGTTAGCGATAACATAGGGATGCGCTTCGACTTGCACAAGCGAAATGTTTGACGCTATCTGGTAGCGTTCCCACGGAAAGGACCCGCCTTGGCCCGTTCGCCCACCGACTCCCGCCGTCCCCTGACCCTGCGTGACGTCTCCGAGGCCTCGGGGGTTTCCGAAATGACGGTCAGCCGCGTGTTGCGCAACCGGGGCGACGTGTCGGAAGCGACACGCGAAAAGGTGCTCGAAGCGGCGCGGACGCTGGGCTATGTGCCCAACAAGATCGCCGGCGCGCTCGCCTCGCAGCGGGTCAATCTGGTCGGCGTGATCATCCCGTCGCTGTCGAACCTGGTCTTTCCCGAGGTGCTCTCGGGCATCTCGACCGAGCTGGAGGATACCGGGCTGCAGCCCGTCGTCGGCGTCACCGATTATTCCCCCGAAAAGGAGGAGACGGTCCTTTACGAGATGCTGTCCTGGCGGCCCTCGGGGGTGATCATCGCGGGGCTGGAACATACCGCGACGGCGCGGGCGATGCTGCAGAATGCCGGGGTGCCGGTGGTCGAGATCATGGATGTCGATGGCGAGGGCGTCGATTCCGTCGTCGGCATCTCGCATCGGCGGGCCGGGCTGCAGATGGCGCAGGCGATCACCGCCGCGGGCTATCGCAAGATCGGCTTTCTGGGCACCAAGATGCCCGAGGATCATCGCGCCCGCAAACGGCTGGAAGGCTTTTCCGAAGGGCTGGCGCAGGCGGGGATCGTGCTGCATGACACCGAATTCTATTCCGGCGGCTCGGCACTTCTGAAGGGGCGCGAGATGACCGGGGCGATGCTGGCACGCAGCCCGGACATCGATTTCCTGTATTATTCGAACGACATGATCGGCGCGGGCGGGCTGCTTTACTGTCTTGAAAAGGGCTTTGACGTGCCGGGCAAGCTGGGTCTGGCCGGGTTCAACGGCGTCGAGCTGCTGGAGGGTCTGCCGCGGCGGCTGGCGACGATGGACGCCTGTCGGCGCGAGATCGGGCGCAAGGCGGCGGAGATCGTCGCGCGGCAGTCCGGCACCGCCAGCGCCGAAAGCGAGGTCGTCGAGCTGCAGCCGGTCATCCAGTTCGGCGACACGATCCGCAAGCCCTGACGGATCATTGCTTGGCGGCCCAGCTCGCCGAGGCATATTGCCTTGTGTAGAACTCGCCCATCAGCCCGATCGCCAAAAGCGCCAGCGCGACGTTCAGCGCATATTCCCAGTTCGAGAAATGCGGGTTGTAGTTGATGAAGGTGTAGCCGCGCGCCTGATCGATGATGTGAAACAGCGGGTTCCAGCTGAACATCACCAGCATCTTGTGCGGCAGCGTATTGGCCAGGAACATCTTGCCCGAAGCGATCATGTTCACCCGGCCATAGATCTGCTGGATCATCCCCACCAGCTGCGGGTTCCAGGGTTTGGCCGCCAGAAACACCATGCCCAGCGCCACCCCCGAGAACCAGCCCAGCATCACCATCCCCATCGCGCCGGACCAGTCATGGATCTCGATCGGCTTGATCGCGGCGTGATACAGGTAAAGCACCACCAGCATCGACAGCATCTGCGTGTAAAGCGCGCCCAGCGCCGCCGCCGAGATCGCGATCGCGGTGGTCATCGGCCCGTGTTTCATCATCGCCGAGGACGCGCCTTCGGAGCCGAAGACCGCCGACATCGCCTTGGTATAGGTCATGTAAAGGAAAATGCCCGACATGATGTAAAGCATGAAATCGCCGCGCACGGCGCTGCCGCGCATGCCGAGGATCGTGTACATCAGGTAAAACGTCGCCACGAGCATCACGGTCTGGAACATGTTCTGCAACAGGCCAAGGATCGCATTGCCCTGCGATTTGCGGATTGCCCGCACCGTGGAGTGATAGACCAGCTCCAGCAGGTTGAAGGTCGATCCGAGGGCGCTGGTCGTGCGTTCTGCTTTGAACATGGCTCTGCCGTGGGGAACTCTGCGATTTATGCCCCGGAAAACTTGCCGTTCCGTTGAGGGCCGATCATAAAGATAACGAAATCGCATGGCAATCTGGCCGAAATGCGGCCGACAGGAGAGAGTGATGGACTTTGACCGTCTTGTGAGCGTGATGCGCCGACTGGCGCTGGAGGCGGGCGACCGGATCATGCAGATCTATGATTCTCCCGATTTCGCGGTGAAGACGAAAGCCGATGCCTCGCCGGTGACCGAGGCCGACGAAGCCGCCGATGCGCTGATCTCCGAAGGGCTGGCCGAGGCCTTTCCGCAGATCGCGCTGGTGACCGAGGAACAGGCGGCGAGCCACGCGCAAAGCGTCAAGACCTTCCTGATCGTCGATCCGCTGGATGGCACCAAGGAATTCGTGCAGCGCCGTGGCGATTTCACCGTGAACATCGCCTATGTCGAAAACGGCGTGCCCTTGCGCGGCGTGGTCTATGCGCCCGCCAAGGGGCGGCTGTTCTATACGCTGGCCGATGGCCGTTCGGTCGAGGAGCTGGGCGCCTTCGACAAGGAAACCGTGGGCGAGCAGAAGCCGATCACCGTGTCTGTGCCCGACAACCGGGCGCTGATGGTGGTGGCGTCGAAATCGCACCGCGATCAGGCGACCGACGACTATATCGCCCGTTATGCGGTGGCCGACATGACCTCGGCGGGCTCGTCGCTGAAATTCTGTCTGGTGGCGACGGGCGAGGCCGATCTTTATCCGCGTCTGGGCCGGACGATGGAATGGGACACCGCCGCGGGCGATGCCGTCTTGCGCGGGGCCGGTGGCGAGATGGTGCGCTTCGACGATCACGGCCCCTTCACCTATGGCAAGGACGGGTTCGCCAACCCGTTCTTCATCGCCTATGCCCCCGGCGTGATGCTGGTGAAGTGATGTCGGTTCTGGTCGTCATCCCCGCCCGTTACGCCTCGAGCCGCTATCCGGGCAAACCGCTGGTCACGCTGACCGGCGCCAACGGGGTCGCCAAGACGCTGATCCGGCGCAGCTGGGAGGCCGCGCAGGCGGTGCAGGGCGTGGCCCGCGTCGTGGTGGCGACCGACGATGACCGCATCCGTGCCGAGGCCGAAAGCTTCGGCGCCGAGGTGGTGATGACCTCGTCGGCCTGCGCCAATGGCACGGAACGGGTGGCCGAGGCCTGTGCCAATCTGGGCGGCGGCCATGACATCGTGGTGAACCTGCAGGGCGATGCGCCGCTGACCCCCGCCTGGTTCGTCGAGGATCTGGTGGCGGGGCTGATCGCCAACCCCTGGGCGGAACTGGCCACGCCGGTCCTGCGCTGCGAAGGCGCGATGCTGGCCGGGCTGATCGAGGACCGCCGCAACGACCGCGTCGGAGGCACCACCGCGGTTTTCGGCGCGGGCAACCGGGGGATCTATTTCTCCAAGGAAGTGATCCCCTTCACCGGCAAGAGCTATGTCGCCGCGGAACCGACCCCGGTCTTTCATCACGTCGGCGTCTATGCCTATCGCCCCGAGACGCTGGCGGCCTATTCCGGCTGGCCGGTCGGTCCGCTCGAAACGCTCGAAGGGCTCGAACAGCTGCGGTTTTTGGAAAACGGCCGCTCTGTGCTTTGCGTCGAGGTCGAATCGCGCGGGCGGCAGTTCTGGGAGCTGAACAACCCCTCGGACGTGCCGAAGATCGAGGCGATGATGGCCGCGATGGGGCAGGACTGATACATTCATCGCGGCGCCGTGAAAGTTGTTTCCGCAGCGGCGAAAAACCGCCTGCTTTTTCCGGCGGGCGGTTAACTTCTGCACAGGCGAAGCTTGAGCAGGTCTTCAAAACGGTGGATTATGCCCCCAACTGAGACGCGAGCAGCCCACACACACAAAGGTGCATTATGAAACGCAAGGTCACGAAAGCGATTTTTCCGGTCGCTGGCCTCGGCACACGCTTCCTTCCGGCCACCAAGTCGATCCCGAAAGAGATCCTGACGCTGGTCGACCGCCCGCTCATTCAATATGCGATCGACGAGGCCCGGGCCGCCGGGATCAAGGAATTCATCTTCGTCACCTCGCGGGGGAAATCGGCGCTGGAGGATTACTTCGACGACGCGCCGGAACTGGAAACCTCGCTGCGCAAGAAGGGCAAGACCGAGCTGCTCGAGGCGCTGAAGGCCACGAACATGGACTCGGGCGCCATCGCCTATGTGCGGCAGAACCGGCCGATGGGGCTCGGTCATGCCGTCTGGTGTGCCCGCCGTCTGGTCGGCAACGAGCCCTTTGCCGTGATCCTGACCGATGACGTCATCGCCGCGGAAAAACCCTGTCTGCAGCAGATGATGGAAGCCTATAACGAGACCGGCGGCAACGTCGTCGCGGCGATGGAAGTGCCGCATGAAAAAACCTCGTCCTATGGCGTTCTGGACATCGCCGAGGACATGGGCTCGCTGGTCAAGGTCAAGGGCATGATCGAGAAGCCCGCCCCCGATGTGGCGCCCTCGAACCTGGCGGTGATCGGCCGTTACATCCTGACGCCGCGGGTGATGCAGAACCTGAACAAGAAGAAAGAGGGCGCGGGCGGGGAAATCCAGCTCACCGACGCCATCGCCGAGGAGATCGAGGCCGGGCAGCCGGTCTATGGCTTCCGCTTCCGCGGTCAGCGCTATGACTGCGGCTCCAAGGCCGGGTTCCTGCAGGCGACGGTGGCCTTTGGTCTGGCGCGCGAGGATCTGCGCGACGAATTCGCCGATTTCCTTGGCGATGTGATGGCGATGCGGACGGCGGCGCAATAACGGATGGCGCAGCATGTTCTGGTGACGGGGGGGGCCGGGTATATCGGCTCCCATGCCTGCAAGGCGCTGGCCAAGGCGGGCTATGTGCCGGTGACCTACGACAGCTTCGTCACCGGCTGGCGCGACGCGGTCAAGTTCGGCCCGCTCGAAGAGGGCGATCTGTCCGACCGGGCGCGGCTGGATGCGGTCTTCGCGCGCTGGCAGCCGGTGGCGGTGATGCATTTCGCCGCCCTCAGCCTTGTCGGCGAGTCGATGAAGAACCCCGGGCTGTACTGGCGCCACAACGTGCTGTCGTCGCTGACCCTGATCGAGGCGGCCTGCGCCGCGGGCTGCCTTGATTTCGTCTTTTCCTCGACCTGCGCCACCTATGGCGATCAGGACGGGGTGGTGCTGAACGAGACCACGACCCAGGCGCCGATCAACGCCTATGGCGGCTCGAAACAGGCGATCGAGATGATCCTGCGCGATTTCGGGGCCAGCCACGGCCTGCGCTCGGTGATCTTCCGCTATTTCAACGTCGCGGGCGCCGATCCCGAGGGCGAGGTGGGCGAATTCCACCGGCCCGAAACGCATCTGGTGCCCTTGATGCTGGATGCGATCGACGGCAAGCGCCCGGCGCTGACGGTCTTCGGCTCGGATTACCCGACCGCCGACGGCACCTGCATTCGCGATTACGTCCATGTCTCCGATCTGGTCGATGCCCATGTGCTGGGGCTGCAATGGCTGCAGGCGGGCAAGGGCTCGGAGGTGTTCTGTCTGGGCTCCGGCACCGGCTTTTCGGTGCGCGAGGTGATCGCGCAATCGAAGGCCGTGACCAACCGCGCGGTGCCGATCGTCGAAGGCGACCGCCGTCCGGGCGATGCCGCGGTGCTGGTCTCGGGCTCGACCAAGGCGATCCGCGATCTGGGTTGGGCGCCGAAACGCAGCGACCTGACGACGATGATCGCCGATGCATGGCGCTGGCATCAAAGCGGACATTATGAAAGATAACCCCCGAATGGGGGCAAGATGGCGCTTTGGTCAAAGCTGTGGCAGGCCTATCGCTGGCGGCTGAGACGCCGCTATCTGCTGGCGCGCGCGCTGCGCCGCCGCCGCCGTCTGACCGCGCTGCAGGATCGCACGCGGGCGATCCGGCGGGGTGACATCCTGCTTTTCGCCACGGTCCGCAACGAGGCGCAGCGGCTGCCGCATTTCCTCGATCACTACCGCCGGCTGGGCGTCGATCATTTCCTGATCGTGGACAATAAAAGCACCGACGGCAGCCCCGATCTGCTGGCGGCCCAGCCGGATGTCTCGCTGTGGCAGACCGGCTCCAGCTATCGGCTGCATCGCTTCGGGCTGGATTGGCTGACCTGGCTGATGTTCCGCCACGGCCATGACCACTGGTGCCTGACCGTCGATGCCGATGAATTGCTGATCTATCCGCATCATGACACCCGCCCGCTTGCGACCTTGACCGACTGGCTGGATCGCTCGGGGCAGAGGGTCTTTCCGGCGATGATGCTGGAACTTTACCCCAAGGGCCCGGTGCAGGCGCAAAGCTACCTTCCGGGCGACGATCCCTTGCGGATCCTGCACTGGTTCGATGCGGGGAATTACACGATCACCCGGCAAGAGCGCACGAAAGCGCTGTGGATTCAAGGCGGTCCGCGGGCGCGGATGTTCTTTGCCGACCGTCCCCGGCATGCGCCGACGCTGTCCAAGATCCCGCTCGTGCGCTGGAACCGGCGCTGGGTCTATCTCAATTCCACCCATGCGATCCTGCCGCCGCGGCTGAACGAGGTCTATGACCGGATGGGCGGCGAGGCGATTTCGGGGCTGCTTCTGCACACGAAATTCCTGCCCGAGGTGGTGCGCAAGGCCGCCGAGGAGAAAGACCGGCGCGAGCATTTCGGCCGCCCCGAGATTTTCGACAGCTATTACGACAGCCTGATGGCCTCGCCCGATTTCTGGACACCGCAATCGCGACGGCTCACCGGCTGGCGTCAGCTCGAGGCGCTGGGGCTGATGTCGCGCGGCGGCTGGCTTTAGGGCGGATCGGATCTGCAGAAGAACCAAAGGTTTACCTGCTGCGCGGTTCCGCCTATGCTCGCCCGCGCGGAAACGGGCAGGAATTAACCCTGTCGCAAGCGGGATACGCTAGGAAGGGGCCGCACGGCACGGGACGAGGGCAGTTTGGGACTGAGACAGGCGATCAGGCTTCGACGGGAGCGGCGTCAGCGCCAATGGCGCGCATTCCGCAAGCGCCGCCAGCTGAAGCCCGTCGCGGACCGCACCGCGAAGATCGGCGCCCGCGATGTCATCGTCTTTTGCACCCTGCGCAACGAGCGTATCCGGCTGCCCTATTTCCTGCGCTATTACCGCGACATGCGGGTGGGTCATTTCATCTTCGTCGACAATGACAGCACCGATGGCACGCGCGACTATCTGGCGGGGCAGCCCGATTGCTCGGTCTGGACGACGAAAGCCTCCTACAAGGCCGCCGCTTTCGGCATCGACTGGCTCAACCACCTGTTGCGCAAATATGGCACCGGGCACTGGACGCTGACCGTCGATCCGGACGAATTCTTCGTCTATCCGTTCTGCGACACCCGGCCGATCGACGCGCTGACCGACTGGCTCGACACCTATCACCTGCGCAGCTTCCCGGCGATGCTGCTCGACATGTATCCCAAGGGGCCGATCGACGCCGTCCCCTACCGCGAGGGGCAGAACCCGTTCGAGATCGCCAGCTGGTTCGATGCCGGCAACTACATGATTTCGCGCAATCGCAAGATGCAGAACCTGTGGATTCAGGGCGGGCCGCGGGCGCGGGTGTTCTTTGCCGAGGATCCCGCCGCGGCGCCCTCGCTGAACAAGACCCCGCTGGTGAAATGGCAGCGCGGCTATGTCTTCGCCTCCTCCACCCACATGATCCTGCCGCGCGGGCTGAACATGGTCTATGACGAATGGGGGGGCGAAAAGGCCTCGGGCTGCCTTTTGCATGCCAAATTCCTGTCACCGCTGAGTGCCAAGGTGGCCGAGGAAATGCAACGCCGCGAACATTATGCGGGCTCGCGCGAATACGAGGCCTACAGTGCCCGGCTGGAGACAGAGCCCGATCTGTGGACCAAATGGTCGGAGAAATATATCAACTGGCGGCAGCTGGAAATTCTGGGGCTGATGTCGAAGGGCAACTGGGCATGAGGGCGGGGCGGTGACGGTCGGCTTCATCATGATGTGTCACACCGCGCTGGACCGGGCGGCCCAGGTGGCACGCTATTGGGCCAGCCATGGCGCCCCGGTGGTGGTGCATGTCGATGCCCGTGTGCCCGCGCCGGACTTCGACGCCCTTGGCCGCGCGCTCGCCGATCTGGACACGGTCTCGTTCTGCACCCGCTTCAAATGCGACTGGGGCACCTGGTCGCTGGTGCAGGCGGCGCAGACCGGGGCCACGCAGCTGCTATCCCGCCACCCCGAGGTCGGGCATGTCTTTCTCGCCTCGGGCGCCTGTCTGCCGCTGCGGCCGTTGCACGAGCTGGCCGACTATCTGGCCGCCCGCCCGGCCACCGATTTCATCGAAAGCGTCACCACCGCCGAGGTCGGCTGGACCGTTGGCGGCATCGACATGGAACGCTTCACCCTGCGCTTCCCGTTTTCCTGGAAAAAGCGACGGCGGCTGTTCGATGCCTATGTCGATCTTCAGCGCCGCATCGGCTTCAAGCGCAAGATCCCCGGCGGTATCGTCCCGCATCTGGGCAGCCAGTGGTGGTGCCTGTCGCGTCCGACCCTGACGGCGATCCTGCAGGCCCCGGACCGGCCGCAGCATGACCGCTATTTCCGCCGCGTCTGGATCCCCGACGAAAGCTATTTCCAGTCGCTCGCGCGGCTTTACGCGACGAATATCGAAAGCCGCTCGCTGACGCTGTCGAAATTCGACTATCAGGGCAAGCCGCATATCTTCTACGACGATCACCTGCAGCTTTTGCGGCGGTCGGATTGCTTCGTGGCGCGGAAAATCTGGCCGAAAGCGGAAAAGCTTTATGCCACCTTCCTGTCGGACCGGCCCGCCGAAAGCCTGGCCGAGCCGAACCCGTCCAAGATCGACCGGCTGTTTTCCAAGGCGGTCGAACGGCGCACGCGCGGGCGGCCCGGGCTTTACATGCAAAGCCGGTTTCCGCGCCAGGACCACGAGAACGGCAAGACCTCGGCGCAATATTCGATCTTTCAGGGATTTTCGGATCTTTTCGAGAACTTCGAAGGCTGGCTGGCGAAATATGTGGGGGCGCGGGTGCATGGCCATCTGTTTGGCCCTGGCCGCGCCGCCTTTGCCGGCGGCGAGCGGATGTTCAACGGCTGCCTGAGCGACAGCGCGGCGCTGCGCGACTACAACCCGCGCGGCTTTCTGACCAACCTGATCTGGAACGGCCGCGGCGAGCGGCAGTGCTTCATGTTCTCCCCCCGCGACACCCAGGACATCAACTGGTTCACCGCCACCGATCCGAATGCGCAGATTTCCGTCGTCTCGGGCGCCTGGGCGGTGCCGCTGTTCCATTCCCAGCTGGATTTCAGCGAAATCCGCCGCGAGGCCGCCCGGCTGCAGCAGATCGAGATCGAGCATCTGAACATCCTGCGCTCGATGTATGTGAAGGCGCGGGTGCGGATCTGGACGATGGCGGAATTCATCGAAAATCCGATGGAGCCGTTGCAGACGATCATCGACGAGATCAGCCCGCGCGCGACGCGGCGGCTGACCGAGGCGCCGCAGATGATCGACCTGACCGGCTTTGGCCAATTCCTGCAGAACCTGCGCAATCAGGGCATGCAGCCGCGGCTGATGGGCGAATTCCCGGTGGCGGGGGAAACCGTGCCGCCGCCGCGCCGCCGCCCCTATCTGGTGAAATGAGATGAGCCGGTTCGATTGCTTCGTCGTCTTCGCAGAAATGCGCACGGGCTCCAACCTGCTGGAAGCCGCGCTGAACGCGCTGCCCGGCGTCACCTGCCACGGCGAGGCCTTCAACCCGGTGCTGATCGGCTTTCCGGACAAGACCGCGCTTCTGGGCCTCACCCAGGCCGAACGCGACGCCGATCCGCTGGCGCTTTGGTCGCGGATCAAGGCGGCCAAGGGGCTGAATGGCTGCCGCTTCTTTCACGACCATGACCCCCGCATGCTGCCCGTGCTGCTCGAAGACCCGCGCTGCGCCAAGATCGTGCTGACCCGCAATCCGGTCGAAAGCTATGTCAGCCTGATGCTGGCGCGGGCAACCGGGCAGTGGAAGCTGGGCGATGCGAAATACCGCAAGGCGACGCCGCTGGCGGAGTTCGACGCCGCCGAATTCGAGGCGCATCTGCAAAGCCTGCAAGGCTTTCAGATCACGCTGATGCGGGCGTTGCAGACCTCGGGCCAAACCGCCTTCTACATCGATTACGAAGACGCGCAGGATCTGGCGGTGCTGAATGGTCTGGCGGCCTGGCTGGGGGTCGAGGGGCGGCTGACCGCCCTGCCCACCAGCCTTGTGGTGCAAAACCCCGGGGCGCTGGAAGACAAGGTGGCGAATTTCCCGGCGATGGCGGCCTCATTGGCGAAGATCGACCGGTTCAACCTGTCGCGCACGCCGAATTTCGAGCCGCGCCGGGGCCCGGGCGTGCCCGGCTTCGTCGGTTGCGACGCCGGGCTTCTGTATCTGCCGATCCGGCCGGAGCTTGAGGCGCCGATCCGCGACTGGCTGGCGAAACTGGGCCCGCTGGAAAGCGATTTCTCGCAAAAGACGCTGCGGCAGTGGAAGCGCAGGCATCCCGGCCACCGCAGTTTCACCGTTGTCCGGCACCCGCTTTTGCGCGCCCATCTGGCCTTTGCCGCGCTCTTGTCGCAAGACGGGATGCTTGACACCCGCGCGGTGCTGCGCCGCAGCTACAAGCTGCCGCTGCCGCCCGAGGGCAAGCCGATGGCCCCGCAGGATTGGGCGGCGGGTCTGCTGGCCTTCCTTGGCTGGCTGAAAGCGAACCTGAACGCGCAGACCAGCCTTGCGGTGCATCCGCTCTGGGCCAGCCAATCGGCCAGCCTGCAGGGGATCGCGCAAGTCGCGCCGCCCGATCTGGTCGCCCGCGAAGACCGCCTGGCCGAGGATCTGGCCGCGCTGGCACAGATGATCGGCGTTCCGGCCCCCGCCTTCGATCCGCCGCAGGGCGATACCGCGCCGGTCAAGCTGGCCGATGTCTGGACACCCGAGCTGGAACAGGCAGCCGCGGAGACCTATTCCCGCGACTACATGCAATTCGGCTTCGGGCCGTGGAAACGGAAGAAGGGCTGATCAGGCCGCCTGCACGCCGCCCGAGGCCGCCGTCAGCACCGCATGCAGCGCCGCCGGGTCAGAATTGGCGCGCAGTTTCGCGCAGGTCTCGACATTGCGCAGCGTCCGCGACACCAGCGCCAGCGCCTTCAGATGCTCGACGCCGGAATCCTTGGGCGCGAACAGGGCAAAGATCAGATCGACGGGCAGCCGGTCCACCGCGTCGAAATCAAGCGGCCGTTCCAGACGCAGGAACACGCCCACCACCGATTTCAACCCGTGCAGACGCGCATGCGGCAGCGCGACGCCATGACCGACCCCGGTCGGCCCCAGCATCTCGCGTTCCTGCAGCGCGTCCACGGTCTGGATCGCATCCAGCCCGTAGGCTGAATGCGCGATTTCGGAAAGGTCCTGAAACAGGCGCTTCTTGCTCGTGACATTGGTCAAAACCTTGACCGCCGCCGGTTTGAGCAGGGTGGAAAGATCCATCTGTCCTTTTTCCGCGCCCATCGTCGAACGCTCACTTGATGTTGCGGGGATCGATCCAGCCGACGTTGCCGTCGTCACGCCGGTAGACCACGTTGACCCCGCCATGTTTCTCGTTGCGGAAGACCAGAAGCGGCTTCGTCGAAAGTTCCATCTGCATCACCGCCTCGCCGACCGAGATCGTGGGGACTTTGGTCTCCATCTCGGCGACGATCACCGGCGCCGTGCTCTCGCCATCGGGTTCCGTCTCGTCATCTTCCGCGGCGAGGACATACAGGCCCGCGGCATCGAATTCAACCGGCGTCACGCGTTCGCGGTGATGGTCTTTCAGGCGGCGCTTGTGCCGGCGCAGCTGCTTGTCCATCTTTTCGCGGCAGGCCTCAAACGCGGCATAGACCTCGCCCGCGCGGCCCGCGGCCGAAGCGGTCAGACCCGTGGACAGGTGCACGGTGATTTCGCAGGAATATTCATGCGAGGTGCGCGAAAACACCACGGTCGCATCGGTGGGTCGCTGCATGTACTTGTCGACCGTTTCCCCCAATTCGGTCTTCACATGGGTTTGCAGGGCTTCGCCAACGTCGAGCTGTTTTCCGCTGATCTGATAACGCATGGCTTCTCCTTCACGTCATTGTCCCGCGACCGGAATGCTCTGTCCGGGGCGCGAGGTGGTTGAACTCTTCTTTGAAACCGGGGAGGTCGAGCCCCAAAACCGGAGCGGGCCGGGAATCGGGCCGAACGGGGAACAGGGCGAGGGTGCGTTGGTGCACATACCCCGTATTTGGGAACGGAACCGCGGGGCTGTCAACTGCCCGAACGCATCCTTTGTGAAACCTTTGTTACTGAATCCGGAAATTCTCGCCGAGGTAGACGCGACGGACGTTTTCGTCCTGCACCACCTCTTCGGTGCGGCCCGACATCAGCACCCTGCCATCGTGAAGAATATAAGCCCGATCGACGATTTCCAGCGTTTCCCGGACGTTGTGATCGGTGATCAGAACGCCGATGCCGCGCTCCTTCAGATGCGACACCAAGGCGCGGATCTCTGCCACCGCAATCGGGTCGACCCCTGCAAAGGGTTCATCCAGAAGCAGATATTTCGGATCGGCCGCCAGACAGCGGGCAATTTCGACCCGCCGCCGCTCGCCGCCCGACAGCGCCAGCGCGGGCGCCTGCCGCAGATGGGTGATGGCGAAATCGCCCAGCAGTTCCTCCAGCCGCTCGCGGCGGTGGTGCGGATCGGCGACGGCGATTTCCAGCACCGCCATGATGTTCTGCTCCACCGTCAGACCGCGAAAGATCGAGGCCTCCTGCGGCAGATAGCCGATGCCCAGCCGGGCGCGGCGATACATCGGCAGCCCGGTCGCGTCGATGCCGTCGATGCTGACCCGCCCGGCATCGGGCGCCACCAGCCCGGCGATGGCGTAAAAGCAGGTGGTCTTGCCGGACCCGTTCGGACCGAGCAGCGCCACCACCTCGCCGCGTTCCAGCCGCAGCGACACATCGCGCAGCACCAGCCGCTTGCGATAGCTCTTGCGCAGGCTGGTGACATCCAGCCCGGTCAGGCTTTCGGCGCCGATCCGCTTCGCCTCGGTCATGGGGTTTCCCCCGGTTGCAGGATGGTCCGCACGCGGCCGTCCATCCGCCCGGTGCCGGTCTTCAGATCGATCGTCATGTGCTGCCCCGACAGCACGTTCTGCCCCTGCGTCAACAGCACGTCGCCGGTCAGCTCGACCGCCCCCGCGGCGACCTCATAGACGGCTTCGCGGGCCTCGGCGGCATCCTTGCCGGAAACCAGCGTCACCCCGCCCGAGGCATGAAGCTTCGCGATCTTGCTGCGGTCGGCGCCATATTCGACCTCGACCCGGTCGGCCTTCAGCCGCATCGGCCCCTGCACGATCAGCACATTGCCGGTGAACACCGCAGAGCCGTCGGCCTGATGCACCGAGAGGCTGTCGGCCGTCACCTCCACCTGCGCGCTGGGATCGGCGCGCAGGCCGGGAAAGGCGACCTCCTGGGCCATGGCCGCCCCGAAACCAAGGGCAAGGGTCAGACCGGCAAGGGCAGGCAGAAAGCGCATCGGAACCTCATTTCTGCGGGTGATATATCAGCTTCACACCGCCTTGGAACACCAGATCCGAGCCGGTTTGCGCATCCTTGCGGTCGATCTGCATCCGACCGGCCTGCAGCGTGCCAAAGGGCGCCTCGGCCGTGACCGCGCCCGGCGCGGTGATCGCGGTGCGGTCGGTCGCCATGTCGAGCTGCTCGGTCGCGATCCGGTAGCCCGAGGTGGTCTGCACCGCCACGCCCTCGCGCAGCCGGATCTGCCCCGCCGCGGGATCGATCCGGCCGGATTTCGCGCGCAGGTCGGTGACGACGCCCGGCCCTTCCTCCAGCCTGGCGATGATCTGGCTGGCCGAGGCGCCATGGCCCGCGGCATCGGGGGCGGCGGTCGCGGCCCGCACCGTCAGCGCCGCGCCGTCTTCGGTCATGCCGGAAAACTCGGGCGCGGTCAGGCGCTGCTCGCGGGCAAGCGTCGTGACATCGACCTTGGAATAGATCGCCGCCGTCGTCGGATCGACCTTGCCGGAAAACAGGAACAGCGTCGAAAGCAGCACCAGCGCGCTGAGCGGCAGGGCGATCTTCGCCCAATGCACCAGCGCGGTATGGCGGCTCTCGGCGGTCATCACACCACCCCAGCGCGCAGACAGTCGTGGATATGCAGGATGCCGACCGGCTTGCCGTCCTCGACCGCGAAGAGGCAGGTGATCTTGCAGTCGTTCATCACCGCCACGGCGGCCTCGGCCAGCGCGGTGGGGGCGATGGAGCGCGGCGTGCGGGTCATCACCTCGGCGACCGAGCGCGACAAAAGTCCGTCCATGTGGCGGCGCAAATCGCCATCGGTGACGATGCCGATCAGCCGCCCCCCGGCATCGGTGACGCCGACGACGCCGAAGCCCTTTTGGCTGATGATCAACAGCGCCTCGGGCATCGGGGTCGTGCCGGTCACCAGCGGCATGTCCCGGTGCATCAGATCCGCGACTTTCGACAGCCGCGCGCCCAGCTTGCCACCGGGATGGAAGGTGCGGAAATGTTCGGGGGTGAACTGGCGATGCTCCATCAGCGCGACGGCCAGGGCATCGCCCAGCGCCAGCGTCATCGTGGTCGAGGTGGTGGGCACGACGCCGGTGCCGCAGGCTTCGGCGGCCTGCGGCAGCACCAGCGCCACATCGGCCTGCCGCAAGAGCGTCGAGTCGGGCCGCGCGGCGACACCGATCAGCGGAATGGAAAAGCGGCGAGTATGGGCGATCAGATCCGCCAGCTCGGGCGTCTCGCCCGAATTCGACAGCACCAGCGCCACATCCTCGCGCGTGACCATGCCCAGATCGCCATGGCTCGCCTCGGCTGGATGGACGAATTGCGCGGGCGTGCCCGTGCTGGCCAGCGTCGCCGCGATCTTGCGCGCGATATGGCCCGACTTGCCCATGCCCGAGACGATCACCCGGCCGCGCGCGGACAGGATCATCTGCACCGCCGCGCCAAAGGCGCCATCCAGACTTTCGGCCAGCGCCTGCAGCCCGGCGATCTCGATCTCGATCACGCGCCGCGCGGTATTGGCGAAATCAGTGGTGGAAGATGTCATTCGGTTCCTCCCAGCCCATCAGGTCCAGCCGGGCCCGGGCGGGCAGGAAATCGAAACAGGCCTGCGCCAGCTCGGTCCGGCCCTCGCGGGCAAGCCGCGTCACCAGCGCCGCTTTCAGCTGGTGCAGGTAAAGCACGTCCGAGGCGGCATAGTCGAGCTGCGCCGCGGTCAGTTCCGCCGCGCCCCAATCCGAGGTCTGCTGCTGCTTCGACACATCGACGCCGACCAGATCCTGCAGAAGATATTTCAGCCCGTGCCGGTCGGTGAAGGTCCGCACCATCTTCGAGGCGATCTTGGTGCAGAAAACCGGCGCGGTCACCACGCCAAAGGCATTGTAAAGCGCGGCAATGTCGAAGCGGGCAAAGTGGAAAAGCTTTTCCACCTTCGGATCGGCCAGCATGGCGCACAGCCGCGGCGCCTCGGTCTGGCCTTTCGCGATCTGCACCAGATGCGCGGTGCCATCGCCCGAGGACATCTGCACGAGGCACAGCCGGTCGCGGCGCGGATCAAGCCCCATGGTTTCGGTATCGATGGCGACGACGGGGCCAAGATCAAGCCCCTCGGGCAGGTCGTTCTGATGCAGATGGATGGTCACGGGCAGTCCTTTCGCGACGTTTCGCGCAGATATACAGAGTTTGCCCGGGCTTTGCCACGCCCGACGGGTCACGGCGCGGTGACGCGGCCGAAAACCGCGCCCGGCTCAGCGCCCCAGCGCCGAGGGCGGCAGGCCGAACTGGCGCCGAAAGGCGGTGGCAAAGCTTTCGACCGAGACGAAGCCGGCCAGATGGGCGGCCTCGCGCACGCTGGCACCGCCGCGCAGCGCGGCCTCGGCCCGCCCCATCCGCAAGCCCCGGATCCGCGCCTTGGCGGAGAGGCCGTAAGCGCGCTGGAACAGCCGCTGCAGGGACGACAGGCTCATCCCGGCCTCTTCGGCGATCCGCGCCAGATCGGGCATCGGGCCGGGCCGCAACGCCCGATCCTCAAGCCGGCGCAGCCGTTCGGTCTCGGCCGGGCGCAATGCCCCGGGGGCGGCGGTCAACCGCGTCATCAGCCCCGCGACAAGGCCGAAAACCCGCGCCTCGCGCAACAGCAGGCTGCCGGGATCGGTGCCCGCCCGGTCCAGCGCCACCAGTTCCTCGGCCATCGCGGTTTCGGCTTCGGTCGCGGGCCAGGTCTCGTGCCGGAAGGCCGCTTCGGCCAGGACCCGCTCGGGCGGGATGCCGCGCGCGGCGAGCCAGTCCCAGCCGATGTCGATGCTGACCTTGCGCAGGTGATCGCCCGCCCGCGCCCGACGCAGGAACGGCGCCGCCGCGCCCAGCGCGTAAAAGGCCAGCCGCACCGGCTCTGCGGCCCGGCGTTCCAGCCGCAGCCGATGCGGCCCGATGAAAGCCTCGGCACTGCCCGCAAGGATCAGATGCAGCACCACCCCCGGCGCGCGCAGGATCCGGGTTTCGAAATCGGTCGCGGCCGTCGCATCCAATGTGTGCAGCCGCAGCCCCGAGGGCAGATGCCCCGCAATCCGCATGCCTTCCAGCGCCACGCGCTCCGGGCGAATCGTGGCGCCGAACTCTGCCCCCGACAGATGCGCCCCGGCGGCTATGTCCTGCAGCAGGATCGAACGGGTCATCGCAGCCCCAGTCTGACGGTTTCGACAAGCAGTTTGACGGTTTTCGCAAGCCCGGCCGGTGGCGGCGCCGACCTTGGCCCGATTATATATTACAAAAATTATCGGATATAAAGACGAGGAACCGGAATGCAGAGACTGACGATCCGCAGCGCGCTTTTCCTTGGCACCGCGCTTGTCGCGCCGCTGCTTGCGGGCGGGGCCTGGGCCGAGGACAGCACCGATCTGGGCGCCATCACGGTCAAGGGCGCCAGCTACGAGACCGAGGGTTCGGACAGCTACAAAAGCGGGCTGATCTCGGTCGGCGAAAAGGCGGCGATGACGCCGCGCGAAGTGCCGCAATCGACCTCGGTCGTGACCCGCAAGCAGATCGAGGACGGCGGATATACCGCGCTGGAAACCGCGATCGAGAACACCCCGGGCCTGCTGGTGCTGTCGAATGACATCGGCCGGTCCTCGCTGTTCTCGCGCGGGTTCGAGCTGGATTACCTGTATTACGACGGCCTGCCCGCGCCGGTCAGCTCGATCTATGGCACGCAGCCGGATCTGTCGATCATCGACCATGTGGAGGTTCTCAAGGGGCCCTCGGGGCTGTTCATCGGCGCGGGCTCGCCTGCGGGGGCGGTGAACATGCGGCTGAAACAGGCGAACCGGACTGAGCCGGGCGGGTCGGTCACCGCCACCGTCACCTCGGTCGGGCAAAAGCGGGTAGAGCTGGATTACGGCGGCGCATTGAATGCCACGGGCAGTCTGCGCGGCCGGGTGGTGGCGGCCCATGCGGCGGGCGACGGCTTTGTCGACAAGCAGGAAAACGGCGTCGATCAGCTTTATGGCGCGCTGGCCTGGGATATCGGCCCGAACACCACCGCGACCTTCTCGATCTCGAACATGCGCCGCGACATCGCGCCCTACAACGGCCTGCCGACCCGGGCCGATGGCACGCTGCTGTGGCTTGATCCCGCGGTCACCACCGCCGCCGACTGGAACCGTTTCGACAATGACGTGACCGATGGCGTCGCCGCGCTCGAGCACCGCTTCGATAATGGCGTCCGGGTCAAGACCAGCCTGCGCCGCTCGCATCAGACCGGCGATTTCCTTTATGCCTATACCGGCACGGCGGCGGCGGCCGACAATACCGTGTCGCGGCTGTCCTGGATCGCCCGCGATTTCACCCATGACACCACGGCCTTCGACGCCCATGCGGAACTGCCCTTTGCGCTTGGCGGCTGGGAGGGTCTGGCGATCCTTGGCGTCGATGCGCAAAACAGCGACACAAGCCTGCGCGTCGCCTCGGGCAGCTTTTCCGGCAGCTGGGATCTGGACAACTGGGACACGTCGGGGCTGGCCGCGCCGAGCGTGACCTATGGGCCGATGGCGACGACCGACACCACCTCGCGCGGGGTCTATGCGCAGGGGCGGCTGAAACCGACCGACCGGCTGACGCTGCTGGGGGGCACCCGGCTGAGCTGGCATGATGTCGACTCGGTCTCGGCCAGCGGGTTGCGGACGCAGGTGGGCGTGGATGCCCATCCGACGCCCTTTGCCGGGCTGACCTTCGATCTGACCCCGGAAACGACGCTTTACGCCAGCTACACCGAGATCTTCCAGACCCAGACCGCGCTGGATGCGGCGGGCCGGGTGCTCGATCCGCTCGAAGGCCAGCAGATCGAGATCGGCGCCAAGGCGACGCTGGGCGCGGGGCTCGATGTCTCTGCCGCGCTGTTCCAGCTCGATCAGGTGAACCGGGCGCAGACGGTGCCGGGCACCACCTATGCCGTGGCCGAGGGCGAAGTGCGGATGCGCGGCTTCGAGATCGAAGCGGCGGGCGAGATCGGCCCCGCGCTGCATCTGGCGGGCGGTTATACGTATTCGACCTCGGAGTATCGCAACGGCCCCACCGCGGGCGAGCAGTTCTCGACCTACACGCCGCGGCACATGCTGAAGCTTTCGGCCGAATATGACGTGACCGAGGGGGCGCTGGCCGACTGGTCCTTTGGCGGGCAATGGCGGGCGGTCTCGGGCTTTTCGTCGGTTTCGGGCACGACCACGATCCGCGCCCCGGGCCATGGCGTGCTGGATCTGACGGCGAAACGGCAGCTGAACGACCTGACCGATCTGCGGCTGACGGTCTCGAACGTGCTGGACAAGGACTACTATTCCCGCGTCGGCGGCCCGACCGTCTTCAACTTCCGCGGCGAGCCCCGCGCCGTCTCGCTGGCGCTGACGCGGCGGTTCTGATGCGGCGGGTGCTGGCCTTGATGCTGGTTCTGGGCGGCACGGGGGCGGCCGCCCAGACTGTCGGGACGGTGCAGGATCTGGGACCGGCGCTGGTGCTCGACCGCACCGCCCGGTTCGAGATCGCCGCGCCGCAGGGGCCGCTGGCCGTGGTGGTGGGCTGGCCCGACCAGCCGCCCCCGCCCGAGGGCTACGGCATCATCTACGCCCTTGATGCGGGCTGGAGTTTCGCAACCCTGCGCGAGGCGCTGGTGCTGCAGGGCTCGGCGCAGGCGGCGGGGCCGGTGCGGCCGACGGTGGTGGTGGGGATCGGCTGGCCCGGGCCGGGGCTGATCGATCTGGCGCGGCGCGGCCCCGATCTGATCGACCCGCCGGGGGCGGCGGCGACGCTTGCGCTGCTGACCGACACGATCCTGCCGCGGATCGAGGCGGTGCTGCCCGTCGATCCGCGACACCGGATGGTGCTGGGCCATTCCTATGGCGGCGCCTTTGCGCTGCGGGCGGGCTTTGCCCGGCCGGATCTGTTCAGCCATGTCGCGGCGGGCAGCCCCTCGCTCTGGACCGATCCGGGGGCCTATGCGCCGCCGTCCGGGCCGCGCCCGGCGGTGCTGCTGACGATCGGGGCGCTGGAACGGCCCGCTGCGGCCAAGGCCGCCGGGATCGCCCCCGAACGGATAGAGCGGCTGGCCGCGCGCGACATGGCGGGCCGGGCCGAGCGGCTGGCGCAGGATCTGGGCACCGGGCTTCAGGAAATCCCCGGTCAGGGTCATGGCGGCTCTGTCCCGGGGTTTCTGGCCGCCGCGGTCAGCTTCCTGTGGCGCTGATCTCAGCCGGCGGCGTCCGGCCCGGCCTCGATCTGCCAGCAAAACCCGGTGAACCCCTCGCGATGCGCAAAGGTCACCAGATGGCTGTCGACGACGAACCGCGACTGGATCATCGCCTTGGCATCCTCGGCGGTGATCCGCACATGCAGCGCATCGGCCTCGGCGCGCAGGCTGACCGGGCCCGAGGGCAGCGCCGCCTGCCCCTGCCCCGCGTCCCAGTCCGCGGGAACCTTGTGGGCGAAATGCTTGCACAGCTGCGCGATGTATTTCGCGGCATGCGGGGTGGCAAAGCGGGCCGTCGTGACGATCATCCGTATATCCTTAGTTTTTTTGTAGGCTACCTTCTGGTCAAGACCCGGGCAAGGGGGTATCCGTGCCCGGGCGAAGCCAGTTTCAGCCACGCCAGACCCCGGAGAGACCCGATGAAACGCTTTGCACTTGCGGCGGCGCTGACGCTGGCCGCCCTTCCCGTCCTTGCCGATCCCGTGACGATCGCCACCGCCCGCGGCCCGGTCGCCCTGCCCGGGGCCCCCGCCTCGGTCGCGGTCTTCGACGTGGCCGCCGCCGATACCCTGACGGCGTTGGGCGTGACGCCCAGCGGCCTGCCGGACAAGCTTTACGTCAAATATCTTGACCCGAAGGCGGCGGCGCCGATCGGCACCCTGTTCGAGCCGGATCTTGAGGCGCTGTCGGCACTCGACCCCGATCTGATCATCGTGGGGGCGCGGTCGGCGGCGCAATTCGACGCCGTGGCGCAGGTGGCGCCGACGATCGACATGTCGATTTCCGCCGATGTGGTGGGCGATGCGCGGGCCCGGCTGGCCGCCTATGGCCAGCTTTTCGGCAAGGCGGCGAAGGCGGCCGAACTGGCAGCGGCGCTTGATGCCCGCATCGCTGCGCTGCAGGCGGCGGCGGCGGGCAAGGGCGATGCGCTGATCGTGCTGACCAACGGGCCGAAGATTTCCGCCTATGGCCGCGGCTCGCGCTTTGGCTGGATCCATGACACGGTCGGCCTGCCCGAGGCTTATCCGGCGCTGAAACCCGAGGTGCATGGCGATGCGATCTCGTTTGAATTCATCGCCGAGGTCGATCCCGACTGGCTGATCGTCGTCGATCGCGGCGCCGCCACCGGGGCCGAGGGGCCCGCAGCCGCCGAGACGCTGAACAATCCGCTGGTGGCCGGAACCAAGGCGGCGAAGGCTGGTCATGTGGTGCTGCTGAACGCCGCCGATCTTTACATCGCGGGCGGCGGCTATCAGGCGCTGATGGAAAATCTGGCCGAACTTCTGGCCGCGCTGAAAGGGTAAGGGCCGATGCATCGCCCGTTGCTTCTTGCGCTTGCCGGGCTGGGGCTGCTGGCTCTTGCCAGCCTCTGCGTCGGCGCGGCCAGTCTGGACGGGCGGGCGGGATTTCTGCTTTCGGTCTCGCGCATTCCGCGCACCGCGGCGGCGATCCTGACCGGGGCGGCGCTTGCCGTCGCGGGGGTGGTGATGCAGCAGATCCTGCGCAACCGCTTCGTCGAGCCCGCCACCGTCGGCACGCCCGAGGCGGCGGCGGCGGGGCTTCTGGCGATCACGCTTGTCGCCCCCGCCGCGCCGATCTGGCTCAAGATGGGGGTGGCCGCGGTCTCGGCGCTGCTTGGCACCGTGCTGTTCGCCGCGCTGATCCGCCGCCTGCCCCCGCGCGAGGTCTATCTGGTGCCGCTTGCCGGGCTGATCCTGTCGGGGGTTCTGGGCGCGGGGGTGACCTTTGTCGGCTGGGAAACCGACCTTCTGCCCTATGTCTCGGTCTGGCTGATGTCGGGCGAGTTTTCCGGCGTCATCGCCGGGCGTTATGAGCTGTTGTGGATCGCGGGCGCCGCGGTGGCGCTGGCCTGGGCCGCCGCCGACCGGTTCGCCATCCTCGGCCTTGGCCCCGAGGCCGCCACCGCGCTGGGCCTGAACCCGCGCGCGGTGCTGCGCCTTGGCCTCGCGGTGATGGCGCTGGTCACGGCGATGGTGGTCGTGACCGTCGGCATGTTTCCCTTTGTCGGGCTGATCGTGCCCAATCTGGTGACGCGGGTGATGGGCGACAATCTGCGCGCCGCCCTGCCCGTCGTCGCGCTGGCGGGGGCGGGGCTGGTGCTGGCCTGTGATCTGGCGGGGCGGATCGTCATCCACCCCTACGAGATCCCGGCCGGGACGATTCTGGGGGTGATCGGCGCGCTCGCCTTCCTGTGGATTTTGTGGCGAGGCGACCGCGATGGGCGTTAGGCTTTGGATCGCGCTGGCGGCGGGGGTGGTGCTGGTCACCGGGCTTTGGCTGTTTCAGGGCCTGTCGGGCAACACCAGCTTCGTGCTGTCCTTGCGGGCCGGGAAACTGGCGGCTTTGGCGCTGGTGGCGGCCTCGGTGGCGATGGCGACGGTGCTGTTTCAGACCGTGGCGCAAAACCGCATCCTGACGCCCTCGATCATGGGCTTCGATGCGCTTTATCTGCTGGTGCAAAGCGCTTCGCTGGCCACGCTGGGCATCTCGGGTTTTGCCGCCCTGCCCGCCGGGCCGAAATTCCTGCTGGAAACCGCGCTGATGACCGGCCTTGCGGCGGTGCTTTTCGGCACGCTTCTGGGCCGGGCGCGGGGCGCCGACATCGGCCGCACGATCCTGAGCGGGGTGATCCTTGGTATCCTGTTTCGCGCCGGTTCGGTGCTGGTGATGCGGGTGCTGGACCCGAATGCCAATGCCGTGGTGCAATCGGTCAGTTTCGCCAATTTCTCCCGCCCCTCGGTCGAGACGCTGCTTTTCGCCGCTGCCCTTGCGCTGCCCGCGATGGCGCTGGCGCTTTGGCTGGGGCCGCGGCTTGACGTGCTGGCCCTGGGGCGGGACCGGGCGCTGTCGCTTGGCCTGCCGTATCGGGCGATGGTGCTGGGCACGCTGGCGCTGGTCGCCGTGCTGACCGCGACGGCGACGGCGCTGGTCGGTCCGATCGCGTTTTTCGGGCTGATCGTGGCGGGGCTGGCGCAAAGTCTCGCGCCCGGGGCGCCGCATCGGCAACTTTTGGGGCTGTCGGTGGGGCTGGCGCTGATCGGGCTGATTGGCGGGCAATGGGCCTTCGAGCGGCTGCTGGGCCTGAAGGCCACGCTGAGTGTCGTGCTGGATTGCGGCGGCGGGCTGTTGTTCCTGATGCTGCTGATGCGGGGGAAGATCCGATGATCGAGGTGACGAACCTGTCTTTCACCGTGGGCGGGGTGCAGATTCTGGCGCCGACGACGCTGACCCTGCCCGCGGGCCAGATCACCGCGCTGATCGGGCCGAACGGGGCGGGGAAATCGACGCTGTCGCGGCTGATCGCGCGGGTCGAGACGCCGCCGCCCGGCACGGTGCGGGTGAACGGGCGCGATGTGGCGACGACCCCGGGCAGGCTGCTGGCGCGGGAGCTGGCGTTCCTCGGGCAGCATACCGGGCTGGCCTCGCGGTTGCGGGTGCGGGATCTGGTGGCCTTTGGCCGCTGGCCGCATTGCCATGGCCGTCCGGGGCCCGCCGATCACGCCGCCATCGCCCGCGCGCTGGCGGAGTTCGAGCTGGAGCCGCTGGCGCAGCGCTTCCTTGACACGCTCTCGGGCGGGCAGGCGCAGCGGGCGCATCTGGCGATGGCGGCGGCACAGGAAACACCCTGGCTGATCCTCGACGAGCCGTTGAACAACCTCGATCTGGCGCATGCGCGGGCGCTGATGGCGCATCTGGCGCGGCTGCGCGATGCGGGCGGCTCGGTGCTGATCGTGTTGCATGATCTGAACTTTGCCGCCGCCTGGGCCGATCATGTGGTGGCGATGAAGGCGGGCGCGGTGGTGGCGACGGGCAGGCCCGAAGCGGTGCTGACCGGGCCGCACCTTTCCGCACTTTATGACACGGAAATCGCGGTGATCACGCAGGGCGGCCGACCGCTGGTGCTGCATCATCTGGCACCCGCCTGACCGCGGTTTGCCTTGGTGGCGTTGACATGACAGATTGTTTTTGTCAGGTTTCCGGGGATCCTGATCCGCCAGAGCTTTCCCTGATCGGCCTGTCCGGCAATTTCCGTTGCTTCCGCACCCCGGCTGTGGCCTGCTTCCGGAAAGACCCTGCGACATGATGTCCGGCGCGGGGCAAGGACGGCGATTCGATTTCTTGCGGCCCCGCCTTTCCGGCGGGACGCCCGGCCACGAGGGAGGCGAAAGATGAGCCAGCACACGCCCGGAGAACGTCTGCTGCGGGCAATCTATCTGAGCATCGGGCTGATCTTCACGGCCGTCGCCTTTGTGGGCATCTTCCTGCCGGTGCTGCCGACGGTGCCGTTCCTGATCCTTGCGGCGGCCTTCTTTGCCCGCTCCTCCGAACGGCTCGAGGACTGGCTGCTGACCCACCGCGTCTTCGGCCCGATGCTGCGCGACTGGCGCGAACGCGGCGCGATCCCGCGGCGCGGCAAGGTGATGGCGCTGTGCGGCTCGGCGCTGGGGCTGGCGCTGTTCATCCTGCTGCGCCACCCCGCCGCCTGGCAGACCGCGGCCGTCGCGGCACTGATGGTCACCGGCGTCGGCTATGTCTTCAGCCGCCCCACCGCCTGAGCCCCAATCGCCGCATTCGCTGTGGACAGAGGCCGCGACCGTATGATTTAGTCTTCGCCAAATCATACTTTGGGGGCAACATGGCGAAGACAACCTTGAACGGGCTCGTGCCTGCCGCGCTGCTGGCTTTCGCGCTGGCGGCGCCTTTGCACGCCGGTCCGGTGCCGCCGCTGGTTCTGGCGGTGGGCGGCGAGCCCGAGGGCGGCTTCGATCCGGTGATGGGCTGGGGCCGCTACGGCAACCCGCTGTTTCAGGCGACGCTGCTGCGCTTTGGGGCCGATCTGAGCCTGGTCGGCGATCTGGCGACGGGCTGGAGCCTGTCGGACGACCGGCGGACCTGGACGATCAAACTGCGGCAGGATGCGAAATTCTCGGATGGCACGGCGCTGACGGCCGAGGATGTGGCCTTCACCTTCAACACCGCGCGCGATGCGGGCGGGCTCGTTGACATGAAGATCCTGCGCGAGGCCCGGGTTGTCGCCCCCGACACGGTGGAGCTGGAACTGACGCAGCCGCAGATCACCTTCACCAGCCATCTGGTCGGGCTCGGGATCGTGCCGAAGGCGCGCTATGGCGCGGATTACGCCCGTCATCCGCTGGGCGCCGGGCCGTTCCGGATGGTCGAATGGCGTCCGGGCGAACAGCTGGTGGTCGAGCCGAACCCCTATTGGCATGGCGGAACCATTCCCTTTCCGCGGGTAAGCTTCGTCTTCGGCGAGGAAGCGGCGGCGATCGCATTGGCGCAGACCGGGGCGGTGCAGGTGGCGGCCGTGCCCCCGGCCGGATCGGACAGCCCGCCGCAAGGCATGCATGCGCTGCATGTGAAGACCGTCGACAACCGCGGCGTGATGTTCCCCATGGTTGCCGCCGGGGGCAAGACCGCCGAGGGCAAGCCGATCGGCAATGACGTGACCGCCGATCCCGCGATCCGCCGCGCGCTCAACCAGTTGCTGGACCGCAAGGCGCTGGTCGATCTGGCGCTCGAGGGCCATGGCCGCCCGGCGCATGGTCCGGCCGATGGCCTGCCCTGGGATCAGCCCGCCGCCGCCCTGCCCGATGCCGACCCGATCGCTGCCGCGCTCACGCTCGAGGCCGCGGGCTGGCGGGACAGCGATGGCGACGGCTTGCGCGAAAAGGACGGGCGGGAGGCGCGCTTCACCCTTGTCTATCCGGCCTCGGATTCGCTGCGCCAGGCGCTGGCGCTTGGGGTGGCGGAACAGGCGAAGGCGGTGGGCATCGCCATCGAACCCGCGGGCAAAAGCTGGGATGACATCGAAACCGTGATGCATGCCGATGCGGTGCTGTTCGGCTGGGGCGCGCATGACCCGTCCGAGATCGAGGCGCTGTATCACGGCGATTTCGCCGGGGTCGATTACTACAACGCCGGCTATTACCGGAACCCGGCCGTCGATGCCCATCTGGATGCGGCGCAGGCGGCCCCGGATTTTGCCGCCTCGCTGCCGGAATGGCAGGCGGCGCAATGGGATGGAAGCACCGGCTTTGGCGCGCGCGGCGATGCCGCCTGGGCCTGGCTGGTGAACATCGACCACAACTATTGGGTCAGCGATTGCCTTGACCTCGGCCCGTTGCAGATCGAGCCGCATGGCCATGGCTACCCGATCACGCAGGGCCTGCAAGGCTGGACATGGACCTGCAAGTGATGCGCCGGACCTGGCTGGCGCGGCTGCTTCTGGACCGGCTGATCCGGCTGATCTGGCTGGTGCCGCTGGCGATGGCGGGGCTCTTCACGCTGGTCTCGCTCGCCCCGGTCGATCCGGTGCAGGCCTATGTCGGCGCGCGGGTGGCGCAGGTCGGCCCCGAGCAGCGCGCCGCCATCGCCGAGGCCTGGGGATTGAACGCCCCCGCGCCGGAGCGGTTCTGGCTGTGGCTCTCGCATCTCGCCGCGGGCGATTTCGGCATCTCGATCAGCTACAACGCCCCGGTGCTCGATCTGATCGCCCAGCGCGCCGGGGCCTCGCTGGCGCTGATCGGCACGGCGTTTTGTCTGGCGCTGGCGCTTGGCTTTTCGCTTGGCCTGCTGGCCGCGGCGATGCGGGGGCGCTGGCCTGACCGGTTGATCCGGGGGCTGGCGGTGATGCTCTCGGCCAGCCCGGGGTTCTGGATCGCGATCCTTTTGGTGTCGGTCTTTGCGGTGGGCCTTGGCTGGCTGCCCGCCTGCTGCGCCACGCCCCCCGGCCTGACCGCCGCCGAAGCAAGCCTTGGCGCGCGGCTGACCCATCTGATCCTGCCCGCCGTCACGGTGTCGGTCGTCGGGATTTCGGCGCTGATCCTGCATACCCGCGCCCGCGCCGTAACCTTTCTGGAAAGCCCGGCGGCGCGGCATCTGGCGGCGCATGGGGCCTCGGGGCTGCGGCTGGCGTTTCGCTACGGCGCCCGGCATGCGCTTGGCCCGGCGCTGACGGTGCATCTGGCGGGGGCGGGGGAACTTGTCGGCGGGTCGGTGCTGGCCGAGACGATCTTTGCCTGGCCCGGGCTTGGTCAGGCCACCGTGCGCGCCGCCACCGGGGCCGATGCGCCGCTGCTGCTTGGCATCGCGCTGGCAACGCTGCTTTTTGTCTTTTGCGGCAACCTTCTGGCCGATATCGCCGCGCGGCTGGCCGATCCGCGGCTGAGGGAGATGCGATGACCGATGCCAGCCTGAGCCTGCGCCCGATCGGCTTTCGATCGCCCCTGCGCCGCGCGCTGATCTGGCGCGGCGGGCTGGTGACCGCGGTCTTCGCCGCGCCGATCCTGGTCGCGCTGGCCCTGCCCGAGACCGGCCCGGCGGTAAGCGCCGCAACGCGCAACCTGCCGCCCTCGCTGGCGCATCCGTTCGGCACCGATGCGCTGGGCCGCGACATGGCGGCACGCAGCCTTGCCGCGCTGGCCGTCTCGGTCAAGATCGGGCTTTTCGCCGCGATCCTGTCGACGGCGCTGGCGGTGGGTCTCGGCCTTGCCGCGGCGCTGGATCGCCGCCTTGACCGGATCATCGGCGTGCTGACCGAGATGGCGCTGGGCCTGCCGCATTTCGTGCTGATCATGCTGGTCGCCTATGCGGCGGGCGGCGGGATCTGGGGCGTCGTCCTCGGCGTCGGGCTGACGCATTGGCCGCGGCTGGCGCGGGTGTTGCGGCACGAGGCGCAGACCGTCGCCGCGGCCGATTTCGTGACCGTCTCGCGCGCCCTGGGCCGTCCACGGCTCTGGATCGCGCGGCATCATCTGGCGCCGCATCTGCTGCCGCAGGTGGTGGCGGGCTTCGTCTTGATCTTTCCGCATGCGATCCTGCACGAGGCCGGGCTCTCTTTCCTTGGCCTTGGCATCCCGCCGCATCTGCCCTCGATCGGGGTGATCCTGTCGGAAAGCCTGCGCGGGATTCTGGCCGGGCATTGGTGGGTGGCACTGTTTCCGGGGCTGGGGCTGATGATCGTCGCGCTCAGCTTCGAGCTGTTCGGAGAGACCCTGCGCCGCGCCGCCGACCCGCGCGAGGGGGTGGCGTGATGCTGCGGGTCACGGCACTTTCGGTGCGGTTTCGCCGCCATGACGGCGGTCACGCCACGGCACTGTCCGGGCTTGAGCTGACCTTGGCGCGCGGCGAGGTGATCGGGCTTGTGGGCGGCTCCGGCGCCGGAAAAAGTCTGGTGGCCGAGACGCTGATGGGGCTTTTGCCCGGCAATGCCGAGGTTTGCGGGCAGATCACGCTTGATGGGCAAGGACTTGCCCCGGGGCAACTCGCGCTTGCGCCGCAAGCGATCGACGCGCTTGATCCGCTGACCCGGCTTGGCGCGCAGATCACCCGCTTTGCCCGGCTGGCGGGGCAGCCGCCGCCCGATATCCCCGCCGCGCTCGCCCGGCTCGGCCTGCCCGAAACCGCCGCCCGGGCCTTTCCGCATGAACTGTCGGGCGGGATGGCGAAACGCGCGCTGATCGCCACGGCGCTGGCGACCGGCGCCGGTTTTCTGATCGCCGACGAGCCGACGCTGGGCCTTGACCCCGAGACCGCCGACCGGATCCTTGCGCTGCTGGCCGGGCTTGCGGCGCAGGGGCACGGGGTCTGCGTGATCAGCCATGATCTGCCGCGGCTCATCGCCATCGCCGGGCGGATCACCATCTTGCAGGAGGGCCGGATGGTCGAAACCGCCATGGCCGGGGACTTCACCGGCGGGCAGCTGCGGCATCCGTTTTCCCGCGCGCTCTGGGCGGCGCAAAGCTGGGCAGAGGCGGATCTGCCATGTTGAGGGCCGAGGCGATTTCGCTGGCCTTCGCCGGTCGTCCGGTGCTGCACGAGGTGTCTCTGACGCTGGCCCCGGGCGAGGTGCTGGGGCTTTCCGGCGCCTCGGGGGCAGGGAAATCGACGCTGGCGCGGGTGCTTTCGGGCGCGCTGACCCCCGATGCCGGGCGGGTGCTGTGGCAGGGCGCCCCCCTGCCCCGCCGCCAGCCCGGCCCGGTGCAGCATGTGCCGCAGGCGCCGGAACTGGCCGTCGATCCGCGCTGGACCGTCGGGCGCATTCTGGCCAATGCCGCGCCGCCCGACCCCGAGGTTCTGGCCGCGCTGGCGATCCGCCCCGGCTGGGCCGCGCGCCACCCCGCCGAGCTGTCGGGCGGCGAGCTGGCCCGGGTGTCCCTGGCGCGGTTCTTCCTGCCGCAAACGCGGGTTTTGATCTGCGACGAGATCACCGCGCAGCTCGACGCGCTGGCGGCGCAGGCGCTGTGGCGGGCGCTGCTGCCGCTGGCGCAACGCCGCGGCATGGCGCTGATCGTGATCAGCCACGATGCCGCGCTGCGCCGGGCGCTGTGTTCGCGGCAGATCACGCTGGCCGCCGCAGACAAGACCGCGAAGATGAAAACCATTTCTTGACAAAATAACTCAGATAACAATGATGCGCTGAGATGGAGGACTGCCAGCCCGCGCCAGCAAAGCCGACACGCTTTCGACCGGGAGATCTTCATGCGCCTCGCATCGCGGCAACTGGCCGCCTTTCTGTTTTGTTCCACCGCCCTGTCCCTGCCGCTTGCGGCGGAGCAGGCCGATGACACGCTCTGGCTGGGTCAGATCGTGATCGGCTACGCCGAGGACGGCTCGCCGATCCTTGCGGGCGAAAACGCCACCCATCTGACCGCCGACGATCTGCGCGGCGCCACCAGCACCAGCGATCTCGACGGGCTGTTGCGGGTGCAGACCTCGGTCTTCACGCAAAAGGATCCGGGCAACCCGGGCGTTTCGGTGAACATCCGCGGTTTCGAGGGCTCGGGCCGGGTGGCGATGTCGCTTGACGGCGTGCCGCAAACTTACCGCCTGACCGGCCATGCCGCGCAGGGCTATGTTTTCGTGGATGAAAACCTGCTTTCCGGGATCGACATCACGCGCGGTCCGGTGACCGGGCTGGGCGGGTCGGGCATCGCCGGTTCGGCGAATTTCCGCACGCTTGAGGTGGGTGACGTGCTGAAAGAGGGGCAGACCCGGGGCGGGCTTGTCCGGCTGGACCATGCCTCGAACGGCGACACCACCTCGGGGATGGCGGCGGCGGCGATGAAGGCGGGGCGGTTCGATGCGCTGGCCGCGATCAGCCGCCACAGTGGCGAGAGCTACGAAGACGGCGACGGCGTCGAAGTGCCCAATACCGACACCGACATTTCCTCGGCGCTGGTCAAGCTCGGCTATGATCTGACCGAGACGCAGCGGCTGACCTTTTCGCTGATGCGCTACGAGACCGACTTTTTCGCCACGAGCTATTTCCAGCATCTGACGAATGATGTGGCGAAGATCGGTTATCACTACGACCCCGGCTCGAGCCTGATCGACCTGCGGGTGAATGCCTATGCCGCCACGACCGAGACCGACTGGCTGCGCGGCGGCTCTCCCTTTGCCTCGTCGGTGGGGCGCAACATGTCGACCAAGACGCGCGGGCTGGACGTGACGAACACGTCAGAGCTGCGCTTCGGCGGCTGGCAACTGACCAGCGTGAACGGGATCGAGGCGTCGCAGGACAGTCTGGGCGGAAGCAAGGGCGGGGTGAACCCGACCACGGGCAAGGCGCGCAGGCTTTCGGCCTTTTCGGAAAACGTCTTCGTTCAGGGCAAATGGGAAATCACCGCGGGGCTGCGGGCGAATTCCTATCGGCTGGACGGAGAGGCCTCGCAAGGCACGATCGACATCAAGAATAGCTCGCTCGATCCGAAGCTGACGCTGGCCTATCAGGCGACGGACTGGGTTCAGCCCTATGTGACGCTGTCGCGGGCGATGCGCTCGCCGACGCTGCAGGAAACCATGCTGGGCGGCAGCCATCCGGGCGGGGGCATCGGCATGATCGCCAACCCGCGGCTGGAGGCCGAGACGGAAGAGGGGGTCGAACTGGGCTTCACCCTTGATCGCGCAGGGCTTTTCGCCGAGGGTGACCGGCTTTCCGGGCGGGTGAATTATTACAACATGGAGGTGGAGAATTACATCGTCACCTCGATGGCCTTTACCAATGCCTTCGGTCAGACCGGCGCGGCTTTCGTCAACGTGCCCGGCCGGACGAAGACCGAAGGGGTCGAGATCGAGCTGGATTACGATCACCGCGCCTTTGATCTGGGCCTGAGCTACACGCATAATTCCAGCCATCTGCCCAGCCAGACCCCGGGGCTGGGCGCCGGGCAATATCTGCCCGATGACACGGTTTCCGTCCGCCTGTCGCGCGATTTCATGGCCGACCGGCTGACGCTGGGGGCGCAATATACCCATGTCTCGGGCGGGCTTTTCACCGATGCCTATACCTCGACGCCCTACCAGAAAGACGACAGCTACGAACTGGTCGATCTTTTTGCCAGCTATGACGTGACCGAGGATGCGGTGATCTACGCAAAGGTCACGAACCTTTTCGACGAGGTCTATGCGCCCTGGCTTTCGGCCAGCGCCACCGAGAACGGGCAGGGTCGCACCCTGCATGTCGGCACCTCGATCCGTTTCTGAGATCCGTTTCTGATCCATGTTGAAAGGAGAGCCCATGACGCGCCTCAGCCCCGAAGACATCCGCAAGGCCCGGGCGCTGGACCGCCGCCTGCATGCCCGCGATCTGGCCGTCCAGCTGGGTCTGGCCGAGGCGGAAATCTGCGCCGCTCTGGTCGGCTTTGGCGCCACAAGGATCGCGGCCAGCCCCGATCTGCTGATGCCGCGGCTGACCGCTTTCGGGCCGCTCATGGCGCTGACCCGCAACGATGCCTGCGTGATCGAAAAGGTCGGGGTCTATGACGATTACCGCCCGGGTCCGCATGCGGCGCTGGTGGTGAACGAGGAAATCGACCTGCGGATCTTTCCGGCGCAATGGGTGCATGCCTTCGCGCTGGAGGAGGAGACGGAAAAGGGGGTGAAACGCTCGTTGCAGGTCTTCGATGCGGCGGGGGATGCGGTGCACAAGGTGCATCTGCGCCCGGGCAGCGATGTCGGGCAGTGGCAGCCGCTGCTCGACGATCTGCGGCTGGCCGATCAGGGCGCGGTGCTGGCGCTGGCGCCGCGGCAGCCGCCCGAGGTGGCAAAAACGAACCCGGCCCGGCTGGAGGATCTGCGCAGCGGCTGGGCGGCGCTGGAAGACACGCATCAGTTCCTGCGGCTGTGCGCGAAGCTGAAGATGAACCGGCTCGGCGCATATCGTCTGGCCGGGGCGCCTTTTGTGCGCCGCCTTGCCCCGGGCTCGGTCGAGCGGCTGCTGTACCGCGCCGCCGAAATCGAGGTGCCGATCATGATCTTCGTCGGCAACCGCGGCTGCATCGAGATCCACACCGGCCCGGTCGGTCGGGTGGGCGATGCCGGGCCCTGGATCACGCTGTTCGATCACGGTTTCGATCTGCATCTGCGCATGGACGAGATCGCGGAAATCTATGCCGTGGTGAAGAACACCGCCCGCGGCCCGGCGCATTCGGTCGAATTCTTCGATGCGCGCGGGCTGCTGATCGCGCAGATCTTCGGCGTGCTGCGGGCGGGAGCGCAGGCGGTGGCCGAGTGGAACACGCTGGTGGCCGAGATGCCCGATGCCCCGCTGCGGGAGGCGGCAGAATGAGGGCGCTTGTCTGTGCCACGCTCCTTGCGCTGGTGCCGGGCCTGTTGGCCGCGCAAGACCGCGTGCTCTCGATCGGCGGCGGCGTGACGGAAGTGGTGGCGGCTTTGGGCGAGGCGGGGCGGCTGGTCGGGCGCGACACCACCTCGACCTATCCCGCAACGGTCACCGCCCTGCCCGATGTGGGCTACATGCGGGCGCTTTCGCCCGAGGGCGTGCTCTCGGTCGCCCCCGATCTGATCCTTTTGACCGAAGGCGCTGGCCCGCCCGAGACGCTGGAAACCCTGCGCGAAACCGGGGTGAAGCTTGTCCCCGTGCCCGAGGGGCACAGCCCCGAAGCGGTTCTGGACAAGGTCCGCACCGTGGCCGCGGCTTTGGGCGTGGCCGACAAGGGCGAAGCGCTGGCCGCCCGGCTGGAGGCCGAGATGACGGCGGCTCTGGCCCGGGTGGCACAGGACAGCGGGCCGAAGCCGCGGGTGCTGTTTGTTCTGTCGAACGCTGGCGGGCGGCTGACCGGGGCGGGCACGGGCACCTCGGCCGCGGCGATGATCGCGCTGGCGGGCGGGCAGAATGCGCTGACCGGCTTTGACGGCTACAAGGCCTTGGGCGACGAGGCGATTGCAACGGCGGCGCCCGAGGTGATCTTGATGATGGCGCGCGCGGGCGAGGACGCGGGCGGGCATGGCGCAGCGGATGTGGCCACCCATCCGGCGCTGGCGGCGACCCCGGCCGGACAGGCGGGCCGCATTGTGCGGATGGACGGGATGCTGCTTCTGGGTTTTGGCCCCCGCACGCCCGAGGCGATCACCGCGCTGCATGCCGCGCTTGCTCCGAAGGCGCCATAACATGGCCGAAACGACGCTTGCCGCGCCGCGGCCGCGCCGGGCCGGGCTGCCGCAGCGGCTGCCGGTGCCGCTGGTGACGGCGGCGCTGCTTTGTACGCTTGTGCTGGCGGCGGCGGCAAGCCTGAGCCTTGGCGCCTCGGGGCTTTTGCCCTGGGAGCCGCTGACCCGCGATCTGTCGCCGATCGAGACGGCGATCTTGCTTGATATCCGGTTGCCGCGGCTGATCATGGGGGCGCTGGTCGGTGCGGCGCTCGCGGTGTCGGGCGCGCTGATGCAGGGGCTGTTCCGCAATCCGCTGGCCGATCCCGGGCTGGTCGGTGTCGGCGCGGGCGCGGGGCTGGGCGCCGTGGCGGCCATCGTGCTGGGGGGCCTTCTGCCCGCGGCGTTCCGCGCCGCGACGGGGCCCTATGTCGTGCCGCTTGCCGCCTTTGCGGGCGGCTGGGCGGCGGTGCTGATCCTTGCCCGCATCGCCAGCCTGCGCGGGCAGACCTCGATCGCGACGCTTTTGCTGGCGGGGATCGTGCTGGGCGCGCTTGCGGGCGCGGTGACCGGCATCCTGATCTATCTTGCCGATGACAACCAGCTGCGCGATCTGACCTTCTGGGGGCTTGGATCATTGGCCGGGGCGAACTGGCTGAAACTGACCGCCGCCGCGCCGATCCTGCTGGCCGGGCTGGCGGCTGCCCCCTTCCTTGCCCGCGGGCTTGACGCGATGGCGCTCGGCGAGGCGGTGGCGCAGCACATGGGCGTGCCGGTCGAGCGGGTGAAACGCGGCGCGATCCTGTCGGTGGCGGCGATGACCGGGGCGGCGGTGGCAGTCTCGGGCGGCATCGGCTTTCTGGGCATCGTCGTGCCGCATATCCTGCGGCTTGCCATCGGGCCGTCGCACCGGCTGCTTTTGCCGCTTTCGGCGCTGTTCGGCGCGGCGCTGCTGATCGCCGCCGATACCGTCGCGCGGCTGGTCGTCGCGCCGTCCGAGCTGCCCATCGGCATCATCATGGCGCTGATCGGCGCCCCGGTGTTCCTCTGGATCTTGCTGGCCCGTCGCGCCGTCGTGGAGATTTGACCGATGCTGATTGCCACCGGAATCACCGCAAAACTGGGCGGGCGCGAGGTTCTGCACCGGCTCGATGTCGAGGCACGGCCGGGCCAGATCACCGCCATCGTCGGGCCGAACGGATCGGGCAAGACGACGCTTCTGCGCCGCCTGACCGGCGATCTGCCGGGCGGTGGCGTGGTTCTGCTGGAGGGCGAGCCGGTGGCGAAACTGTCGCCCCGCGATCTGGCCCTGCGCCGGGGGGTGCTGCCGCAGGCGAGCACGCTCGGTTTTCCCTTCACCCTGCGCGAAGTGGTGGCGATGGGGCATCAGGCCGGGGCCAGTGCGACCCGCCCGGGTGTGGTCGAGGCCGCGCTGGCCGAGGTGGGCCTGGCGGCAAAGATCGACGGCTTCTTTCAGGACATGTCGGGGGGCGAGCAGGCGCGCGGCCATCTGGCAAGGGTGCGGGCGCAGGTCTGGGAGCCGGTCGCAGACGGCCGCCCGGCCTGGCTTTTCGTCGACGAGCCGGTGGCGGCGCTCGATATCGGGCATCAGCTGCAGGTGATGGCGGTGCTGCGCCGCTTTGCCGATGCGGGCGGCGGCGTGGTCGCGGTGATGCATGACCTGAACCTGACCGCGATGCATGCCGATGCGATGGTCTTGATGGAGGCGGGCCGGATCGCGGCCTCGGGCCCGCCCGAGGGTGTGATGACGGCGCCGCTTCTGTCGCGGGCCTATCGCTGTCAGCTGTGCCTCAACACCGCGCCGCGCAAGGGGGTGTGGCTGCTGCCTCAGGCGGCGTCGCTGGGCACCGCCGGGCAGTAATATTCCGCCGCGGCACAGCCCTCCTTCGACTTGCAGCCGCAGCAGGCGGCTTCCTCGACCGCGAGGACAAGCCGCCCCTTGCGGACGAGCCGTCCGGCCATGTCGCGCATCGCCTCGGGCGAGGAACCGAAATGCAGGCTCAGATCGCGCAGGCTCGCCCGGCCGACCCGGGCGACGTAATCCTGAATGTCTTGCAGGGCCATCTGTGCCTCCTATTGTGCCGCGACGGTGCGGGCGCGTTCTGCCCGGTTCGCCCAAAGGCGCAGGCCGCCGAACATCGCCGCCGAGACAAGCGCCAGACCGACCAGCCAGCTTGCCGAGGCCCCGGGGTGCAGGCTGAATCGCGCCGCCTGATAGACGCCGGTGCCAAGGATCCAGCCCACCGCCGTCGCCCAGCCCGCCACGAAGACGGTCCAGCCGATGCCGGCTTCGCGCACCATCGCCGCCAGCGCCGCGGTGCAGGGGAAGTAAAGCAGGATGAAGAGCAGGTAGGCATAGGCCCCGGCGGCGCCGTCGAAACGGGTCAGCATCGCCTGGCCGGTGGGGGTGGCATTCGCGCCCGCCTGCGCCTCGATCTCGCCCAGACCGAGCGGATCGGTCCAGTTCGTGATCGCATCGCCCAGGTTCGCGGGCACGGTCGCCACGGCCTCGGAGAGCGCGGCGGACAGGCGGAAGGGCGCTTCTTCCTCGGGCGCGGCTT
Organism: Rhodobacter capsulatus; assembly: GCF_005144475.1. Taxonomy (GTDB): domain Bacteria; phylum Pseudomonadota; class Alphaproteobacteria; order Rhodobacterales; family Rhodobacteraceae; genus Rhodobacter; species Rhodobacter capsulatus_C. Next base: position 256,750 of record NZ_SWJZ01000008.1, on the reverse strand, counting down.
CGTCGCCCGCACCGGAAGCCGCGGCGGCGGCATCGGCCTTGCCCGCCTCGGCGTAAAGCGCATCCAGCGTGCCGACGACGGCCTCTTTCGCCAGAATGCCGGTGAAGACACCCACGGCGGCGGGCCAGTTTTCCTCGGTCATGCCCATCGGCGCGAAGATCGGGGTGATCGAGCGGCCGATTTCACTGAGCACCGAATTGCGGCTGTCGGCATTGCCGAAGCTGCCATCGGTGCCCATCGAGTTCAGCACGTTGAGCACCATCACCATCGGCACGATGATCTTCGTCGCCTGGGTCACGAAATTGCGGGTCTTTTCCCAGGTGCGGATCACCACGCCCTTCAGCGTCGGCACGTGATAGGGCGGCAGTTCCATCACGAAAGGCGTGACCGGGCCCGAGAGCAGCGTCGATTTCATCACCAGGCCCGACAGGATCGCCACCCCGATCCCGGCCATGTAAAGGCTGAACACGATCAGCCCGCCATGGCCGGGGAAAAACACGGCCGCAAACAGCGCATAGACCGGCAGACGGGCGCCGCAGGACATGAAGGGCGCCATCAGGATCGTCATCAACCGGTCGCGGTGACGCTCGATCGTGCGGGTGGCCATCACTGCGGGCACGTTGCAGCCAAAGCCGACGATCAGCGGCACGAAGGCCTTGCCGGGCAGGCCGATGGCCCGCATCGCGCGGTCCATCACAAAGGCCGCCCGCGCCATGTAGCCGGAATCTTCCAGCGCCGAGAGGAAGAGGAACAGGAAGACGACGACCGGAATGAAGGTCGCCACCGTCTGCACGCCGCCGCCAAGGCCGGTGGCGACGATCTCGCGCAGCCAGTCGGGGGTGCCGATGGCGGTCAGCGCATTGCCGAGCCAGTCGACAAAGATCGCCCCCGCGGCGATGTCGAAGAAATCGATGAAGGCGCCGCCGATGTCGATGGTGAACAGGAACATCAGATACATCAGCAAAAGGAAGATCGGCACGCCGAAGACACGGTTCAGCACCACCCGGTCGATCCGGTCCGAGGCGGTTTCCGACACCCGGCGCTGATCGCGGATCACCGCCGACATCACCGTGCCGATGAAGCCGTAACGGGCATCGGCCAGCACGATGTCGATGTCCTCGCCCAGCTTTTCGGTCAGATCCTTGCGGGCTTTCGTCAGCGCGGTCCGCAGCGCCGGATCGGGATGGGCGCCCAGCAGGCTGTCACTTTCCAGAAGCGAGAGCGCCGCCCAGTCGGTCTCCACCCCGCGCGCGGTCGCCAGCGGCTCGACCAGCGGGCGCAACGCCGTCACCGCCGCCTGCACCGGCGCGACATGGAAGCTGGCGCGCTGCGGCTGAACGATCTCGTGGCCCAGCGCGGCAAGACCGGCCTTGAGCGCGCCAACCCCCCGGCCCTCGGCCGCGACGACGCCGTAAACCGGACAGCCAAGGCTTGCGGACAGCGCCGCAAGGTCAAGCTTCAGCCCGCGGCTTTCCGCGATGTCGATCATGTTGACCGCCAGCACCACCGGAACCTTCATCTCCAGCAGTTGCGCGGTCAGGTAAAGGTTGCGTTCCAGGTTCGAGGCATCGACGATATTGAGCACCACATCGGCTTCCCGCGCGGCGACGAAATCGCGGGCGATCTGTTCGTCCAGCGACAGATCCCCTTCGGAGGCGTCGAGCGAATAGGTGCCCGGCAGGTCGATCAGCTCGACCTCGGTCATGCCTTCGCGGAACCTGCCCGACTTGCGTTCCACGGTGACGCCGGGCCAGTTGCCGACCTGTTGCCGGGCGCCGGTCAGCGCGTTGAACAAGGTGGTCTTGCCGCAGTTCGGGTTGCCGACAGTGCCGACGATGAGCTTTTTCATTGCGCGTCCTCCGCGAGCATTTCGACCTGAAGCGCATCGGCCTCGGCCTTGCGCAGGGTCAGACGGAAGCCGCGCAGGGCGATTTCCACGGGATCGCCCATCGGCGCCACCCGCTGCACGGTGAATTCGGCCCCCGGCGTCAGGCCCATCGACAGCAGCTTCGCGCGGTAGCCCCCCGCACCGCCCGCCAGACGCAGCACCCGGCCCCGGGTGCCGACCTTCATGTCCTTGAGCTGAATGGTCATTTCAGATCCCCCGTGCGGGACTCGGTGACCAGGATCTTTTGCGCCACGCCGCGGCCGATGCCGAAGCGGCTGTCGCCGACGGCCAGCACCACATGGCTGCCCTCGCACTGCATCAACCGGATCACCCGGCCCGGGCCGATGCCCATCGCCAGCATCCGCGCCGAAAAATCGGCGCAGCCGGACAGGCTCTGCACGGTCAGCGCCACCCCAAGGGGCGCCATCGCCAAAGGCAAAGCCTTCAGATCGGGGTGAAAGGCCATGGTCATCCGGCTGCCTCGCTTAATCTGACTGGATAAGTCAAGAACTGCGTCATTCCTGACTGAAATAGTATGGGTCAAATGCGCGCAGCCGTCAAAGCCCGGCTGCCGACGGGGTGCGAGAAGCGTGCCAAGTGGCAGGTGGCAGATCAGCGGGCCGGGTTCACCTCGATGGTGACATGGGCAAGTTCGTGCAGATGCGCCAGCCTTGCGCGATAGGCGGCGGGGGGCTGCGGCGGATCGGCATTCAGCGCGACGATGGCGCCGTGCTGCCCCGGCCCAAGCTGCCACAGATGCAGGTCGGTGATCCGGGCCACGGGCGCAAGGGCCTCTCGGATCTCGGCGGGCAGGGTCTCGTCTTGCGGGATGTGATCGACCAGCACACCGCCCGTCTGTTTCATCAGCCCGAAGGCCCAGCGCCCGATCACCAGCGCCCCCAGCAGACCGATGGCCGGGTCCAGCCAGACCCAGCCCCAGATCCGCCCGCCGATCAGCGCCACGATCGCCAGAACCGAAGTCAGCGCATCGGCCAGCACATGCAGATAGGCGGCGCGCAGGTTGCTGTCATGGCCGTGATGGGGATGGGGGGGATGATGATCGTGGCCGTGATGGTGATCATGATGGGAATGATGCTCCCCGTGCAGCAGCGCCGCCGAGCCGAGGTTCACGACAAGCCCGATCACCGCGACGGCAATCGCCTGGGTAAAGTCGATGCCGACCGGGGTCACCATCCGCCACAGGCTTTCCGCGGCAATCAGCACTGCCACCACGGCCAGCACCACCGCGCTGGCAAAGCCCGCCAGATCGCCGATCTTGCCGGTGCCGAAGCTGAAGGCCGGGTTGCGGGCCTGACTGCGCGCATAGGCATAGGCGGCCGCGGTGATCGTCAGCGCCGCCGCATGGGTCGCCATGTGCCAGCCATCCGCCAGCAGCGCCATCGAGCCGAAGACGGTGCCCGCGACGATCTCGGCGAGCATCATCGCCGCGGTGATGCCGATCACCAGCTGCGTGCGGCGGGCATTGCGGTCATGCGCCGCGCCCAGAAAGACATGCTCGTGCGGCGCCGCCATCCCGGCAAGACGGGGATTGGCGGCGGAAGGATCGGCGTGATCGTGCATGGGAGCCTCTATTTCAGATAGATCCGCAGCGCCTTGGACAATTCCTCTGCGCCGCGCTTGCGGGCCTCGGGGTCGTCGACCTCGCGGATGTGATGCGTCAGATGCGATTCGATCAGCTCTGCGGTCAGGCCGCTGACCGCGCCGCGCACCGAGGCGACCAGATGCAGGATGCCGCCGCAGTCGCGATCGGCCTCGACGGCGCGTTCGATCGCCTCGATCTGACCCTTGAGCCGACGGATGCGCGACAGAAGGGCGGTCTTGTCTTCGGGATGGGTCAGGTGGGACATGCTGGCTTTCGGTATAGCTATAGGGGTATGGGTATCATATCCCGGGCCTTGCGGCAAGGCGCAGACTTGACGTGACCAAGTAAAACAGTCAACTATTCCTTACCCAGCCTCGCGCACGGCAGCCCCCCTCCTCTCTCGAAAGGTCTGCCGATGTCGCATCCCGGTTGTTCGTCCCGCACCGCCTTTGGCCCCGCGCCCGCGCCGGGATCACACCCCTGGGCGCTGCTGCAGATCCTGCGGTTGCAGATTCAAAGCCAGATCGCCCCCGAGCGGCACAGCTGGCAGCGCGGTCTGGCGCTGGCCGCGTCGGTCTGGGGAAGGATCGAGGGGCCGCAGGTCTTTGCCGCGCTGGCCGAAATGCTGGAGCAGATGGGGCGGTCGCGGCGCTCGATGTTCCGGTTCTCGAACCCGGATTGCAGCGGCTGTGCAGCCATGATGACCGCGCATGAATCGCTTTTCCTTCAGATCGTTACCTTGATCTGGCAGGGTCAGGTCGAGAAGGCGGAACGCGCGGCCTTCCTGCTGTGCGAGGCGAATGACGTCAACGGCCTTGTGCAGGCGGGGACGCGTCTGGCGCTGGTGCTGCCAAGCGAGGCCGCGGCACGGCCGTGATCGCCCCAGAGGACGACACTTCGAAAGCGATTTCAGGGGGATTTACATGGTCGGAGCGAGAGGATTCGAACCTCCGACCCCCTGCTCCCGAAGCAGGTGCGCTACCAGGCTGCGCTACGCTCCGACCGTGTGGGGCGGGAGTTACCGAACCCCGAAGGTATTTGCAAGGGGTATTCGTGCGGCTATCTGCGCGTTCCCGCATTCAGCGCCCGTTGCAGGATCGAGGGCCGCGGCGTGGTGACGGTTTCGGTGCGGCCGCGGGTCCGCAGCACCGGGGTGTTTTGCGACACGTCGGCGGTGCTTTCGCGCCAGACGATGTAGAGCCCGGACAGAATCACCACCCCCGCGCCGACCAGCGTCCGGGTATCGACCGGCTCGTGAAACAGCACCCAGCCGAAGAAGACCGCCCAAAGGATCTGCGAATATTGCATGGGGGCAACGATCACCGCCTCGCCCAGCCGATAGGCCAGGATGGAGAGAAAGGCCGCGACAAGGCCGAAGAGCGCGACAATCGCCATCAGCCCAAGGTCCTGCAGTTGCAGGGGCACCCAGACGAAGGGCAGCGCCACCCCCATCGCCAGAAAGTTGCCCAGAAGCGGTGACAGCAGCAGCACGACCGAGCGTTCCTCGTGGCCGATCTTGCGCACGATCACCGAGGCGAGCGCGCCGCAGAAGGCGGCGAAGACTGCGGCCAAATGCCCGAGGCCCAGTTCGGCCTGACCGGGGCGGACAACGATGATCACCCCGATCAGCCCGACGATGACCGCGGCCCAGCGATGCCAGCCGACGCGTTCGCCGAGGATCGGAATCGCCATGATCGTCAGCAAAAGCGGCATGGCGAAGAGCAGCGGATAGACCTGTGCCAGGGGCAGATGCGCAAAGGCGTAAAAGGCGCTGACCGAGGTGGCGACGGTGGCGACAGCGCGCAGGATCACCCAGAACGGCCGCACCGGGCGCAGGCTGCCCGCGCGCGGATCGCGCAGCAGGATGACGGTGAGAAGCGGAAAGGACAGCAGCGCGGCGAAGAAGATGATCTGCACCGCGGAATAGCTGTAGCCCAGCTGCTTCACCACCGCGTCATGCGTCGCATAGATCGCCATCGACAGAAGCCCCAGACCGGCCCCTTTCGCGTTTTGCTTGCCCGAATGCATGGATATCCTCCGTTACCGCTGACAATCGCGCCGAAGCGGCCCGGATGCAAGCGGCGCCAATGAAAACGGCGCGGGGGGATGACCCACGCGCCGTTTCATTGCTGACGAAGGGATCAGAGGCTGGCGTTCAGCGCCTCGAGGATCTTGTCGCCCATTTCGCTGGTCGAAACCGGCTTGCCGCCCTCGGGGCCCATCAGATCGGCGGTGCGGACGCCATCGGCCAGCACTTTCTCGATCGCGCGCTCAAGGCGCGTAGCCTCCTCGCCCTGATCGAAGCTGTAGCGCAGCGCCATCGCGAAGGAGAGGATGCAGGCGATCGGGTTCGCCTTGCCCTGCCCCGCGATATCGGGCGCCGAGCCGTGCACGGGCTCATACATCGCTTTCGGACGGCCATTCGCCATCGGCGCGCCCAGGCTGGCCGAGGGCAGCATGCCCAGCGAGCCGGTCAGCATCGCGGCGCAATCGGACAGCACGTCGCCAAACAGGTTGTCGGTGACGATCACGTCGAACTGCTTCGGCCGCCGCACCAGCTGCATCGCACCGTTGTCGGCATACATGTGGCTCAGCTCGACATCCGGGTATTCGTTGTCATGCACCCATTGCACTTCCTCGCGCCAGAGAATGCCCGATTCCATGACGTTGGCCTTCTCCATCGAGCAGACCTTGTTGCCGCGACGACGGGCCAGCTCAAAGGCCGAACGGGCGACGCGGCGGATTTCTTCGGTGGTGTAGACTTGGGTGTTGATGCCGACGCGCGAGCCGTCGGGCTGGGTGGTGATGCCGCGCGGCGTGCCGAAATAGACGCCCGAGGTCAGTTCGCGCACGATCATGATATCCAGACCGGCGACGACATCCTTTTTCAGCGAGGAAAAATCGGCCAGCGCGTCGAAGCACTGCGCCGGGCGCAGGTTGGCGTAAAGGTCCATTTCCTTGCGCAGACGCAAAAGGCCGCGTTCCGGCTTCACCGAGAAATCGAGCACGTCATATTTCGGCCCGCCGACGGCGCCCAGAAGCACGGCATCGACCTCTTGCGCCTTGGCCATCGTCGCATCGGCCAGCGGCACGCCGTGGACATCATAGGCGGCCCCGCCGACCAGATCTTCGCTGACGTCGAAGGCCAGCCCGCGCTTGTCGCCATACCACGAAATGATCTTCTTCACTTCGGCCATGACTTCGGGGCCGATGCCGTCACCGGCAAGGATGAGAAGGGAAGGGTTGGCCATCATTTTCTCCAACGGAACAAGGGTTGCAAGCGGCCTAGCCGAGGGCCGGGGCGGGGTCAAGCGCGGGTCTTACGGCACCGCCAGATCGACCCACACAAGACGGTGTCTGCCCGCTTTCGGATCGCCGATCGTGCCCGCGGCCAGAACCTTCAGCCCGGCGGCGGGCAGGATGTAATCCAGCCGCAGCGGACCGACGCTGCCGCCGAAATCGGCGGTGGCAAGCGGGTGGGTCGGCGGCGCATCGGGCGCGCTCGGGCGCGGATCCTGCAACCGCGGATCGGCGAGCAGCTGGCGCATCACCGCGCGCTGGCCCTCGCCGCGGTCGGGGTCAAGGTTCGCAAGCCCGAGGATCACGAAGGGCGCGGTCGGCTTTTGCGGCAGCGCGCCGTTCAGATAGTGCCGCCAGAACAAGGTTTCATCGGCATTGCGGCGGCCGTTGCGATCCTCGGGCCCGTCAAAGACCGGCGGCGTCGCCGCATAGGCCCACAGATGCAGCGCCCCTGCCCCGCTGCGGATCGGCACATCCCAGAACGCCGTCGTGGCAAGGCGCTGCCCCCCCTCGGCGCCGGGCGGCAGCTGCGCCTGCGGCAGTTGCGATCCGGGCAGGTCCCGCCACGGGAAGGCGGAAAAATCCCGCGCCTGATCCACCAGGATCGGCCGATTCGAGAGCAGTGCCAGGCCATGCTGACCGGTGAATTGCCCGTAGCCCTGCGCATCGCGGGGCTCTGACAAATGGCCGTTGCCGTCGATGTCGAAACCGGTGTCGATGCCGGTATTGGGCTGCGGCGCATGGGCAAAGGGGTAATCGACCCCCTGCCCCGCCAGCCGCGTTTGCAAGGCGCCCAGCGCCTCGGACCGATAGTCCCAATCCAGATCGGTGAGCAGCAGAACATCGGCCTGCGCCGCGACAATCACCGCCACGGCCGCGGCAATCTGCGGATCATTCCCCTTTTGCAGCGCCGCCAGCACCAGCCCCGGACCGGCGCGCGACAGGCCCGGGGAAAAGGTCGCCAGCCGCAGCGTCTCGGCCGCGGCGGGAAGGCCGAGGCAAACCGCGATCAGGCCGGATGCAACTCCGCAAGGCCCGAGACGCGGCGCTTTTCCTCGATCATGCTGGCCACCCGGCCCATCGCGATGCCGCGCATGAACAGGCTGGCGGGAAGAAAGGCCCATGCCGTCACCGTCCAGATCATCGTATGCGGCGCGTCAAGCGATACCGACGAAAAACCCGCCGAAACCGCCTTGATCGCCGCCGGGATAAGGAAGGGCAAAAGGAAGCCCAGCGCAATGTTGAACCAGGCGTCGCGGCGCAGACGCTCGACCACGTCACCGCCTGCGGTCGGGTCGAAGGTCGGCAGGTTGACCCAGACGTTGAACCCCTGCCCCGAGGCCGGCCAGCCCAGCGCGCGGATCACCAGGACGAAACAGCCCAGCGTGAGCAGCGAGGTCATGTAGGCGATGCCGCCCGCGGTGCGGACGATCTCGATCTGCTCGGCCGAGGCGTCGGCGGGCAGCATCAGCACCAGAAGCCGCACCGGGGAATAAGGCAGATCAAGCGACCGCGCCATCGCCGAACCCAGCACATCGACGAAGAGCGTCAGCGTCGAAGGGTCGGTCCGGGCCAGCACCACCATCGACAGCATCCCCACCGTCGCCACCAGCGAGGCATAGCGGATGCGGTTGAAGGGCGGCGCGTCGCGGAATTCGATCAGACCGGGATAGACCGAGGCATATTCGAAAAAAGTCAGCGCGGCGGCAAAGAGGCCGACGAGCGCCACGATCTGGCCGGTATCGTCGCTGATCGACGGAAGCAGCAGCGACGGCAGGGCAATGGCCGCAAGGACCAGAATTGCCCGCACCAATGCGCCCAGATAACGTGCCACCACGATCCTGCCCTTTGCCCTTGCCAGTTCCGATGCTTTGCCGGAACCGTGCCAGTCGTTACCGCCGATTGTGGCGAACTGCCTCATTCTTGCCATGAAATTGCCCTGTTTTGTCGGGGGTGGCAACGGATGCTTAACGTCTCGGCCCATAATCGGACGTTTTCTGGGAAGAACTAGTGCGCGAATGCATCAATTTTGGTGCAAAAATAAGGCCGCCCAGTGGGCGGCCCTTCATCTTGTGTTTCAACAGGTTGGCGCCACTAACGGGCTCAGACCCAGGGGCGGCTTTGCGCCGATTGCGACTCGAAGCTGTCGATCGCCGCGGCCTTTTCCAGCGTCAGCCCGATGTCATCGAGCCCGTTCAGCAGACAGTGCTTCTTGAAGGCATCGACGTCGAACGAGATCACCTGACCGTCCGAGGTGGTGATTTCCTGCGCCTCAAGATCCACCGTCATCCGGGCGTTTTCGCCGCGGTCGGCATCCTTCATCAGCAGCTCCACCTGTTCGGCGGGCAGCACGATCGGCAGCATCCCGTTCTTGAACGAGTTGTTGAAGAAGATATCCGCAAACGAGGTCGAGACGATCACCTTGATGCCGAAATCGGCCAGCGCCCAGGGCGCATGTTCGCGCGAGGAGCCGCAGCCGAAATTGTCGCCCGCGATCAGGATTTCCGTCTTGCGGTATTGCGGCTTGTTCAGCACGAAATCGGCGATCTCGTTGCCTTGGCGGTCATAGCGCATCTCGTCGAAAGCATGCACGCCAAGGCCGGTGCGCTTGATCGTTTTCAGGAACCCTTTCGGGATGATCATGTCGGTGTCGATGTTGACAAGCGGCATGGGGGCGGCGATGCCGGTGAACTTTTCGAACTTTTTCATGGCTTTGCCCTTTCAGATCAAGTCGCGCACATCGGTCAGGTGGCCGGTCAGCGCCGCGGCGGCGGCCATTTCCGGGCTGACCAGATGGGTGCGGCCCTTATAGCCCTGACGGCCCTCGAAATTGCGGTTCGAGGTCGAGGCGCAGCGTTCATATTCGCCCAGCTGGTCGGGGTTCATCGCAAGGCACATGGAACAGCCGGCCAGACGCCATTCAAAGCCCGCGTCGATGAAGATCTGGGCGATGCCCTCTTCCTCGGCCTGATGGCGGACCAGACCCGAGCCCGGAACGACCATCGCCCGCATGCCCGGCTTGATCTTCTTGCCTTCGACGATCTTCGCCGCGGCGCGCAGGTCTTCGATGCGGCCGTTGGTGCAGGACCCGATGAAGACGGTGTCGATGGCGATGTCGGTCAGCTTCTGACCCGGGGTCAGGCCCATGTAGTCAAGCGAGCGGCGCACGGCCTCGACCTTGCCGCCGGTGAAATCCTCGGGCGCGGGGACCACGGCCGAGATCGGCAGCACGTCTTCGGGGCTGGTGCCCCAGGTGACGACGGGCTCGATATCCTCGCCGCGGATCGTCACGACCTTGTCGAAATGCGCGCCTTCGTCGGTGAAAAGCGTCTTCCACCAGCTCAGCGCGGCTTCGAACTGCGCGCCTTTCGGCGCATGGGCGCGACCGCGGACGTAGTCGAAGGTGGTTTCATCCGGCGCGATCAGACCGGCCCGCGCCCCGCCCTCGATCGCCATGTTGCAGACCGTCATCCGGCCTTCCATCGAGAGCGACCGGATCGCCTCGCCGCAATATTCGATCACATGGCCGGTGCCGCCCGCGGTGCCGGTCAGGCCGATCACCGCCAGCGTGATATCCTTGGCGGTCACACCCGGCTTCAGCTGGCCAGTGATTTCCACCTTCATGTTCTTCGATTTCTTCTGGATCAGCGTCTGCGTCGCCAGAACGTGCTCGACCTCCGAGGTGCCGATGCCATGCGCCAGCGCGCCAAAGGCACCATGCGTCGCAGTGTGGCTGTCGCCGCAGACGACGGTCATGCCGGGCAGCGTCCAGCCCTGTTCCGGGCCGACGATATGCACGATGCCCTGACGGATGTCGGTCACCGGATAGTAATGGATGCCGAAGTCGCGGGCGTTCCGGTCAAGCGCCTCGACCTGGATCCGGCTTTCCTCGTTTTCGATGTGTTTCTCGCGGCCCTCGGTGGTGGGGACGTTGTGATCCGGCACCGCGATGGTCTTTTCCGGGCAGCGGACCTTGCGACCGGTCATGCGCAGGCCCTCGAAGGCCTGGGGCGAGGTCACTTCATGGACCAGATGGCGGTCGATATAGAGCAGGCAGGTGCCATCGGCGTCTTCACTGACGACATGGGCATCCCAGATCTTGTCATAAAGGGTCTTCGGAGCGGACATGGCTCTCTCTTTGGATAGCTGAGGAAGATCAGTGGCCGAAACGGCCGGACAGACAGGGGCGAGGGCCCCGCGCCGACATCAAAGTCGGGCGAGGATGGAACGGCTTTCGCCGTAAAAGCGTTCCCGAAGCCGGGCGCGATCGTCCATGTCGAAGATGCGGATCATGGCCGCGATATAGGCCAAGGCGGGTCTTGACGCAAGGAAATTGGCCATCTCTTGCCACCCTTTGCCACGGCTTCAGCAATTCTGTCGCCCATCGGTTGAGATTTCGCCCCCGCGATGTTAGTTTGGGCTTCGACCTGGCGCCCGGGGTTAGTGGCGTGTGGAGTTTCGGAGGACAATGTCCTGTCTCATCTCAATGCCGCGCCCGTCGCTTCGGGTGCACCGGTGGCAGCCATGACCATGAATGTCACGGATGCCGAAACGAGCGATCAGGTGCTGGCGCTCGTGCTGTCTTCCCTTGATGACGACAAGGCGGAAGACATCGTTTCGATCGACCTGCGCGGTCGGTCCTCGATCGCCGATCACATGGTGATCTGTTCGGGCCGGTCGTCGCGTCAGGTCGGCGCCATCGCCGAAAAGCTGACCGAACGGCTGAAGGAAGCCTTCGGCCGCAGCTGCAAGATCGAGGGCAAGGATCAGGGCGACTGGGTTCTGATCGACGCCACCGATGTGATCGTGCATGTCTTCCGCCCGGAAGTGCGCGAATTCTATCAGCTTGAAAAGATGTGGATGCCGACCGGCGGCCGCGTCTGAGCGCAGCCTTGGGGGCAGGCGATGAAGGTGACCATCTGCGCGGTGGGCAAGCTGCGCAAGGGCCCCGAGCTTGATCTGATCCATGAATATCTGGACCGCTTCGGCAAGGCCGGGCGGTCCTTTGGTCTTGGGCCGGCCACGATCCTTGAGGTCGAGGACAAGCGCAATCTGGGCATGGAGGCCGAGGCGGCGCTGCTGGACCGCGCGATTCCCGCCGGATCGGTGCTGGTGACGCTGGACGAGCGGGGGGATCTGGTCTCCTCGCCCGAATTTGCGGCGCGGCTGGGCGGCTGGCGCGATGCGGCGCGGGATGTGAGTTTTGTCATCGGCGGCGCCGACGGGATTGCCCCTGCGCTGCGGGCGAAGGCCGACTGGTCGCTGTCCTTCGGCAAGATGGTCTGGCCGCATATGCTGGTGCGGGTGATGCTGGCCGAGCAGCTCTACCGCGCCGGGCAGATTCTGGCGGGCACGCCCTATCATCGCGTCTGAGCCCGCCGAACTTGCCGTTTCGGCCGGGGCAGCGTAGGAAGGGGCAAATTCGTCAGGAGGCGCCGATGACCCGTCCGAAACCCGTTGTTCTGTGCATTCTCGATGGCTGGGGCGAGCGCGCCGAGACCGAGGGCAACGCGCCGAAACTGGCCCACACGCCGAACCTGGACCGGGTTTTCGCCACCTGCCCGAAAGCGACGCTGATCACCCATGGAAATGATGTCGGCCTGCCCAGCGGGCAGATGGGCAATTCCGAGGTCGGGCACACCAACATTGGCGCCGGGCGCGTCGTGGCGATGGATCTGGGCCAGATCGATCTTGCGATCGAGGATGGCAGTTTCTTCACGAATGCGCCGATCCTTGAATTCATTGAGAAAGTGAAAGCCGCCGGGGGCCGCGCGCATCTGATGGGCGTGGTGTCTGACGGTGGCGTGCACGGGCATATCGAACACGTTCTGGCCGCCTGCAAGATGATTGCCGGGGCAGGGGTTCCGGTCGTGCTGCATGCGATCACCGATGGCCGCGACGTCGCCCCGGATTCCGCGGCGCGTTTTGTCGATGACCTGTGCGCGCGTCTGCCCGCGGGCTGCTCTGTCGCCACCGTCATCGGCCGCTACTGGGCGATGGACCGCGACAACCGCTGGGAACGTGTCGGCACCGCCTTTGACGCGATGGTGAAAGGGCAGGGGTTCAGCGCCGCCACCCCGGCCGAGGCCGTCGCGCAGAGCTATGGCCGCGGCGAGATGGACGAGTTCATCAAGCCGACGGTGATTGCCGGTTACACCGGCACCGCGGACAACGATGGCTTCTTCTGCCTCAACTTCCGGGCCGACCGGGCGCGGGAAATCCTGCGCACGCTGGGCGAGCCGGGCTTTGCGGAATTCGACGTCTCGGCCCGGCCGCAGTGGTCGGCGATGCTCGGCATGGTCGAATATTCGGTCGGTCACAACGCCTACATGACGGCGGCCTACCCCAAGCGCGATATCGTCAACACCTTGGGCGAATGGGTTTCGAAACAGGGGCTTACGCAGTTTCACCTGGCCGAGACCGAGAAATATCCGCATGTGACCTTCTTCCTGAACGGCGGCAAGGAAGCGCCCTGGGCGGGCGAGGATCGCTTCATGCCGAAATCGCCGAAAGTGGCGACCTATGACCTGCAGCCCGAGATGTCGGCCCCCGAGGTCACCGACCATTTCGTCGCCGCGATCGAGAAGGGCTACGATCTGATCATCGTCAACTATGCCAACCCGGACATGGTCGGCCATACCGGCAGCCTGCCCGCCGCGATCAAGGCTTGCGAGGAGATCGACCGCGATCTGGGCCGGGTGCTGGCGGCGCTGGAAAAGGCCGGGGGCGCGATGATCATCACCGCCGATCACGGCAACTGCGAAACCATGATCGACCCGGTGACGGGCGGGCCGCATACGGCGCATACGACGAACCTGGTGCCGGTGGCGCTGGTGGGCGGCCCTGCCGGCGTCCGCCTGCATCCGGGGCGGCTTTCCGACCTTGCGCCGACGCTGCTCGATCTGATGCAGCTGCCCGTGCCGCCGGAAATGACCGGCAAGACGCTGATCGAGACATGATCCGTCAGGCGGTCGTTGCCTTCCTGTTTTCGGCGGGGGCGGCCTTGGCCAGCCCCGCCGGTGACGTGGCGCAAAAGGCCGCCGAGGATCTGCGCACCGCGATCGAGGCTTTGGATGCGGCACAGTCCAGGGCCGACCGGGTGGCGGCGCTGACGCGGACGATCTCGGCTTACGAAAAGGGCCTTGGCGCGTTGCGCGACGGGCTGCGCCGCGCCGCCGTGCGCGAGGCCGAGATCCGCGCGAAATTCGAGGCGAAGCGCGAAGATATCGGCCGGTTGCTGGGCGTGATGAGCACGATGAGCGGCACCGAGGGGCCGCTTTTGTTGCTGCATCCCTCGGGGCCGCTGGGCACGGCGCGGTCGGGGATGATGCTGGGCGCGGTGACGCCCGCGCTGCAGGCCGAGGCGGAAAAGATGCGCGCCGATCTGATCGAGATCGAGGACCTGCGCGCGGTGCAGGGCAATGCGCAGAAGGTGCTGGAAACCGGGCTCGGCTCGGTGCAGGCGGCGCGGACGGCGCTGTCGAAGGCGGTGGCGGATCGGTCGAAACTGCCGCGGCGCTATCTGGAAGAACCCGAAGAGCTGCGCGAGCTGATCGAAAGCGTCGATACGCTGGAGGGCTTCGCCTCGGGTCTGGCCGATCTTGAAGGCGATATCGGCGCGCCGATGGAGGATTTCGCCGGCGCCAAGGGCAGCCTGCCGATGCCGGTTCTGGGCACGGTGCTGCGCAAATATGACGAGGCCGATGCGGCGGGCATCCGCCGTCCGGGGCTGGTTGTGGCGACGGCGCCCGCAGCGCTGGTGACGACGCCCTGGCCCGCGACGATCCGCTATCGCGGCCCGCTTCTGGACTACGGAAATGTGATGATCCTCGAACCGGCGGAAGGCTATCTTCTTGTTCTGGCGGGGCTTGGCAGTGTCTATGGTGAGACCGGCGACGTGCTGGCCGCGGGGGCTCCGGTCGGGCTGATGGGCGGGCGCGAACCCGGGGCACAGGAATTCGGCGAGGATTTCCTGAAGAACGCGCAGATGGGGAGTGGCGCCACGCGCTCGGAGACGCTTTATATCGAGTTGAGGAAGGGCAAGAAGCCCGTGGACCCCGCGCCATGGTTCACCCCGACGAAAGACCAGAACAAGGGCTGAAAATGAAGAAATTCGTCATTGCCGCACTGGGCGGAACGATCGCCGGGACGCTGCTCTCGGTGCAGGTGGCGCCGCTTCTGGCGGAGGAGGCGTCGAAACCGGCCTCGGTCTATCAGGAGCTGGATCTGTTTGGCGACGTGTTCCGCCGCATCCGCGCCGATTACGTCGAACAGGTCGACGACAAGAAGCTGATCGAAGCGGCGATCAACGGCATGCTGTCCTCGCTCGATCCGCATTCGAGCTACATGCCGGCCGAAGAATATGACGACATGAAAGTGCAGACGCGCGGCTCTTTCGGCGGTCTCGGCATCGAAGTGACGATGGAAAATGGCGCGGTCAAGGTGGTTTCGCCGATGGATGGCACCCCGGCCTCGGCGGCGGGGATCCAGTCGGGCGATTTCATCACCCATGTGAATGGCGAAAGCCTGATGGGGCTGGCGCTGGATGATGCGGTGGACAAGATGCGCGGCCCGGTCGGCAGCGAAGTGACGCTGAAGATCGTGCGCGAAGGCAAGACCGAACCCTTTGACGTGACGCTGACCCGCGATACGATCAAGCTGACCGCGGTCAAGGGGCGGCTGGAGGCGAATACGGCGGTCCTGCGCATCACCACCTTCAACGATCAGACCTTCCCGAACCTGCAGGAAAGCCTGAAGAAGGTCGCCGAGGAAGCGGGCGGCATCGACAAGCTGAACGGGGTGATCCTGGATCTGCGCAACAACCCGGGCGGGCTGCTGACGCAGGCGATCGCGGTCTCGGATGCCTTCCTCGACAAGGGCGAGATCGTCTCGACCCGCGGCCGCAAGCCCGAGGAAAGCGAACGCTTCAACGCCACGCCGGGCGATCTGGCCGCGGGCAAGCCGATCGTCGTTCTGATCAACGGCGGCTCGGCCTCGGCCTCGGAGATCGTCACCGGGGCGCTGCAGGATCATCACCGCGCCATCGTGGTGGGAACGAAAAGCTTCGGCAAGGGCTCGGTGCAGACGGTCATTCCGGTGCAGAGCGACGGGGCGATGCGGCTGACCACCTCGCGCTATTATACGCCCTCGGGGCGGTCGATCCAGGCCTTGGGGATTGCGCCCGACATCGTCGTGCCGCAACCGCCCGCCACGCCCGAAACCGACAAGGCCGAGGACACCGCGGAAACCCGGTCCGAAGCCGATCTGCGCGGCGTGCTGTCGAACGACTCGATGACCGAGGACGAGAAGAAACAGGCCGAGGACGAACGCGCCAAGGCCGAAGATGCCGCCAAGCTGCGGCTGGAGGATTTCCAGCTGGCTTACGGGATCGACATCATCAAGGGGCTGGCGGTCGCCGGTCAGACGCTGGTGCCGGTCGATGAACCGAAGGCCGCCGCAAAACCGTAATCCTGGACTGGGGGCCGAAAGGCCCCCTTGCCACATGAGGACAAGATGACCCCCGAAGAGCTTGCCGCGCTGCCCTATCGCAAGAATGTCGGCCTTGTGCTGATCAACGCAAAGGGGCTGATCTTTGCCGGTCAGCGCCTCGACAATCCGGGCGATGCCTGGCAGATGCCGCAAGGGGGCATCGACGCGGGCGAGCGGCCGAAGGAAGCCGCGCTGCGGGAGTTGGAAGAAGAAACCGGGGTCCGGCCGGACCTGGTGGAAAAGATCGCGAAAACCGAGGATTGGCTGGTCTATGACCTGCCCGAAGAGCTGATCGGCAATATCTGGGGCGGGAAATATCGCGGCCAGAAGCAGAAATGGTTCCTGTTCCGCTTTCTGGGCCAGGACAGCGATGTGAACATCGCGACCGAGCACCCGGAGTTTTCCGTCTGGCGCTGGATGGAACCGGCGGAGCTGGTGGAAAAGATCGTGCCATTCAAGCGCGCGGTCTATGAGCAGGTGTTCGACACTTTCGCCGAACACCTGAAGAAATAGGCTCTGTTCCGTCAGAAATCGAGACCAAGGTCGAAGGTGCGCGCCGAATGCGTCAGCGCGCCCGAGGAAATGTAATCGACCCCGGTCGCGGCCACTTCGGCGATGCGGTCAAGACGCATGTTGCCCGAGGCTTCGAGGACCACACGGGATTTCGTCAGCGCCACCGCCGCGCGCAGGGTCGGCGTGTCCATGTTGTCGAGCAAGATCACGTCGGCACCGCCGATGGACAGCGCCTGGTCCAGCTGATCAAGGCTGTCCACCTCCAGTTCAACGCGCATCATGTGGCTGCGGGCGGTCTTGGCGGCCTCCAGCACGGCGCGGATACCCCCTGCGGCGGCGATGTGATTGTCCTTGATCAGGATCGCATCGGAGAGGCCGAAGCGGTGGTTCGAGCCGCCGCCATGCGCGACGGCGGTTTTCTCGATCAGGCGCAGGCCGGGGGTGGTCTTGCGGGTGCAGGTGATGCGGGTCTTCGTGCCGCGGGTCTGGGCGACGAAACTGGCGGTCAGGCTGGCGATGCCGGTCATCCGGCCCGCAAAGTTCAGCGCAACCCGTTCCCCCATCAGGATCGAGGCCGCCGCGCCGGAAATCGTCATCAGGCATTGGCCCTTGCCGCAGGCATGGCCGTCGGCGACATGGGTCGTGACCGCAAGCGTCGGATCGACCAGCCGGAAGGCGAGGGCGGCGACCTGCATGCCCGAGACCACACCCTCTTCGCGGGCGTTGACGCGCGCCTCATAGCGCGTGGTGGCGGGCACGACGGCGCGGGTGGTGACATCGCCCATCGGCGAGAGATCTTCCATCAGAGCGGCGCGGATCACGGGTTCCAGCAGGAAATCGGGCAGGTTGGTCATTCTTCCTCCAGCGCGCGGGCACGGATGGCGAGCGCTTCGGTCAAGGTCAGAAAGCTGCGTTTGGCTTGAACAGGGTCTGTTTTCGGGAAGTCCGACCGGTAATGGCCGCCCCGGCTTTCGGTGCGGATCAGCGCCGCGGCGGCAATCAGCGTGGCGGTGGCGGTCATGTTGCGCAGCGCCTCGCGGTCGGCCTTTGCCTCGATTTCCGCAAGCGTGCGCAGGGCGGCTTTCAGCCCCGCAGCGTCGCGCACGACGCCGACGCCATCGGTCATCGCCTGCCGCAGCCGGGCCACGGCGGCCTCGTCCACCGGGGAACCGCCCGCCGGGAAGGACAGGGCAACGGTGTCGGCCCCTGACAGGGGAACGGTTTCGGCAATGCCCTCGGCACAGATGCGGGCGAAGACAAGGGCTTCCAGAAGCCCGTTCGAGGCCAGCCGATTGGCGCCATGCAACCCGGTCGAAGAGGCCTCGCCGCAAACCCAAAGCCGGTTCAGCGAGGAGTAGCCGCGGTCATCCACCGCAATCCCGCCCATGTGATAATGCGCGGCGGCGGCCACCGGGATCGGTTGCGAAACAGGGTCTATTCCGGCTGAAAGACAGGCTTCGGCCACGGCGGGAAAGCGCTTCGGCAGCTCGGCCCCCAGCACTTGCCGCGTATCCAGAACCGGGTTCCGCCCCGCCTGCCGTTCCAGATAGACGGCGCGGGCAACGATATCGCGTGGCGCCAGTTCGGCATCGGGATGGATCGGCTGCATGAACCGCTCGCCCCGGTCATTGCGCAGAACGGCGCCTTCGCCACGAAGCGCCTCGGTCGCCAAGGGGGCGGGGTCTTCGCCCGTCGCAATCGCCGTCGGGTGGAATTGCACGAATTCCGCATCGGCAATCTGCGCGCCCGCCCGGGCCGCCATGCCGATGACCTGACCGCGGATGCGCGGCGGATTGGTGGTGACGGCGTAAAGCCCGCCCGAGCCGCCCCCGGCCAGAAGCACCGCGGGGGTGCGGATCAGCACGCGGCCACTGGACGATGCCGCGGATTCGACCCAAAGCCCGGTGACAGCACCGTTTTCGACCTCAAGCCGTGTCGCGATCACGCCTTCGATCACCTGCACCGACGGGCAAGCCCGCACGGCGGCAATCAGCGTCTGCATGATCTCGTAACCGGCTTGATCGCCCTTGACCCGCACGACACGGGGGCGGGAATGGGCGGCCTCGCGCGACATCACGTAATCGCCCTGCGCGTCGCGGTCGAAGGGGGCGCCCAAGGCGGTCAGGTCCAGAATGCGGTCGCGGGCCTCCTGGGTCACCAGCCGGGCGATGGCGGCATCCACGGTGCCAGCCCCCGCGGTTTCAGTGTCTTTCGCGTGATCCTCGGCGCTGTCGGGGGGGGCCATCGCGGCGGCCACACCGCCTTGCGCCCAGGCCGAGGAGGCACCTTCGCCCAAGGTTTCGGGCGAGATCACCAGAACCGGATGCGGCGCCAGTTTCAGCGCCGCGTAAAGCGCCCCCAGCCCCGCACCGACGATGACGACGCGCGGGGTGTCGATCACCGGATCGCTCACCGGCCCGGCTTCCGCGACAGGTCGATCATCCGCTCGACCGCCGCCCGGGCCTTGCCCGCGATGGCGGGATCGACGGTGACTTCTTCCGTGCCCGCGTGCAGCGACCACAGGATCTTTTCCAGCGTGATCATCTTCATGTAGGGGCACATGTTGCAGGGCCCCAGAAACTCGACCGAGGGCAGGGCATCGGCAATGTTCGAGGCCATCGAGCATTCGGTGACCAGCATCACCTGCGCCGGTTTTTCGCGGGTCACGAAGTCGATCATCCCCGCGGTGGACCCCGAGAAATCCGCCTCGGCCACCACATCGGGCGGGCATTCGGGGTGGGCGATGATCTTCGTGCCGGGGTGATAGCTGCGGAAGTCGCGCAGATCGGCGGGCGTGTATTGTTCATGCACGATGCAGGAACCGGCCCACCAGACGACGTTTTTCTGCGGCACGGCTTTCGCAACGTTCTGCGCCAGATATTGATCCGGGGTCATGATGATCGTGTGTTCGGGCAGAGCCGCCACGATCTGCGCCGCATTGGCCGAGGTGCAGCAGATGTCGGACGCGGCTTTGACCGCCGCCGTGGTGTTGACGTAGCTGACCACCGGCGCGCCGGGATATTTCGCCCGCATCTGCGCGATGCCCTCGGGCGTGATGCTTTCGGCCAGCGAACAGCCCGCCTGGGCATCGGGGATCAGCACGCGCTTGGCCGGGTTCAGGATCTTCGAGGTCTCGGCCATGAAATGCACACCGCATTGCACGATGGTGTCGGCTTCGACCTTTGTCGCCTCGATCGCCAGCTGCAGGCTGTCGCCCACGACATCGGCGACGCCGTGATAAATCTCGGGCGTCATGTAGTTATGCGCCAGGATCACCGCGTTCTTTTCGCGCTTGAGCCGGTTGATCGCGCGGATATAGGGCGCGTGGCGGGCGAAATCAGGCAGCGGGATCACGCGGTCCATGCGGGCGTGAATATCGGCCATCTCTTGCGCCAGCGTCAGCGAGGGCGCCAGATCATAGGCCTCGGCCAGAGAAGCGCGCATCGTAGCGAAGTCCAGCATGGGCTCCCTCCCCAAAACTGCGAACGCCCTAAACTGCGAACGCGATGCATCTAATGGCTGCAAGGCGGGGATGGAATGGGAAAATTGCCGCAAGGCTGCGTTTTGTGAAATTTATGTGTCAGCCGCGCCGCTTCCAGATCGCGCCGTCGCCCAGTTTTCCGACAAAGGCGGCATGGGCTTCGGCCTCGGCCTCGGTGAGGCGCGGGGGCAGGGGAACCGGACGGGGACGGGGCCGCCATTCGGTGCCGGAAGTGGCATTTTTGGCTGGAACAGGGTCGATATTCAGACCGAAACCGGGCTGGCGACCGCCGATCAGTTCCAGATAAACCTCGGCCAGAATCTCCGAGTCGAGCAATGCCCCGTGCAGCGTCCGCGCCGAATTGTCGATGCTGAAGCGGCGGCACAGCGCATCGAGCGTCGCGGGCGAGCCGGGAAATTTTCGCCGCGCCATTGCCAAAGTGTCGAGCGCCCGATCCGCCGGGATCAACGGCTTTTGCACCCAGCCCAGTTCGGCATTCAGGAACTTCATGTCAAAGGCGGCGTTGTGGATCACCAGCTTCGAGTCATTGCCGATGAAATCGAGGAAATCCTGGGCGATGGCACCGAACTTCGGCTTGTCGCGCAGGAAATCATCGCCCAGCCCGTGCACGGCAAAGGCTTCCTGCGGCATCGCGCGGTCCGGGTTGATGTATTGATGATAGGTCCGCCCGGTGGGGACGTGGTTCATCAGCTCGACGGCGCCGATTTCGACGATGCGATGCCCTTCGGAGGGTTCAAATCCGGTGGTTTCGGTATCAAGGACGATCTCACGCATGGCGGCTCCGCAGGGTTGCGATCAGCTTTCGCACCTCGGACCGGGTCTGTTCAAGGGTGAAGGTCTCGATCACATGATCCGCGCGGCGGCGTTTTTCGGCGTCGGGCAGTTGGCGGGCCAGGATCATGTCAAGTTGCGCCTCGGTCATCTGGCCGCGCGCCAGAACCCGGGCGCGTTGCACATCGGGCGCGGCGGTGACGACCAGAACGGCATCGCAGTCCTTGTCCGCGCCGGTTTCATAAAGCAGGGGAATGTCGAGAAGGATCAGATCTTCCGTTGCATGGGATAGCAGAAAGGCCTGACGGGCGGCCTGAACCAGCGGGTGAACCACGAATTCCAGCCGGGATAGAGCCTGTTTGTCGGCTTGCAGCAGGGTCTTCAGAAGGTCGCGATCCACCGCGCCATCGCGGATCGCAGCGGGGAAAATCGCGGACAGGGGCGCCACCGCGGCCCCGCCTTTGGCGTAAAGCGCATGTACGGTGGCGTCGGCATCCCAGACCGGGATGTCCTCTTCGGCAAAAAGCCGGGCCGTCGTCGATTTCCCCATGCCGATCGAGCCGGTGAGACCGAGACGGAACGGCCGGCTCATGCCGCAAGCACCACGGCGCGGAGTTCGGGGGTGACCTCGGGGCGGTGGCCGAACCAGCGCTCAAAGCCGGGAACGGCCTGGTGCAAGAGCATGCCGAGGCCATCGACGGTGACACAGCCGCGGGCGGCGGCGGCGGTCAGGAAATCGGTGCGCAGGGGGGTGTAGACGCAGTCGGTGACGACTGCCGCGGCGGACAGTGCGTCCAGCGGCAGGTCGAACGCCGCTTTTCCGGCCATGCCAAGCGAGGACGTGTTCACCACTGTCGCGGCGCCGTCGAAGATCGATCCGACCTTGTCCCAGTCTTCGACCACGATGCGGGGGCCGAATGCGGTGCAAAGCGCCTCGGCCCGGGCGCGGGTGCGGTTGGCGATGCGGATTTCCGGGCAACCGGCCTCGAGCAGCGCAACCACGATGGCGCGGGCGGCGCCGCCTGCGCCAATCACCGCCGCGGGGCCCGCCGTGGCCTGCCAGCCCGGGGCGCCCTCGACCAGATTGGCCAGAAAGCCGATGCCGTCGGTGTTGTCGGCGTGAATCCGACCGGTTTCATCGAACACCAGCGTGTTCGCCGCGCCGATCCGAAGCGCGCGGTCAGAAACCACATCGGCCAGGGCCAGCGCGGTTTCCTTGTGCGGAATCGTGATGTTGCACCCGACGAACCCGGCTTTGGGAAGCGTCCGCAACACGGTTTCCAGATCGCCCTCGGCCACATCCATCGGGATGTAATGGCCGCGCAGGCCATAGGTTTTCAGCCAATGCCCATGCAGCGCGGGCGAGCGGGAATGATGGATCGGATGCCCGATCACGCCAGCCAGAGGAATACGGGTCATGTCGTCAGATCTCCTCGCACGCGCAGCCAGTTCAGCACTTCGATCAGGGGCAGGCCCAGAACGGCAAAGTAATCGCCCTCGACGGCGGAAAACAACCGCACGCCTTCCTCTTCGAGCTTGTAGCAGCCGACGGCGTGGCGGATCGAGTCCCAGTTCCGGGCGGTGTAATCGGCGATGAAGGCGTCGGAGAGCGGATGCATGGTCAGTCGCACCTCGGCCAGATGACGCCAGAGCGGGCGGCCGTCCTGCACCACCACCAGCGCCGAGAGCAGCCGATGCGTCCGCCCCGAGAGCGCGCGC
Source organism: Rhodobacter capsulatus (assembly GCF_005144475.1). GTDB lineage: Bacteria > Pseudomonadota > Alphaproteobacteria > Rhodobacterales > Rhodobacteraceae > Rhodobacter > Rhodobacter capsulatus_C. The sequence continues at coordinate 233,965 of NZ_SWJZ01000008.1, read as the reverse complement.
AGATGCGCCATCGCCTGCGCCGGGGTTTCGGGTTTCGCGAAGATCTCGCCTTGCAATTCAAGCACCTGATCGGCGCCCAGCACCAAAGCGCCCGGATGACGGGCGGATTGCTTCATCGCCTTCGCCTCGGCCAGCTGATCGGCGACATCGCGCGGCGTCGCCCCCTCACGTTCCAGCGCCTGACGGATCGCATCCTCATCGATGCGGGCGGGGGAGATCGTCACCGAAAGTCCGGCAGAGCGCAGGAGCTGCGCGCGGATTTCGGAGGAAGAGGCCAGAACAAGGGGGGCAAGCATGTGGACAACCGTTGGGAAAACCGGAGGGGCGCGCCTGGGGACAAAAGGGGGTGCATCTTTTCCTCCCCGGGAAGGGGCGAGTTTGTCAAGGAACGAAACGAGACTTCCAGCATGTGGGAAGGACGACAGGGCGGATGTGAGGAAGTGCCGCAACCCACAAGAACAAAACGGAACGCCCCCAAACCGTCCCCTTCGGTATCAACCACGCAAGCTATTGATCTAAAAAGAGATCGAAAGCTTATCAACAGGGTTTTGCAATCTCGCTTGCAGAGCTTTCAAGGCTTGGGAAAAGGTCTGGAAAACCGGTCTATCCACACTGTCCACAGCCCCTACAAAATCAACATCTTTTCTTTTCAAGAATAATTCTTAAGAAGAAGCCGACACAGGAGGCACAGATGTTCGAACTCGTCACGGATTTCCTTTCGGATTGGTATTTCTGGACGAAATCGCTGCATGTGATGTCCGTCCTAGCCTGGATGGCGGGCCTGTTCTATCTGCCGCGGCTTTACGTTTACCACGTCGAAGGCCTGAAAAAGCGGGGCGTTGTGCGCGGCAGCGAGATGGATCAGCTGTTCCAGCATCAGGAACGGATGCTGCTCAAGGCGATCATGAATCCGGCGGCGATCTCGACCTGGTTTTTCGGGCTTTGCCTCGTCTTCACGCCGGGGATCATCGACTGGAGCATGCAATGGCCCTGGATCAAGGGCGCCTGCGTGATCGCGATGACGGTGTTTCACATGTTCCTGGCGCGGGCACGGCACAAATTCGTCGATGGCACGAATGATCTGGCCGGCCGGCAATGGCGGATGATGAACGAAGTGCCGACGCTGCTGATGTTCCTCATCGTGATCGCGGTGATCGTGAAGTTCTGATTTCGTTGACTCGCCGCGGGCTTTGCGCGTAGAAGCGCGACAGCCCCGGCCGTCCGGCCGCAGGTTCTGCCGAACCCTGACCCATGCTGCGCCACCCCCGAGGGGTCTGGCGCCTTTCGCGGATGGATGCGAGATGACCGAACGTTTGAACCTTTCCGATCTCAAGGCGAAAAGCCCCAAGGACCTTCTGGCGATGGCCGAGGACTGGGAGATCGAAAACGCCTCGACGATGCGCAAGGGCGAGATGATGTTCTCGATCCTGAAAGAGCATGCCGAGGAAGGGGTCGAAATCGGCGGCGATGGCGTGCTGGAAGTGCTGCAGGACGGGTTCGGCTTCCTGCGCTCGCCCGAGGCAAACTATCTGCCCGGCCCGGATGACATCTACGTGTCGCCCGAAATGATCCGGCAATACAGCCTGCGCACCGGCGATACCGTCTGGGGGATCATCCGCGCGCCCGGCGAGAATGAACGCTATTTCGCCCTGACCGCGGTCGAGAAGATCAACTTCGAAGACCCCGAGAAGGCGCGTCACAAGGTCAGCTTTGACAACCTGACGCCGCTTTACCCCGACGAGCGGCTGAAGATGGAGATCGAGGACCCGACGATCAAGGATCGCTCGGCGCGGATCATCGATCTGGTGGCGCCGATCGGGAAGGGGCAGCGCTCGCTGATCGTGGCGCCGCCGCGGACCGGCAAAACGGTGCTGCTGCAGAACATCGCGCATTCGATCGAGGTGAATCACCCCGAATGCTATCTGATCGTGCTGCTGATCGACGAACGTCCCGAGGAAGTCACCGACATGCAGCGCTCGGTGAAGGGCGAGGTGATCTCTTCGACCTTCGACGAACCGGCGACGCGGCACGTGGCCGTGGCCGAGATGGTGATCGAAAAGGCCAAGCGTCTGGTCGAACACAAGCGAGATGTTGTGATCTTGCTTGATTCGATCACAAGACTTGGGCGCGCTTTCAACACGGTCGTGCCCAGCTCGGGCAAGGTGCTGACCGGCGGTGTCGATGCGAACGCGCTGCAGCGGCCGAAACGCTTCTTTGGCGCGGCGCGGAACATCGAAGAGGGCGGCTCGCTGACGATCATTGCGACGGCGCTGATCGACACCGGCTCGCGGATGGACGAGGTGATCTTCGAGGAATTCAAGGGCACCGGCAACAGCGAGATCGTGCTGGATCGGAAGGTCGCGGACAAGCGCGTCTTCCCGGCGATGGACATTCTCAAATCGGGGACGCGGAAGGAAGATCTGCTGGTCGATCAGAAAGACCTGCAGAAGACTTATCTGCTGCGCCGCATCCTGAACCCGATGGGAACCACGGATGCGATCGAATTCCTGATTTCGAAGCTGAAGCAGACGAAAACCAACGGCGAGTTCTTCGATTCGATGAACGGCTGAGGTATCGTTGCCCCGAGAGGGATTTCGATGGACACGATCTATGCGCAGGCATCCGGCCGCGGCAAGGCCGGCGTTGCTGTCATTCGCCTGTCCGGACCGCGGTCCTGGGAGGCGGTTTCGGCCCTGTGCGGCCGTTTGCCCGCGCCGCGGCAGGCCGCGGTTCGGCTGTTGCGGATCGGCGAAGACGCGCTCGACGAAGCTTTGGTGCTGTGTTTCGAGGTAGGGCGCAGCTTTACCGGCGAAGAATCGGCGGAATTGCATCTGCATGGCGCCATTGCCACGGTTGCGGCGGTTCTGAAAGCGCTTGCGTCGCTGGGGTTTCTGCGTCTGGCCGAGCCGGGGGAATTCACCCGGCGGGCGATGGAAAGCGGTCGGCTGGATCTGTCGCAGGTCGAGGGTCTGGCAGATCTGATCGAGGCCGAGACCGAGGCGCAGCGGAAACAGGCCTTGGCGGTGCTTTCGGGTTCTGTCGGGCGGATGGTCGAGACCTGGCGCAGCAAGCTGATCCGCGCCGCGGCGCTGATGGAAGCCTGCATCGATTTCTCGGATGAAGATCTGCCCGTGGATGTGACGCCGGAGGCTTTCGCGCTGCTCTCGGAGGTTTCGGCGCAATTGGCGGCGGAAATCGGTCGGATTTCGGTGACCGAGCGGGTGCGGGAAGGCTTTGAAGTTGCGATCGTCGGACGGCCCAATGCCGGGAAATCGACGCTTTTGAACGCGCTTGCGGGGCGAGAAGCGGCGATCACCTCGGAAGTGGCGGGGACCACGCGCGATGTGATCGAGGTTCGGATGGATCTTTCTGGTCTGGCGGTGACCTTGCTGGATACGGCAGGTTTGCGCGATACCGAGGACCAGGTCGAAGCGATCGGCGTTGCCCGGGCGGTTGAGCGGGCAAATCGGGCAGATTTGCGCGTTTTCCTGCTGGATGATGGTGATATTCCGCTTTTGGAACCCGTCGCGGATGACCTGATCGTGCAGGGGAAGGCCGATCTTGGCGGAACTGGGCATCTTCGTGTCTCGGGAAAGACTGGCGAGGGGATAGATGCGCTGGTTGGCGCGATCACGCAGCGGCTGTCCGAACGGGCTGCCGGGGCAGGGGTGATGACGCGGGAACGTCATCGCGACTGCCTGGGGCGTGCCTCTGCCGCGTTGGGGGCCGCCTTGAGAGAGTTGGATCACGGGCTTGAACGTCTGGATCTTGCGGCGGAGCACTGCAGGACCGGAGTTCGGGCGTTGGAATCTCTGCTGGGACGGGTCGATGTCGAGAACCTGCTTGACGAGATCTTTTCCAGTTTCTGCATCGGCAAGTGAGGAGTGTTTCACGTGAAACATTTTGACGTCATCGTTGTCGGAGGGGGGCACGCCGGAACCGAGGCCGCCCATGCCTCGGCCCGGCTTGGGGCCCGAACCGCGCTTGTGACGATGCGGCGCGCAGCGATTGGCGTGATGTCCTGCAACCCGGCCATTGGCGGCTTGGGAAAGGGGCATCTGGTGCGGGAAGTCGACGCGATGGATGGTGTGATGGGCAAGGCTGCCGATCGTGCCGGTATCCAGTTTCGGCTTTTGAACCGCCGCAAGGGGCCTGCGGTGCAGGGACCGCGAACGCAGGCCGATCGCAAGCTCTATCGTATGGCAATCGCCGAATTTTGCGCGACGCAGCCGCTTTTGGATGTGGTTGAAGGCGAAGTGACCGACCTGCTTCTGACCGGAACGGCCATAACTGGGGTGCGGTTGATGGACGGGTCCGAGATCCTTGCGCCGGCCGTCGTGTTGACGACGGGGACCTTCCTGAACGGCGTGATCCATATCGGTGATCAGCAGTCTCCGGGGGGACGGGTGGGCGATCGCCCCTCGGTTCCGTTGTCGCAAAGGCTGCGCGAGATCGCGCCCGCGGTCGGTCGCCTGAAAACCGGGACACCACCGCGTCTTGATGGCCGAAGCATCGACTGGGATAGCCTGGAAAAGCAACCTGGCGATGAAGATCCGGTGATGCTGAGTTTTCTCAGTTCGGGCCCTTTCGTGCGGCAGATCGCTTGCGGCATCACTCATACGAACGAATCGACGCATGAGGTGATTCGCGACAACCTGCAGCGGTCAGCCATGTATGGCGGGCATATCGAGGGGGTCGGACCGCGTTACTGTCCGTCCATCGAGGACAAGGTTGTCCGGTTCGCGGATAAAACCTCGCATCAGGTCTTTCTTGAGCCGGAAGGGTTGGACGACGATACCGTTTATCCGAATGGCATCTCGACGTCTTTGCCCGCGGATGTGCAAGAAAGATATGTCCGATCGATCCGTGGTCTGGAAAACGCCCGGATCTTGCAGCCGGGATATGCGATCGAATATGATTACGTGGACCCGAGGGCGCTGAAGCTGACGCTTGAATTGCGCGACCAGGACGGCTTGTTCCTTGCCGGTCAGATCAATGGCACGACCGGTTACGAGGAAGCCGCGGCACAGGGGATGGTTGCGGGGCTGAACGCGGCCAGCAAATCATTGCAGCGCGATCCCGTGACTTTCAGCAGGACCGATTCGTACATCGGTGTGATGATTGACGATCTGGTGAGCAGGGGCGTCAGTGAGCCTTATCGCATGTTCACCTCTCGCGCCGAATTTCGACTTTTCCTGCGCGCGGACAATGCGGACCAACGTCTCACGCCGCGCGGATTCGAGATCGGCTGCGTCGGAGAGACACGGCATCGCGCTTTTGCCGAAAAGATGGAAAAGATGGCGGCTGGAAAGGGCATTCTGGACAATATCGTTCTGACGCCGACGCAGGCGATTTCGCTTGGGCTTGCACTCAATCAGGATGGGGTGAAACGGTCGGCGTATCAGTTGCTCGCGTTTCCGGAGATCAGCTTCGAAACGCTTCGGAAAGATTTTCCCGAGCTGCACGGGATCTCGGCCGATATCGCAACGCAGCTCTCGAACGAGGCGCTTTATGCAAACTACATCTTGCGGCAGCAGCGAGATGTTGAGGCCATGCGCCGGGACGAGAATTGGGAGATTCCCGCTGATTTCGATTATAACGCGTTGTCCGGGCTGTCGAATGAGCTGAAAACGAAGTTCAGGTCTGCTTCGCCCCGAACATTGCATCAAGCGAGTCAGGTCGACGGCGCGACCCCCGCAGCGTTGTCCTTGATTCTTGCGCGACTTCGGCAGGACAAAAGGGCCGAGCGGAAATGACAGGCCCCGAAGCTTTCGCAGATCTGGTTGATGTTTCACGTGAAACAATTGAGCGCCTCGAGCGCCTGGAAGCGTTGCTGAAAAAGTGGAACCCGGCCATCAATCTGGTTTCTCCGCGGACGCTTGCGGAAATCTGGACACGTCATTTTCTGGATTCTGCCCAGATCCTTCAATCTGTCGCGCAAGCTCCGCAGCACTGGGCTGATCTGGGAAGTGGCGGGGGATTTCCAGGCCTCGTGGTCGGCGTTCTGGCAAAAGAGCGATTTCCCGATATGCGGCTGACTCTCGTCGAAAGCGACAAACGCAAAGCCGCTTTTCTTCTCAATTCCGTCCGAGATCTGGGTCTTTTCGCGGAAGTAGCGGACCGCCGCATCGAGTCCCTTGACCCGCTCGCAGCGGATGTCTTGTCGGCGCGAGCCTTGGCACCGCTTGAAATGTTGCTGAGCTATGCGGAGCGTCATCTGTCACCCGCGGGCATCGCTCTTTTTCCGAAAGGAAATCGCTGGCGCGAAGAGGTTGCGCAGGCGCAGCAGAAATGGTCCTTTGACTTCGAACCGAAACCCAGTGCCACGGATCCGGAGTCCGTCGTTCTGAAAATCAAGGGGTTGCACCGTGCCTGATCCCATTCGACCGACACAACCAAGAATCATTGCCATCGCGAACCAGAAGGGGGGCGTTGGCAAAACGACCACTGCGATCAACCTCGCTGCTGCGATGGCCGAGCGCGGGTGCCGGGTGCTGTTGGTTGATCTTGATCCGCAAGGGAACGCGTCGACGGGCCTTGGTGTCGAGGCGGCAGATCGCAAGTTCAGCACCTATGACCTGCTGTTCGGAGAGGCGCCGCTGTCAGAGGTCGTGCAGAAAACCGACTTTGACGGGCTGTTGATCTCGCCCGCGACGACGGACCTGTCCTCTGCGGATATGGAGCTTGTTTCGTCCGAAAAGCGCACCTTTCTTCTGCATGATGCGCTGCGTCAAACCGATATCGACCAGTTTCGGCTCGATTATGTCCTGATCGATTGCCCGCCCTCGCTCAATCTGCTGACCGTCAACGCGATGGTTGCGGCGCAATCGGTTTTGGTGCCGCTGCAGGCAGAGTTCTTCGCGCTTGAGGGGTTGTCGCAACTGATGCTGACAATCCGGGAAGTGCGCCAGACCGCGAATCGCGATCTGCGGATCGAGGGCGTGGTGCTGACCATGTATGATGTGCGCAATAACCTGTCGCAGCAGGTGGAAGCCGATGCGCGCGCGACTCTGGGTGAGCTTGTGTTCCGGACGATGATTCCGCGCAACGTCCGAATCTCCGAAGCGCCGTCGTATGCCTTGCCTGTCTTGAGCTATGACGCAGGGTCGAAGGGCGCGGAAGCGTATCGATCCCTCGCGGCAGAACTGCTTGACCTCCATGCGACACAAGAACGAAAGGCCAGGGCATGAACGAGAGAAAACCCGAGCGTCGGGGCCTGGGCCGGGGCTTGTCGGCGCTGATGGCGGATGTTCAGATCCCCACTGCCGAAGCCGAGGTTGCGCCGCGGCGCAGGGATATGCTTGTTCCGATCGAAAAGATCGTTCCGAACCCGGATCAGCCCCGGCGCACTTTTGCGCCCGAGGCTCTGGAAGAATTGCGCGCGTCGATTGCCGAAAAGGGCATCATTCAGCCTTTGATCGTGCGCAAGCACCCGAAGGGGGAAGACAGCTTCGAAATCGTTGCCGGGGAACGCCGATGGCGTGCGGCGCAGCTGGCAAAGTTGCATGAACTGCCGGTCATCCTGCGCGATTTCACCGATACCGAAGTGCTGGAAGTCGCGATCATCGAGAATATCCAGCGCGCCGATCTGAATCCGCTGGAAGAAGCGATGGGCTATCGGCAGCTGATGGATCGCTTCGGCCATACTCAGGAAAAGCTTGCCGAGGCGCTTTCCAAAAGTCGCAGCCATATTGCCAACTTGTTGCGTTTGCTCAATCTTCCCGACGAGGTCCAGGATTTCCTGCGCGACGGCAAGCTGACCGCCGGGCATGCGCGTGCTTTGGTGACGGCGCCCGATCCGGTTCGGCTGGCCAAGGAGACGATCGCCAAGGGCCTGTCGGTGCGAGATGTCGAGCGGCTGGCGAAAGACGAGACACCCGGAATGTCAGGCGCCGCCTCGAAGCCCGCGTCAAGACCGCCGCGAGAGAAAGATGCCGACACCCGGGCGCTGGAAGCGGATCTTTCCGCGACGATCGGGATGAGCGTCAGCATCGATCACGATGGCGCCGAGGGTGGGCGGCTGTCGATCCGCTACCGGACGCTTGATGATCTCGATCAGCTCTGCCAGGCGCTCAGCCAGCTCAGATAAATGTGGTTGCAGCAGGCTCTGACCTGGCCCGCCCGGGCGGGGTCAGAGCCGTTTTTCCTTGGCGATCAGCTGCTCTGCCAGCATTTTCTTGCCAATTTCCCCCAGATTTCGATGCCGACCCGTCGCCGCCGCCGTGCGCTGCCGTTGCGCTTCGATCAAGGGCTGCAGTTGCGCAAGGTTGTCTTCGATCTGTGCCTGCCGCATCTGACCCCATTTGGCGTAGGTTTCGGCGGCCTGCGCCAACATCAGATTGTCGGCACCCTCGCGCCTGGCCGCATGCATGTCTTGCGTTATCGACGTCCGTTCCGTCTCCAGGCGCAACCGATGCTGGTTCAGCCGTGCCAGTGTCGCCATTTCGCGATCGCGAATCATCGAGGCGATATCGTTCAGCGACTCGAGATCCTTCCGTTTCATGTCCGTGCCCCCCGTTCCCGGGACCGACGGCGCATTTTTTCTGCGAAGCGAATCGCAGCCGCGACGGGGCGATAGTGATCCGGATGAATTTCCTGACCGATGTCGACCGCCGCATAAAGTGCCCGGGCCGTCGGCGGATCGGAATGGATCGGAACCCCGGCTTCGGCCGCAACCTCGCGAATGCGCGCGGCGACTTCATCGACACCCTTCGCCACACAGACGGGCGCGCGTTTCGCGCCGCGTTCCCATTTCAGCGCGACCGCATAGTGGGTCGGGTTCACGATCACCACATCGGCCTTGGCGACATCGGAAATCATCTGCTTCGTCGCGATTTCGATCGCTTTCTGGCGCCGTTGCGCCTTGATATGGGGATCGCCTTCCGACTGCTTCATCTCGTCGGTGAGTTCCTTGCGCGTCATCTTGTTGCGCCGCAGGAATTCGAACCTTTGCCACAGATAGTCGATTGCGGCGATCACACCCGCAAGAAGTAGCATCAGCAACAGGAATTCGACGATCAATTCAGGAAAGCGGACCGCGACCACCGGCGCCTCGAATTGCTGGCTGAGCAAGATGCCCGGCAGTTCCCGCAGGATGAAGTTGCCCAGGATGATCGAGATCACCACCAGCTTCACGAAGCTTTTCGCGAATTCGAACAGACCGGTTCGTCCGAATTTCTGTTTGAAATTCGCGATCGGATCGATGCGGTTGAACTTCGGCATCAGCTTTTCCGGGGCGAAGACGATGGCGCGTTGCGCCATGAGTGCCCCCAGAACCAGCACCCCCGGCAACAGCACCCAGGGCGCAATCGACAAGGCGACGCGGCCCAGAATGCTGCCGGCAACCACGGTGCCGCCGCCCAGAAGCTGCACCGAAATCGACTCGGCTTGATCGATCAGCACGCTCGCCCAGCTGCCAAAGCTTTCGAGCGAGCTTTTTCCGAAGGCGAGGGCGGTGATCACGAAAGCCGCATAGACCGCGGCGACGGTCACTTCGGCGGATTTGACCAGATCGCCCTGTTTTCGGGCCTGCTCGATTTTCTGCGGAGTTGGGTCGAATTCCTTTGAGCTGTCGTCTTCCTCGCTCATCGAAGCACCTCGAAGGGGTTGGCCAGAAAGGCGTCGAAGGCATCACTCCAGACCACAAGACCGGTCGGAAGCGCGATCATCAGCAGCGCGAGGCCGCCAAGCGTCTGCGCCGGGGCGCCGATCATCGACACCATCAGCTGCGGCATCGCGCGGTTGATCGCACCCAGCGCGACGTTGTAAATCAGACCGGCGATCACGAAGGGCGCGGCAATCGAAAAGCCGAGCGCAAAGGCGCGCGAAATGCCGCCAAGGCCCCATTGCCGGAACAGATCGGCATCGGGAAAGGCCCCGGGCGGCAGCGCCTGATAGGAGCCGAGGAAGATCTCGGTCACCTTCACATGCAGACCCAGATGCACCGAAATCGCCAGACCGGCCAGAACGAGCAATTCACCCACCGCGGGCTGGGGTTCGCCCGTCGTGCCGCCAAAGAGCTGCGACAGCGAGGTGGATTGTGCCGCGATCGTGCCCGCAATCTGCAAGCACAGAACGAAAAGCCGGAGCATCAGGCCGATGAACAGCCCGATGACGATTTCCGCGAACATCCAGACCGCCACGGGCAGGCTGGTGTCGGGCGCCTTCACGAAGGGCAGGGCGCCCGGCATCACGATCAGGGTAAAGGCGAAGGTGAGGCCCAGTTTCACCCGGGTCGGCACCATCATTTCGCCGAAAGCGGGCATTACCGCCATCGTGCCGCCGACGCGCAGGAAGACGATGAAACCGACCCAGAGCAGATCCCGGGTCGATTGCATCAGGGTGGCAAGATCCTCGATCATGCCTGCACCACGCCAACCATCGAGGGCCGGGCATCAAGGCCGATTTCCTCGAAGCTGAGCACGGGGGCCAGGATGCCCTTGGCGCCCAGAACCGTCTTGAGGAACCGCCGCCGCCGGGTGGAGGTGACGATGGCCGGGAAAATCCCCGATTCGCCCGCCCGTGCGATCCGTTCCGCGACATTGTTCGCCAGACGGTTGAACTTGTCGGGCGGCAGCGCGACATCGGTCTGACCGCGGTCGCCTGCAACCTGGAAGGCCGAGAACGTCTCTTCCCATTCCGGGGCCAGTTGCAGCAGCGGCAGCGTGCCATCGTCGCGGCGGTATTCCGCCACGAGCTGGAAACCGAGCCGCTGGCGGACATGTTCGCAGATCGCCTCGGGCGACTGCATGCCGCGCACTTCCGCGATCGATTCCACGATCACCAGCAGGTTGCGGATCGAGACGCGTTCTTCCAGCAGCAGACGCAGCACGGCCAGCAGCAGATCCACCGGAACCTTGTCGGGGATCAGCTCGTCCAGCAGTCGGCGGTTCGAATCGGCGCGGGCGGGATCGGAGAGGTTGCACATCTCCTCGAGCAGGCGGCGCAGCGCCCGCAGCGTCATCAGGCGGCCGAAGTTGCGGCGGATCACTTCCAGCAGATGGGTTGCCAGAACCTCGGTCGGGCCGACCACGGTGGACCCGGCCAGCGCGGCATCTTCCTGTTTTCCGGGCGGCAGCCAGCGCGCGGGGGCGCCATAGACCGGTTCGCGCACGTCGTCGCCATCGGGCAGGAAATCGCGGTTGTCGGTGATCAGCGCCAGAACCCGGTCGGGGAAGAGCCTGTCCTTGGCCTGTTCGACCCCCTGAATGCGGATGCGATAGCAGCCCGAATCCAGCGTCGCATCGTCGGTCAGGCGGATTTCCGGCAGGATCAGACCATAGCTTGCGGCGACATGGTTGCGCATGTTGGTGATCCGCGCATCCAGCCCGGTGGCGGGGTCGAGCGCCATCGCCACCAGATCCGGGGCGAATTCGACGTGAATATCATCGACATCCAGCACGTCGCCGATCGACTTGCGTTTCTTCGGCTCGGCGCTTTCGGGGATCTTCATCGCCTCCAGCTCGGCCTGTTTCTGCGCCTTCCGGCTTACGAAGAAGGCGGTGCCGCCCAGAATGAGCGCGCCCGTCATGAAGGGGACGAAGGGCAGGCCGGGGAAGATGGCGAAGCCCGCCATCAGCGCCGCCACCGTGGCCAGAGCCGAAGGATAGCGCGACAGCTGCTCGAACACGGCGGAATCGGCCGAGCCCTTGGTGCCGCCGCGCGACAGCAGGATTGCCGAGCCGATCGAGATGATCACGGCCGGGATCTGGCTGGTCAGACCATCGCCGACGGTGAGGATCGCATAGGTTTCCAAGGCGCGATCCAGCGGCATGTCATGCACGATCGTGCCGATCGCCAGACCCACGACAAGGTTCAAGAGCGTGATCAAGAGACCGGCGATGGCATCGCCCTTGACGAATTTCGACGCACCGTCAAGCGAGCCGAAGAAGGTCGTTTCCGCCTGTTCCTTCTCGCGCCGTGCCCGGGCCTCGGCATGGTCGATCGCACCGGCGTTCATGTCGCTGTCGATCGCCAGCTGCTTGCCGGGCATCGCATCGAGGGCAAAACGGGCGCCCACCTCGGCCATCCGGCCCGCGCCCTTGGTGATCACGATGAAGTTCACGATCATGATCACGCCGAAGACGACAAGCCCGATCATCACCGAGCCGCCCATGATGAAATTGGCAAATCCCTCGATCACGTGACCGGCGGCGGCGGTGCCGGTATGGCCGTTGCCGATGATCAGCTTGGTCGAGGAGACGTTCAGCGACAGCCGCAGCATCAGCGAGGCCAGAAGGATCGTCGGAAAGGCCGAAAAATCCAGCGGACGTTCGATGAACAGCGTGACGGTGAAGATCAGGATGGCCAGCGCGAAGGACACCGCCAGGCCGGTGTCGAGAACCCAGGCCGGAACCGGCAGGATCATCATCACGATCACGGTCATCAGGGCGATGGCCAGCAGAATGGTCGGCTGGAAGATCGCCGCAAGGGTCAGCTTCGGCATCAGTTCACCTGGGTCTTGTCGAGAGAAATGGCGAAGAGGCTGGCACCCGGGGCGCCCCCCAGCGGCGGCGAGACGGTTCCGGTGCGCCGCAGCAGCGGATAGGAATTGACCCGCGGCGGTTTCGGCGGCGTCATCGGCGCGTTCATCGCGGCAACGATGTCGGGGATCTCGGGGATATCGCCATAGGGCATCGCCTCGGGCGCGGCATTCATCGCCAGAACGTCGCCTTCACCATCGCCGCCCATGAAACGCTCGCGCAGCTCGGCGAAGCGGGCGGAATAGCGGTCGGCATGTTCCTTGGTGCGCGAATGATAGGCCCCGGCCGCCGCGTTCCACGAGCCGGTTTCGGCGTAAAGATCAGAAAGGAAGCTGGCGGCGTAAAGCGCATTCGCCTTCGGATCGAACATCTCGTCGATCGAGGAGAAATGTTCATTGTGCCATTTGTAATTGATCTGGAAGCAGCCGATGTCGAAGCTGCGGGCGCCGCGCTTGAATTCCTGAAACACATAGGCGCGGGCTTCGTCGAGCGTGTCGAACCAGTGGCCCGCCCCCTCCATGTTCACGGTCCAGGGCCAGGGACGCAGCTTGCCGTCGATCTTCTTGCCGGTTTCGGTCAGCGAAATCGCCTTCAGCACCGAAACGGGAACACCGCTTTGTTGCGACGCGTATTCCGCAACCCGTTCACAGGTCGCCGAGATGCCCTGCGCTGTGTCCGAAGCCTGCGCAGACCGCAGCGGAACAGACATGCCAAGCATGAGAAATAGGACGATTCGCCAAAGCCTTGGCATGGGGTTCCCCCTTGTTCAGCAATTCTTGCCAAAGCTGAACCTAGGGAGAGAAGGTTTATATCCGGTAATCAGCGCCCGGATTCTTCGGCCAGCGGCCGCAAATGCGAGAGGTACTGCGCGTGCAATCCCGGGGCGCCGACCAGAAGCCCCTCGATCTGCGCGCTGGGGGTGTTGAAGCGGATCGGCGCCCCCGCCCGGTCGGTCACCAGCGCGCCTGCACAGGTGGCGATCAGGCTGGCGGCGGCGACGTCCCATTCCCAGGTCGGCCGCACCGTCAGGCTGGCGTCAAAGCGGCTTTCGGCGACCAGACACAGCCGCCAGGCCAGCGAGGGGCGGAAAAACCGTCGATAGGCAGGTCTTTCGCTGCGCCAGTTCGTGGCGATGTCGCAGACTTTCGAGGCCAGCAGGCTGGAGCCCTCGATCGCCCCCGGGTCGGTGTTGCGGATCGGTTGCCCGTTGAGCAGCGCCGGGCCGCCGCGCACCGCGGCATAGGTTTCCTCGAAGACGGGCAGATGCACGACGCCCGCCAGAACCTCGCCGTCTTCGACGACGGCGATCGCATGGGCGAAGCCCGGCTCGTTCGACAGGAAGGCCCGGGTGCCGTCGATCGGATCGACGACGAACAGGCGACGGCAGGACAGACGGGCCGCGTCGTCCTGGCTTTCCTCGGAGAGCCAGCCGTAATCGGGCCGCGCCTTGCGCAAAAGATGCGCGAGCAGGTCGTTCACCGCCAGATCGGCTTCGGAGACCGGACCGGCATCGCCTTCCTTGTCCCATTGCTTCGGCGCATGTTTCCAGTATTGCAGCGCCAATTCGCCCGCGGCCTCGGCGGCGCGGATCAGCAGATCAAGATCGGTGGCGGCATCAGGACCCGGCAATCGTCAGTCCCTCAAGCAGAAGCGACGGCACGACATGGCTCAGATGGCCGCGCGCATCATTGGCCGGGATGATCCGGCGCAGCATCTCGCGCAGGTTTCCGGCCACGGTGCATTCGTTCACCACATGCGAAATCTGGCCATTTTCGACCCAATATCCCGCCGCGCCGCGCGAATAATCGCCCGTGGTCGGGTTGATCGTCGCGCCGATGAACGAGGTCACCAGCAGCCCGGTGCCCATGTCGCGGATCAGCTCCTCGCGCGATTTCGTCCCCTGCGTCAGCGCCACATTGCCCGCCGCGGGCGAGGGCGGCGTCGATGTTCCACGGGACGCATTGCCGGTGCTCGGCAGCCCCAGCTTGCGCGCCGTGGCCAGATCCAGCACCCAGCCGGTCAGCATGCCGTCGTCGATGATGGCACGGCGGGCAGGGGGCAGGCCCTCGGCGTCGAAGGGACGCGAGCCGGAAATGCGGCGGCGGAACGGGTCTTCGATCAGGCTGAGGCCCTTGGGCAGCACGTCTGCATTCAACCCGTCGCGCAGCCAGGATGCCCCGCGCGCAATCGCGGTGCCGTTGATCGCCGAAAGCAGATGGCCGATCAGGCTGGCCGCGACGCGTTCATCCAGCAGCACGGGGAAGGCCCCGGTTTTCGGCTGCACCGCGCCAAGACGGGCCACGGCGCGTTCGCCCGCCTGCAGCCCGATCGACGCGGCCGAAGGCAGATCCGCCCCGAAAATCCGCGCCTCCGAGGCCCAGTCGCGTTCCATCGCCGCGCCTTCGCCCGCAATCGCCACCGCCGAGGTCGAGCGCGAGGTCCGGGCGTAGCCGCCGGAAAATCCGTTCGTGCCCGCCATGTGCAAAAGCCGTTTCGACCACGAGGCCGAGGCCGATTGCACCTGCGAGACCCCTTGCACCGCCATCGCCGCCGCTTCCGCCTCGCGGGCGTCGGTTTCCAGCGCCGCGGCCGAGGGTTCTGTGCCCGGATCGGCCAGTTCCAGCGCCATGGCATCCCAGCCCCGCGCCAGCTGCGCCGGATCGGCGAGACCGGCATGCGGGTCTGCGGGGGCCTCGCGGGCCATCGCCACGGCGCGTTCGGCCATGTCGGCAATCGTGCGGGCGGAAATGTCCGAGGCCGAAACACAGGCCTGACGCCCGCCGATCAGCACGCGCAGGCCAATCTCCAGCCCCTCGGAGCGTTCCGCCTGTTCCAGCGCCCCGCCGCGGACATCGATCGAGACGGCGCGGCCATCGACCGCGATCGCATCGGCCGCCTCGGCCCCGGCCTTGCGGGCGGCGGAAAGCAGGGCATCGGTCAGATCGGCAAGAACGGGGGGCATGGGCTCTCCTTGTGGAAAACCGCCCGGAAGGCCGGGCGGTTTCGCTGGTTCGGCAGGACTGTCTTACTTGATCGGCTGGCCATTGGCCAGAATATGGCCGTCTTCCTTGAACTCGATCTTCGAGGTGAACAGATCCTCGCCCGCGGGCACGGCATACATGCCCATCATCATCTTGGCGAACATCACCTGATCCTGCGGCATCACGCCCATGGCGACAAGCCCGTCCATCAGCTTGTTCGCGCCCGAAAGCTTCAGATCGATCGACCCCAGCGGGATCGGCGTGGCCGTCGCATTGTCGAAGGTCAGCGCGCCCGCGCCGGTCAGCTCGGCGCCCGCCGCGGTCAGCTGCAGCTGGTTCACGTTCAGGCTGTCGATCTGCACCGGCGGCACCGGCGAGGCGGCCGCGGCCGGCGAGAACAGATCGACCAGCGGCTTGCCGGTGCCGGTCAGATCGACGATCAGCGTCGCCGCGCCATGCACAAGCTTCTCCGTCGGGTCGATCATCTTCCAGACCTGATCCGAGACCGCCAGCCCGATCAGCGAGACCTTGCTGGTGAAGGGCTGCGGCTCGGCCTTGGCACTGAGCGGCATGGCAAAGTCGATCTCGCCCTGATCGATGGTCGCCGACATCGGCTGCGGGAAGTCGGTGGTCTGGATATCGATCTTGGTCTTGCTGCCGGTGGCCGAATACCGCACCGCCTCACGCGAGAAGGCGATGATCGCCTGACCGCTTTCGGCGGACCCGGACAGGCTGACCGGCCCGGTCTTCGTTTTCGAGGACATGGTGTAGCTCAGCGCGCCATAGCTCAGTGCGCTGTTGGTCCGCATCCCCTTGGCGATCGCATCGCCCAGCTCTGCGGCATCGGCGCCTTCGGGCATCAGGCTGTCGCCCTTGATCGCCAGATCCTGCATGTCGATCGTCGCATCGATCGTCGTCGCATCCTCGGGATCGCTGCCGGTCATCGTCAGCGCCATCGCCTCGGCCGTCAGATCGGCCTTGGTGCCCTGACCGCCGACCGAGGTCATCGTCTGCGTCCCGGCAAGCCCGGTCAGCGTCATTCCCAAAAGCGCCGGCTGCGCGCCCGGGGTCGAGGGTTGGGCCTCGATGCTGGCGGAGATCTCGGGCGCATCGATCAGATAGGACATTTCCTCGGGCGTGCCGGAAATCACCACGCTGGCATCGGTCTTGTCGATCGTGATCTTCGCCGTCTCGGTCTTGCCGGTGGCGTCGGTGGTGTCGTTGTCGCCGGTGATCTCGCCCTCGACCGTGCCCTCGACCGTGCCGTCGCCCAGATCCTCAAGCAGGATCGCGGGCACGGTCAGCACGGTTTTCGACACCTGCCTGTCGGTGCCGATGGTGGTGGTGCTTTCGTTCGTCAGGACCAGATCGGAAATCGTCAGAACGTCGCCATCGCGCTCGACCGCGCCGGGGGTGACGGTAAAGCCATAGGCGGAATACTGCTTTTGCCAGCTTTCCCAGACCTGCTCCGGCGTCACATCGGCCATGACGGCGGTCGAACTCATGAGAAGGGCGATGAACGTGGTTGTGCCAGCGGATGTGAGCCGTGCCATCAGGGGCCTCTTGGATAAGGAATGGCTCCACCTTCGGCTGCACATCCGTAATGGTCAAGGGGCAATGGGGTTGCTAACAAAGGCCAAAGCGGCGCGCGGAGGGCGAGATGATCGAGGTGAAATCGGCTGACGGCATCTGGACGGTGACGATCGACCGGCCGGAAAAGGCGAATTCGCTGACCCGGGCGATGCTGACCGACATTGCCGATGCGGCCGAGGCGGCCGGGCGGTCCGGGGCGCATGCGCTTGTGCTGCGCGGCACCGGCAAGGTGTTTTCGGCGGGCGCCGATCTGGACGAGGCCCGGGCCGGGCTGGCCACCGATCCGGTCTGGGAACGGCTGTCGGGCGCGGTTGCGGCGCTGCCCTGCCTGACCATCGCGGCGCTGAACGGCACCCTGGCCGGGGGCGCGATGGGGATGGCGCTGGCCTGCGATCTGCGGATTGCCGTGCCGCAGGCGAAGATCTTTTATCCGGTGATGAAGCTTGGGTTCCTGCCGCAGCCCTCGGACCCGAAGCGTCTTGCGGCGCTGATCGGTCCGGCGCGGGCCAAGATGATCCTGATGGCCGGGCAGAAGATCGAGGCGGCCGAGGCTTTGTCCTGGGGGCTGATCGACCGGATCGTCGCGCCCGAGGCGATGGACGAGACCCTGACCGCGCTTCTGGCCGATGCGAGTGCCGCCGCACCCGCCCATGTGGCAGCGATCAAGGCCTTGATCTGACTTACAGATACAGGCTTTCCCTGCGGAAATGCCGGACCAGCATGTAATAGATCACGGCGCGATATTTCCGCGGTTCCGAGCGGCCATAGGTCTCGATCGCGGCATCGATCGCATCCTCCAGATCGGGGCCGTCGGGCAGGCCCAGCTTCCGGATCAGAAAATTGCGTCGAATTTGATCGAGTTCGGATGTCTGCGTCGCTGCGACGATCTCGGCATCGGGGTCATAGATCGCCGGTCCGCAACCGATGGTGACTTTCTCCAACAGCGCCATGTCGGGCGTGATCCCGCATTTGCCCTGCAGATCCTCGGCGTATTTCGCGATCAAGGTGTCCCGTTTGCCCATCTTTGCTTCTCCCGTGTCGGCGCGCTGCGTCCCCGGCTGCAGCCTAGGCGCGCGCGCGCCTTGAAACAAAGGGAATCCCCGCATCCGATCGGGCGGCGGCATGTCTTTGCCGATGCGGCAGGGCGCAACGCAAAGCGGGGCCCGAAGGCCCCGCAATCTGCCGGGAAAGGCAGGATCAGTAGCGGTAATGGTCCGACTTGAACGGCCCTTCGACGGTGACGCCGATGTAGTCGGCCTGATCGGGGCGCAGCGTGGTCAGTTTCACGCCGATCTTCTTCAGATGCAGACGCGCCACTTTTTCATCCAGCGATTTCGGCAGGATGTAGACGCCCGGCTGATACTCGGCGCCCTTGGTCCACAGTTCGATCTGCGCCAGAACCTGGTTGGTGAAGCTGGCCGACATCACGAAGCTGGGGTGGCCGGTGGCATTGCCAAGGTTCAAGAGACGCCCTTCGGACAGCAGGATGATCCGCGCGCCCGAGGGCATCTCGATCATGTCCACCTGGTCCTTGATGTTGGTCCATTTGTGGTTCTTCAGCGCCGCGACCTGAATTTCGTTGTCGAAATGGCCGATGTTGCCGACGATCGCCATGTCCTTCATCTCGCGCATGTGCTCGATGCGGATCACGTCCTTGTTGCCGGTGGTGGTGATGAAGATGTCGGCATCCGCCACCACGTCTTCCAGCACGACGACTTCATAGCCGTCCATCGCGGCCTGCAGCGCGCAGATCGGATCGACTTCGGTCACCTTCACCCGGGCGCCCGCGCCGCGCAGCGAGGCGGCCGAGCCCTTGCCCACGTCGCCATACCCGCAGACGACGGCGACCTTGCCCGCCATCATCGTGTCGGTGGCGCGGCGGATGCCGTCGACCAGCGATTCCTTGCAGCCGTATTTGTTGTCGAATTTCGACTTGGTGACCGAGTCATTGACGTTGATCGCCGGGAAGGGCAGCTGCCCTTTCTTGTGCAGGTCGTAAAGACGATGCACGCCCGTCGTGGTTTCTTCCGAAACGCCCTTGATCGCCGCGCGCTGCTGGGTGAACCAGCCGGGGGTTTCGACCATGCGCTTCTTGATCTGGTTGAACAGGCAGACTTCCTCTTCCGAGGTCGGCGTGGCGATCAGGTCGGTTTCGCCAGCTTCGACGCGGGCGCCAAGCAGGATGTAGAGCGTCGCATCGCCGCCATCATCCAGGATCATGTTGCAGGTGCCTTCCGGGAACTGGAAGATCTTGTCCGTGTAGGCCCAGTATTCTTCCAGCGTCTCGCCCTTGACGGCAAAGACCGGCGTGCCGCCCGCGGCGATGGCGGCGGCGGCGTGGTCCTGGGTCGAGAAGATGTTGCACGAGGCCCAACGCACATCGGCGCCAAGCGCCTTGAGCGTTTCGATCAACACCGCGGTCTGGATCGTCATGTGCAGCGAACCGGCGATGCGGGCGCCTTTCAGCGGCTGGCTTTTGCCGAATTCCTCGCGGCAGGCCATCAGGCCCGGCATTTCGGTTTCGGCAATATCCAGTTCCTTGCGGCCGAAGTCGGCCAGCTTGATATCCTTGACGATGTAATCTGCCATCGGGCGCTCCTCGAATTTCAGTCGGCGGTTGCATAGCATCTTGAGCCCGGTGGCGCAACGAAGCGAACCTGCGACGTTTACAGTCCCTTTCGCTTTGGCTAGCAGGGGGTAAACGGGGGGCGTGATGAAACGGGCGTGGCAGAGGATGCTGTCGGGGCGCAGGCTGGATCTGCTCGACCCGACGCCGATGGACATCGAGATCGAGGATATCGCCCACGGCCTCGCCTTTGTCGCGCGCTGGAACGGCCAGACGACGGGCGATTACGCCTATTCGGTGGCGGAACATTCGCTGCTGGTCGAGGAACTTTTCGCCCGCGCCAATCCCGGGATCGGCGAACGCTGGCGGCTGGCCGCTTTGCTGCATGACGCGCCCGAATATGTGCTGGGCGACATGATCACCCCGGTCAAGGCGGCGATCGGCAAGGGCTATGTGGAGCTGGATGACCGGCTGACCGCGGCGGTGCATCTGCGCTTTGGCCTGCCCGGCGTGCTGCCTGCCCCGATCAAACGCGCGATCAAGGCGGCGGATACAGTCTCAGCGCGGCTGGAAGCCGAACAGATCGCGGGATTTTCAGAGGCCGAGGCGGACAGGATCTTCGGAAAGCCCGATCCTGTCCTTGTGCGGGGTCTGGCGATCCGCCTGCGTCCCCCGCCCGAGGTGCGCGCAGCCTTTACCGCGCGTCACCATGCCTTGCTGAGTGCTCTCAGCGGTTGAACTTGTATTCGCCAGCGTTGCGGGCGCGGGGGGCATAGCCACCCATGGCAAGGGCCATCACTTCTTCAAGAATCCGGAACATCGCGGATCTCCTTTTCTCTCTGTCCCTCTTCAATGCCTTGACGCAGGCCGCAAGGCGAGTCAGGAATTTTTCCACAGGTGATAGGTGAGCTAACAGATGAGCGAAATCGACTGGCGGCGCATGCCGCCGCTGACGGCGCTGCGCGCCTTTGCCGCAACGGCAAGCGAGGGCGGGTTCAGTGCCGCGGCGCGCAAGCTGAATGTGACCCACGCTGCGATTGCGCAACAAGTCCGCGCGCTGGAGACCGATCTGGACGTGCCGCTGGTCTGGCGGGACGGCAAGCATCTGCACCTGACGCCCGAGGGCGAACGCTTCGCCAAGGCGCTGGCGGACGGGTTTTCGATGATACAATCGGCGGCGGAAATGCTGCGCGCCGATACCAGCGAAAAGGCGCTTTCGGTGACGGTGCCGCCGGTTTTCGCCTCGGAATGGCTGATGCCGCGGCTGGCGCGGTTCTGGAAGCGTCATCCCGATATTCCGCTGTCGCTTTTGCCCGATGCGCGGCTGGTCGATCTGAAGGAAATCGGCGCGAATATCGGCATTCGTTTTGGCATCGGCAAATGGCCCGGGGTGATTTCCGAGTTTCTGACCGCTGCCCCTCAGGTTGTGGTGGCGGCGCCGGAATTGCTGGGCGGACGAAAGAAACTGTCCTTGCGGGAAATGGCGATGCTGCCCTGGGTGCGCGAGGGCGATTGGCCGGAACAGATGCAATTGCTGGAATCGATGGGGCTGGTTCCGGCGGCGCTGAAATTCGTCGATTTTCCGAACGAGGAATTGGCGCTGGCCGCCGCCCGTGAAGGGATCGGCCTGCATCTGGAAACCGAGGCGCTGATCGTCGAGGATCTGAAACTCGGCTGGCTGGTGAAAATCCACGAGCTGACCGAGGAAAGCCTGGGCTATTATATCGTAAGACCGCCGGGTCGGTTGAACCCGGCGGCCAAGATTTTCATCGAATGGCTGAAGACCGAAGCCTGATCAGATCGTCAGATCTTCCAGCGTCTTGCCCGAAGCCAGCGCGGCCTCGACCCATTTCGGCTTGCGGCCGCGGCCGGTCCAGGTTTCGGCCGGATTTGCGGGGTTGGCATATTTCGCGGCAACGGTCTTGCGCGGTTTCGCATCGACCATGGTCAGGATTTCCGCCAGCGGATAGCCCATCTTGCGCGCGATCTCGTCGAGTTCGGCGTAGGCTTCCTTTTTCTTCCGTTCTTCGTAGGTGACGATGGCACGGTCGACCTTGGACCGCAGCGCCTTGAGTTCGTTGAGAGAAAGCGCGTCGATATCCATGAAATCCTCCAGTGAGTGGTTTCATGGATATCGAATATTATGTTCGCGCAATCAAGATATATTTGTTTATCGCGGGCTGCGTTTGGCCAAAATCCGCTGCAGCGTGCGACGGTGCATATTCAGACGACGTGCCGTTTCCGAAACATTGCGGTCACAAAGCTCGTAAACGCGCTGGATATGCTCCCACCGCACGCGGTCGGCGCTCATCGGATTTTCCGGCGGCGGCGGCAGGGCTTCACCCTTGGCCAAAAGCGCATTGGTGATGTCATTCGCATCGGCCGGTTTCGACAGATAATCCGTCGCGCCCATTTTCACCGCCGCAACGGCGGTGGCAATGGCGCCATAGCCGGTCAGCACGACGATCCGCGCCTCGGGGCGGCGTTCGCGCAGGGCTTCCACCACTTCCAGACCGTTGCCGTCTTCCAGACGCAGGTCGATCACCGCATAGGCCGGTGCCCGGTTCTGCACGATCGCCTTGCCGGCCGAAACCGTTTCGGCAATTTCCGTCTGAAACCCGCGCTTTTCCATCGCGCGCGCAAGGCGGGTCAGGAACGCATTATCGTCATCGACCAGAAGCAGCGACCTGTCGCTTCCGAGTTCGGCGAATTCCTCTTCGGCCATGGCTCCCCCCTTTCACCCTCTTTTTCGGTTCTAAAGCTATATTTTGCGCTGGTCAATTTCCGTTGCCCGCCGCGGGGGTATCCCCGGGGGTCTGCAGCGCGTCAAGGAAGCATCCGACACTTTCGGCCACCCTTTCGGGCGTGGCATCGCGATCATAATAATCGAGAAAGCCAAGCTTCGGATCCATCAGATAAGTCTGGGTCGAGTGATCGACCAGCGTCGCCGGATCGCCGGGATTGCGGATCAGGTAATAGGCCCGGTAGGCCCGCACCGCCGCGTCGATCTGCTCGGGCGTTCCGGTCAGGCCGATCATTTTCGGGCTCATCAGATCGGTGAATTCCGTCAGCACGGGCGGCGTATCCCGCGCGGCATCGACGGAAATGAACACCGGCGTCACCTCATGGCCGCGTTTGGCCAGCAGATCGACGGCGGCGGCATTGCGGGTGCTGTCGATCGGGCAGACATCCGGGCAATAGGTGTAGCCGAAGTAGACGAGGCTGGGCCGGGTGATCACGTCGCGGTCGGTCACGGGGACGCCGGTTTCCGAAACCAGCGTGAACGGGCCGCCGATCTGCGCCGAGGCGCTGCCGGTGCCCGTGCGGCAGGCGGCAAGGCGATCCGTCTGCGCGGGGAGGAAGGACACGGCGGCAGAGATGCCAACCACGACGACGACGGCTGCCGTGGCAGCCAGCGCGGCGGTCTTGCTCGAAACGTTCATCGCCTCTCCTTCACGTGCTGGAGATTGATTGCGCAGCGCAACGGGAATATCAAGGGGTTGCGGTAAGGGTGAGACGGTGGGGACGACGATGGCAGATATGATGAGGGCTGTCGACCGGCCGGAATTCGACATGTCGGCAAGTTTGAGCCATCAGGAATGGGTCCGGCTGCGGACGCTGATCCTGTTGCGCTGGGCCGCGGTGGTCGGTCAGCTGGCGGCGCTGATTGCGGCTTATGGCTATTACGACATCGCGTTGAACCTGCCGATGTGCATCGGCACGATCGGTTTCGCGGTCGCGGCCAACATCGCGGCGATCTATCTTTACCCGGAATCCCGGCGGCTGTCGCAGGCCGAGGTGACGGCGACGCTGCTGTTCGACACCGCACAGCTGGCGCTGTTGCTGTCGCTGACCGGCGGGCTGAACAACCCCTTCGCGCTGTTGATCCTGGTGCCGGTGACGATTGCCGCGACGGCGCTGAAGCTGCGCCCGACGCTGCTTCTGGGCGGGGCGACGATCGCGATGATCACCTTTGTCGCGGTGTTCAACGAGCCGCTGCAGACCCGCGACGGCGGCTATATCGGGGTGCCGCCGATGATCGAATTCGGCTCCTGGGTGGCGATCGTGATCGGCGTGATCTTCCTTGGCGCCTATGCCCACCGGATCGCGCAGGAGATCCATTCTATGTCAGATGCGCTGTTTGCCACGCAAATGGCGCTCTCGCGCGAGCAGAAACTGACCGATCTGGGCGGGGTTGTGGCGGCGGCGGCGCATGAGCTGGGCACGCCCCTTGCGACGATCAAGCTGGTCTCGACCGAACTGGCCGAGGAGCTGATCGACGATCCCGAATTGCATGACGATGCGGTGCTGATCCGTGAACAGGCCGAACGCTGCCGCGACATCCTGCGCTCGATGGGGCGGGCGGGCAAGGATGATGTGCATCTGCGCACGGCGCCGCTGCTGGCGGTGCTGCGCGAGGCCGCCGAGCCGCATCTGGACCGTGGCAAGATGATCTATTTCGACGTCGTCCCGGGCGAGGGCGGATCGGAACGGCAACCGACGATCTATCGCTATCCCGAGCTGGTGCATGCGCTGCGCAACCTGATCCAGAACGCCGTCGATTTCGCGCAGACCACGGTCTGGGTCGATGCGGAATGGACCGATCGCAGCATCATCGTGCGCGTCACCGACGACGGCCGCGGCTATTCGCCCAGCGTTCTCAACCGCATCGGCGATCCCTTCATCTCGACCCGCTCGGCCGAGCGCAAGGAATACGAGGGCATGGGGCTCGGTCTGTTCATCGCCAAGACGCTGTTGGAGCGCACCGGGGCGAAGCTGCGATTCGCGAACGGCTCCGAGCCCTATCAGAAGAATGCCCCGGTGCCGCGGCGCTCGGGCGCGGTGGTGGAGCTGCGCTGGCACATCGGCCGTCTGATCGCCCCCGAAACCGGGCCGCTGGGCGAGAATGTTCCGATCACCGCCTGATGATCATAATTGCTCGTTAACTTAACGGCACATTAACCTTTATTCATCAATCATGACTGCGGGACAGGCGAGAGGGCTGCAGTCATGCAGATTGAGATTTTCCAGGCGATGCTGATCGTTGCGACCTCGGTCGGATCGTCGCTTCTGGCGTTGCTGCTGCTGAGCATGGTTTCGGCGCGCAAGACCGGCCCGGATGCACGGGTGGCGACGCATCCGGTGCTGGAACAGACGGTGTTCCTGTTTGACGATCAGGATCTGGTTGACGCGACCGGCCCGGCGCGGGCGCTGCTGGAGGCCTCGCCGATGGCTCTGTCGGATTGGGCGCGCTTCCTTGCCTTTGTCGCGCCGCGGTTCGACGGGTTCGAGGCCGTGATGCTGACCCTGGCCGAACGCGGCCGGATCGAGCTGGTGTCGAAACCCGAAGAGGGACGGCGGACGCAGATCAAGCTGATCGCCGAAGAGGTGAATGGCCTCGCGCGACTCACCCTCATCGATCCCGAGGCAGAGGGCCGTGGCGTTCTGGTCGACGGCCTGTCGCAACGCGCGCTGGAAGACGAGCTGGACCTGATGCGGCTGACGCTCGACCGGGCGCCGACGCTGATCTGGCGCGAGGACGAGACCGGCACGATCACCTGGGCGAACCGCGCCTATGTGCTGCGCTCGGGCGCCTTTGCCGAGACCGAGGAGGCCATGCTTTGGCCCTTGCCGCGGCTGTTCCAGATGGATGAAAACGCCCGGCACACCGGACCGCGGCGGCTGCGCCTGGATGATGGCGATCAACGGGCGGCCTGGTTCGATTGCCATTCCTTCCCGATGGACAAGGGCGCGCTGCATTTCGCCCTGCCGGCCGACTCGACGGTGCGGGCGGAAAAGGCGCTGCGCGACTTCGTGCAGACGCTGACCAAGACCTTTGCCGATCTGCCGATCGGTCTGGCGATCTTTGACCGGTCGCGGCAGCTGCAGCTGTTCAACCCGGCGCTGATCGATCTGACCCAGCTTGGCACCGATTTCCTGTCGAACCGGCCGACGCTTTACGCCTTTCTCGACCGTCTGCGCGAGGCGCGGATGATGCCCGAGCCGAAGGATTATCGCAGCTGGCGGCTGAAGATGACCGAGCTGGAACAGGCCGCCGCCGCGGGCTTCCATTCCGAAACCTGGATGCTGCCCTCGGGTCAGACCTATCGCGTCACCGGCCGTCCGCATCCCGATGGCGCCGTGGCCTTCCTGTTCGAGGATATCTCCTCCGAAGTGTCGCTGACCCGCCGCTTCCGGGCGGAACTGGAACAGGGCCAGGAAATCCTCGACATGATGAGCGAGGCGGTGGCGGTGTTCCAGCCCTCGGGCGAGCTGACGGCCTCGAACGCCGCCTATGACCGGCTTTGGGGCGTGGAAACTGACACGTCGCTGCGTCGCACCACCATTCTGGATGCGGTCCGGCTCTGGCAGGGCAAATGCGACGGCTCGGACCTTTGGGCGTCGGCGCGGGGGTTCAACAACCGCATCGGCCAGCGGTCGCTGATCGAGGGAACGGTGCGGCGTCGCGAAGACGGCATGATGATCGGCTGCCGCTTCGCGCCGATGACCGGCGGCGCGATGATGGCCAGCTTTCTGCCGAAGGGTGTCGTGACCCTGGACCCGCACAGCCGGGCGATCTTCGACGAGGAACGTCCGGTGAAGGTTCTGGCCAGTTAAGGGGCTTGCCGCGGGGGGCAGGGCCGCTAGAGTGCGGCCATGCAAAACGCCCCCGTTCTTCTGTCTCTCGATCTGCCCGATGCCGATGCCACCGAAGGCTTCGGCATCGCGATGGCCCGGCTGTTGCGGGCCGGGGATGTGCTGTTGCTCGAGGGTCCGATCGGCGCGGGCAAGACCCATTTCGCCCGCGCGCTGATCCGCGCCCGGCTGGGGGTGACCGAAGACGTGCCCTCGCCCACCTTTACCCTGGTGCAGGTTTATGGCGCCGATCCCGAGATCTGGCATGCCGATCTTTATCGCCTGACCCATCCGGATGAAGCCATCGAACTTGGTCTGGAGGAGGCTTTCGACACGGCGATCTGTCTGATCGAATGGCCCGAACGTCTGGGCGATCTGGCGCCCGAAAAGGCTCTGTTCCTGCAGTTTTCGTTGGTTGAGGCCGGTGTATCGCGGCGGGTTCGCCTGCGCGGCGCGGCCGATTGGGTGCCGCGTCTGACGGCTTTCGGGCAGGCCTGACATGGCCACGACCGAGCCCGAAATCTCCGCTTTCCTGACCCGTTTCGGCTGGGCCGAAGCCGCGCGCCGCCCCCTGGCCGGGGATGCCTCGGCCCGCCGTTACGAAAGGCTGCATCGCACCGGCAGCACCGCCGTTCTGATGATCGCCCCGCCGGGCGAGGAAATGCGGCGGTTTCAGCGCATCGACGCCTGGCTGCTGGCGCAGGGCTTTTCCGCGCCGCGGATTTTCGGCATCGACACCGAGACCGGGCTGATGCTGCTTGAAGATTTCGGCGACGATCAGCTTGCCCGGCTGTTGCGGCAAGATCCCCAAGCCGAGGCCGGGCATTACGCCGCGATCACCGATTTCCTGCTCGATCTGCACCGCCTGCCGCCGCCCGATTTCGTTCCCCGCCTTGATGCGACGGGTCTTGGCGCGCTCGTGTCGCTGGCCCGCGACTGGTATCCGCTGCGCGATCCCGCCGCGGCCGAGGCGATCGCGCCCCTTGTCACCCGCCTGTGCGAGGACCTTTCTCCGTTGCCGCCGGTTCTGTCGCTGCGCGATTTCCACGCCGAAAACGTGATCTGGTTGCCCGGTCGCAACGGCGCCGCGCGTCTGGGCCTGCTCGACTTTCAGGATGCCGTTGCCACCCATCCGGCTTACGATCTCGTCTCGGCCCTGCAGGACGCCCGCCGCGACGTCTCGCCCGCCATCATTGCCGCCGAATTGCACCGTTACGCCGCCGGGCGCGGGCTGGATGCGGCGGACCTCGGGCAGGCCTTCGCCGTGATCGGGGCGCAACGGGCACTGCGCATCCTTGGCATCTTCGCGCGGCTCTGTCTCGGCCTCGGCAAGCCCGGTTACGTCGATCTGATCCCGCGGGTCTGGGACCAGTTGCAGCGCAATCTGGCCCACGAAGCCCTTGCGCCGCTGCGCGCGGTGGTGACACAAGCGCTGCTGCCGCCCGATGCGGCGCTGCTGGAAAGGATGAGACGGCAATGCGGTCAACACCCGATGCGCTGATGCTTTTCGCGGCCGGTCTTGGCACGCGGATGCGCGAATTGACCCTGCACCGGCCGAAACCGCTGCTCGAGGTGGCGGGCAAGCCGCTCCTGGACCATGCGCTTGATCTGGCGCGGACGGCCGGTATCGGTCGCGTCGTCGCCAATGTGCATTATCGCGCCGATCAGATCGTCGCGCATCTGGCCGGAACCGAAGTGTTGTTGTCCGACGAAACCGATCTTCTGCTGGAAACCGGCGGCGGGCTGCGCAAGGCGCTGCCGCTTCTTGGTCCCGGGCCGGTTTTCACCCTCAACACCGATGCGGTCTGGACCGGGCCGAATGTGCTCGGCGCGCTTTCGCAGGCCTGGGACGGCGATCGGATGTCCGCCCTTCTGGCGCTTGTCCCGCGCGAAACCGCGCTGGGCTACACCGGTGCCGGGGATTTCGCGCTGGCGCCCGATGGCCGGATCAGCCGCGGCACGGGCTATGTTTATACCGGGGCGCAAATCCTGACTCCGGCTGGAATAGAGACGATTCCGGATCCGGTCTTCTCGCTCAATCTGCTCTGGAACCGGATCCTCTCCGAGGGGCGCGCCTATGGCATGGTGCATCCCGGCGGCTGGTGTGACGTCGGCCGCCCCGAGTGCATTTCGCTTGCCGAGGGGCTTTTGTCAGATGCCGCCCGCTGATCCGCATGTCTTCGCCCTGCCGCCCGGCGTCGATTTTGCGCGCGACCTGGTGCGTGGCCTTGTCCATCGGATGCGGGATGAACCGCCCGAAGCGATGGCCCGCGTTCGGCTGATCCTCAACGCCGGGCGGATGAGCCGACGTGTCCGCGAGGAATTCGACGGCCTTGGCACCCGCTTTCTGCCCCGGATCGAGCTGGTTTCGGATCTGGCCCGGCTGCCGCTGCCCGGGCTGCCCGCGCCGGTTCCGTCGCTGCATCGCAAGTTGGAACTGGCCTGCCTGGTGGACCGTCTCGCCCGCGGCCTGCCCGGGTTCGAGACCGGATCCGGCATTTTCAGCCTGACCGACAGCCTGCTGGCCCTGCTGGCCGAGATGCAAAGCGAAGGCGTGCATCCCGACGTTCTCGAACGTCTCGACATTCAGGCCTCGCATGCGGAACATTGGCGCCAAAGCCTGGCTTTCATCCGCATCGTGTCGCGCTATTTCGAGACCGAGCTTGACACCGAGGGGCGGCAGCGACGTGTCGTCGAGACGATGGCGCGGATCTGGGCCGAAAATCCCCCGCTGGACCGCATCATCCTTGCGGGCTCCACCGGGTCACGCGGGGCGACGCGGCTTTTGATGCAGGCGGTCGCCTCTCTGCCGCAAGGCGTTCTGGTCCTGCCCGGCTTCGATTTCGACATGCCCGAGATGGCGTGGAACAGTCTCTGTTCCGGCCCGGTTCCGATCGAAGATCACCCGCAATTCCGATTTCGTGCCTTGCTGGACGGGCTGGCGCTTTCGCCGGCGCAGGTGGCCCGCTGGACCGAAACGCAACCGGACGCGCCTGACCGCAATGCGCTGGTCTCGCTGGCGCTGCGCCCCGCGCCGGTCACCGATCAATGGATGCGGGAAGGGCAAGCCTTTTCGGATCTGCCCGCCGCCTGCGCGCAGATGGCGCTGATCGAGGCCGTCGATCCGCGCCAGGAGTCGCTGGCGATCGCGCTGGTTCTGCGGGAAGCGGTGTTCCGGGGGAAAAAGGCGGCTCTGATCAGCCCCGATCGCATGCTGACCCGTCGCGTCGCGGCCGCCTTGGACCGCTGGTCGATTGTTCCCGATGATTCCGCCGGTCAACCGCTGCCGCTGACCGCGCCCGGCCGTCTGATCCGGCATCTTGCGCGGCTGCTCGGGCGCAAGATCTCGATGGAAAGCCTGCTTGTCATCCTCAAACACCCGTTGGTGGCGACGGGATCGGCCCTGCGCGGGGCCCATTTGCGGCTGACGCGCGAATTCGAACTCGCGTTGCGTCGCAAGGGCCCCGCCTTTCCGGATGCCCAGACCTTGCGCGCTTGGGGCGGAACCGATGATCCCGAGCGGCAGCAATGGTGCGATTGGCTGGCGGCCTTGATCGACGCCGTCCCCGCCGGTGGAGATCATCCGATTTCAGCCTGGTTAGAGACGCTTTTGGCTCTTCTCGACGGCTTTGCCGCGGGGCCGGGCGGGACCGTTGCCGCAAGCGAACTCTGGTTGGGCGAGGCCGGTCAGGCGGCGTTTCGAACCCTCTCCGATCTTGCCGCGCAGGACGAAACCGGGCTTGGCCTCAGTGCTGCGAATTTCGCCGATCTGATCGACACGCTTTTGCAAGACGTTCAGGTGCGCTCGACCCTTGCGGCGCACCCGCTTGTGTCTTTCCTTGGCACGCTCGAGGCGCGGGCGCATGGGGCCGAGGTGGTCATTCTCGCCGGTCTGAATGAAAAAAGCTGGCCCGAGGCGCCGTCGCCCGATCCCTGGCTCAGCCGGAAAATGCGGCTTGATGCGGGTCTGTTATTGCCCGAACGGCAGATCGGCCTTTCCGCGCATGACTTCCAGCAGGCGATTGCGGCGCCCGAAGTCGTGCTGACCCGCGCGCGTCGCGACAGCGAGGCGGAAACCGTGCCCTCGCGCTGGTTGAACAGGCTCCTCAACCTTGCGGGGGGCTTGACCGCGGCGCACGGCCCCGAGGCTTTGGCGCAGATGCGGGCGCGCGGCGCGCGGTTCCTGGACATGGCGTCCCGGCTTGATCTGCCGCCCGAGCGCATCGCGCCCGCGCCCCGGCCTGCACCGCGCCCGCCGGCCGAGGCGCGTCCGCGCCAGCTTCCCGTGACCGCGATCAAGACGCTGATCCGCGATCCCTATGCGATCTATGCCGCGCGAATCCTGCGCCTGCGCCCGCTGGACCCGCTGAAACCCGGTCCGAATCCGCGTCTGCGCGGCGAGGCGCTGCATCGTGTCGTCGAGGCGTTCGTCAAGGGGTTTGATCCGGCAAAAAGTCTCGAACAAAGCCAAAAACACCTCTCCGAACTTGCCGAGACGGTGTTGCAGGAGATGATCCCCTGGCCTTCGACGCAACGGCTCTGGCTGCATCGTCTGCTCAGGATCGCGCCGCAGCTGGTCGCGCAAGAAGCGCAGCGGCGCGCGGAAGCGACGCCGGCGGTGATCGAGACCTCGGCCTCGATCGAGCTTGGCGTCTCGGGGGTCACCTTGACGGCGCGGCCGGATCGCATCGATCTGCACGATGACGGCACCGCGCTTGTGTACGATTACAAATCCGGCCCCCCCCCGAAAGAGGCGGAGGTCCGGCATTTCGACAAGCAGCTTCTGCTGGAAGCGGCGATGATCGAACGCGGCGCCTTTGCCCAGATCGGGCCGCGGCAGGTTGCGGGGATGAGCTATGTGCATCTGGGCGGCAGCGGCGAGTGTCGCATGCTGGCCCTTGGTCGCGACGATGTCGAACAGACCTGGACCCGGTTGCAGGGGCTCATCACGCGGTATCTTGAACGGTCGCAGGGCTTCGCGGCCCGACGGGCGATGCAGATGAGCCGCGATCTCGGAGATTATGACCACCTGTCCCGCTTCGGCGAATGGGATATCACCGATGTGCCGGTTCCGGAGGATGTCGGATGACCACGCGCAACCCCGCCAGCGAACGGCAGGTTCAGGCCGCCGATCCCGCGGCCTCGACCTGGCTGGCCGCCAATGCCGGATCGGGCAAGACCAAGGTGCTGACCGATCGTGTCGCAAGGCTGCTTTTGGCCGGAACAGAGCCGCAAAAAGTTCTGTGCCTGACCTACACGAAGGCCGCCGCGGCCGAGATGCAAAACCGGCTTTTGAAGCGCCTTGGCGACTGGGCGATGCTGCCCGATGCCGATCTGCGGGCGCAACTTGCGGCTTTGGGCGACTGCGGGCCTTTGGATGCGGAAAGCCTGGCCCGGGCGCGGCGGCTTTTCGCGCAGGCGATCGAGACCCCGGGCGGGTTGAAGATCCAGACCATCCACGCCTTTTGCGGCGCGCTGTTGCGGCGGTTTCCGCTGGAAGCCGGGGTCTCGCACGGTTTTGCCGAAATCGACGACCGCACCGCCGCGCGGATGCGCGAGGAGGTTCTGGAAGAGATCGCCTCAGGCGCGGATCGGCCGGTGTTCGATCGCTTCCTGCAGCTCTTCACCGGCGCCGATCTGACCGGCATGATCGCGGAAATCAGCCATGACAGAGACGCTTTTTCACGTCGGGTGACCGAGGCCGACCTGCGCAAGGTGCTGGGGCTTCCCCCGGATCTGCGCCTCGATACCCTGCCCGATGCGGTCTTTCTGCCCGGCACCGATCGGGTGATTGCCGAGGCGATTCCGCTGCTGAAAACGCAATCGGCGACGATGAAAACGCTGGCGGCGCAGCTGTCGCAGCTTGATCTCGTGGCGCCGGGGCCGACGGATCTGACGCGCCTTGCCGATCTTTGTCTCGTCAAGGATGGCAGCCGTGTCTCCTCCAAGCTTCTGACCAAAGGTGCGATCGAGGCCTTCGGTCCCGATCTTGCCGAGGACTTCCTTGAGACGGCCGAGCGGGTACGTTGGGCGAAAGAGCAGCAAAATGCCCTTGCGACGCTTTTCCGGACGCTGGCGTTGCATGAGTTCGCCCAGGTGCTGCTGCGCGCTTTGGCGTTGAAGAAGGCGCAGGGCGGCTGGCTCGATTTCGACGATCTGATCGACCGGGCCGGGGCGCTTTTGTCCGATCCTTCCGTGGCGCAATGGGTGCTGTTCCGGCTGGATGGCGGCATCGATCACATCCTGGTCGATGAGGCGCAGGACACGTCACCCGGGCAATGGCGGGTGATCGAGCGGCTGGCCGACGAATTCACCTCGGGTGACGGGGCGCGGGACAGCCGCCGCACGATCTTTGTGGTGGGGGATCGCAAGCAGTCGATCTATTCCTTTCAGGGCGCCGACCTCACCCATTTCGAGGCGATGAAGAGCCTGTTTTCCGCCAAGTTCGAGGCGATTTCCCGTCCGCTTCAGGATGCGGCGCTGCTGCATTCCTTCCGCTCGTCGCTGGCGATCCTGCGGCTCGTCGATCTGACCTTCCGCGGCGATCCCGCGCTGGCGCTGGGCGGTGCCCCGGAACATCTGGCGTTTCACGACAACCTTCCCGGCCGGGTCGATCTTTGGCCCGTGGTGCCGAAACCCGACAAGACCGAACCCGAGGCCTGGGACGATCCCGTCGACCGGCCCGGGGCCGATACCGCGCCCGTCGTGCTGGCCCGGGCGATTGCCGCCGAGATCCGCGCGATGGTGGATGCCGGGGTGCAGCTTCCGGGGCGCGACGGTCCGCGGCCGGTCAGCGCCGGGGATTTCCTGATCCTTGTGCAACGCCGGTCCGGGCTGTTTTACGAAATCATCCTCGCCTGCAAGGCGCAGGGCCTCGAGGTTGCCGGGGCGGATCGGCTCAAGCTTGGCGGAGAGCTGGCGGTCAAGGATATCGTCTCTGTTCTGGCCTTTCTGGCGACGCCCGAGGACGATCTGTCCCTGGCCGAGGCGCTGCGATCGCCGCTGTTTGGCTGGAGCGAGGACCGGCTTTTCCGTCTGGCGCAGCCGCGCAAGGGCTATCTTTGGGCGGCGCTGCGCGAGGCGGGCGACGAGGCCACGCTGACCGTGCTGCGCGATCTTCTGGATCGGGCGGATTTCCTGCGCCCCTATGATCTGATCGAGCGGCTTCTGACCCGGCACGAGGGCCGCAAGCGGCTGGTGGCGCGGCTGGGCGCCGAGGCCGAGGAGGGGATCGACGCGCTGATCGCGCAGGCTTTGGCCTATGAACAGACCGAAGTGCCCAGCCTGACCGGCTTTCTGGTCTGGCTCGGCGCCGACGAGATCGAGATCAAGCGACAATCCGACAGTGCGGGCACCGCGCTGCGGGTGATGACGGTGCATGGCTCGAAGGGGCTCGAGGCGCCGATCGTGATCCTGCCCGACACGGCGAAGCTGCGCAATTCGCAGCGCGGCGAGGTGCTGGCGGCCGAGGGCGTTCCGTTCTGGAAATCCGCCGCGGCGACGCTGCCGCCCGTGCTGGCGCAGGCGCAGGCCGAGGCTTTGGAGCGGCAAAGACACGAACGGCTGCGGCTGCTTTATGTGGCGATGACGCGGGCGGAGAAATGGTTGATCGTCGCCACCGCGGGCGACGAGGAGGAGGGCGCCGAAAGCTGGCATGCGCTGGTGTCCGAGGGGATGAAAGCGGCCGGAACAGAGACGGTTTCGGCGCTGTCCGAACCCTTGCAGGCGCTGGGCCCGGTCTTGCGGTTTGCGCATGGCGACTGGCCCGAAAATGGCACGCCGGTCGCCGCCGCCGAGGTGGCGCGGATCGACCTGCCCGACTGGGCGCGGGACCGCGTTTCCGCCGTGCCGAAAGCGGCCAAGGCGCTGTCGGCCTCGGATCTGGGCGGGCCGAAGGCCTTGCCCGGGGAAACGGCGGACCTTTCGACCGAAGCGGCGATGCTGCGCGGGCGGCAGTTGCACCTGCTGTTGGAACATCTGCCGCAAGCGCCGTCGGAAACCTGGCCGGATCTGGCGCAGTCGCTGCTTGGTTTCGGCCCTGACAGAGCCTTTCCCGACGAAATCGACGCGCTTCTGACCCGGGCGCGGCAGGTGCTGACGGCGGTCGAACAGGCCGGGTTCCTTGGCCCCGACACGCTGGCCGAGGTGGAGCTGACCGCCGAGCTGCCGGAACTGGGCGGGCAGCGGCTGCACGGGATCATCGACCGGCTGCAGATCGGGCCCGACCGCATCCGGGTGCTGGACTACAAGTCGAATGCCGTCGTGCCGAAAACCGCGGCCGAGGTGCCGCTGGGGCTGACGCGGCAGATGGCGGCCTATCGCGCCGCGCTGCGGCAGATCTATCCGGGCCGCGCCGTCGACTGCGTTCTGCTTTGGACGGCAACGGGCGCGGTCATGCCGTTGGGTGACACTCTGTTGGAGGAAGCCCTGCTTTCCGCCACAGCATCTTGACGCGCGGCCGGGCCAGACCTAGCTTCCCCCAACCCTCAATCTGGAGAATCCCATGGCTACCGTCGCCGTCACCGATGCCACCTTTGACGCCGAAGTGCGCCAATCCGACCTGCCCGTCGTCGTCGATTTCTGGGCGGAATGGTGTGGCCCCTGCAAGATGATCGGCCCGTCGCTGGAAGATCTGTCGACCGAGCTTGCCGGCAAGGTGAAGATCGTCAAGGTCAATGTCGACGAAAACCCCGACAGCCCGGCGGCGCTGGGCGTGCGCGGCATTCCGGCGCTGTTCCTGTTCAAGGACGGTCAGGTCGTTTCGAACAAGGTCGGTGCCGCGCCGAAAGCCGCGCTGCAGGCCTGGATCGAAGCCTCGCTCTGATCGCTGCACCATCGACTTCGGGGCGCCTTCGGGCGCCCTTTTGCATGCGCGCATTGCGTCATCTTGCAAGCCGTGCGCTCCCCGCACATATCTGCGCAAACGGAGGGCAAGATGACCGACGAGAAATTTCCCGGCTGGCATGGCACGACGATCATCGGCGTGCGCAAGGGCGGGCGCGTGGTGGTGGCGGGCGATGGGCAGGTGAGCCTTGGTCAGACCGTGATCAAGGGAACGGCGCGCAAGGTGCGACGGCTTTCCCCGGGCGGGCGCGAGGTTGTGGCGGGCTTTGCCGGATCGACGGCGGATGCCTTTACCCTGCTGGAACGGCTGGAGAAAAAGCTGGAAGCCGCGCCCGGGCAATTGGCCCGCGCCTGTGTCGAGCTGGCGAAAGACTGGCGCATGGACAAATACCTGCGCAATCTGGAAGCGATGCTGATCGTCACCGATGGCGCCGATCTTTACGTCATCACCGGGGCGGGCGATGTGCTGGAACCCGAACATGACGTGACGGCGATCGGCTCGGGCGGGAACTATGCCTTGGCCGCCGCGCGGGCGCTGATGGACACCGACCTTGATGCGGAAGCGATCGCCCGCAAGGCGATGGCGATTGCCGCCGATATCTGCGTTTACACCAACGGCAACCTGACCGTGGAGAGCATCTCGAAATGACGAGCCTTACCCCGCGCGAGATCGTGTCGGAACTCGACCGCTTCATCATCGGCCAGGCCGAGGCGAAACGCGCCGTCGCCGTGGCCCTGCGCAACCGCTGGCGGCGGCACCGCCTGTCGGCCGAGATGCGCGAAGAGGTTTACCCGAAGAACATCCTGATGATCGGGCCGACCGGCGTCGGCAAGACCGAGATCAGCCGACGGCTTGCCAAGCTCGCAAAAGCCCCGTTCCTCAAGGTCGAGGCGACGAAATTCACCGAAGTGGGCTATGTCGGTCGCGACGTGGAACAGATCATCCGCGATCTTGTGGACGTTGCGATGGTCGAAACCCGCGAACGCATGCGCGAGGAGGTCAAGGCCCGCGCCCACAAGGCCGCCGAGGATCGGGTGATCGAGGTTCTGGCCGGGACCGATGCCCGCGAACAGACGCGCGAGATGTTCCGCCGCAAGCTGCGCGATGGCGAGCTGGACGACAAGCAGATCGAGATCGAGGTGGCCGAGACTGCTTCGGCGCCGCAGATGATGACGGGCAATCCCGGCATGGAACTGCAGATGCAGGGGCTGCAGGATCTGTTCAAGGCCTTTGGCGGCGCCCGCAAGACCCGGCGCAAGATGAGTGTTTCGGAAAGCTACGAGGTGCTGATTTCCGAGGAAGCCGACAAGCTTCTGGATGACGAGGCGGTGAAGACCGCCGCGCTTGAGGCGGTCAGCCAGTCCGGCATCGTGTTTCTGGACGAAATCGACAAGGTCGCCGCCCGGGCTGAAACCCGCGGTGCCGATGTCAGCCGCGAAGGCGTGCAGCGCGATCTGCTGCCGCTGATCGAGGGCACGACGGTCTCGACGAAATACGGGCCGGTGAAGACCGATCACATCCTGTTCATCGCCTCGGGGGCGTTCCATATCGCCAAGCCCTCGGATCTTTTGCCGGAATTGCAGGGGCGTCTGCCGATCCGGGTCGAATTGCGGCCGCTGACCGAGGAGGATTTCGTCCGCATCCTGACCGAGACCGACAATGCGCTGACGCGCCAATACACCGCGCTGATGGCGACCGAGGAGGTCACCGTGAGCTTCACCCCCGACGGCATCGCGGCCTTGGCCCGGATCGCCGCCGAGGTGAACCGCTCGGTCGAAAATATCGGCGCGCGGCGGCTTTACACGGTGATGGAGCGGGTGTTCGAGGAACTGTCCTTCACCGCGCCGGATCGTTCCGGCGATCAGGTGGTGGTGGATGCGGCTTTCGTCGAGCGGCATCTGGGCAGTCTGGCGCAATCGGCCGATCTGAGCCGGTACGTCTTGTGACCTCTGGCGATCGGGGGGGCATGTGTTATCCTCCCCGACATGCAGATGCGTGTTCTTGTCATTGCCGCCCTCGTCGCCCTGGTCAGCTGCGCCCCGCGCGGAGAGCTTGCCTATACGCCTGAGCCAAGCGCCCATGTCCGGCCGGTGTTCGTCGGATCGACCCGGGGACTGGATCCCGAAACCGGGGCGGAATTCGGCATCACCCGCAGCGAGACCCTGCAACGGGCGCGGTTCGTCGTGTCGGTGCCGCCCGACCGCCGCACCGGCCAGCTGCACTATCCGCTTGAAGGCCGCAGGACCGACCCGCAAAAGGATTTCCTGCTGGCGGGGTCGAAAAACTACCCCGATCCGGCGGCGTTTCAGGCCGAGCTGCGGCAAAGCCTGAAGGCCAGCGGCGGCGAGGCGGTGGTCTTCGTGCACGGCTTCAACAACACCTTTGCCGAGGGGCTGTATCGGCTGGCGCAGATGGGTGTCGATTTCGACCTGCCAAGGACGCTCGTCTATTACGCCTGGCCCTCGCGCGGGCATGTGCTGGGCTATGCCTATGACCGCGATTCCGCGATTTTCGCCCGCGACGGCCTGCGCCAGACCCTGCGCGAGCTGGAACGGGCCGGGGCGAAGCGGATTTTGCTTGTCGGGCATTCGATGGGCTCTTCGGTGACGATGGAAACCCTGCGCGACATCGCGCTTTCTGGCGAAACAGAGACGTTTTCGCATCTGGCCGGGGTTCTGCTGATCTCGCCCGACATCGATGTCGACATGTTCCGCGAACAGGCCCGCACCATCGGGACCCTGCCGCAGCCCTTCGTCATCTTCACCTCGCGCAAGGACAAGGCGCTGCGGCTGTCGTCGAAGATCGCGGGGGAACGTGACCGGCTGGGCACGTTGCAAGATATCAGCCGGGTGGCCGATCTGAAGGTGACGATGATCGACACCGGGGCGTTTTCGACGGCGGACGGCCATTTCAACGTGGCCAACAACCCCGCGCTGATCCGCATGCTGGGCCGCACCGGGCAGCTGGCGAAGATGCTGGAAGGCGAACAGACCGGCAAGGGCAATCTGGCAACCGGGGTGGTGCTGACAGTGCAGGAGGCGACGCGGATCGTGCTGTCGCCGATCACCGCGCTGGGCGGCGGGAATTAACGCATCCGCCGCAGATAGACGTAATAGGCGCCGGAGCCACCGTGTTTCAGATGCGCCTCGGTCACCTGCATCACCACCGCGCCGAGCGGCGGCAGGCGCAGCCATTGCGGCACCTGATGGCGCAGCACGCCCTGCCGTTGCGGAATCGGCCCGTCATCCGCGCCGCGCTTGCCCTTGCCGGTGATCACCAGCGCCAGACGGCAGCCGCGATCCTGCGCCGAGAGCAGAAAATGCGTCAGTTCGGGATGCGCCTGGGTCAGCGTCATGCCGTGCAGGTCGATCCGCGCCTCAGGCTCCAGCTTGCCGCGACTCATCTCGCGGTGGGTCTTGCGGTCCATCACGATCGGCTGGCGGTGCAGCTGGTCCGAAATCGACGGCGCCAGATCCAGTCGCCAGCCCAGATCGGGGGCCTGCTGGCCGATGCGGAAATCTTTCATCTCGAAGCGGGGCTTCTTCGGCGGGTGGTGGGGGGCATGCGCCGGATCAGGCTCTGTCCCGGCCGAAATCGGCGCGTGACGATGCATCGCCTGCGTCGTTGCGGCAACCTTTTCCCAAAGATCGCGATCTTCCGCCGAAAGCAGCCGCCGCCGTCGCATCCTGGCTCAGCCGCCCGTGGCGACAAGCTGCCAGTTCGGATCGGAACTGCCCATGACGCGCGCAAAGGTCCAGCTGTCGCGCTGCTTGCGCGGGGTCTTCGGATCGCCTTCGACCACCGCACCCTGCGCATCGCGCGCCACCGAGATCAGCTCGCCGCCGAACCGCACCGTCACCTCCGCCTCGCGCGAGGCAGCGTCAAAGCTGGCATCGGTCAGCGTCAATTCGCGCAGGCCAAGGAAATTCGCCTCGACCGTCAGGCCCTGCCGTTGCCGATCCGCCACCGCGGTCTCGAAGGCGTCCAGAACCTCGGGCGCCAGGAACCGCCGCACCGGCGAGAGATCGCCGCGCTCGAAGGCCATCAGGATCATCTCGTAGGCCACTTTCGACCCCTGCAGGAAGGCGCCGACATTGAACGCCGCTTCGATCCGCTTCATCTGCGCCAGCGCCACCGCGGCATCCGAGCCCTCGGGCACATGGTCGATGATGTCATGATCGGGACCGCCCTCGATCACCTCGAACCGGTCGGGACCGCGCGGCCCCGGAGGTTCGATCGGCGTCGGCTCGTCTTCGTAGCCGTCGCGGGTGCCCAGAACGCTCTTGAGCTTCAAGATCAGGAAGATCGCGATAGCGGCAAGAACGATCAACTGGAACAGTGCTGGGCTCATGGGCTTTTCCGCGGCGATGTTGACGATTGGAACGTGTGCTTCTCCCACTTATGTAAGGGAGCGCTTTGTTCAAGTCCACCGACGCCCTTGTCCCACCTTCGGAGGTAACAATGTGGTTTTTTATCCTGCTGATGGCCTGGCCGCTGATCGAGATCGGCCTTTTCGTCGAGATCGGCGGACGGCTGGGTCTGTGGCCGACGCTGGGACTGGTTCTGGCCACGGCGGCGCTGGGCATCGCCGTGCTGCGCGCGCAGGGCGACCGGGCGCAGGCCGGGTTGCGGCAGGCGATGGCGGGGATCGGCAACCCGGCCGTGCCGCTGGCCGAGGAGGCGCTGATCCTCGTGGCCGGGGGCCTGCTGATTCTGCCCGGGCTGCTGACCGATGTTTTCGGGCTGCTCTTGCTCGTGCCGCCGGTGCGCAGGCTGCTGATCGCGCGGCTGTCGAAACGCGTGGTGGTGCAGGGCTTCGGCCAGGGCTTCGGCACGGTGTCGCAACCGCCCCGGCCAGGCGCCGATCCGGGGCAGGTGATCGACGGCGACTTTCAGGAAATCGACCCGAAAAACCCGTCGATCAAGGGGAATTCGGGCTGGACACGCCATTGAGACACGGGTCCCGGAATGCTAGAAGATCGCAGATATCCTGGAGTGACCCATGACCGAAGCCACGAATGAGGCGGCCCAGCCGCAGATGAAAATGAGCATCCTTGCGCAATTCGTGCGGGACATGTCGTTCGAGAACGCGGTGGCGCTGAACGGGCTGCAAAGCCCGGAAGTGCAGCCGGAAATGCAGGTGCAGGTCAGCCTCGACGCCCGCAAGCGCCCGGCCGAGCACCAGTATGAGGTGATCACCAAATTCAAGATCACCTCGACCAACAAGGCGACGAATTCGGCGCTTTACCTGCTGGAGCTCGATTACGGCGGCATCTTCCACATCGAGGGCGTGCCCGAGGATCAGATGCATCCCTTCCTGCTGATCGAATGCCCGCGCCAGCTTTTCCCCTATGTGCGGCGTATTGTCTCGGATGTGACGCGCGATGGCGGCTTCCCGCCGTTCAACCTCGATCCGGTCGATTTCGTCGCGCTCTATCGGGCCGAGCTTGCCCGCCGCGCCGAGGCGCAAAAGGCAAGTGAAGCGCTGGTGAACTGATCAACCCAAGGTTGATATTTTCGGCGCGTCAACCTGCCTCAGGGACAAGGTGACCCGCTGACACTGCAAGCCATCGCATTCAAAATGCGATGGCTTTTGCTTTCGGGTCGGTCACATGAGTGAGCTTATACCCGCCTGGGTTGGTGACAGACTGGCTCCGGTGGACAAGTTGGAGGTGCATTTGAAAGGGCTCCGCCACAAGGCGGTGTCTGTTTTCGTCATGGATGGCGAAAACGTGCTGATCCAGCGCCGCTCTGAGGAGAAATATCATTCTCCGGGGCTTTGGGCGAACACCTGCTGCACCCATCCGGGCTGGACGGAACGCCCCGAGGAATGCGCCGTGCGGCGGCTGCGCGAGGAGCTGGGGATCACCGGGCTTTATCCCGCCCATGCCGACCGGCTGGAATATCGCGCCGATGTCGGCGGCGGCATGATCGAACATGAGGTGGTCGACATCTATCTGGCCTATGCCAAACCGCATATGCGGATCGCGCCCGATCCCCGCGAAGTGGCCGAGGTGCGCTGGATCGGCCTTTATGATCTGGCGGCCGAGGCCGGTCGGCATCCCGAACGGTTCTCGAAATGGCTCAACATCTATCTGTCGAGCCATCTTGACCGGATTTTCGGATCAATCCTGCGCGGCTGACGGGCGCGACTGCGGAAAACGGCAAAAACCCACCGCCCGGCAAAGCTGGCTCTGGCAATCCGCGCGCAAAGCTGCATCATTCACGCTGTATTGACCGGGGGGTTGTGGTGTCTGCGCGTCTGTCCGCAAGCGTGATCGTTCTTGTCGCTGCCTGCGCCGGCATGGCGTCGGCCGAAACGGAATTCCGGCTGCAGCTCTCGGCGCCCGATGCGGCGTTGTCGAAGGCGCTGGCCCAGGTGTCGCTGTCGCGCGAGGCGGCAGGCAACAAGGAGGCCGACGCGCAGGATCTGTTCGGCGCGGCGCGGGCCGATTACGCCCGTCTGCTGGCCGCGCTTTACGACGAGGGCCGCTATGGCGGCGCGGTCTCGATCCTGATCGACGGGCGCGAGGCGGCGAATATCGCGCCGATGGATGCGCCCGAGCGCATCGGCAAGGTCGAAATCCGGGTCGATCCGGGTCCGGTGTTCCGGTTTTCCCGCGCCGCGATCGGTCCGCTCGCCCCGGCGACGCGGGTGCCGCCCAGCTTTCGCGCGACCGAGGTGGCGCGGTCCTCGACCATCGTTGCCGCCGCCGGAAACGGCGTTTCGGCCTGGCGCGACGCGGGCCATGCCAAGGCCGCGGTGGCGCGGCAAACGATCACCGCCGATCACCGCAATCAGGAGCTGGCGGCCGATATCGCGCTGGATCCCGGCCCGCAGACCTGGTTCGGCACGCTGCAGATGACCGGCAACGAGCGGCTGCGCAGCGCCCGTCTTGCGAAGATCGCCGGGTTTCCCTCGGGCGAGGTCTTCTCGCCCGAAGCGCTCGAGGAGGTCCGCAACCGACTGCGCCGCACCGGCATCTTCAGCGCGGTGACACTGACCGAAGCCGACACCCTGCGCGACGGGCGGCTTTTGGACGGCGAGCTGACCGTGGTCGAGGCGAAACTGCGCCGTCTCGGCTTTGGCGCCGAGGTCTCGACCTCGGATGGCGGCAAGCTCTCGGGCTATTGGCTGCACCGCAATCTGATGGGCGGCGGCGAAAAGCTGCGCCTGGATGCCGAGGTCTCGGGCGTGGGGGTCGGCAGCGGCGGCACCGATTACAGTTTCGGCGCCCGGCTGGACCGGCCCGCCACTTTCTCGCCGGACACCGCCGCCTTTCTGAAAACCGAAATCGCCCGCGCCCATGAAGACGATTACACCTTGAGCGGCTACGGGCTCAGCTTCGGGCTCAGCCATATCTTCAGCGCGAAACTCTCGGCCGAGGCCGGGATCGGCTATGAATGGGCGAAGATCGAGGATGGCGCAGGCGAGCTGATCTATCGGCAGATGACCTTCCCGATGTCCGCGACCTGGGAACACCGCAATCTGCCCGCCGATGCGACGCGCGGCACTTATGCGAAGCTGGATCTGATGCCGTTTTACGGGCTCGGCACCACCGGATCCGGGGCGCGGCTGCAGGGCGATTTCCGCGCCTATCGCGGCTTTGGCGCCAATGACCGCTTCGTGCTGGCCGGACGGGCGCAGATCGGCGGCGTTTTCGGCTCTGATCTGGCCGAAACGCCGCGGGATTACCTGTTCTATTCCGGCGGCGGCGGCACCGTGCGCGGGCAACCTTATCAGGCGCTGGGCGTCAAGGAACTGCAGGGCGGCACGCTGCACACCGGCGGCACCCGCTTTGTCGGGCTTTCGGCCGAGGTGCGCGCCGGCGTCACCGAAAAGATCGGCGTCGTGGCCTTTTATGACGCGGGCTACATCAGCGCCTCGGACTTCTTCGGCGCGGGCGGCGACTGGCATTCCGGCGCGGGCCTTGGGCTGCGCTACAGAACCCCGATCGGCCCGATCCGGCTGGATGTCGCCGCCCCGGTCGATGGCACCACGGGCGACGGCCCGCAACTCTATCTTGGCATAGGGCAGGCATTCTGATGCGGTGGCTGGTTGTCTTTCTTCTTCTGCTGCCGCTTCCCGCCCTGGCGCAGGAGGCGGACCCGGCCCAGACCGAACGGGACCGGTCCTATCTGACCGGGCTGATCGAGGACAATCTGTCCGGCACCGGGCGCGAGATCCGGCTGGAAGGTTTCCGCGGGGCGCTGTCCTCGCGGGCCAGTTTCGACACGCTGACGATCGCCGATGATCAGGGGGTCTGGCTGACGCTGCGCAATGGCGCCGTGACATGGGACCGGGCGGCGCTGCTTCTGGGCAAGATCTCGGTCGAGGAACTCTCGGCCTCCGAGATCGAGCTGCCGCGCCTGCCGGTGGCACCGCCGCAGGAAACCCCGCCCGAGGCGAAGCCGTTTTCCCTGCCAAAGCTGCCGGTCGCGGTCGAAATCGGCTCTGTGAAGGCGGAAAAGCTGAGTCTTGGCGCGCCCGTTCTGGGGCAGGCAGCCGAATTTCAGCTGGAAGGATCGCTGCGGCTGTCGGGCGGGGACGGCGAAACCGACCTGACCGCAACCCGCACCGACGGGCCGAAGGGGCGCTTTGCGCTGCGGGCAAGCTATGTCGAAGACAGCCGGGCGCTGCTTCTGGACATGCTTCTGACCGAGGCGCAGGACGGCATCGCCTCGGGGCTGATCGGCCTGCCGGGGCGGCCGTCGCTGACGCTGTCGATGAGCGGGCTGGGCAGTCTGGAGGATTTCAAGGCCGATGTGCTTCTGGGCACCGCGGGCGTGTCGCGGATCACTGGCACGGTGGCGCTGGGCGGCAAGAATGGTGCCCGCACGGTGGCGGCCAGCCTTGGCGGCGATGTCGCGGCGCTGCTGCCCGAGGCCTATCGCGGCTTC
This sequence comes from Rhodobacter capsulatus, assembly GCF_005144475.1. Lineage (GTDB taxonomy): Bacteria > Pseudomonadota > Alphaproteobacteria > Rhodobacterales > Rhodobacteraceae > Rhodobacter > Rhodobacter capsulatus_C. The sequence goes on along the minus strand of NZ_SWJZ01000008.1, from coordinate 189,961 downwards.
TTCGGGCCCGAGACGCGGCTGGATTTTCTGGGCGAACGCAGCACCACCGGGATGTTGCGGCTGCGCCAGCTTGATTTGCGCGGGCGGGCGGTCAGCCTGTCGGGCGGGCTTGATCTGCGCCCCGACGGCCTGCCCGATCGCTTCGATCTGACGGCAAAGCTGGGGCTTGAGACCGGTGAACCCGTGGTCTTGCCGCTGTCCGGCGCCCCCGTCAGCCTGCGCGGCGGTGAGGTGAAGCTGCGCTACGACCGTGCGACGGGCGAGGGCTGGAGCCTGGTCTCCGACCTGACCGGACTTGCGCGCGGCGCCGACCTGCTCGACCGGCTCAGCCTGTCCGGGTCTGGCCGGATCGGGCCGCAGACGGTGGGCGGGGCGTTGAACTTGATCGCGACCGGAATCGCCCCCGCAGACAAGGCACTGGCCGAGGCGCTGGGCCCCTTTGCCTCGGGCAAGCTGCAGTTCTTCTGGCAAAAGGGACACCCCCTGACCGTGCCCCGTCTGACCCTGGGCAGCCGCGATTTCACCGCCCGCGGCCGCTTCGCGCTGGGCGAGGATCTGGCGATTTCGGGTCATCTCGAGGCGGATCACCGCAAGCTGGCAAGCCTCTCCGCGCTGGCGGGCCGCGCCCTTTCCGGCACTGTTTCGGCGGATCTTCAGGGGCGCTATGTGCTTTCCAGCGGCGCTTTCGACGCCGAGGTCGATCTTGACGCGACCGATCTGCACCTTGATCAGGCGCAGGCCGATGCGCTTTTGGCGGGGCAGGCGAAGATCCTTCTTTCGGCGGCGCGCGATGACACGGGCCTGACCCTGCGCCAGCTTGCGGCCGATGCCGGGGGGGCGTCGCTGCACGCTTCGGGGAGGATCAGCAGCAGCGAAAGCACGCTCTCGGCCCGGCTTCAGGCGCCCAACCTCGGGCGTCTTGGCGCCGGTTACGGCGGCGCGGTGGCGGTCGATGCGACGCTGACCGGGCCGCTCAATGCGCGGCGGATCTCGGTCAGCGGGACGGGGCGGAACATGGCCCTGCCGCAGCCGACCCTGAACCGGATTCTGGCGGGACAGAGCCGTTTTGCGCTGAGCCTCCGGCAAGACGAGGGCACCTTCCATCTGGCCGATCTGAACCTCTCGACGCCGCAGCTTTCGGCCTCGGCCAAACCGCGCAAGGATCAGCCGAAGGTCTTCGATCTGTCCACCAAACTCTCGAATGTCGCGCTGCTGGCGCCCGGATTTCCCGGGCCGCTGGCGATTTCGGGCAGTCTGACCGATCACGGCGCCCGCTACGGGCTGGATCTGCGCGGCACCGGGCCGGGCGGCACGCAGGCGACCGTCAAGGGCACGATGGCTGCCGATGCGTCCTCTGTCGATCTGGCGATTTCGGGCCGGGCCGAGACGGCGCTGGCGAACAGTTTCCTTGAGCCGCAATCGGTGCAGGGGCCGCTGACCTTCGATCTGGCCGTGAAGGGGGCGCCGGGGCTTTCGGCGCTGTCCGGGCAGGTCATGGGGTCGAACCTGCGCGTGGCGGCCCCGACCCTCGGGCAGGCGCTGAGCGATGTGGATCTGCAGGCGAAACTGGCCAATGGCACGGCGCAGCTCTCGGGTCAGGCCAGTTTCGCAGGCGGCGGCGGGCTCTCGCTGTCGGGGCCGGTGGGTCTGACCGGGCCCTTCCCGGCGAAGCTGGCGCTGGTTCTGGACCGCGCCCGGCTGCGCGACCCAGAGCTTTACGACACCCGCGTCAGTGGCAAGCTGGCGATCAATGGCGGGCTGACCGGCGCGCTGCGGATCGGCGGCGCGCTGACGCTTGACGAAACCGAGCTGCGGATCCCCGCGGGCGGGCTGGGCGGCGCCGGGTCGATCCCGGCGATCACGCATCAGCACGAACCCGGCAGCGTGCATCAGACGCGGCTGCGCGCGGGGCTGATCGAGACTGCCAAGGCGGCGAAGGGCGGCGGCAGGTCGATTGCGCTCGATGTCTCGGTGTCCGCGCCGCAACAGATCTTCGTGCGCGGTCGCGGGCTGGATGCGGAGCTGGGCGGGCAGCTGCGGGTCACCGGCACGACGGCGAACATCGTTCCGGTCGGTCAGTTCAGCCTGATCCGCGGTCGGCTGGACGTGCTGGGCAAGCGCTTCGATCTGACCGAGGGGCAGGTGGCGTTGCAAGGCGCGCTGGTGCCCTGGGTGATGTTCAAGGCGACCACCTCGCAGGAGGATCTGGACATTTCCCTGACGCTGGAGGGCGCGGCGACCGAGCCCAATCTGACCATCTCCTCGGCGCCCGATCTGCCCGAGGAAGAGGTTCTGGCCCGGCTTTTGTTCAACAAGGGGCTGACGACGCTTTCGCCGCTGCAGGCGGCGCAGCTGGCCTCGGCGGTGGCGACGCTGGCGGGCAAGGGCGGCGACGGGATCGTGTCGAAGCTGCGGCAGGGCTTTGGGCTTGATGATCTCGATGTCGGCACCGATGACAGCGGCAATGCCACGGTGAAAGCGGGCAAGTATCTGGCGAAGAACGTCTATTCCGACGTGTCGGTGGACAGTTCCGGTCAGGCCGAGGTGACGCTGAACCTTGACATCACGAAGCAGATCACCGCCAAGGCCTCGGTCGGTTCGGCGGGGGACAGCTCGCTCGGGGTCTTTTTCGAGAAGGATTACTGAGCTGCGGCGCGGCCGATCCAGTCGCGGAACGCCACCAGCGCGGGCGAGGGCGTGACCCCCGCGGGCCAGACCAGATAATAGGCGCCGACGCCCGAGACCGGTTCGCCCGGGGTGCGGATCAGCCGTCCCTCGGCGATTTCCGGCAGCGCAAGGAACTCGGGCAGAAGCGCGATGCCGACGCCATGCGCGGCGGCCTGCATCATCGGCGCGAACTGGTCGAACATGATCCCGCGGGTGGCGGGCGCCTGCAGCCCGTGATGGGCGAACCAGGCCGTCCAGGCATTCGGACGCGATTCCAGCTGCAACAGAGACTGATCGAGCAAATCCGCGGGGGTCTGCATCGGGTGACTGCGGGCGAAATCTGCAGAGCAAGCGGCAAGGATGCGTTCTTCGAACAGCAGCATCTGCTCGGCATCGGGCCAGGGCCGGGTGCCGAAATGGATCGCGGCGTCAAAGGTCTCGGTCGCGAAATCGAAGGGCCGCAGCCGCGTGCCCAGGTTCAGCGTCACCCCCGGATTTTCCGCCAGAAAGCTTGCCAGCCGCGGCGCCAGCCAGCGCGTGCCGAAAGTGGGCAGGATCGCCAGGTTCAAGACACCCCCGCCCGGATTGGCGCGCAGACCGAGCGAGGCCCGTGCGATGAGCTCTAGCGCCTTGCGCACGTCGCGGGCATAGGCCTGCGCCGCCTCGGTCGGCATCAGCCGCCGCCCCTCGCGCCGAAAGAGCTGCACGCCCAATTGCCCTTCGAGGTTCTGCACCAGACGGCTGACCGCGCCCTGCGTCAGCGACAATTCCCGCGCCGCGGCGGCGGTCGAGCCCAGACGACAGACCGCCTCGAAGGCGGCAAGCAGCGAGACCGAGGGAATATAGCGTCTGGGCAGGGTCATGTATGCGCTCCGTGCATCGACATAAGCCGGAATAGCGGTAGATTAGCGTATTTTCCTCGCGCATAAAGCATCGAACGCATGGAGGACCAGATGGCCCTGAAACCCAAGGATGCCCCCGATCTTGCCCGGTTTGACTGGGATGACCCGCTGCGCCTGAATGGCCAGTTGACCGAAGAAGAACGGATGCTGCGCGATGCGGCCCGGGCCTATGCGCAGGAAAAGCTGCAACCCCGGGTGATTCGCGCCTTTGCCGAGGAAGAAACCGATCCGGCGATCTTCCGCGAGATGGGGGCGATGGGGCTTTTGGGCGTGACCATCCCCGAGGAATACGGCGGGCTGGGCGCGTCTTATGTCGCCTATGGTCTGGTGGCGCGGGAAATCGAGCGGGTCGACAGCGGCTATCGCTCGATGATGTCGGTGCAGTCGAGCCTGGTGATGTATCCGATCTATGCCTATGGCACCGAGGAACAGCGGCGGAAATATCTGCCGAAACTCGCCAGCGGCGAATGGATCGGCTGTTTTGGCCTGACCGAACCCGATGCGGGCTCGGACCCGTCCAGCCTGAAGACCGTCGCGAAGAAGACGGCCAATGGTTATGTGCTGACGGGGTCCAAGATGTGGATCTCGAACGCGCCGATCGCCGATGTCTTCGTGGTCTGGGCGAAATCCGAGGCGCATGGCGGCAAGATCAAGGGTTTTGTGCTGGAAAAGGGTCTGAAAGGGCTTTCGGCGCCGAAGATCGCGGGCAAGCTTTCCTTGCGGGCCTCGATCACCGGCGAGATCGTGATGGACGGCGTCGAGGTTGGCGAAGAGGCGCTTTTGCCCGGCGTCGAGGGGCTGAAGGGGCCGTTTGGCTGTCTCAACCGGGCGCGCTATGGCATCGCCTGGGGCGTGATGGGCGCGGCCGAATTCTGCTTCCATGCGGCGCGGCAATACGGGCTCGACCGCAAGCAGTTCAACAGGCCCTTGGCGCAGACGCAGCTTTACCAGCTGAAACTGGCCAATATGCTCACCGATATCACGCTGGGTCTGCAGGCGGCCTTGCAGGTCGGGCGGCTGATGGACGAGGCCAATGCCGCGCCCGAGATGATCTCGCTGATCAAGCGCAACAATTGCGGCAAGGCGCTGGAGGCGGCGCGGAATGCGCGCGACATGCATGGCGGCAACGGGATCTCGGAATCGTTTCAGGTGATCCGGCACATGGTCAACTTGGAAACGGTGAACACCTACGAGGGCACGCATGATGTGCATGCGCTGATCCTTGGCCGGGCGGTGACCGGGCTGCAGGCGTTCTTTTAAGCGCGGTGTTTCTCGGCAAGTTCGGCGTTCAAGGCAGCGCCGAACAAGACCGAAAAAGCGCCAAGATAGAGCCACATCAGAAGCGCGATGACCGCCCCCAGCGAGCCATAGACCTTGTTGTAGGTGCCGAAATTCGCAAGATAGGCGGTGAGGCCGATCGAGGCCCCGCCCCAGACGACGGTCGCCACCACGGCGCCGAGCGAAAAGATCGGATCGCGGCGACGCGGGCGATAGGGGGCAAAGCGGTAGAGCACGCCCAGAACTGTCAGCATCAAAAGCACCATCGCGATCCAGGGCAGGCCCGACAGCAGCACGGCCGTCACCGCATGGAAGGGCAGGACATTCGCCAGGATCGGCAGGGCGACGATCGTGGCCATCGCCATCAGCATCACGCCGACCAGCGCCACCGTCATCAGATACCCGAAGAGGAAGCCGAAAATGGTGTCGCGCGACTCTGACCCGTGGATCACGTTCAGACCCTGCACCAGCGCATCCACCCCCGCCCGCGCCGAAAACAGCGCGAACAGCACGGACACGAGCGTCCCCCAGCCGATCACCCCGCGCGGACCTGCCAGCAGCATGCTGACCTGCGCATCGAGGATCGCATAGGCCTCGGGCGGGATGAAATTCTGCGCCACCTCCAGATAGGTGCGGATGACGACCGGATCGGCGACCGTGCTCCAGATCGAGATCGTCGCGGTCAGGCCCGGAAACACCGCCAGCATGGCATAGAACGCCACCCCGGCCGAGATCAGGAAGATGTTGGTCTGGGACAAGCGGTCCCGCAGTCGAAAAACAAAACGCATGCCGCCCTCGCTGGGGCCAGCATCGCCGATTGCGCGCCGGGGCACAACTTGCGTGACGGCGCGGCCTGTGGTCTTCTGACGCAGTCTGGAGGACATGATGACCTATACCCCCGCCGAAAACCGCTATTCCCGAATGATTTACCGCAAATGCGGGGCCTCTGGGCTGAAACTGCCCGCGATCTCGCTGGGCCTCTGGCACAACTTCGGCCATGACACGCCCCATGCGGTGAAACGGGCGATCTGCCGGACCGCCTTTGATCTCGGCATCACCCATTTCGATCTGGCGAACAATTATGGCCCGCCGCCCGGTTCCGCCGAGGAAGCTTTCGGCGAGATCCTGAAGACCGATTTCGCGGGGCTGCGGGACGAGCTGATCATTTCCTCGAAGGCCGGCTATGACATGTGGCCCGGGCCCTATGGCGAATGGGGCAGCCGGAAATATCTGATCGCGTCTTGCGACCAGTCGCTGAAGCGGATGGGGCTTGAGTATGTCGACATCTTCTATTCGCACCGCTTCGACCCCGAGACGCCGCTCGAGGAAACCATGGGCGCGCTGGAGCAGATCTGGCGCTCGGGCAAGGCGCTGTATATCGGGATTTCGTCCTATAATTCCGAGCGCACGCGGGAAGCCGCGGCGATCCTGCGCGGGCTTGGCGTGCCTTTGCTGATCCATCAGCCGAGCTACAACATGCTGAACCGCTGGATCGAGCGCGACGGGCTGGTGGACACGCTTGCGGGTCTGGGCGTCGGCTCGATCGCCTTCACGCCGCTGGCGCAGGGATTGCTGAGCGCGAAATACCTGAAGGGCATTCCGTCGGGGGCACGCGCGGGGCAGGGCAAGTCGCTTGATCCCGGCACGCTGACGCCGCAGGCCTTGGACAAGATCCGGGCGCTGAACGCGATTGCGGAGCGGCGCGGGCAGACGCTGGCACAGATGGCGCTCGCCTGGGTGCTGCGGGGCGGCATCACCTCGGCGCTGATCGGGGCATCGAAGCCCGAACAGGTGGTGGATTGCGTCGGTGCCCTGGGCAATCTGTCCTTCACCGCCGAAGAACTGGCCGAAATCGACACCCACGCACAGGATGAGGCGATCAACCTATGGGCACGTTCGTCGGAAAACCGCTGAAACAGGCTCTTTTCTGGCTGCTTTCGGGGGGGCGGCGCTGGCCGCCGACCTTCCCGCGCGGCTGACGGAGGCGGATTACAGCCGGGTCACCATGGCCGAAGTGCGGCTTGGCCGGGATCTGTTCTATGATCCGATCCTGTCGGGCAATCGCAACATCTCTTGCGCCACCTGCCACCATCCGCGTTTCGGCACCGGCGACGGGCTGAGCCTGGGTCTGGGCGAAGGCGCGGTGGGGCTGGGCCCGGATCGGCATGTGACAGAGACGAATCTGCCCGAACAGCGCATTCCCCGCAACGCGCCCGCGCTGTTCAATCTGGGGGCCACGCCGTTCAAGGTGCTGTTTCACGACGGACGGATCGAGGTTGATCCGACCCGGCCCTCGGGCCTGCGCACGCCGATGGAGGAGGACATGGTGACCGGCTTCGCCTCGATCCTCTCGGCGCAGACGATGTTTCCGGTGCTGTCGCCCGACGAGATGGCCGGGCATTACAACGAAAACGAGATTTCCAAGGCGGTGCGAGAAGGCTTCATCACCGGGCCCGATGGCGCCTGGGCGCGGATCTCGGCGCGGGTGGCGGGCATTCCGGCCTATCAGACGGCCTTCGAGACAGCCTATCCCGAGATCGCTTCCGGGCGGCCGATCACCTTCACCGACATCTCGAACGCGATCGCGCAATTTGTCGCTTTCGAATGGCGGTCCGATGACAGCTCCTTTGATGCGGTCTTGCGAAAACAGGCTCTGTTTCAGCCCGAAGCGGCAAAGGGGGCGGATCTGTTCTATGGCGTGGCGGGCTGTGCGACCTGCCATTCCGGCCCGTTCCTGACCGATCATGCGTTCCATGCGATGGGGGAACCGCAGCTTGGCCCCGGCAAGGCGGAACGGTTCGAGCGTCATTCCCGCGACGAGGGTCGTTATCGGGTGACGAATACCCCCGCCGACATCTTCGCCTTCCGCACGCCCAGCCTGCGCAACGTCGCGCAGACCGGGCCCTGGGGGCATGCGGGCAGTCACAAAGACCTGGCCGCCTTTGTCACCGATCACGCCCGCAGCGGCGATCAACTGGCCGGTTATGACCGGACGCAGGCCGTGCTGCCGGTGCTGCCGAAGACGAAGCCGGATTGGAAGATCCTCGACACCCCGGACGAGGTGGCGGCGATCAAGGCCGCGGCGGTTGCGCCCTTGGCGCTGACGCCGGATCACGTCGCGCAGATCGTGGCGTTTCTGACCACTTTGTCCGATCCTGTCGCGCTGAAGGGGCGGTTGGGCGTGCCCGACACCGTGCCAAGCGGTTTGCCGGTGGATCGTTAACGGCGGATCCCGGTCTGCCCGTTCAGCGTGACGGGCTGCCAATCCCCCGCCGTGCCATCAGGCCAGATCACCCGCATCTGAGCCGAGGTCTCGGACCCAAGCCCGAAATGCAGCGGACCGGCCTTGCCCCCGGCATGCCCGCCGCCCACGGTGATTTCCTGCGCCTTGACGCCCGAAGCGGTCTTCACCTCGACCCAGGCGCCCACGGCATTCGGGTTCGGCGCGGGCTGAACAGGCTCTATTTCTGCCCAATTCCCGCTCTGCGCCGTCGCATTGCGCCAAAGCTCCATCGGCGCGCGGCGGTTCATCACCACCAGATCAAGCCGTCCGTCGCCGTTCAGATCCGCCAAGGCCGCGCCCCGAGACCGTTCCCGCGTCGCCATCCCGGCCTTGTTGGTCATTTCGTGGAACGTGCCATCCGGCCCCTGCATCAGCAGGTTGTTCGGATCATGCGAGGCAAGGCCGGGCATCTGGTCCACATTGCCCTTGGAGAGGAACAGATCCTCGCGGCCATCGTTGTCCACATCGCCGAATTCCGGATGCCAGCCGGTCGAGGGGCGGCCGTCATCGCCGACGACGGTGCGGCAGGCCCGCGGCCTCATCAAGGAAAAGCGGCTCTGCACTGGCTGGAAAGGCGATCAGACAGAGCAGAACCCGTTTCATTGCGCCGCCATCTCCCGGCTGGTGCCCAGCAGCTGTTCGGTCAGCTCATGCAGCGCCAGGGCCGCCGCCCCATGCGCCCAGAGCAGATCCCCCCAGGCGTGGGTCTCGATCCGCGGCCCGTCGCGGCCGGTGTCGAGCATCAATTCGTGCATCTCGGCCAAGGTCTCGGTCGCATAAAGATAGTCGTAGCGCATCCGCTCGCCCGAAAGGATGATCAGCGCCGGATCGAACAGATTGACGATGTTCGACAGCCCCACCGCCAGATAGCGCCCCGCCCGGCGAAAGATCGAGCGCGCGGCGGCATTGCCCGCCTTGGCATGATCGAAGAGGCTTTCCAGCATCACGCCGACCGGCTGGGTTTCGCCCAAAGGCAGGTTCAGCGCCGTCCTTGCCTCGCGCACCAGCGCGTAATCGGCGACATAGGCCTCCAGGCAGCCGCGTTGGCCGCAGCGGCACAGCGCGCCATCCAGCTGCACCTTCGTATGGCCCAGCTCCATCCCCATCCCGCGCGCGCCGCGATAGATGCGGTGGTTGATCACGAAGCCCATGCCCAGACCGTGTTCGATCGTCACCACGGCGAAATCCGATAGCTTGCGACCGGCACCGAACCAGAGTTCCGCAAGGGTCACCAGATTGGCATCGTTGTCGATGAAGACCGTCAGGCCCAGCCGCTCGCGCAGCGCCGCCTGCAATCCGACGTGGCGATCCGAGAGCACCGGCGACCAATGCACCACCCCGGTTTCGCTGTCGACAAAGCCCGGAACCCCCAGCCCCAGCGCCAGAATGGCGTCGCGATCGACCCCGCCCTTGGCGCAGACGCGGTGCAGCAGCCGCTCGGCCGCTTCCAGGATGCCATCAATCCCCATCGCCCCGGGGCTGCGCGGGATCGTCTCGCCCGCGATCATGTTGCCGGCGAAATCGACCAGAACCGCGGTGTGTTCGCGGTCCGACAGCTTGATGCCGACCACGTGCCGGGTGTTCGGGCTGACCCGCAGCGCGACGGCGGGCCGGCCGCGGCCGCCTTCGCCCTCGCGCAGGGTCTGCACTTCCTCAAGCAGCCCGGTGTCGATCAGTTCCGAGGTGATCGTGGTGACCGAGGCCGGGCTGATGCACAGCTCTTTCGCCAGTTGCACCCGGGCCATCTGCCCGGCGGCGCGCACGCGCTCGAAGATCTGCTGGCGCAGCGGGCGGGCGGTTTCCGACAGCGGCTGAATCAGCGGGCCGCAGCCGAACGAGGCCTTTCCGATCTGGGAGATCTTCTTCATCACGGCATCTTTCGTTCAATGGATTAACAAAACGACGGCACATCAGCGCGTTGCAGCGATCATTCTTGCCGCGATGCAGCTATTTTCCGCCGTTTCGTTGGTCAGTTTCATTCTTGCGCCCCATTTTTATTTTGACAACTAAAATTATTCGACTCATCCTCTTGCCATCCCGGCGAATCTGTCAGGTCGGTCCGTCGGGCCACATCTCGGGAGGAGAACATGTATAAAACCCTTTTCGCCGCCGTCGCGCTGACGGCCGGCCTTGCCACCACGGCTTTTGCCGACATGACCGTGGGCGTGTCCTGGTCGAACTTCCAGGAGGAGCGCTGGAAGACCGACGAGGCCGCGATCAAGGCTGCGCTGGAAGCCGCCGGTGCGAAATATGTCTCGGCCGATGCGCAATCGTCCTCGGCCAAGCAGCTCTCGGACATCGAATCGCTGATGGCGCAGGGCGTGAATGCGCTGATCGTGCTGGCGCAGGACACCGAGGCGATCGGCCCCGCCGTGCAGGCCGCCGCCGACGAGGGCATTCCGGTCATCGCCTATGACCGTCTGATCGAGGATCCGCGGGCCTTTTACCTGACCTTCGACAATGCCGAAGTGGGCCGGATGCAGGCGCGGGCAGTTCTGGCTGCGGCGCCCAAGGGCAACTACGTGATGATCAAGGGCTCGCCCACCGATCCGAACGCCGACTTCCTGCGCGGCGGTCAGCAAGAGGTGCTGCAGGCCGCGATCGATGCGGGCGATGTGAAGATCGTCGGCGAAGCCTATACCGACGGCTGGCTGCCCGCGAACGCGCAGCGCAACATGGAACAGATCCTGACCGCGAATGACAACAAGGTCGATGCGGTCGTGGCTTCGAACGATGGCACCGCCGGGGGTGCCGTGGCGGCGCTGTCGGCGCAGGGGCTTGTGGTGCCGGTCTCGGGTCAGGATGGCGATCATGCCGCGCTGAACCGGGTGGCGCTGGGCACGCAGACGGTTTCGGTGTGGAAGGACGCGCGCGAGCTGGGCAAGAACGCGGCCGAAATCGCCGTGGCTCTGGCCGGGGGCGCCGACATGAAATCCGTTGCGGGGGCCACCGAATGGACCTCGCCCGCGGGGACCAAGATGACCGCCAAATTCCTGACGCCGATGCCGATCACCAAGGACAATCTGGCGACCGTCGTCGATGCGGGCTGGATCACCAAGGACGCGCTGTGTCAGGGCGTGAGTGCCGGTCCGGCGCCGTGCAACTGATCTGAGCTGATCTGAACCGGGGCGGCTCGCAGGCCGCCCCCCTTCCAAAGAGCGCCGCGGCGCCCTTTTTCGATCGGATACCCCATGAACACCCCGACCCCGCAGGACGGCGGGCAGAAGCGGACGCTGTTGCAGTCGCTCGAGCTGGACACCCGGCTTCTGGGCATGATCGGCGCCTTCGTCGTGATCTGCCTTGTCTTCAACGTGATCACCGACGGCCGTTTTCTGACGCCCCGCAACATCTTCAACCTGTCGATCCAGACCGTCTCCGTGGCGATCATGGCGACCGGGATGGTTTTCGTCATCGTCACCCGGCATATCGACCTTTCGGTCGGCGCGGTGCTGGCCATCTGCTCCTCGGTGATGGGGGTGATGCAGGTGCAGCTGCTGCCCCAGGTCTTCGGCATCGGCCATCCGCTGGTGATGCCGCTGACGGTGATCGCGGGCCTTCTGACCGGCGCCGCGATCGGCGCGCTGAACGGCTGGCTCATCGGGTATCAGCGCATTCCGGCCTTCATCGTGACGCTGGGCGGTCTGCTGATCTGGCGCAACGTCGGCTGGTATCTGACCGATGGGCAGACGGTCGGGCCGCTGGATCAGACCTTCATGCTGTTTGGTGGCGTCGAGGGCACGGTCGGCTCTGCCCTGTCCTGGGCCTTGGCGATTTTCTTCTCGGTTCTGGCGGTTTTGGGTCTCTGGCGGGCGCGTCAGGCCAAGATCCGGCATGAATTCCCGGTGAAGCCGCTCTGGGCCGAGGGCGCGTTGATGGCCACCGCTGTCGCGGCGATCCTTGGCTTCGTCGCGATCCTGAACAGCTATGCGATCCCGGTCGGCCGTCTGAAGCGCGAATTCGAGGCCCGCGGCGAGGTGATGCCCGAAGGCTACATCGATTACTTCGGCCTGCCGATTTCGGTGCTGATGCTGGTCGTGATCGTCGTGGTGATGACGCTGATCGCCCGCAAGACCCGGCTTGGCCGCTACATCTTCGCCGCTGGCGGCAACCCGGATGCGGCGGAACTGTCCGGCATCAACACCCGGATGCTGACGGTGAAGATCTTCACCCTGATGGGGGTTCTGTGCGCGATTTCCGCCATGGTGGCACAGGCGCGTCTGGCGAACCACACCAACGACATCGGCTCGCTCGATGAGCTGCGCGTGATCGCGGCAGCCGTCATCGGCGGCACGGCCCTGGCCGGGGGCATCGGCACGATCTATGGCGCCGTTCTGGGCGCGGTGATCATGCAATCGCTGCAATCGGGCATGGCGATGGTCGGCGTCGATGCGCCGTTCCAGAACATCGTCGTCGGCGGCGTGCTGGTTCTGGCCGTCTGGATCGACATTCAATACCGCAAGCGCACGGGGGAAAAGGTATGAGCACCCGCGGAACCCCTCTGGTCGAGATGCGCGACGTCTCGATCGCCTTTGGTGGCATCAAGGCGGTGGATCATGTCACCATCGACCTTTATCCGGGCGAGGTCGTCGGTCTGCTGGGCCATAATGGCGCGGGCAAATCGACCCTGATCAAGTGCCTGTCGGGTGCTTACCAGATGGACTCGGGCGCCATCTACATCAACGGCGAAAAGGCCGAGATCCGCAATCCGCGCGATGCCCGCGCTTATAACATCGAGACGATCTATCAGACGCTGGCGCTGGCCGATAACCTTGATGCGGCCTCGAACCTGTTTCTGGGCCGCGAATTGGTGACGCCTTTCGGCTTCGTCGATGATGCGCAGATGGAGGCCGAGACCCGCAAGATCATGGGGCGGCTCAATCCGAACTTCCGCAAGTTCAAGGAGCCGGTGAAGGCGCTCTCGGGCGGGCAGCGGCAGTCGGTGGCGATCGCGCGGGCGGTCTATTTCAACGCGCGTATCCTGATCATGGACGAGCCCACCGCCGCGCTGGGCCCGCATGAAACCCAGATGGTGGCGGAACTGATCGAGGAGCTGAAGGCGCAGGGTCTGGGCATCTTCCTGATCGAGCATGACATCCACAACGTCATGCGGCTGTGCGACCGCGCCTCGGTGATGAAGAACGGCCAGCTGGTCGGCACGGTGAACGTCAAGGATGTCACCGACGAGGACATTCTGGGCATGATCATCCTTGGCAAGAAGCCCGAGGGGGTGGCCTGCTGATGTATCTGGGATTGGATCTGGGCACCTCGGGGCTCAAGGGCATCCTGATCGACGCGGATCAGCAGATCCTGGCCGAGGCGACGGCGCCCCTGACGGTGTCGCGCCCGCAGGAGGGCTGGTCGGAACAGGCGCCCGCCGACTGGATCGGCGCCGCGGAAAAGGTGCTGGCCGCGTTGGCGGGTTTCGGTCTGGGGCAGCTGCGCGGCATCGGGCTTTCCGGGCAGATGCACGGGGCGACGCTGCTCGATGCCTCCGATGACGTGCTGCGGCCCTGCATCCTGTGGAACGACACCCGCAGCCATGTGGAAGCCGCCGAATTGGATGCCAACCCGATCTTTCGGGCGCTTTCGGGCAACATCGTCTTTCCGGGTTTCACCGCGCCGAAACTGTGCTGGGTCGCCCGGCACGAGCCCGAGATCTTCGCCCGCGTCGCGAAGGTGCTTTTGCCGAAAGATTATCTGCGGCTCTGGCTGACCGGCGAGCATGTGGCGGAAATGTCCGATGCGGCGGGCACGGCTTGGCTTGATGTCGGCCGCCGCGACTGGTCCGAGGAATTGCTGAAAGCCTCGGGCATGCGGCGCGATCAGATGCCGCGTCTGGTCGAAGGATCCGAGGTTTCGGGCAAGATCAGAGCCGATTTGGCCGAACGCTTCGGGATGCCCGCGGGCGTCGTCGTGGCCGGGGGCGGGGGCGACAATGCCGCCTCGGGGATCGGCGTCGGCGTGGTGAAGGCCGGGCAGGCCTTTGTCTCGCTTGGCACCTCGGGGGTGCTTTTTGCGGCGAATGACGGCTATCAGCCCGATGCCGCGACGGCTGTGCATACCTTTTGCCATGCGCTGCCGGGAACCTGGCATCAGATGGGGGTGATCCTCGCCGCCACCGATGCGCTCAATTGGTTTTCGCGCCTTGCCGGGGCCTCGCCCAAGGATCTGACCGCGGGTCTTGGTGCGTTGCAACCGCCCGGAAAGACCCGATTCCTGCCTTACTTGGGCGGTGAGCGCACGCCGCTGAACGATGCCGCGATCCGTGGCGCCTTCATCGGGCTGGAACATGCGACGGATCGTGACGCCGCGACGCGGGCGGTGCTGGAAGGCGTGACCTTTGCGATCCGCGATTGCCGCGATGCCCTGGCGGCGACCGGCACCCGCATCGACAGCCTGCTGGCCGTCGGCGGCGGCTCAAAATCCACCTATTGGTGTCAGGCGATCGCGACGGCGCTGGGCACCCCTGTTTCCCTGCCGGTGGCGGGGGATTTCGGCGGAGCCTTTGGCGCCGCACGACTGGCCTTGATGGCCGCAACCGGGGCCGGGGCCGAAGTGGCCGCGCAACCGGTGATTTCCGCCGTGATAGAGCCGGTTTCGGCGCTGTCATCGGCATTCGACGAAGGCCATGCCCGCTACCGCGCGGCGCAGGCCGCAATCCGGGGACTGACATGACCGACTTCTTCAAGGGTATTCCCGCCATCCGCTACGAGGGCCCGACTTCGACGAACGAATTCGCCTTCCGGCACTACAACCCCACGGAAGTGGTGATGGGCAAGACGATGGCCGAGCATCTGCGCTTTGCCATCGCCTGGTGGCACAGCTTCGCCTGGCCGGGCGGCGACCCCTTTGGCGGGCAGACCTTTGAACGGCCGTGGTTTGGCGACACGCTTGATCTGGCGAAGCTGAAAGCCGATGTGGCCTTCGAAATGTTCGATATTCTCGGCGCGCCGTTCTTCTGCTTCCACGATGCCGACATCCGCCCCGAGGGCAGGGATTTCGCGGAAAACACCCGCAATCTGGAAGTGATCGTCGATTACATCGGCGAGAAGATGGCGGGCTCGAACACCAAGCTTCTGTGGGGCACGGCGAATCTGTTCAGCCACCGCCGCTTCATGTCGGGCGCGGCGACGAACCCCGATCCGGAGGTCTTTGCCTGGTCTGCCGCGACGGTGAAGACCTGCATGGATGCCACGCACAAGCTTGGCGGCGCCAACTATGTGCTTTGGGGCGGCCGCGAGGGCTATGAAACGCTTCTGAACACCGATCTGACCCGCGAGGCGGAGCAGGCCGGGCGCTTCCTGCAGATGGTCGTCGACTACAAGCACAAGATCGGCTTCAAGGGCACGATCCTGATCGAGCCGAAACCGCAGGAGCCGTCGAAGCATCAATATGACTACGATGTGGCCACCGTTTACGGCTTCCTGAAACGCTTCGGGCTGGAAAACGAGGTCAAGGTGAACATCGAACAGGGTCACGCGATCCTGGCCGGGCACAGTTTCGAGCATGAACTGGCGCTGGCGGCTTCGCTTGGCATCCTTGGTTCGATTGACATGAACCGCAACGATTACCAATCGGGCTGGGACACCGACCAGTTCCCGGATTCGGTTCCCGAGATGGCGCGGGCCTATTACGAGGTGCTGAAAGCGGGCGGCTTCACCACCGGCGGCACCAATTTCGACGCGAAGATCCGCCGTCAGTCGATCGACCCGGAGGATCTGATCCTCGGCCATGTCGGGGCGATGGATGTTTGCGCCCGGGCGCTGAAGGCGGCGGCGGCGCTTTTGGAAGATGGCGGGCTCGAAGCCAATCGCAAGGCGCGTTATGCGGGTTGGGACACGGCCGAGGCAAAGACGATGCTCGGCTCGGATCTGGCCTCGATCGAGGCGCTGGTGCGGGCGAAAGGCATCAACCCGCAGCCGAAATCGGGGCGGCAAGAGCGGCTCGAAAACCTGTGGAACCGGTTCGTCTGAACCCCAAAAGGGCCGCGCAAGCGGCCCTTTTCAATCAAGCGTCTGGCGGAACCGGCTCAGCGCCAGAAGCGAGAAGAAGACGGCAAAGCCGGTCAGCGTCAGCAGCGGCTGCGCGATGTCGGCCAAAGTTGCGCCCTTCAGCATCACCCCTCGGATCAGGCGCAGGAAATGGGTGAGGGGAAGCGTTTCGCCGATCCATTGCGCCCAGGTCGGCATGCCGCGAAACGGGAACATGAAGCCCGAGAGCAGGATCGACGGCAGGAAGTAGAAGAAGGTCAGCTGCATCGCCTGCATCTGCGTGCGGGCCAGCGTCGAGAAGACATAGCCCAGCACCACCAGCGCCATCACGAAGACCAGCACGCCGAGCATCAACAGCCAAAGGCTGCCGACAAAAGGCACGCCGAAAATCGTTTTCGCCGCGATCAGCACCACGCTGACCTGCACCGCGCCGACGACGAAAAACGGCAGCACCTTGCCCAGCATCACCTCGATCGGCGTGACCGGCATCGAGAGCAGGTTTTCCATCGTGCCGCGCTCGATTTCCCGGGTCAGCGCCATCGCGGTCATCATCACCATCGTCATCTGCAAGATCACCCCCAGAAGCCCGGGGACGATGTTGTATTGCGTGACGCCCTCGGGGTTGTAGCGGCGGTGCACGACGACCTCGAGCCTGTGCGCCGCGCTGGCCGTGGCCTCGGCCTCGGTGCCGCTTTCGCGCAAAAGCGCCTGCGCCGCGACGGTCCCCAAGGTGCCGATCGCGCCCGAGGCCACGGCGGGATCGGTCGCGTCGGCCTCGATCAATATCTGCGGATGTTCGCCGCGGATCACCTTGCGGCCGAAATCCGAGGGCACGGTGACGACGAAACTGACCTGTCCGGTGGCGATCAGCCGTTCGGCCTCGGTCGCGGTGGCTTGCGGATGGGTGAAGCGGTAATAGCCGGTCAGTTCCAGCGCGCTGACAAGGGCGCGGGAATAGCGGTCCTGCGTGGGCGCGACGAGCGCGGCGGGCAGGCCCTTGGGGTCATTGTTGATCGCAAAACCGAAGAGCATCAATTGCATCAGCGGCACGCCCAGCATCATCGCGAAGGTGATGCGGTCGCGGCGCATCTGCACCGCCTCCTTGCGGATGATGGTGAACAGGCGGCGGAAAGACAGGAAACGGGTCATGACATGTTGTCCTTTGACGCGCCCATCAGCTGGATGAACACGTCCTCAAGGCTGGTTTCGGCCTCAAGGATCTGACCGCCGGTCGCCTTGGCGACCTCGGAGGCGGCGCGGCGCAGGGCGGTGCCGTCGCGGCCGATCACATGCAGGTCCGCGCCCCAATGCGCCACCTGATCGACGCCCGCCTGTCCGGTCAGGCGGACCTGTGCTTCTGCGGTGCGCCCGCCGCGCAGGATCACGGTGACAAGGCCCGCCGCCGCGATCACCTCGGCCACCGTGCCCTGCGAGATCAGCCTGCCGTAGGAAATGTAGTTTATCCGGTGGCAGCGCTCGGCCTCGTCCATGTAATGGGTGGAGACAAGGACGGTCAGGCCATTGGCGGCGCGGGCGTGGATTTCATCCCAGAAGTCCCGCCGGGCCTTCGGATCGACGCCCGCGGTGGGTTCGTCGAGCATCAGCAGTTTCGGCCGGTGCATCAGGCAGGCGGCCAAGGCGAGGCGCTGTTTCCAGCCGCCCGAGAGCGATCCGGCCAGTTGCGCGCGGCGGCTGGTCAGGCCCAGATCGGCGAGCGTCCCGGCGACGGCATCGGCGGGCAGGCCGTAGACGCCCGCAACGAAGCTCAGGTTTTCCGCGATGGTCAGGTCTTCATAAAAGCTGAAGCGCTGGGTCATGTAGCCGACTTCGCGCTTGATCGCGGCTTGTTCCCGCAAGATGTCGTGGTCCAGCACGCGGCCATACCCCGCATCCGGGGTCAGCAAGCCGCACATCATCCGGATCGTCGTCGTCTTGCCAGAGCCGTTCGGGCCCAGAAAGCCGACGATCTCGCCCGGTTGCACGCGGATCGAGACCCGATCCACCACGGTCCGCTTGCCGAACCGTTTCGTCAAATCGGTCACGGCAATGGCGGGCGCCGTCATCTGCGCGCCCCTGCCAGCGTCACATCAACGATCTGACCGGGTTTCAACCCGGTCTCCGTGTCCGGCCGCGCTTCAAGCAGGTAGACCAGCTTCTGGCGGTTCTGCGGCGAATAGATCACCGGCGGGGTGAATTCCGGCCCGTCGGCAACATAGGAGACCGTCGCCGTCAGACCCGGGGCGCAGCCGTCGCACTGCACCTCCAGCCTGGTGCCCGCGTGCACCTGCGCCAGCTGCGCTTCGGGCAGATACAGCCGCAGCTTCACCGCATGATCGGGCAACATCGTCAGGACCGGCGCCGTTGGCCCCGAAATCTCCCCCGGCCGCCGCAGCAGATCCGAGATCACCCCGTCGACGGGGGCGGTCAGTCGGCGTTTCTCCAGCACCCATTTCGCCTGCTCAAGCCCGGCCTGACCGGCACGGACGGCGGCCTCGGCGGCGGCGATTTCGGGCTTGCGGGCGGGCAGGCGGGCCACGGCCAGATTGGCCTCGATCTCGGCCACCTTCGCCTGCGCCATGGTCAGCGCCGTCTGTGCATCCTCGCGTTGGGCCGGGGTCGCCGCGCCGCGGTTTTCCAGCGCCGCGAACCGCAGCGCCGTGCGTTCCCTCTCGGCCGCCTGCGCCCTGGCCGAGGCCAGCGCCGCCGCGATCACCCGGATTTCCTCGGGGCGTTTGCCCTCGCGCAGGTTTTCAAGCTGGCTTTCCGCCTGCGCCAAAGCCGCGGTCGCCTGCTCGACGGCAATCCGCGCATCGCGGCTTTCCTGCTCGGCCAGTTGCGCGCCCGCCCGCACCCGCTGCCCGCGCGTGACTGACAGGCTGGCCAGTTCCGCCACCGAGACGGGGGCGATCATCACATGGTCGCCCTCGACATAGCCGGTCGCAAGCGGCAGCGGCGTGGCGCAACCGCTCAACAGCGCGGCGATCAGGGGCAGCGAGCACAGCGTCATTCCGGGAACCTCCGTCTGGCGGCGATCTGGGTCGAGAGATTGGCTTGCAGCACGGCGACGATCTTCTCGGTCTCGTCGGGGCCGATGTCGGACCAGCCCATGCGGCGGGTGACGATGGCGGCGCCGATGCGGAAGTAAAGGATCTGACCGATCAGGCTGAAGACGAAGAGCTTGACCGGCTCGGCTTCGGGGTCTTCGCCGGTCGCCAGGGCGCAGAGCCGGCACAGGCGTCGATGCGCGGGGCCGATCAGCGCCGTGTAGAGGATGTCGGTGCCCGGTCCGCCGTCCGAGATTTCGCGCAGGGCGAAAGCGGCGAAGGGTCTCATCTCCGCGGCGCCGATCAGATGGCGGGCAAGACGGTCGATCAACGTCACCAGCAGCGCCCGGGCCGCCTCGGCCGTCACGGGGTCCTGCGCTGTCAGGCTGTCGATCAGGCCGCCGACATGGGCCGCAAAAGCCTCGGCACAGGCCAGGCGCAGTCCCGCCTTGCCACCGAAATGATAGGAAATCGCGGCGATGTTGGTGCCCGCCGCCGCAGCGATTTCGCGGGTCGAGGTCGCGTCAAAGCCCTTGCGCCCGAAAATCTCGATCGCCGTTGCCACCAGTGCCCCGGCGGTTCCCCCGGCCTTGAGGCCCGAGTCGGGTGGGAGTGCATCTTCGCGCATGGCGCCAGAATTCAAACAAACGTTTGAAAGGTCAATCGCGAAACCGTGGCAAGGCGCGGAAAGGATCCGTCATGCAAAAGGACGCGCCGCAACCGGCGCGTCCAGGACGGGAGAGGGGGAAAGCGGTTCAGTTGACCACGAATTCCGCGTGCAGAGCCCCGGCCGCATTGATGCTTTTCAGGATGTCGATCATGTCGCGCGGGCTGACACCCAGTGCATTGAGCCCGGCCACGACGTCGGACAGCGAACTGGTTTCGCCCACTTCGGCCATCTTGAGTCCCGCGCCTTCCTCGATCGACGCCTCGGTTCGCGGCACGACGACGGTCTCGCCGCGGGCGAAGGGGTTCGGTTGCACGGCGATCGGCGCTTCCTGCACGCGCAGCGTCAGGTTCCCCTGACTGACCGCGACGCGCGAAATCCGCACATCCTCGCCCATGACGATGGTGCCGGACCGTTGATCCACCACGACCCGGGCGCGCTGCTCGGGTTCGACCGTCAGGTTTTCGAGCCGTTCCAGCACATGCGCGGCCGAGCGCATGTTGGCATTGGCGATGCTGACGGAGACGGTGCCCGAATCCTCCATCGCGGCGATGCGCGACCCGAATTCGCGGTTGATCGCCTTTTCAATCCGCGCCGCGGTGGTGAAATCGGGCGTGCGCAGCGCCAGCCGCACATCCGAGAGGCTGTCGAGTTCGAAGCCGATCTCGCGCTCGACATGGGCGCCGGAGGGGATCGTGCCAGAGGTCGGAACCCCTTGCACGACCGAGGCCGCGGCGCCCTGTGCCGAGACCCCGCCCGCGATCACCGCGCCTTGCGCCACCGCATAGATTTCGCCATCCGCCGCGTTCAGGGGGGTCATGATCAGCGTGCCGCCCAGCAGGCTCTTGGCATCGCCGATCGCCGACACCGTGACATCGATCTTCGCCCCCGCCCGGGCAAAGGGCGGCAGCGCGGCCGTCACCATGACCGCGGCGACGTTCTTCGGCCGGAATTGTTCGCCGGTAACGTTAACGCCGAGCCGTTCGAGAATATTGGCCATGATTTCTTCGGTGAAGGGCGCATTGCGGATCCCGTCGCCGGTTCCGTTCAGACCGACCACAAGCCCGTAGCCGACAAGGTCGTTGCCGCGCACGCCATCGAATTCGACCAGATCCTTGATCCGGATCGGGGCGGCGACGCAGAAGGACGGCACCAGCAGCATCAGCACAAGGGCGACGAGTTTCATCAGAGGTAATCCGTCAGGGAGAGTTGGGTCAGACGCGAGGTCAGCGTGTAAAGCGTTTCCAGCTGCGATTGCGTGGCTTCAAGGGCCGTCGCCGTCTCGTATTCGTCAACGCCGATCAGTTCCTTGCGCGCGATTTCGAGCGCGGTCACCTGCGTCGAATTGCGGGTCTGCGCATCCGAAATGATCGCCTCGACCGTGCCCAGGTCGGCGCGCAGCGTGGTCACCGCGCCTTCGGCCGAGGTGATGCGATCCCCCGCGGCGCGGATCAGCAGCGCGCGCGTTTCGAGGTCTTCGGGCACCAGATCGCGGGCGATCAGGGTGCCGAGGGCGAAGCCCTTCAGCATGTCGCGGATCGAGGAATCCGCCGCGGTGATGCTCACCTGCGCGGTGTCGGTTTCCGAGAGCCGCACCGGCGACAGGCTGTTTGCGCTGCCAAGATAGCCCTGATCCAGGAACCCGCCCCCGCCCGCGGCAGCATCGAACCAGTCATCGACGGCGGCGATGATATCGGCCGCGACCGTCATGCCGCTGACCATCGCCTCGATGCCGCTGATGATCGTATCGGCCGACGCCACCGGTTTCGTGTCGGTGGTCGTTCCCGAAAAGGCGTAGCGCCCGGCGACATTGACGTTGAGCGCGTCGATCACCGCTTCGAACCGTTCCTCGGTATTCTGCGCCCCGGATTCGATCATGTTGTACGAAGAGGCGAAAGAAGCCGAGATGAGCGTCGAGCCGATCGCCTGGGCATGGCTCTGGATGGTCTCAAGCGCATCCTGCTGCGTGCCGGCGAGAAGGTCGGTTTCCGCCGCCACCTGCTTGTAGGCGGCACCCCGCGTCATCGACCGGTCGATGGCGGCCAGAGCGGTGAAATCACCGCCGACCTTGGTGCCCAGATCCTGACTGATGCCGGTGACGACCTCTTCCGAGAGCCGCGACATCGTCGTCTTCAGCTGCACATTGTGACGACGCATCAGATAGGTCTGCGACATGTCACCGACGGAGATGTATTTCATGTCAGATATCCAGAAGTTCCTGCAGCATGGCATCGATGGTCTGAACGACCTTCGCATTGGCGGCATAGGCTTTTTCGACGACAAGAAGGGTCTGCATCTCGTAGTCGGTGTCCACCCCGTCGGCGAGCGACATCTCGGTCAAGGTCTGCTGACGGGCGGTGGCATAGCCCTGGGTCAGCTCGGCCGATTGCCGCCCCGAAGCGGCGAAAGACAGCAGTTCCGCAGCAAGGCCCGAGGAGCTGCGCAGGGCAGAGCCGTAATTCCCCGAAGCCGGTGCGGATTCGCGGGTCAGCGCCGCGGAGAGCGCGTTCAGGATCGTCCCGTCGCTGACCGCCCCGGGGGCGCCGGCCATCAGCCCGTCCCGCAGATGCCAGGAGGATCCGCCCTGCTCGGGATCGACGATCGCATTCAGCTGCAGCCGCCCGGCCAGCCCGACTTCGGTGCTGGCGTCGAAGGCGCTGCCCGCATCGGTGAACAGACCGGGATCGCCCGCCGAGAGGGTGGTATCGACGCCCGGATCCTCGAACCGGGTCATCAGATCGCGGGCAAAGGCGTCCAGCTGGCTCTGCGCCTCGGGCGCCAGCTCGTCGCGCACGGCGAAAGCGGCGCCGAGCGTGCCGCCGCCCAGCGGGCCGTCGTCCTTGGTCGACGCCGGATAGCCGTTGATGGTGAGCCCCGAAAGCGCCCCCGAGTCGAGCGTCAGATGCGGGGCCATCGCCCCCGCGCCCTCGAAACCGATCGTGGCGGCCGAGCCATCAAGCAGGATGGCGCCGCCGGTGGTGAAAAGCGCGATCTGGTTGTTGTCGCGCTGCACGACCCGGATCGGGACGATCTCGGAGATCTGGTTCACCAGTGACTGACGTTCGTCCATCAGACCGGCCGCATCATTGCCGATGGAAATCTGCGTCGTGATCGTCCGGTTCATCTCTTGCAGTTGCACCAGTGTTTCGTTCAGCGTCCGGACCTGCTTGGCAATCGACTTGTCGGCCGTCAGACGCGCGGCCTGAAGGTCGTCGGAAACGCTGTTCAGCTTGTCGGCCACCGTCGAAGCCGCCTTGACCGCCGAGGTCAGCCGTGCCGTGCTGTCGGGCATGCTGGCCGCGGTGAGCAGGGCGCTTTCGAAGTCCGACATCGTGGCCGACAGCGACCCGGCCGTCTCGGGATCACCGATCTTGGCTTCGAGACGGCTGTAGAAATCCGCCTTGGCGGTGGTGTTTGCGGCGGCCGAATCGGCGAGCATCAGATCCTGCTGCACCACCTGGTTCACGATCCGGTTGACGCCGAGGATGCGGACACCGCCGCCGGTGCCGCCCAGCGTTTGCGACGCGATGGAAAGCTCCCGGCGCGCGTAGCCGTCCGTCATCGCGTTGGCGATGTTGGAAGAGACGACCTCGGCCATCCGGGATGATGCCGTCAGCCCCGAAAGGGCAAAAGTGAAGGCACTTGCGATGCTCATGGGTCATCTCCTCCTGAAGGGGACATCAGGCTCAGCGCTTGATGTTCGTCGTCTCCTGCAGCATCTCGTCGACGGTCTGGATCACCTTCGCGTTCGACGAATATGCCCGTTGGGTCTGGATCAGGTTGGTCAGTTCCTGCGCCACATCGACCGCCGAGCCTTCGCGGGCATAGCCCTCGATCGCGCCGGTCGGGCCGTCACCGGCGTCCCAGAGATAGAACGACCCCGAGGTGGACGAGACCTGGAAGGTCTGGTTGTCCAGCGCGTTCAGGCCGTTGATGTTCGACACGTCGACCAGCGGCACCTGATAGACGGTGCGGATGAAGCCGGTGTCGTACGTCGCCTTGATGAAGCCGTTCTCGTCGATCTCGACCGAGGTCAGGTTCCCCACCGGCGAACCGTCCTTGTTGATCGAGGTGGGCGCGAAATCCGTGGCGAGCTGGGTCAGACCGTTGGTGTCACCCTGTTTGCCGATGGTGATGGTGATGTCCTGCAGCCCGTCGGCCAGCGCGAAGCCCGAGGCATCGGTGAAGTTCAGCGTCCCCTCGGTCGAATCCCAGGCCGGGCCCTGGATCGTGGTGACGTTGCTCAGCGTGCCGCCATTCGTGCCGGTGTTGTCGAAGTCGAGCGTATATTGCCCGACGACGCCGACCCCGAGGCCATAAGGATCGGTGGTGGTCGCCGAATCGCGGATCGTCATCGTCCACTGGTTCGAGTTCGGATCGCCCGCCGCCGGGATCGTCGGCGTGAAGGAGACCTCCAGCGTGTTCGAGTTGCCGAGGTTGCCGAAATATTCGATCGAGGAGGTCAGCGTTTCGCCGCCCGCATCGTCCGCGGTTTCGCTTGCGGGCAGGTTGATGCCCCAGTTCATCGTCGTCGTCGGATCGCCCGCGGTCTGGTTGGCGTTGATCACCACCGGGGTCAGCCCTGACACGGTGTCGCGCGCATTGACCGGGATCGTGCCGTCGGCCAGCGCCGCCCAGCCGAGCAGGACCAGGCCCGAGTCGGTGCGCAGCACGCCATCCTTGTCGGTGTGGAACGACCCGGTCGAGGTCATCGTCAGCGGTTGGTCGCCCAGCCCGTTCGCCAGGGCAGAGGTGTTGGCGACGGGCAGGAAGCCGCGACCGGAAATCGCGATGTCCATCGCATTCGATGTGCCGATCAGCGAGCCGCGCTGGTCGATCAGGCGCCCCGAGGAGGCGCGCACGCCCCCGGCCGAATAGGTACCGGAGCTGCGCGCCTGGGTCAGCACCATGCTTTCGAAATCCGCCGTCGCCCGCTTGTAGCCGTAAGTGCCCGAGTTGGCGATGTTGTCGGAAATCGTTGCCAAGCGCGTCGCGTTGGCTGCAAGGCCTGCCACACCCGCGTTGAGCGAAGAAGAAATGGACATGTAAGCGCCTTTCTGCTGCTGCGTCCCTTGATTGAAGCCACCTTGCCGCAATCGCCGTTAAGATCGGCCTAACGCGTAAAATACGTCCGATTTCTTCTTCGCACGGCTCAGCGCCCGTTGCGCAACAAGATCAGTTCAAGCCGGTTGTTGCGCACCGACATCCGCGTTTCGACGGCCGGCTTGCGATCGGCAAACCCCGAGACCCGTTGCAGCCGCGCAGCATCGAATCCCGCGGTTTCCATAAGGATTCTCATCCTTTGCGCGCGCTCCGAGGACAGATCCCAGACCGGATTGGTGCGCAGCATCGAAGGATAGGACCGGGTGTGACCGTTGATCGCGACATTGTTCTTCGTCAGGCCGAAGACCCGCGTCAGCATACCGGCGATTTCGCCCAGAATCGGTTCCGGCTCGGAACTATCGGGCACGAAAAGCGGCTCGTCCTCCAGATCGAAGAATTCGACGATCAATCCCTCGTCGGTCACCTTCGTCACGATGTGACGGGCGAGCTGCTCGCTGACCATCGATTCGCCGGAGGTTGCCGACAGCGCCTTTTCGATTTCCTTGGCCATGCGGTCGAACTCGGCCTGATCTTGCTTCTGCTCCTGCTTGGCGGCCCCGCTGTCGCCGCGGGCCTGCCGTTCCTCGGTCGGCGATTGCCCCGAAGCCCCGGTGCCATTCTGTGCCACCTGATCTTCGGAAAACACGGAATCGCCGCCAAAGGCGCCTTCGCCGCCGCCCGAGATCCGGTTGATCGGAATCGTCGGGTTGAAGTAATCCGCGATTCCCTTGCGTTGCTTTTCTGTTGTCGCGTTCAGCAGCCACATCAGCAGAAAGAAGGCCATCATGGCAGTGACGAAGTCGGCATAGGCAACTTTCCACGCCCCACCGTGGTGCCCGCCGCCCCCGACGACCTTCTTGCGCTTGATGATGACTGGTGCGACACCATCGTGTGCGCCCATTCCCACCACCTCTATTTCACCCGGAACCAGAGATAGCAGGTGCCGCTTAAAGCCGGCTTAACGGATAAAATCGCAAGCAATCCTTGGGGGTTCGGGTCAATCCCGCGTGGCGAAACCGCCAAAGGCGCCGCCGAAGAAGCACAAGGGCTGGCCCTCGCGCCGCAAATCGAAGCGGGTGACGCGGCCAAGGATGATGGTGTGATCGCCGCCCGCATGCGTCGCTTCGGTCACGCAGTCGAATCGGGCCAGAGCTTCGGACAGGATCGGCACGCCCTCGCCGTTGCTGGCAAGGGCCAGACCCTCGAAGCCGGGCCCCGAGCGCGAGAATCGCGCGGTCAGATCGCGCTGCGCCTCGGTCAGCACATGAATGGCAAAGGCGGGCGCCGCGGTGAAATGCCGATGCCGCATCGAACTGCAGGCCACCGACCACAGCACCAGTGGCGGATCGAGCGAGACCGAGGCAAAGGAATTGACGACGATGGCGATCGGGCTGCCATCATCGATATCCCGGGCGGTGACCAGCGCCACCCCGGTGGCAAAGCGGCCGAGCGCATCGCGCAAAAGCCGCGGGTCCGCGGGGTCGGGCAGGTGACCGTCGGCCGGTGCCTCTGCCTGACTGGCCGCGTCGATCCGGTCGCTCTCGCTCATGATAGTCCCCTTTCGTCGCGGCCCGGACGGGCCTCAGAAATCGAGGTTTTCCACGCTCAGCGCGTTTTGCTGGATGAATTCGCGCCGCGGTTCCACCACATCGCCCATCAGCTTCGAAAAGATGTCCTCGGCCTCGGCCACGTCATCGACCCGCACCTGCAACAGCGTCCGCGCCGAAGGATCCAGCGTGGTTTCCCACAGCTGTTCCGGGTTCATCTCGCCCAGACCCTTGTAGCGCTGCAGCGTCAGGCCCTTTTCGCCCTCCTGCAGGATCGCCGTCAAAAGATCGAGCGGACCATGGATGAACTGCTCGCGATCCTTGCGCACCAGCCGCGCCGGGGCTCGGTAGCTTTCCTGCAGACTGGTGGTGAATTGCGACAGCCGCCGCGCCTCGCCCGAACGCAGCACCGGGCCATCCAGCGTGCGGACCTCCTCGACGCCACGCAGGATGCGCGACATCCGCAGCCCGTGGTCCTGCGTCGGCCGTCCCATCCAGCCGCGTTCATATTCGAGCGCGATCAGGTCGAGCCGCGCCGAAAGCTCATCGGCCACGCCCTGCGCATCGGCGTCGATCCGTCCGGCCAGCAGCGCCCCGGCGATCGCCGCCTGTTCCAGGATGCGCTGCGGGTAATGCGTCGGGAAGGCCTGCAGGATGCGGCGCACCTGCCGCGCTTCCTCGACCAGCCGCGTCAGGTCGGCGCCGGTGATGTCGGTGCCGTCGCCCAGCCGCAGGATCGCCCCCTCGACACCCTGATGCACAAGATAATCTTCCAGCGCGGCCTGATCCTTCAGGTAGACCTCGGATTTGCCGCGGGCGACTTTGTAGAGCGGCGGCTGCGCGATATAAAGATAGCCGTGCTCGATCAGCTCCGGCATCTGCCGGAAGAAGAAGGTGAGCAGCAGCGTCCGGATATGGGCCCCGTCGACGTCGGCATCGGTCATGATGACGATCTTGTGGTAGCGCAGCTTCGCGATGTTGAATTCGTCGCGGCCGATGCCGGTGCCCAGCGCGGTGATCAGCGTGCCGATCTGGTCCGAGGACAGCATCCGGTCGAACCGCGCCCGTTCCACGTTCAGGATCTTGCCCCGCAGCGGCAGCACGGCCTGGTTCTTCCGCTCGCGCCCCTGCTTGGCCGAGCCACCGGCCGAATCCCCTTCGACAAGGAAAACCTCGCTCAGCGCGGGGTCCTTTTCCTGACAATCGGCAAGCTTGCCGGGCAGCGAGGCCACATCCATCGCGGTCTTGCGCCGGGTCAGTTCGCGGGCCTTGCGCGCCGCTTCCCGTGCCAGCGCGGCTTCGATGATCTTGCCGACGATGCCCTTGGCCTCGGTCGGATGTTCTTCGAACCATTCCGCAAGTTTTTCGTTCACTAGATTCTCGACCGCCGGACGGACTTCCGAGGACACCAGCTTGTCCTTGGTCTGGCTGGAGAATTTCGGATCGGGCACTTTCACCGACAGAACGCAGGTCAGGCCTTCGCGGGCGTCATCGCCGGTGAAGTCGATCTTTTCGCGTTTCGCGATGCCGCTGTCTTGCGCGTATTTGGTGATCGTGCGGGTCAGCGCGCCGCGGAACCCGGCAAGGTGGGTGCCGCCGTCACGCTGCGGGATGTTGTTGGTGAAGGGCAGCACGGTTTCATGATAGCTGTCGTTCCACCACATCGCCACTTCGACGCCGATGCCGCGGACCTCGCCGACCATGTAGATCGGGTCAGGCATCACCGGGGTTTTCGAGCGGTCGAGGTATTTGACGAATTCCCGCACGCCACCGTCGTAATGCAGCTCGCTGCGCAGCGGTTCCGCGGGGCGCTCGTCTTCCAGAATGATCCGCACGCCCGAGTTCAGGAAGGCCAGTTCCCGCAGCCGGGTTTCCAGTGTCTTGAAGACGTAATCGAGGTTCGAAAACGTCCCCTCCGGGTCGGTGGTCTTGGAGGACGCCATGAACCGGACCTCGGTGCCCTTTTCGCCCGGAGCCTCGCCGATCTCGTGCACATGCACGGTGCAATCGCCCTTTTCGAACCGGGCGAAATAGACCTTGTCGTTGCGCCAGACCTTCAGCTCCAGCCAGTCCGACAGCGCGTTGACCACGGAAACGCCGACGCCGTGCAACCCGCCCGAGACCTTGTAGGCATTGCCGCTGTCATCGGTGTTGTTGAATTTGCCGCCCGCATGCAGCTGGGTCATGATGACCTCGGCCGCCGAGACGCCCTCTTCCTGGTGGATGTCGACCGGGATGCCGCGGCCGTTGTCGCGCACGGAAACCGAGCTGTCGGCGTGGATCTTCACCGCAACGTAATTGGCGTGGCCTGCCAAGGCCTCGTCGATGCCGTTGTCGACGACCTCATAGACCATGTGATGCAGGCCCGAGCCGTCGTCGGTGTCGCCGATATACATGCCGGGGCGTTTGCGCACCGCTTCGAGGCCTTTCAGGACCTTGATCGACTCCGCGCCATATTCGGCTTTGTTCTTCGGGGTTTCGGTCATCCGCGCCTATCCTGCTGATCGTTGCGGACTTATAGAGTTTCGGCCGGGGAATGTCACGCCTTGGGCACAATATTCAGCGGTTTTGCGGGGGGCTTTCCACCAATTCCGAGGTTCCCTGCACCTCGGTCACCTGCCAATACCGCCCGCGGTCGCCAAGCGTGTCGAAAAGCTCGGCCCCGGTGCCGGTCATCAGAACCTGCGCGGGCAGGGCGCAGATTTCATCATAAAGCGCCGCCCGCCGCCCGGCATCCAGATGCGCCGCCACCTCATCCAGAAGCAGCACGGTGTTTTCTCCCGCCAGCGCCCGGGCATTGGCCAGCAGCAGCGAAATCAGCAGCGCCTTTTGCTCGCCAGTCGAGCATTGATCGGCCGGGATCGCCTTTTCGGCATAAACAGCCGTCAGATCGACCCGATGCGGGCCCTCGAGCGTCCGCCCGGCGGCCATGTCGCGGCGCCGCCCCTCGGAAAGCGCGCTTGCCAGATCCTCGGGCCCCTCGGCCGTCAGACCCAGATCGGCGGCCGGAAAGGCCGTCGCCGCGCCCCGCTGCGCCGTCGCAATCTGCGCCAGGGCCTGCCGCCGATGCGCCGTCATCAGCGCCCCGGCTTCCGCCATCCGGCTTTCCAGCGCCCCATACCAGGCCGCATCGCGGATCTCGTCCTTCAAAAGCCGGTTGCGTTCGCGCATCGCCTTTTCATAGGCCAGCACGGCTTCCGCATGGGTCGGAAAAAACGACAGCGTCATGCGGTCCAGAAACCGCCGCCGCCCCTCGGCCGCCTCGATCCAGAGCCGGTCCATCGCGGGCACCAGCCACAGCACGCGCAAGAACCGCCCCAGCGCGACCTGCGCCGCCGCCTTGCCGTCGATCAGCACCTCGCGTGACGACCCGGGCAGGGCCGACGTCTCGATCTCGACCTCGGAAAGCGTCGCGCGGATCTTCCAGCCGACCTGTTCCTGGCGCCGGATCAGTTCTTCGGCCGAGGCGCGGCGCAGCCCCCGCCCAGGGGACAAAAGCGACACCGCCTCCAGAACCGAGGTCTTGCCCGCCCCGTTCGGCCCGTAAAGCGCCACCGGCCGCGCATCGACCGTCAGAATACCACGCCGATGCGAGCGGAACTGCAGCAACGTCAGATCCCGCAGCATCGCCGCCCCGTTTCTTCTTGGTCCAAATACGCCCTTGCCGCCCGCGTCACACGCGCATCGGCATCACGACATAGACCGCCGACGTGTCATTGCCCTCGCGCATCAGCGTCGGATCGCCCGAAGAGTTGAACAGGAACACCGCATTCTCGCGATCGACCTGAGACGCGATCTCCAGCAGGTATTTCGCGTTGAAACCGATCTCCAGCCGTTCATCGGCATAGGCCACGGCCAGTTCTTCCTCGGCGGCGCCCGCATCGGGGGCGTTGACCGAGAGCACCAGCCGGTCTTCATCCAGGCTCAGCTTCACCGCGCGCGAGCGTTCCGAAGACACGGTGGCCACCCGGTCCACCGCCTTGGCGAATTCCTGCGCATCGACTTCCAGACGCCGCGAATTCCCCATCGGAATGACGCGGGTGTAATCGGGGAAAGTGCCGTCGATCACCTTCGAAGTCAGGGTGATTTCCGGCGTCGCAAAGCGCACCTTGGTTTCCGAAACCGAGACCGCGATCTGCGCCTCGTCATCATCCAGCAGCTTGCGCAGCTCGTTCACCGTCTTGCGCGGCACGATCACGCCCGGCATGCCGGCCGCCCCTTCGGGCAGGGCGGCATCGATCCGCGCCAGCCGGTGCCCGTCGGTCGCGACGCAGCGCAGCGCCGGGCCGTCTTCGCCGGTCGCCACATGCATGTAGACGCCGTTCAGATAATAGCGCGTCTCCTCGGTCGAGATCGCGAATTTCGACTTGTCGAAGAGCCGCTTCAGCACGCCCGCCTTGGCGGCGAAATTCGCGGCATATTCCGACGAGGCCATCACCGGGAAATCCTCGCGCGGCAAGGTCGCGAGGTTGAAGCTCGAGCGCCCGGCCATGACCGAAAGCCGCCCCGCCGCCGCATCATCCGACAGCTGCACCAGCGAGCCGTCGGGCAGCTTGCGCACGATCTCGTGCAGCATCACCGCCGAAACCGTGGTCGCGCCCGCGCGCTCGACCTGCGCAGGCGCCTTGTCCACCACCTCGATATCCAGATCGGTGGCGCGGAAGGACACGGTCGATCCCTCGGCCTCGATCAGCACGTTCGCCAGGATCGGAATGGTGTTGCGCCGCTCGACAACGGACTGGGCCTGAGACACCGCCTTGAGCAGGGCGGCGCGTTCGATGCTGATCTTCATATCCATTCCTCGCCGGTTCCCGGGGGCGGCAAGGTAACATGCCGCCGCGCCGGAACAAGATTTTTCCGGACATTCCGCCGCTTTGCGCGGGGCGTCAAGGGTTTCAGGATTCCATCAGCCGCTTCAGCAGCCCGATATCCTCGGCCAGTTGCCGATCGGTCGCCATCAGCTCGTCGATCTTGCGGATGCCATGCATGATCGTCGTGTGATCGCGGCCGCCGAAGCGCCGCCCGATCTCGGGCAGCGAGCGGGTGGTCAGATGTTTCGACAGATACATCGCCACCTGCCGCGGCCGGGCAATGGTGCGCAGCCGCTTCGGCCCGATCATGTCAGACAGCCGAACGTTGTAATGTTCCGCCACCTTGCGCTGGATCTCCTCGATCGTCACCCGGCGGTCCGAGGCGCGCAGGATATCGGCCAGACATTCCTGTGCCAGATCAAGGGTGATCTCCCGCCCGACGAGCGAGGCAAAGGCGAACAGCCGCGTCAGCGCGCCTTCCAGCACGCGCACGTTCGTGGTGATCCGATGCGCGAGGAATTCCAGCACGCCCGAGGCCACGATGAGCCCCGGATTGCGGGCGGCGTGGATCTCGGTCTTGGTCTGCAGGATGCCCAGACGCAGCTCGTAATCGGTCGGATGCAGATCGACGACCAGACCGCATTGCAACCGGCTCTTGATCCGCTCCTCCAGATCCTTGATTTCCCCCGGCGCGCGGTCGGCCGAAATCACGATCTGCTTGCCCTGATCGACCAGCGCATTGAAAGTATGGAAGAATTCTTCCTGCGTGCTGTCCTTGCCGGCAATGAACTGCACGTCATCGACCATCAGCACGTCGACCGAGCGGAACAGCTCCTTGAAATCCATGATCTGCCGGTCGCGCAAAGCCTGCACGAAGCGATACATGAACTGCTCGGCCGAGAGATACAGTACCCGCAGCTCGCCGTGCTGGGTCTGCAGCTCATGCGCGATCGCATGCATCAGGTGGGTTTTGCCCAGCCCGACGCCGCCATACAGAAACAGCGGGTTGAAGGTCACCGGACCGCCCTCGGCGACGCGGCGGGCGGCGGCATGGGCCAGCTCGTTCGGCTTGCCGACGACGAAGCTGTCAAAGGTGAAGCGGGCATCCAGAGGCGCCCCGGGAAGATCCTGGTCGTCGCTGACCCGCGCGGCCTTGCGCGCCGGGGCAGGGGGCTTTTCCGCCACCGGACGGGCTTCGGGCGCGGGCATCGGACGGCCCTCGGGCACGCGGATCGCCACGCGCTCGACCGCCAGGCCGGAGTTGCGCAGCTCGCGCAGAATCGGTTCACCATAATTGCGCGAGACCCAGTCGCACATGAATTTCGTCGGCGCCTCGAACGAGACGATGCCGTCCGACAGCTCGATCAGCTGCAGGGGCGCAATCCAGGTGTTGAAATTGGTCCGGCCGACGGTCCTTTGAAGTTCATTGCACACCTGCCCCCAGAGTTCGTTCGTCATGTCTTTTTCCATCAGCGTTTCGTACCGACACTTACCACACAGCACATAGCCCCCCGCCTTGCGGCAGGGTCGGGAATGAAGACATGCCGACAGCCCGGCTGAACCGGTGTCGGCATCACCTGCCAAACCGGAGCATCTGCTCCCATTTGAAACGGATCACATCCTGAGCTCGAAGCTTACGGCTTCTTATCGTACGGCAGCACAGGGCCCCGCTTCGACCTTCGGATGCGTCTTGTCCCCCAAGACGACGTGAATCGCCCCGTGACGCTAGCAAGGCGGCGAGGGCTTCTGCAACCGAACTTCGCGCTTGACGCCCACTTTCCCCAAATCGAATCTGTTGCCCCCTCACCGGGCCGCAACACTATTGCCAAAGCATTGAAACTAAAGAAATAAAACGGCGCCCCAAAGATGGGACGCCGTTTGCGAGGATTAACTTCCGAGATCGGAAAATCAGTTCGACAGGGCCTTCACGCGCGACGAAAGACGCGACATTTTGCGGGCCACGGTGTTCTTGTGCAGCACGCCTTTGGTGATGCCCCGCGCCAGTTCGGGTTGCGCGGCTTCAAGGGCGGCCTTGGCCACACCGGCGTCGCCCGAGGCGATCGCTTCTTCGACCTTGCGCAGGAAGGTGCGAATGCGCGAACGGCGGGCTTTGTTGATGTCGTTGCGACGCTCGTTCTGACGAGCGCGTTTCTTGGACTGGGGCGTGTTGGCCATGTTTCCCTATTCCCGGGCTGAAGCGAATATATATAGCGCAAAGCCCGGTCGTCCCAGCGAACCGGATGATTCTAGCCTGAGCGGGCTTCACGCGCATGTAACGGCGGTCCTTAGGCCAAAAGGGGCATGAAGGAAAGCCCCTTTCGGCCTTATTTGTCGGCGAATTTCGCCGGGCGCTTCTCGGCAAAGGCGGCCATGCCTTCCTTTTGGTCCTCGGTGGCGAAAAGCGCATGAAACACCCGGCGTTCATAAAGCACGCCTTCGCGCAGCGTGGTTTCATAGGCGCGGTTGACGCAATCCTTGGCCACCATCGTTGCGATAGCCGATTTCGCCGCGATCTTGCGCGCGGTGGCCAGCGCCTCGGGCACAAGCTCGGCCACAGGCAGCACGCGGCTGACCAGCCCCGACCGTTCCGCCTCGGCCGCGTCCATGAACCGGCCGGTCAGGTGCATTTCCATCGATTTCGACTTGCCGACGAAACGGGTCAGCCTTTGCGTGCCGCCGATGCCCGCGACGACGCCCAGATTGATCTCGGGCTGACCGAATTTCGCGTTCTCGGCACAAAGGATGAAGTCGCACATCATCGCCAGTTCGCAGCCGCCGCCGAGCGCATAGCCCGCCACCGCCGCGATGATCGGTTTGCGCGTGCGCAGGATCGCATCGCCCTCGGTGCCGAAGAAATCGAGCTTGAGCATGTCGACAAAGCTTTTGTCCGCCATTTCCTTGATGTCGGCGCCAGCGGCAAAGGCCTTGTCTGACCCCGTCAGCACGAAGCAGCGCACCGCCGGATCGGCGTCCAGAAGCTTCAGCGCCTCGGCCAGTTCCCCCAGCAGCTGCGAATTGAGCGCATTCAGCGCCTCGGGCCGGTTGAGCCGGATCAGCGCCACGCCGTCTGCGATGTCCACGATCAGGGTCTGGTAAGACATGGGATTCCCTTTGCTGGTGATGGGAAAGAGGTATCAGGCAGGGGGCGAAACTCAATCGACCGTCGCGCAAGTGCCGCTGCGTCACTTCTGGCAGGCGGGGCAGAAATAGCTTGAGCGCCCCGATTGCACGATGCGCTTGATCGGGGTGGCGCAAAGGGGGCAGGGCGCGTCCTCGCGGTCATAGACGCGGAAGCTGTGCTGGAAATAACCCAACTCGCCATCCGCCTGCCGATGATCGCGCAGGGATGATCCGCCCGCCTCGATCGCCTCGGAAAGAACCTCGCGGATCAGCGGCACCAGCCCGGCCAGCCGCGCCGCCGCAATCCGGTTCGCTGCCCGGCGCGGGTCGATGCCCGCACGAAAGAGCACCTCCGAGACATAGATATTGCCCAGCCCGGCGACCGTGTGCTGATCCAGAAGCGCGGTCTTGATCGGGCTTTTGCGGGTCTTCAGCGCCTCGACCAGATAGGCCTCGTGGAAGTCATTGCCGAAAGGCTCCGGCCCGATCCCGGCCAAAAGCCAATGCGCCGCCTCGCGGTCGGTGCGGACAAGATCCATCGCCCCGAACCGCCGCGCATCGTTGAAGGTGACCCGGGCGCCGCCCTCCATATGCAGCACCACATGGTCATGCTTTTGCGCCGCCGGATGATCGAGGTGGAAATCGCCCAGCATCACGCCCGAGACCAGCATCCGCCCCGACATGCCCAGGTGGATGAGCAGGCTCTCCCCGCTCGACAGATCGGCGAGGATGTATTTCGAGCGCCGCCGCAGCCGCTCGACCCGGGCGCCGGTCAGCCGCTCGGCCATGGCCTCGGGCAGGGGCCAGCGCAGATCGGGGCGGTTCACCTCGGCCCGGTCGATCACCCGCCCCTCCATCGCGGGGGCAAGGCCGCGTCGGACCGTTTCGACCTCGGGCAGTTCGGGCATTTTCGCTCCTGTCGCATTGTCATGGCTGAAACCGACCCTATAAGGAGGGGGACAGTTCAAGATCGGCAAGGGCAGATGAGCACGGATCAGACCAAGACGACTCATTTCGGGTTCCAGACGGTGAACGAGGAGGCCAAGGCCGGCATGGTCCATGGCGTCTTTTCGCGCGTGGCCTCGAAATACGACATCATGAACGATCTGATGAGCATGGGCATCCATCGGATCTGGAAGAATGCGATGATGGACTGGCTGGCGCCGCGCCCCGAGCAGAAGCTGCTCGATGTGGCGGGCGGCACCGGCGACATCGCATTCCGGTTCCTGAAACGTGCCAAGGGCTCGACCGCGACCGTCTGCGACATGACGGAATCGATGCTGATCGAGGGCCAGAAACGCGCCGATGCCGAGAACATGGCCGCGCGGCTGAATTGGGTCGTCGGCGATGCGATGGATTTGCCCTTTGAATCCAATACCTTCGACGTTTACACGATCTCGTTCGGCATCCGCAACGTCACCCGCATTCCCGATGCGCTGGCGGAAGCCTACCGGGTGCTGAAACCGGGCGGGCGGCTGATGGTGCTCGAATTCAGCCAGATCCCGAACGATCTGATGCAGGCGGTCTATGACGCCTATTCCTTCAACGTGATCCCGGTGATGGGGCAGGTCGTGGCGAATGACCGCGACAGCTACCAATATCTGGTCGAGTCGATCCGCAAGTTCCCGAACCAGGAGCTGTTCGCCTCGATGATCCGCGAGGCGGGCTTCAGCCAGGTGAAATATCGCAATCTTTCCATGGGCATCGCGGCGCTGCACTCGGGCTGGAAGGTGTAATATGCGCGGCCCGCACAATCTGTGGCGGCTGATCCGCACGGGGGCAACCTTCGAGCGGACCGGTGCCATGCGCGTGGCGCTGGAAGCCATGGAGGCGCCGCCGCGGCTGCGCCTTGTCGCGCGCATCATGGGCTGGCCGTTCAAATGGCTGGGCTATGCGGGCGATCCCACGCTGCCGCCGGTGACGCGGGCGATCACCGCGCTCGGCCCGGCCTATATCAAGCTGGGTCAGGTGCTTTCGACCCGCCCCGACGTGGTGGGCGAGGAGCTGGCCGATCAGTTGCGCGTGCTGCAGGACCGTCTGCCGCCGTTTGACATTTCGCTGGCCAAGGCGACGCTGGTCGAGGAATTCGGCCGTCCCTTCGACGAGCTCTTCTCCGAATTTTCCGAGCCCGTCGCGGCGGCTTCGATCGCGCAGGTGCATTCGGCGCGGCTGCTCGAGACCGGCGAGAAGGTCGCGGTCAAGGTGCTGCGCCCGGGCATCGAAAAGGCCTTCAAGCGCGACATCGACGCCTTCCATTTCGCCGCGAACATGATCGAGCGGCTCTCGCCCGCCTCGCGGCGGCTGCGGCCTTCGGATGTGATCAAGCATTTCGAAGACCTTGTGGCCGGGGAACTGGATCTGCGGCTGGAAGCGGCGGCGGCGTCGCAATTCGCCGCCAACACGGAAAAGGACGCGGGGTTCCGCGTGCCGCTGCCGGTCTGGTCGCTGTCGAGCCGTCGGGTGATGGTGATCGACTGGGCCGAGGGCCTGCCGATGGGCGACCCGGACCGGCTGAAGGCGGCGGGCCATGACGTCACGGCGATCGGCACCCGGGTCTTGCAGCTGTTCCTGTCCCACGCGCTGCGCGACGGCTATTTCCACGGCGACATGCATCAGGGCAACCTGAAGGTGGCGGAAAACGGCGACATCATCGCCTT
The DNA here is from genome assembly GCF_005144475.1 of Rhodobacter capsulatus. Lineage (GTDB taxonomy): Bacteria > Pseudomonadota > Alphaproteobacteria > Rhodobacterales > Rhodobacteraceae > Rhodobacter > Rhodobacter capsulatus_C. The sequence goes on along the minus strand of NZ_SWJZ01000008.1, from coordinate 152,891 downwards.
CGATTTCGGCATCATGGGCCAGATCGACCAGTATACCCGGCATGTCTATGCGGAAATTCTGATGGGCTTCATCCATCGCGATTACCGCAGGGTGGCCGAGGTGCATTTCGAGGCGGGCTACATCCCGCCCGATCAGGACGTGGTGCAATTCGCGCTCGCCCTGCGAGCGGTGGGTGAGCCGATCTTCGGGATGAATGCGAAGCAGATCTCGATGGCGCGGCTTCTGGCCTATCTTTTCGAGGTGACCGAGCGTTTCGGCATGGCGACGCGGACCGAGCTGATCTTGCTGCAACGCACGATGGTGGTGGTCGAGGGGGTGGCGCGCTCGCTCAACCCCGGGATCAACATGTGGGAAACCGCGAAGCCGGTGGTGGAAAGCTACATCCGCGAGAATGTCGGGCCGCGCGGCATCCTGCGCGATCTGACCCGCACGGCGCGGGTTCTGGGCCGGTTCGGGCCGCAACTGCCCGAGCTGATGCAAAAGGCGCTGGAACGTCAGGTGCAGCCCGAAGCAAAGCCCGAGCCGAAATCGGCTCAGGCTCTTGGCGCGGTCAGTGCGGTGCTGATTCTGGCGGCGGGCGTCGCGCTGGGCCTGCTGATCTGATCAGTCAGGCTCGCGCAGCGCCGAGATCGACCCGGTCGAGACCGTGGCGCCTCCGGCCAGAACCAGAACCGCGCCATCGCTGGTGCCCTGGGCTTCGATGACCCGGTTGTACGTCTCGATCGTGTCGGTCGAAACCAGCTTGCCGTTGTCGTAGCTTTCCAGCTCGAACGTGTAGCTGCCGGCCGGAAGCGCGTTGCCCTCGGCATCGGTCCCGTTCCATTCGAGCGAATCGCTCGAGACCGGAATCGTGTAGCGCGACACCTCGTTGCCCTCGGCATCGCTGACCACCACCGTGGTCGCATCGGCGCCCTTGACCGGGTTCGGCGAGATCGTCACCGGATTGGTGCCGTCGAAATAACCGGGCGATTCCGAACGGGCCTCCATGCCCACCCAGTTGGCATATTCGCTCATCCCCATCACGCCCATCTGCGTGGCGAGGCTGGTCAGCAGGGTGTTCGTCTTCACCTGCTGTTCCACCTGCGAGAAGGTGGCAAGCTGCACCGCGTAATCGGCGCTGTCCATCGGGCTGGTCGGATCCTGGTTCGTCATCTGCGTCGTCAGCAGCTTCAGGAACATCTGGTAATCCGAACTGACGCTGGTCGCGGTCGAGGAGGACGTGCGCGAGCTGCTCGAGCTGCTCGAGCTGCTCGTGTTCGAGGACGTATTGGTGTTGGAAACGGTGGTCATGGGGCTCTCTTTCAGATTCGCAGGTCAAGTCCGCCCGAAGCGGTGCCGGGCGCGGCTTGCAGGGGGGTGGGGAAGGTTTCGAAACGGGCCAGGCCGTCACGCTCTGGCGCGGCCGGTTGCAGGGCCGATTCGGCGGCGCGTTCCTGCGCCGAGGGGCGCTGATCGGTCTGCTGGCCGAAATCGAAGCCGACGTTCGAATAGCCCATGTCCCGGAAATCGCGGGCCAGGCTGTCGATGTTGCGGCGCATCAGATCCAGGGTTTCGGGACGCTCGGCCTGCACGGTGACGGTGATCGCGCCATCGTTGCTGGTCAGGGTCATCCGCACCTTGCCCAGTTCCTCGGGGGAGAGCGTCAGTTCGACGGTGCGGTTTCCGGCATCTGCAAGCGCTTGCGACATCTGATGGGCGATCGCATGCGGGCTGGCGGCCCGTTGTGCCGCCGCCGCCTCGCCGCCGCCCGTCAGATGCCCGGCCCGCTCCGGTGCCCCGGTCGTGGAGAAGGACATCGGCGCGCTGGAAGAGGTCTGCGCGGCCCCCTCCAGCGTAGGGGTTGCGGGGCCCGCAGCGGTCTCCGTCGCCTTGACGACCATTTCCGCGACAGAGGCCTGTGCCGGGGCCGCCGCGCGGTTGCGAACCGGTTCGGCCTCCGGGCTCTCGCGCAGGCGCGCGTCGCGTTGCGGTGTTTCCTCGACCGGGCCGGGGGGCGGCTGAGAGGCCGCGAGCGGAGCGGATGCCACGATCGGTGCCGCGGCGCCCGCCTTGTCCGCGGCGGGAACCGGTGCGCCTGCCGTGACGGGCTCCGGGCTGGCCTCGGTTTCGGTCGGCAGCGCCGCCAGCGCCGCCTTGATCCGCGATTCGGCGAGCGACACCTTTGTCGCCGGGCCGGCCGCCGTCGCGGCGGCGGTCTCGGCGGCGGGGCGTGACGTCGCCTGCACCGCCGCCTCTGCCGCGGCGGCCGTCTGGACGCTGACTGCGACAGCGCCGAGCTGCGGGGTCGGCTCGGCCGCCTTCACCGCTTGCGCCTTGTCCTGGGCCTGTTCGACGACCCGCCCGGTTCCGGTCGCAGAGGTGTCTGCGCCAGAGAGGGTCTTGCCTGCGCCGTTTTGCCCGGCCTCGGCCAGTGGCTTCGGCCCGGCCTGTGCCGCGGCAAGCTGTTGCGGCTGTTGTGCCGCGACAACGCCGGTCATCCCGGGACCTTGCGCGGTCCGCGCGCCTGCGGCGAGAGGCGTTTGAGGCGAGGTCGCCGTCGCCGCGAAGGGGGCGGGCGGCATATCTGCGCTACGAGCGGCCTTTGCCGCTTCGTCTGACGCCGGTTTGGCATCCGCCGAATCTTGCCGGGTTGCCTCCGGCTCGTCCGACGCGATCTCGGACGGGCGCGTGACCGGCGCGTCGGTTTTGAGAATCGGGGCGTCGTCGGTCGCCGTCTTCTGTGCGGCGGCCATGGGCGGATCTTCGGCAGGCGCCCGAAGCGTCGACCGTTGCGGGTCAACCTCGGCGGTATCCGCGCGCGGCGTGTCTGCGGCCGGGATCGACTGCCAGGTCTGGGCGCTGTCGGCCGTGCCCGCGCGCAGCGGGACCGCGGCCGGGATCGGCGGTTGGGTCTGGACGCCCTGGGCCGGACCCGCCTGCGGCGCGACCGCGGCCGGGATCGGTTGCTGGGTCTGGACGCCCTGGACCGGACCCGCCTGCGGCGCGACCGCGGCCGGGATCGGCTGCTGGCTCTGGACGCCCTGGGCCGGACCCGCCTGCGGCGCGACTGCTGCCGGGACCGGCTGCTGGGTCTGGACGCCCTGGGCCGGACCCGCCTGCGGCGCGACCGCGGCCGGGATCGGCTGCTGGATCTGGACGCCCTTGACCGGACCCGCCTGCGGCGCGACCGCGGCCGGGACCGGCTGCTGGGTCTGAACACCCTTGACCGGACCCGCCTGCGGCGGAACCGCGGCCAGGACCGGCTGCTGGCTCTGCACGCCTTTGACCGTGTCTGCATGCGGCGCGGCCGGGACCGGCTGTTGGGTCTGGACGCCCTTGATCGTGTCGGCGCGCGGCGGGACCGCGGCCGGGATCGCCTGTTGCGTCTGGGCGATCTTGATCGGCGCGGCGCCTTGCGTGGTTTCGGACCGGATCACCGGCGCCGTCGATGCGGCAGGGGGGGGCGCGACGCCGATCGAGGCCATGGCGGCGAAGGCTTGTGCGGCTTTCGTGCGGGACTCGGTCTCGGTCGACGGTTTGAGCGTTGCCGCTTCGCCGATCGGCTCAGGCGTCGCAGCGGCTTCCGCGCCCTCTGTCGCGCGACGATTCTCCGCGATCGGGGCGGAGGTGTCGAGGGGGACGCCGCGCGCCTCTCTCGTCGGGCCGCCCGAGGTGTCTTTCGCGGAAGCGTCCGCCGCGGTGGTGGCCGAATCGGCCGTGACCGGTTTCTGCCGATGCGGCAGATCCGGTGCGACCCTCGCCCCGGCCCTGGCCGTGTCTGCCGAAACCGCAAGGGTCATGCCGACACCGGCTTGCGACAGAGTGGCCGCGTCGGAAGCGACCGACGGGATCTGCAGGCTGCCCTGCATGCTGGCGACGACCGCCGCCTCAACCGCCGCCTCAGCCGTCGGGCGGGCCAGATCCAGCACGCCCGCAGCGGCCTCGAAGCTCTGCGCGGGGGCCTGCTGGGGCGTTGCCGACGCCGTTGCGGGACCGACAGGGCCCTGCGGAAGCCCGGGCGATTCGGCCAGGATCGTCTCGAAGGCCTCCTGGCCCTCGGGCAGGATACGGGCATCGGCGGCCCGTGCGGGGCCACCCCCCTCCGCCGGGGGCATCGGGGAAAGGAACGAGATCTGATCCGAGAGAGCGAGTGTTTTCATGGCCTCACGACTTCTGCCTGTGACCCGGGCAGAATGGCAGCAGGAGGTTACTGCTTCTTTACCTCGTTGTGGGAGAACAAAACGAAATCGGTTCAATTGGAGCGATTCCCATGGATACCCGGCCTCTCATGGCCTCCCCCCCGCAGGCCTTGCCCGACCGCAAGGCTGCAGATGAAAAGGCCCTGCGTCTGAAGGCGCAGGAACTCGAGGCCAGTTTTCTGGCCGAAATGTTGAAGCACAGCGGCCTTGGCAAGACGCAGGAGGGTTTCAACGGCGGCGTCGGAGAAGAGCAGTTCGCCTCGTTTCTTGTCGATGAATACGCCAGCATGATGGTCAAGTCCGGTGGCATCGGTCTTGCCGAGAGCATTTTCCAGTCGCTGCAGAAAGGAGCGGAGCATGCAGAATGAAACCGAGGACCGGATCACCCGGCTGATCGACCTGTTGCGCCTTGAGAAGGATGTGATCCGCAATGCCGAATTCGCGGCGTTGCCGGATCTTGTCACCCGCAAGGAAGAGTTGATGGAGGAGCTGAAGGGCACGCCCGCGCGTCTGCTGCTGGCGGCGCAGGAAATGGCGATCGAGAACCAGCGTCTGCTCGATGCGGCGATCAAGGGGGTGCGGTCGGTGCAGGCGCGTCTGGCCGAGATCCGCGAGGCCTCGAAAAGCTATACCAGCTACGATCAGCACGGAAAGGCCCGCAAGATCAGCCCCGAAGGCGGCTCGGTCGAGCGACGGGCGTAAACCATTCTCAGAAAATCCGAACTATCCAAGGCCGTCCGAAAGGGCGGCCTTAGCACTTCGTTAGGTCTTCGCATGCCAAGGTTCCCCTGCATCCCGAGGGGTGGCGCGGTTCTGCAGCGATGCGGCCGCACGGGTCAGAAAGCCGTAGGCGCCGTTTTACCGACGGCAAGTGAAACCCGGCGCAAAGCGCCAAAGACGAAGGACCTGACATGTCCAGCATCAACACCAACACCAGCGCGATGGTCGCGCTGCAGACCCTCAAGGGCATCAACTCGAACCTCGCCAAGACCCAGTCGGAAATCTCGACCGGCAAGACCGTGGCTTCGGCCAAGGACAACTCGGCCGTCTGGGCCATCTCGAAAGTGATGGAATCGGACGTCAGCGGCTTTGAGTCGGTCTCGACCAGCCTCGCCACCGGTCAGTCGATGGTGTCGGTGGCCCGGACCGCCGTTGAATCGATCACCGAAGACCTGAAGACGATCAAGGAGAAGATCGTCGCGGCGCAGGATCCCTCGGCCGATACCGGCAAGCTCGACGACGAGATCGGCGAACTTGTCAGCATGATCGAATCGAAGATCAGCGGCGCGCAGTTCAATGGCGTCAACCTGATCAGCTCGGCGGGGAACGAAACGATCCTCGGCTCGCTCGACCGCTCGGGCAACACCGTCTCGACGAACACGATCAACATCGCCCGTCAGGACATGAGCACCACCGCCACCACGGTTGCGACCGGTGCGGTGGCTGCCGGTGCCAACGCGACCAACTTCGTCGCGGCCGGGACGAACAAGGGGGCTTCGGCGATTGCCGCGGGCGCTTCGGAAGGTTTCGCGCTGTCCGGTATGGCCGTTGGGGAGACCGTGACCCTGGCGATCGCGGATCGCAGCTTCAGCTACACCGTCTCGCAAGCCGATGTGGACTCGGGCTCGGATGTGAACGAAGTCGCGACCGCGAACCTGTTCAGCCAGGTGATGGGCGCCGGGATGAGCGGGATCACCGCGACCTACGATCCCGCGACCAACCCGGCCGACCTGACGATCAACGTCGATGCCGCCAACACGCTTGGTGTCAACATGAGCGTTGCGATCAACGCGGCGGGGTCCGGTCCGCTGGCGGGGCTGAACGGCTTCACCTCGTCCAACACCGTGGCCGAGATCGAGTCGATGATCAACGGGGCCATCGATGCCGCTGCGGCCTTCGGTGCCGTCGAATCGCGGATCGAAAGCCAGGCGACCTTCGTCAGCGATCTGGGCGATGCGCTGAAGACCGGGATCGGCGCCCTTGTCGACGCCGACATGGAAGAGGCTTCGGCGCGTCTGCAGGCGCTGCAAACGCAGCAGCAGCTGGGCATCCAGTCGCTCTCGATCGCCAACCAGCAGCCGCAATCGATCCTGTCGCTCTTCAAGTAATGACCTTCTCGGGGGCGCCTTGACGGCGCCCCCTCTTCCCGCGGCAAAGCCGCGATCTGACCCCTCTCGCCACTGGAAGGTATTCCTGTGAACGCCACGATTCTGGCCAAAACGGCCTATGCAAACCCCGGTCAGCCCACCCGTACCCTGCGCGGCACCGAATATGAAATCTTCGCGCGCGTGACGCACCGCCTGAAACAGGCGGCCGGTCTGGAAAAATCAAACTTTCCCGCAGTTGTGCGTGCCCTTTATGACAATCGTCGTCTGTGGACGACCCTTGCGGTCGATGTCGCCCTGCCCGACAACGAGCTTCCCGATACGCTCCGGGCGCGCATCTTCTACCTCAACCAGTTCACCCAGGCGCACAGCGCCAAGGTTCTCAAGGGCGAGGCCTCGGTCGATGTTCTGATCGACATCAACACCGCGATCATGCGCGGCCTGCGTCGCGAGGGCGGTGCGGAATGACCGGTCTTGTCCTGAAACTTGCCCCGAAGGAACGCGTTCTGATCAACGGCGCCGTCATTGAAAATGGCGATCGCCGCTCCCGTCTCGCGATCATGACGCCCAATGCCCATATCCTGCGCCTGCGCGACGCGATCCACCCCGAGGAAGTCAATACCCCGGTGCGGCGCGTCTGCTACATCGCGCAGCTGGTTCTGTCCGGCGACGCCGAATCCTCGGAAGCGCGGATGCAGCTTTTGCGCGGCATCGAGCAGCTCAGCCAGGTTCTGACCGATCACGACAGCCGGGCCCATCTGACGCAGGCGACGGCCGCCGTGCTGGAGGATCAGCATTATCAGGCGCTGAAATCGCTGCGGGCGCTCTTGCCACGGGAGGAGCGGCTCCTCGCCGCCGGCAGCGCATGAGCTACACGCCGGTCATTCCGGCCAGCGGTTATGCGGGCTGGAAGTTGTTGAACCGGACCATGGAAAAGCAGAAGGCGGCCTTTGCCGCCTCTGCCGACATCAAGCGCGACGAAGATTACTTTCGCGCCAAGATCGGCTCGATCACGACGGCGGAGGATCTGGTCTCGGATCGTCGGCTGTTGAAAGTGGCGCTGGGCGCCTTCGGGCTCGACTCCGACATCGACAACAAGTTCTTCATCCGCAAGGTTCTGGAAACCGCCGCGGACGACAAGACCGGCCTTGCCAACAAGCTGGCCGACAAGACCTATCTCAAGCTGGCGACCGCCTTCGGCTTTGGCGACAATCCCGATGCGCCGCGCACGCAGACCAGCGGTTTTGCCGACGAGATCCTGGCCAAATACGAGACCCGGCAGTTCGAAACCGCCGTCGGCGAGAGTGACGAGAGCTATCGCCTTGCGATGGCGGCGCAGCGCGATCTGGGCGAACTGGTCGCCTCCTCCAGCACCAACAATGCGAAATGGTATTCGGTGATCGGCTCGAAGTCGCTGAGCACGGTAATGCGGACGGCCCTTGGCCTGCCCGAGAGCGTCAGTTCGCTTGATGTCGATCAGCAGCTGGTCATCTATACCCAGAAGGCGAAATCCGTTCTGGGCAGTTCCGACTTTTCCACCTTCTCGGACAGTGCGGTGATGGAAAAGACCATCCGGCTCTATCTGGTGCGCTCGCAGCTCGAGACGAACAGCACCATCTCCTCCGGCAGCGTCGCCCTGCAATTGCTGCAGGCAGGCGGCTCCGTCACCTCCCTGCTGTCGAAACGCGTCTGAAGGCGCCAGCGGCCGGGTGGCTCACCCGGCAGGTGCCAGGGCCACGCTGAGCCGCGAAAAGCTCGAACGCGTGCCATCCGCCGCATCGCGGGCCAGAAAACCGTCCAGCGCAGGCCAGACCTTGATCGCGGCGTCGATCACCGGATCGCTGCCTGCCGCATAAAGACCCGCCTGAATCATCATCTCGGCCCGGTCGTAGGCGCCCAGAAGCTTGCGCGCCTTGGCGATCAGCTCGTTCTCGGCCGGGGTCGCGGCATCCGGCAGCGACCGCGACACCGAGCGCAGCAGATCGATGGCCGGGAATCGGCCACGTTCGGCGATGCCCCGATCCAGCACCACGTGACCATCAAGCGTCCCGCGCAGGATGTCGGCCACCGGCTCTTCCATGTCCGATCCCGCCACCAGCACCGAAAACACCGCCGTGATGTCGCCGGCCCCCTCCATCCCGGGGCCGGACCGTTCCGCCAGCGACATGATCTGATGCGAGGTCGAGGGCGGATAGCCGCGCAGGCTGGGCGGTTCCCCCGCCGCCAGCGCCACTTCGCGATGCGCCTCGGCAAAGCGCGTCACGCTGTCGGCCAGAAACAGCACATGTTTGCCCTGATCGCGGAAATATTCGGCCACCGTCATCGCCGCCCAGCCGCAGCGGCGCCGGACCAGCGGTGACTGGTCCGAGGTCGCGGCGACGATCACCGACCGCGCCATGCCCTCTGGTCCCAGCGTCTTTTCGACGAATTCGCGCAGCTCGCGGCCGCGCTCGCCGATCAGGGCGATCACCACCACATCGGCGGCGACCCCCTTGGCGAATTTCGCCAGAAGCGAGGATTTTCCGACGCCCGAGCCCGCAAAGAGGCCGATGCGCTGCCCGCGCACCAGCGGCAACAGGGTGTTGAACGCATCAAGGCCGGTCTCGACCCTGTCCCCCAGACGGCGACGGAAGGCGGCGGGCGGGGGGGTGGCGCGGATGTTGCGGTCGTGACCGCCGCGCAGCAGCGGCCGACCATCCAGCGGACGTCCGAAGGGGTCGACGATGCGCCCGATCCAGCTGTCGTCGGGGGCGATCCCCGCCTGTCCCAGCACCTCGACGCGGTCGCCGATGGCCACGCCCTCGACCGCGCAATCGGCCAGCAGTGTCACCGCGCCCCGGCGCAGCGCGATCACCTCGGCCCCGAAGACCGGACCGGACTGGGCATGGATTCGCGCCCTGTCCCCCAGCGTCGCCCGTGCGGTCAGGCCGCTGACCTCGATCGTGCCCTTGCCCACCTCGAAGACCCGCCCGACGGGGTGCACTGCCCCCACATCCGCGATCTCTGCCTGCAGTCGTTCGAGTCCGTTCAACGCCATTCTGGCCCCCGTGTCTTCGGTTCGGTGTTCTTGAAACGTTTTTTAAACGATTCTCTCTTAAGCCTTGGTTGATAGCTCGGAGGAGAAACCCCGATGTTCGAAAAACTCGAAGTCTTCCAGATGTCGCAAGCCATGGCCCGCCATGCAGCCTTGCGTGAAGGGGCGGTTGCGACCAACATCGCCAATGCCGATACCCCCGGTTACCGCGCCAAGGATGTCGTGTCCTTTGCCGACAGCTACCGGACCGAACATGCGCAGCCGATGCGGGCCACCCGGCCCGGTCATATCGGCGCCAGCGGCTCTTACGCCGTCTCCGTGACCGAGGATCGGGCGCCGGACGCCACCTCGCCCGACGGCAACGGGGTGTCGCTTGAAGACGAGATGGTCAAGGCCGTCGATGTCAAACGGCAGCACGACCGCGCCCTTGCGATCTACAAATCCTCCCTCAACGTGCTGCGCGCCAGCCTTGGCCGGGGCTGATCATGGGCGATTTCACTTCCACTCTTTCGGTCTCCGCCTCGGGTCTGAAGGCGCAATCCATGCGCCTGCGCCACGTCTCGGAGAACATCGCGAACGTCGACACCCCCGGCTACCACCGCAAGGTGGTCAGCTTCGAGGAGCTTGCGGCGCAGAAGGACGGCGGGGCGACCGGGGTTCAACTCGGTCCTGTCGAACTCGACCAGAAGGAACTGGCCCGAATCTATGATCCGGGCAGCCCGCTGGCCGACGAGAACGGCTACTACGACGGCTCGAATGTCGATCTGGTGGTCGAAGTTGCAGACGCGCGTCAAGCGCAGCGCAGCTACGAGGCGAACCTCAGAATGTTCGATCAGACCCGGCAGATGTCGTCGGCGCTGATGGAGCTGCTGCGTCGTTGAAACCTGAAGACGGAGGTCCAGAATGGACATCAAGACTTCTCTTGCGACCCAGGGCTATGCCCAGGCGCGTTCGGCGGCCACCCCGCTTGCCGGAAATTCCAACGCGGATCGGGACGGGGGGCTGGGCAAGATCGCCACGAGCTTCCTCGACACGATGCAGCAAAGCGAGGATACGGCGAAAGCCGCCATGCTTGGCAATGCCGATCCGCATACGCTCGTTCAGGCGCTCGCCCAGACCGAACTTGCGGTCGAGACCGCGGTGACGGTGCGCAACAAGGTCGTCGAGGCCTATCAGGAAATCCTCCGGATGCCGGTGTAAGATGCCCGATCTCGTCTTTTTTGACGCGATGCGGGAAGGGCTCTGGATAGCAGTGATGATCTCGGCGCCGATGCTTGTCGTGGCACTCGTCGCCGGGGTCGCCATCGGCCTCTTCCAGGCACTCACCTCGGTTCAGGAAATGACGCTGACCTTCGTCCCGAAGGTGGGGGCCATGCTGGTCGTCTACTGGGTGTCGATGTCCTTCATGTCCGAGACGCTCGTGGATTTCTTCACCTCCGGGATCATCCCGCTCATCGTCGGAAGCTGAGCCATGGACAATACGATCTATGCCGCCCTGTCGCGCCAATCCGGCCTGATGCGCGAGATGCAGGTGGTCGCCAACAACATGGCCAACGTCAACACCACCGGCTTCCGCCGCGAAGGGGTGGTGTTTTCGGAATATGTCGACTCCCTCGAGGGGGACGAGGCCTCCCTCTCGATGGCCCATGCCAGCGGCCGCACCATCGATTTCGAAGACGGGGCGATCGCCTCGACCGGAAACCAGCTCGATTTCGCCATTCAGGGCAAGGGCTTCTTCATGGTCGAGACGCCCGAGGGCAATCAGCTGACCCGCGCGGGCAGTTTCCTGCGCTCGCCCGAGGGCGAGCTGGTCACGCCCGAAGGGTTCCGCGTGCTCGACAACGGCGGCTCGCCGATCTTCCTGCCCGCCGATCAGGGGCCGATCGCCGTCGGCGAGGATGGCACGCTTTCGGCCAAGGGGCAGCCGCTGGCGCAGCTCGGCCTTTACGAGCCGCAGAATTCCACCTCGATCAGCCTGCAGGCGGGCACCCGATTCGCCGTGCCCGAAGGCACGGTTCCGGCCGAAAACGCCCGCGTCATGCAGGGCGCGGTCGAACAGTCGAACGTCGATCCGGTGCGGGAAATCGCCCGGATGGTCGAGGTGCAACGGGCCTATGAGCTGGGCCAGACCTTCCTCGACCGCGAAGACGAACGGATTCGCAACGTCATCTCGACGCTGAAGTAAAGGAAACACCCGATGCGCGCCCTGCAGATTGCCGCCACCGGGATGAGCGCCCAGCAGATGCGGGTCGAAGTCATCTCGAACAACCTCGCCAACATGTCGACGACGGGCTACAACGCCCGCCGCGCCGAATTCGCCGATCTGATGTATCAGCAGGCGACCCGCCCGGGCACGATCACCGCCAACGACGGCACCATCGTTCCTGCGGGCGTGCAGATCGGTCTGGGCGTGCGCCCGACCGCGGTCAGTGTCACCCTGGCGCAGGGCTCGCTGGCCTCCACCGGCGGCGATCTCGATCTGGCGATCGACGGCTATGGCTTCCTTGAGGTGACCCTGCCCTCGGGGGCCTCCGCCTATACCCGCGACGGCGGGCTCAAACGCTCGGCCGACGGGCAGATCGTCACCTCGGACGGCTATCCGGTGGTGCCGGGAATCACCCTGCCCGACGATGCGACGACGATCTCGATCAATGCCGCGGGCGAGGTTTACGCCTATTTCACCAATCAGGTGCAGCCGCAGCTGCTGGGGCAGATCACGCTGGCCGGGTTCACCAACGAAAAAGGGCTCGAAGCGATCGGCTCGAACCTGTTTCTCGAAACCGAGGCCTCGGGGGCGCCGACCGTCTCCACGCCCGGAGCCGACGGGCTCGGGGTGCTCAAGCAGGGTTATCTCGAGGAAAGTTCGGTCGATGCGGTGCGCGAGATCACCGAACTGATCAAGGCGCAGCGCGGCTACGAGATGAACGCCAAGGTGATCACCGCCGCCGACGAGATGCTGCAAGCGACGACACAGGTGCGCTGATGATCCGTCTGACCCTTGCCCTTGTTCTGGCGACGCTGCCCGCCCTTGCCGAGGCCGGCTCCGTCGTCGCCGCGCGCACCTTGCGGGCGCAGACCGTGATCACCGAATCGGATCTGGCGATTTCCGAAGACACCGTGCCCGGGGCGCTCACCGATCCGCTGGCGGCGGTCGGCCTTGAGACCCGGACCGCGATCTATCCGCAACAGCCGATCAGCGCCGCCGATCTGGTGGCGCCCGCGGTGATCGAACGCAATCAGATGGTGCCGCTGGCCTATCGCGACGGCAGCCTCTCGATCCTCACCGAGGGCCGGGCGCTGGATCGCGGCGCTGTGGGCGACACGATCCGGGTGATGAACATCACGTCCAAGGCGACGCTGTTCGCCCAGCTCGGCGCCGATGGCGTCGCCTACGTCCAACCTCACTGAAAGCCTGTCTCATGCGTTCCATCCTTTTCGTTTTCATGGCCCTTTCGCTGGCGGCCTGCGGTCGGCTCGAACAGGTCGGCAAGGCGCCCGAGTTCAATACCGTTGAAGGCAGCGACGAATTTTTCGCGATGAACAGCCCGCCGCTGCCCGAAGACGTGCTGCGACAGACCCGGGCGCAGGAAGCGTCGCTGTGGTCGGGCAACCGCGGCTCGCTTCTGGGCGACCGTCGGGCGGCGACGCGGGGCGACATCATGACCGTGGTGATCGAGATCGACGACAAGGCGGAGATCTCGAACACCTCCGACCGTTCGCGCGCAAGCTCGGACAAGATGGGGATTCCCTCGCTGTTCGGCATCCCGCAGCGATTGGACGCGCAATTGCCCGAAGGCGCCAGCATGGCCGAGGCCTATGAAACCGGCTCGGCCTCGTCCTACAAGGGCGATGGCTCGGTGGCGCGCAAGGAAAAGCTGACGCTGCGGGTGGCGGCCACGGTGCTGGACCGGCTGCCGAACGGCGTGCTGCGGATCCAGGGCAGCCAGGAAGTCCGGGTCAATTTCGAAGTGCGCGAACTGATCGTGACCGGTTTCGTGCGGCCTGAAGACGTCAGCCGCCAGAACGAGATCACCTACGACAAGATCGCCGGGGCGCGGATCTCCTATGGCGGCCGTGGCCAGATCACCGACGTGCAGCAGCCGCGGTACGGCCAGCAGGTCGCCGATATCCTTCTTCCGTTCTGAGGGTGCCATGCTGAAGATCATTCTCCCCGTTGTGCTTGCAGTGATCGGGCTCGCCGGAGGCGGGGCGGCCGGGTATTTCCTGCGCCCGCCGCCGCCGCCGCCCGAAGAGGTCGCGGCCGAAGCCGGTGCCGAGGGCGAAGCCGCCCCCGCCGCGGCCAAACCTGCGCCCGAGAAGGCGGCGGGCGACCATGCCGCCGCCGAGGGCGAAACTGCCGAGGGCGAAGAGGCTGCTCCGACCATCGAATATGTCAAGATGAACAACCAGTTCGTCATTCCGGTGATCAAGAAGGGCGCGGTGGCTTCGCTGGTGGTCCTGTCGCTCAGCCTTGAAGTGACGGTGGGCAGCACCGAAAAGGTCTATGCCGTGGAACCGAAGCTGCGCGATGTTCTGCTGCAGGTTCTGTTCGATCACGCCAATGCGGGCGGTTTCGAAGGGTCGTTCACCGATACGGCCAACATGACCGATCTGCGCCGCGCCTTGACCGAGGCTTCGCAGAGCGTTCTGGGCGATCTGGTGCTGAACGTGCTGATCTCGGATATCGCGCGGCAGGATTCGAACTGACCGGCCCGGACAGGGTCGAAACGAATCGGCCAGGGCCCAAAGGAAAAGGCTGGCAACCGCAGGGTTGCCAGCCTTTCCTGTTCAGTGGTGCCGGTGAAGGGACTCGAACCCCCGACCCCATCATTACGAATGACGTGCTCTACCAGCTGAGCTACACCGGCACTGTGGCGCGCGGATAGCACGCCCTTGCGGGGATGTGTAGCCCTATTTTTCGCGTTCGCTCAAAGCGCGGGCGGTTCCTTCAAGGGTTTCGCCCGTATCGGCTTTCGTGCCCTTCGCCACGATCAGCGGCAGCATCTCGGCCCCATTGGGCAGGGGCATGTTGTTATGCGCCGGTTCCCGCCAGCTCAGCGTGTCGAAACCGCCGCAATTGTCGCAGACCGGACCCCATTGCGACTGGATGTTCTGGCACTTGTCGCAGCACCATTGCTTGCCGCGCGGCGCCGTCAGCGCCTTGGCCAGCCAGCCGCGGACCACCGCGTCATCCTCGCCCTCGCCGCGCTCGATCGCCGCCATCAGCGTCAGCACGCGCGAGGTCGGGTTGGTCTCGACCAGATTGCCCAAAGCCCGCCGCGCCGCCGGGAAATCCTCGGCCGCGATGCAAAGCTCGGCGCGCAAAAGCCGGGTTTCCTCGTGATCGGGGCGCAGCGAGAGCAGCTTTTCGAAGCGCTTGAGCCGTTCGGTCGCCGATTCGCCCGGCACCATCGAGGCGAAGACGGCGGCCAGATCCGGGTGCGGCTGCGCCTCCCAGGCCTTCAGCAGCACGCGGGTTGCCGATTTCGCATCGCCCTTGTCGTAATGCGCCTTGGCCGCCATCGCCGCCGCGGGAATCAGGTCGGGCGAGGCCTTGGCCGCGGCAATCGCCGCTTCCTGCGCCTCGATCGAGGTGCCGCCATCCAGCACCGCCTTGGCCTCCTGCAGCGCCAGAACGGCATCGCGACGCTTGTGCACGTCTTTCGGCAGCTGCCCCTGACGCATCTTCGCCAGCAGCACGTCGCGCGCGCCCTTCCAGTCGCCGACCTCGGTCTGCAGCTTGAACAGCGTGTTCTGCACCTCGAGGTTCTTCGGATTGAGCGCAAAGGCCTTTTGCGCCAGCTTCACCGCGGTATCGGTGTCGCCCTCGGCTAGTTTCTGCGACAAAAGCCCCTGCACGCCGACAAAGCGGGTGCGCTGATCGGCCAGAAGCTTGCGATAGACCTCTTCGGCCTTGCGGGTGTCGCCGTTCATCATCGCCGCCTGCGCGGTCAGAAGGTTCGTCAGCTCGGGACGGCGCAGGTAGCGCTCGGCCCTGCTCGCCTTCGACGCCGCCAGCTTCGATTCGCCCGAGGCGACGGCCAGCATCCCCTCGGCCAGCGCCTCGTAGCCCTTGCGCTCGCGGTTGCGGTCGAAATAGCGGCTGATCGCGGTTTCATCGCCGGTCACGAAGCGGATGAAGGCGAAGACGAAGCCCAGCACCTTCAGCGCCAGCCAGATCGCCACGATGGCAAGCCCGATCAGGATCACCGCCTGCAGCGCGCCCAGGTTCAGCTCGATCCCGAAGGCGATGATGCGGATGGTTTCGCCAAGATCCGAAAGCCAGGCGGCGCCAAAGGCAAGCCCGACCACGACAGCGACGAAGAGCGAGATTTTAATGAAAGACCAGATCATCGCCGTCCCCTCATTGCACGGATTGCGTCAGGTCGGCGATGGCGGTCTGCGCGATTGCGCGCTTGGCCACCATGTCCTTCCAGGATTGCAGATCGGCCTGCGCCGCTTCGGGCAGGGCCGCGATCTCGGTCAGCGCCGCATCGAATTGCGCCGCATCGACCGCGGTTTGCGCCCGCGACAGCACCGCATCCGGGCCGGTCCCGTCCTTCGCGGTCAGCGACCGGGCCCCGGTCTGCGCCAGCAGGAACGAGCCGAGCTTGTCGGTCATCGTCTCCCCCGCCGTGACCTTGCGCGCGGTGGTCAGCGCTTTGCGCGCCGCCTCCGGGAAGGCCGCCTTGAGCGCGGCGATCGAGGGCAGATCGCCCTTCAGCGCCGCGGGCACCGAAACGCCCGCCGCCGCCACATCGCCCAGCGCGCCATCGATCGGCGCATCGGTTTCAAAGGCCGCCAGCAGTCGGGCCACCGCCGCCTGGGCGATCGCCTTTTTCGCCGCGGCCTCCGAGTCGGCGCGGATCTTCGCGGTCTCGGCCTCGGCCTCGGCGATCTTCGCCTTGGCTTCGGCGGTCGCCACCTCCAGCTGCTGTTGCGAGGCAAAGGCCGGGCTCTTCTCGACCATCGCCTTGAGCGCGTCGATCTGCCCCTGCACGCCGGACAGATCGACCGGCGCGGCGGGGGCGGTGCCGCCCTGCGTCTCCAGCGCCTGGACCTTGCCGGAAAGTTCCCCCACCGCGGTCTGCAGCGCCGCCACGCCGGCATTGCCCGCCTGCAGCTCGGCCATCGTCTTCACCACGGCCTCAAGCTTCGCCGCCTGCGCCGCCAGATCTTTCTCCACCGTGCTTTGCGCGCCCGGCAGCACCTTTTCGCGCAGCTCCGGCGGCAGTTTCGGCAGCACCACCAGCGTGCCGACCGAGCCGATCACCGCGGCGATGATGCCCCCCCAGACCACCGACATCCCCCCGCGCGGCGGTGGCTGCACGGGCTTCGGTTTCGCCGGGGCTGATTCGGTCGCGGGTTTCGGCGCCGGTTCGGGCGCCGCCTGCGCTGCGGCCTCGGTCTTGGCGCCGGTCACGTCCGCGTCCGGGCCGCCTGCGTCTTTGTCAGACATTTCAGGGGTTTGCGCAGCGGTTTCTGCGGTGCTGTCACGCTCCGTCTCGTCCGGGTTCGCCATGGACACTCCTCCAAGTCGCGCAACGCGGCGCGATGTCTTCATTTTGCCGCAGTCTATTGAGCGGCTCGGTGCTGCTCAACCTCAACCGCTCTCAGGCCAGTGCGACAAGTGCGTCCAGCAGCGCTTCGGCATCGGGGCGCGCGGCAATCTGCAGCTTTGTCGCAGGCAGGCCGGTGCAGGCCCGGGCCGCCTTTTCGGAAATCGCCACCAGACGCAACTCGGCGCGCGCCCCTTGCGCGGCAAGCGTCAGCAACTTGCCGCTGTTGGGCGAAAAGACCGGCACCAGAACCGGGCCGGGCTGCGCGAAAAGCGCCAGCATCTCGGGGCCGGGGGGGCGGGGCAGCTGCGCATAGACGATCGCCTCGGCCACCCTCCGCCCCGCCGCGCAAAGCCGTTCGGCCAGGGGAAAGGCGCTTTCGCTGCCGCGCGCATGCAGGATCGGCCCCGGATCGGCGGCGGTCAGGATCACGTCGCACAGATGTTCGGCATCGGGGGCAACGGCCAGCACCGGGAAGCCCGCCTGCCGCACCATCGCCGCCGTGCGCGCGCCGACGCAAAAGGCGGGCAGGCCCGCCAGCGCCGATTCGGCCAGCGGTTTCACCGCCTGTTCCGAGGTGAAGATGAGCGCATTTGCCGCGGGCAAAGCGGCCCCGGTCGGTTCGGTTTCCAGCAGCGGCGCGATCAGCACCGGCCAGTCCTCGCCCATCCGGGCGCGGAACTGCGCGGCGAATCGTTCGGACCCGGCGCGGGGACGGGTCAACAAAAGCGGCGGTCGGGAAACAGGGCTCATCGGCGCCTCGGGTTGTGCGATGCCTGAGCCGGTGTTACCTGCAGGAAAGACCCCGCGCAACGACATCGGCATGACCAGACCCCTGACTTTCCTTGGCCTTGAATCGAGCTGCGACGACACGGCCGCCGCGGTGGTGCGTGCCGATGGCACGGTTCTGGCCTCGGTCGTGGCGGGGCAGGTGGCTTTGCATGCGCCCTTTGGCGGCGTCGTGCCCGAGATCGCCGCGCGGGCCCATGCCGAAAAGCTCGATACCTGCGTCGCGGAGGCTTTGGCCGAGGCCGGGCTGGGCTTCGCCGATCTCGATGGCATCGCGGTGACCTCGGGGCCGGGGCTGATCGGCGGGGTGATGTCGGGCGTGATGTGCGCGCGCGGGCTGGCGGCCGGGACCGGGCTGCCGCTGGTGGGGGTGAACCATCTGGCGGGTCATGCGCTGACGCCGCGGCTGACTGACGGGCTCGCCTTTCCTTATCTGATGCTGCTGGTTTCCGGCGGGCATTGCCAGTTCCTGCTGGTGCGCGGGCCGGACAGTTTCGCGCGGCTGGGCGGCACGATCGACGATGCCCCGGGCGAAGCCTTTGACAAGGCGGCGAAGCTTCTGGGCCTGCCGCAGCCCGGCGGCCCCGCGGTCGAGGCCGAGGCCGCCAAGGGCAATCCGAAGGCGTTCCGGTTTCCCCGTCCGCTGCTCGACCGTCCCGGCTGCGATCTGTCCTTTTCCGGGCTGAAGACCGCGCTTTTGCGCGCCCGCGATACGGAAATTTCGGCACATGGCGGGCTTTTCCGGCAGACCCGCGCCGATCTTTGCGCAGGGTTTCAGCAGGCGATTGCCGATGTGCTGGCGGAAAAGACCCGCCGTGCGCTGGCGGTTTATCTCGACACCGCGCCGGACCAGCCCGCCCTGGCCGTGGCCGGGGGGGTGGCGGCGAACCGGGCCATCCGGGGGGCTTTGGAGCAGGTCTGCGCCGGATTGGGCGTGCGTTTCACCGCGCCGCCCTTGCGGCTTTGCACCGACAATGCGGCGATGATCGCCTGGGCGGGGATCGAGCGGTTCCGCCTGGGTCTTACGAGCCCGGCCGATCTGATCGCCCGGCCGCGCTGGCCGCTGGATGCCACGGCGCCGGCGATGCTTGGCTCTGGCAAGAAGGGGGCCAAGGCATGACGGTCGCGGTTCTGGGGGCAGGGGCTTTCGGCACCGCCTTGGCGATTTCGCTCGCCCAACGCGGGCCGGTGCTGCTCTGGGCCCGCGATGCCGCCCATGTGCGCGAGATGCGGGAAAGCCGTCGCAATGACCGCCGTCTGCCCGGGGCCGTGCTGCCCGACAGCCTGACCGTCACCGACCGGATCGAGGATGCCGCGGGCTGCGAGGTCGTGCTGCTGGGCGTGCCGATGCAGAAGATGGGCGGGTTTTTGCGCGAAAACGCCGGGTTGCTTGACGGCAAGGTGCTGGTCTCCTGCTCGAAGGGGATCGATCTGGCGACCGGACGCGGCTCCGTCGCGCTGATCGAGGCGGCCTGTCCGGGCGCCGCGGCGGCGGTTCTGACCGGCCCAAGCTTCGCCGCCGATATCGCCCGCGGCCTGCCCACCGCGCTGACCTTGGCCTGCCGGACCGATTCGCCCGGGCTGCAGGCGCGGCTCTCCACCCCGACCTTGCGGCTTTACCGTACCACCGACACGATCGGCGCCGAACTGGGCGGCGCCTTGAAGAATGTCATCGCGATTGCGGCGGGCGTGGTGATCGGGGCGGAGCTTGGCGATTCCGCCCGCGCCGCGCTGATGACGCGCGGCTTTGCCGAGATGAACCGGCTGGCGATGAAACTGGGCGCCCGGCCCGAGACGCTGATGGGCCTGTCCGGCTTTGGCGATCTGGTGCTGACCTGCACCTCGCTGCAATCGCGCAACTTTCGTTACGGGATTGCGCTGGGCAGCGGCTCCGCCTTTGATCCGGGCGTGACGGTCGAAGGTGCCGCCACGGCGCGGGCGGTCACGAACCTTGCGCAGGGCCACGGCATCGAGATGCCGATCGCCGCGATGATCGCCGCGCTTTGTGCGCAAAAGATTTCCGTTTCCGACGCCGTTACGGCGCTGCTCTCTCGCCCGCTGAAGGAGGAATGAATGCTTTACGCCGTGATCTGCAAGGACAAGCCCGGGGCGCTGCAAACCCGGCTCGACACCCGCGCCGCGCATCTGGCCTATATCGAGACGACCGGCATCGTGACGATGGCCGGGCCGTTTCTGGAGGCGGGGCAAATGTGCGGCTCGCTGGTGATCCTTGATTGTGACAGCCTGGATGCCGCGCAGGCCTGGGCGGCGGGCGATCCCTATGCGGCAGCCGGTCTGTTCGACAGCGTCAGCGTCACCGAATGGAAAAAGGTGATCGGCTGATGGCGAAATGGCTCTTCAAATCCGAGCCCGATGTCTGGTCCTGGGACATGCAGGTGGCCAAGGGCGCGGTCGGCGAAGAGTGGCATGGGGTGCGCAACTATCTGGCGCGCAACAACATGCGGGCGATGCAGCTGGGGGATCAGGGGTTCTTCTACCACTCGAACATCGGCAAGGAAGTCGTCGGCATCGTCGAGGTCTGCGCGCTGAGCCACCCCGATTCGACCACCGAGGATCCGCGCTGGGATTGCGTCGACATCCGCGCGCTGCGGCCCCTGAAGACGCCGGTGACGCTGGCCACGGTCAAGGCCGATCCGCGGCTGGCGCAGATGGCGCTGGTGACCTCGATGCGGCTCTCGGTGCAGCCGGTGACGGAAGAAGAATGGAAGATCGTCTGCGACCTGGGCGGGATCGATCCCTGAGCGGATCGGGCTGCGACGTTGATCCCTGAGCGGATCGGGCTGCGATCCTTGCGCCAGGAAACGCAAACGTCCCCCCGAAAAAACCGGAGGGTCCCGGCACCCCTACCAGGACCCTCCTTCACCCCACGTGCTCCCCTACGCACCACACGTGAAACTGTATTCGGGTCCTGGCCATACTGGCCGTAGCTCTCTTTCTACGGGAAGGGGTGATTCCCCGCAATCGCGCATTCCTGACAATATGATGCAATTTCAGGGGCTTGTTCTCAGGGATTGGTTAACTACGCCGCGGCGTCGCGCGGCGGCCGACTTGTCAGGCCGGGCTTTCGCGCTAGGTCTTGCGGATGTCCGATTTCATCCTCGTCGCCCATGGTTTCCCCTCGAACCCCGACCCGGCCGAGGCCGCGCTGGCCGCGCTGGCGCAGCAGGTCGGCGCGCGCCTGCCCGGGACGCGGGTGCTGGCGGCGACGCTGGCGAAACCGGGTGCGCTGGCCCGCGTGCTGGAAACCCTGCCGCGGGCGCGGATCTATCCGTTTTTCATGGCCGAGGGCTGGTTCACCTCGCGGCAATTGCCGCGGCGGCTGGCCGATCTGGGCAGCCGGGCCGAGATCCTTTCGCCCTTCGGCGCCGATCCGGGCCTGCCCGCGCTGGTGATCAAGGCCGTGGCCGAGGCCGGTCCGGGGGATCTGATTCTCTGCGCGCATGGTTCTCAGGTGGCGCGCAGCTCGCGGATGGCGACGATGGCGATGGCCGAACGAATCGGCGCCCATCTGCCCGGTCGGCGCATCGTGCCGGCCTTTCTTGAGGAAGATCCGCATCTGCGCGACATTGCGGCGCAGCATCCCGAGGCGATCTGTCTGCCCTTTTTCGCCCTGCGCGCCGGTCATGTCGCGCGCGACATTCCCGAAGCGCTTGTCCTTGCGGGGTTTCGCGGCCGCCTGCTGCCCGCCATCGGCGAACGGTCCGAGGTCGCCGATCTGATCGCCGCCGCGCTGCGCCGGGCGTGACGAGCGTTTGTCACACAGCTGTCATATATCTTTTGCATAAGCGTCACGACCCGAGCCTAGAGGGGTTGCCAAGGTCTTAACGGCCCTTCCAGATCTTCAGGAGTGATCCATGACTTTCGTGAAATTCGGCGTCTCGGCGCTTGCCATCGTTGCCGCCTCGGCCACCGGTGCCGCCGCGCGTGACCAGATTCAGGCGGCCGGGTCTTCGACCGTCCTGCCCTATGCCACCATCGTCGCCGAAGCCTTTGGCGAAAACTTCGACTTCAAGACCCCGGTCGTCGAAGGCGGCGGGTCTGGCGCTGGCCGCAAGAAGCTGTGCGAAGGCGTGGGCGAAAACACCATCGACATCGCCAACTCCTCGTCGCGCATCAAGCAGTCGGACATCGACACCTGCAAGGCGAACGGCGTCGAGGACATCATGGAAGTCCGCATCGGCTATGACGGCATCGTCTTCGCCAGCGACATCAAGGGCCCGGAATTCGCCTTCACCCCCGCCGACATCTTCGGCGCGATCTCGGCGAAAGTGGTGAAGGACGGCGCGCTGGTCGACAACACCGCCAAGACCTGGGCCGAGGTGAACGCCAAGCTGCCCGCGCAAGACATCCTGACCTTCATCCCGGGCACCAAACATGGCACCCGCGAGGTCTTCGACATCGAAGTGCTGGAAGAAGGCTGCAAGGCCACCGGCGCCTATGATCTTTACATGGCGACGGCCGAAGGCGCCGACGAGGATGCGAAGAAAAAAGACGTCGTGAAGAAATGCGGCGCGCTGCGCACCGATGGCGTGGCCGTGGACATCGACGGCGACTACACCGAGACGCTGTCGCGCATCGACGCCAACAAGAACGCCATCGGCGTCTTCGGCCTGTCGTTCTACCAGAACAACACCGACAAGCTGCGCGTCGCCACCATCAATGGTGTCGTCCCCTCGACCGAGTCGATCGCCAAGGGCGATTATCCGGTCTCGCGTCCGCTCTACTTCTACGTCAAGAAGGCGCATCTGGGCGTGATCCCGGGCCTGAAGGAATTCATCACCTTCTTCGTCTCGGACGAAATGGCCGGCCCGGAAGGCCCGCTGGCTGCTTACGGCCTTGTTTCGGACCCGGAACTGGCCGCGACCCAGGCGATGGTCGAGGCGGAAACCCCGATGGGGCCGCTGAAATAACCTGATCTCGGGGGGCGCCTGCGGGCGCCTCCCTTCCCTTGTTGCGGATGAACACATGACCCCCGGTCTTCTTGCGCTGATCGTGCTCGCCCTTGCCTGCGGCGGCTTTTTTCTGGGCCGCTTTCGGGCGTTGCAACTGGTCGGCAAGGATCTGCGCCTGTTGCATTCCCTTCCCGGTTATTATGGCCAGACGGTGGCGCTGTTCGCCGCCGTGCCCGCCCTGGCGCTGATGGCGGCCTGGCTGCTGGCGCAGCCGGTGGTGATCGACAGCCGGATCTCCGCGATGATCCCGGCCGCCGATCTGCCGCAGGGCTCCAGCCGCGATCTGGTGATGGCGGACGTGCGTCGCATCGCCGGCGGCATCGACCTGATGCTGGCCGACGGCAGCCTGACCGAGGCTGACCTGCGCGACATGCGCGCCGATTTCAGCGACATCCGCTCGCGCATGGCCGATGTCGGCGTCGCGCTGGGCGCGAATGTGCAGCCCTCGGTCTTCGAGGCGGCCAAGGACTGGCGCGCTCTGACCGGCTTTGGCCGTCTGGCGATGACGGCGCTGACGCTGGCCGCGTCGCTGGGCGGCTTCGCCTTTGCATTCCTGCGCATCCGCCCGGAATTCCGCGCCCGCAACGTCTCCGAGACCTTCCTGCGCTGGCTGCTCATCGCCGCCTCGCTGGTGGCGATCGGCACCACGGTCGGCATCGTGCTGTCGCTGGTCTTCCAGACCGTGCATTTCTTCCAGCTCTATCCGTTCCGGGACTTCTTCTTCTCGCTGAGCTGGAACCCGAAATTCGGCGGTGGCTCCGATCTGTCGATCTGGCCGCTGGTCTGGGGCACGCTCTACGTTTCCTTCATCGCGCTGGCCGTGGCGGTGCCGGTGGGGCTTTTCGCGGCGATCTATCTGGCCGAATATGCCTCGAAACAGGTGCGCTCCATCGCCAAGCCGCTGCTCGAGGTTCTGGCGGGCATCCCGACCATCGTTTACGGCCTCTTCGCGCTGATCACCGTCGGGCCGCTGCTGCGCGACTGGGTCGCCCAGCCGCTGGGGCTTGGCTCTTCCTCCTCCTCGGTGATGACGGCCGGTCTGGTGATGGGGGTGATGATCATTCCCTTCGTCTCCTCGCTGTCCGATGACATCATCAACGCGGTGCCGCAGTCGCTGCGCGACGGCTCCTTCGCCATGGGCGCGACGCAATCCGAGACGGTGCGACAGGTGATCCTGCCCGCCGCGCTGCCCGGCATCGTCGGCGCCGTGCTGCTGGCCGCCTCGCGCGCCATCGGCGAAACGATGATCGTGGTTCTGGGGGCCGGGGCCGCCGCGAAACTCTCGATGAACCCGTTCGAGGCGATGACCACCGTCACGGTGAAGATCGTCAGCCAGCTGACCGGCGACACCGAATTCGCCTCGCCTGAAACTCTTGTCGCCTTCGCGCTGGGGCTGACGCTGTTCATCTTCACGCTGGTGCTGAACGTCCTTGCGCTGGTGATCGTGCGCAAATACCGGGAGCAATACGAATGACCATGGTCGAGACTTCCGCGCCGCGGTCGCTCTATGCCGCCGATGCCCGCACCAAGGCCCGCAATGCCGCCGAAAAGCGCTTCCGCATCTACGGCATCACCGCCGTCGTCATCGGCCTGCTGGCGCTTGTGGTTCTGCTGTCCTCGGTGCTCGGCTCGGGTCTGGGCGCCTTCCGCCAGACCGTGCTGAGCCTGCCGATCACGCTGGACGCCAAGGCGCTTGACCCCAAGGGCAACCGCGATCCGGCCGAGATGGCCAAGGCGACGACCGTTACCTATGGAAAGCTGATCACCAAGGCGCTGGAAGCGGTGGTGATCGAACAGAACCTGGCCCCGGGCATGAAGACCAAGACGATCGGCGAGCTGATCTCCAAGGAGGCGCCCGCCGGGCTGCGCGACATGGTTCTGGCCAATCCCGATCTGCTCGGCACCACGATCACCTATGACGTGCTGGCCTCGGGCCGGGTCGACGGCTTCTTCAAGGGCCGGGTGACGATGGAAAGCGCCGCGCTGGACAGCAACATCACCCCCGAACAGCTGCAACTGGCCGAAAAGCTGCGCGACGCGGGGTTTTTGAAACTGGCCTTCAACACCGGCTTCCTGACCAACCCGGATGCGTCGGAACTGCGGCCCGAATCCGCCGGTCTCGGCGTCGCCATCCTCGGCTCGATCTACATGATGGTGCTGGTGCTGTGTCTGGCGCTGCCGATCGGCGTTGCCGCCTCGATCTATCTGGAAGAATTCGCGCCGAAGAACCGCTTCACCGACCTGATCGAGGTGAACGTGGCCAACCTGGCCGCCGTGCCCTCGATCGTCTACGGCATCCTGGGCCTCGCCGCCTTCATCAACTTCGCCGGCATGCCGCAAAGCTCGCCGCTGGTCGGCGCGCTGGTGCTGACGCTGATGACGCTGCCGCGGATCATCATTCCGACCCGCGCGGCGTTAAGCGCCGTGCCGCCCTCGATCCGCGAGGCCGCGCTGGGCGTCGGCGCCTCGAAGACGCAGACGATCTTCCATCACGTCCTGCCGCTGGCCGTGCCCGGCATCCTGACCGGGGCGATCATCGGTCTGGCGCAGGCTTTGGGCGAAACCGCGCCGCTTTTGCTGATCGGCATGGTCGCCTTCGTCAAGGATTACCCCGGCGCCCCGCCCGAGGGCATCCTCGATCCGGCCTCGGCGATCCCGGTGCAGATCTACAACTGGACCCAGCGCGCCGATCCGGCCTTTGTCGAACGGGCTTCGGGGGCGATCATCGTGCTCCTGGTCTTCCTTCTGGTGATGAACTCCCTTGCCGTGATCTTGCGGCGCAAATTCGAACGGCGGTGGTAAGACATCATGAACAACATGCGACTGACGGAGAGAGCCGTGACCACCGACGTGACGAAATTCACCGCCCGCAAGGTGCAGGTCCATTACGGGGCCTCGCATGCGATCAAGGATGTGGACATCGACATCCTCGACAAGACGGTGACGGCGTTCATCGGGCCTTCGGGCTGCGGGAAGTCGACCTTCCTGCGCTGTCTGAACCGGATGAACGACACGATCGACATCTGCCGCGTCGAAGGCGCGATCCAGCTGGATGGCGAGGATATCTACGACAAGAAGGTCGATCCGGTGCAATTGCGCGCCCGGGTGGGGATGGTGTTCCAGAAGCCGAACCCGTTCCCGAAATCGATCTATGACAACGTGGCTTACGGGCCGAAGATCCACGGCCTTGTCCGCAACAAGGCCGAGCTGGACGAAGTCGTCGAAAGTGCTTTGCGCAAGGCCGCGCTCTGGAACGAGGTCAAGGACCGTCTGGCCGCCCCCGGCACCGGGCTTTCGGGCGGCCAGCAGCAACGGCTCTGCATCGCCCGCGCCGTCGCCACCTCGCCCGAGGTGCTTTTGATGGACGAACCCTGTTCGGCGCTCGACCCGATCGCCACCGCGCAGGTCGAGGAGCTGATCGACGAGCTGCGCTCGAATTTCTCGGTCGTCATCGTCACCCACTCGATGCAGCAGGCCGCCCGGGTCAGCCAGCGCACGGCCTTCTTCCACCTCGGCAATCTGGTCGAGTTCGGCGAGACCGGGCAGATCTTCACCAATCCGCGCGATCCCCGCACGGAAAGCTACATCACCGGCCGCATCGGTTGAGGAAAGACCCCATGTCACAGCATATCGTTTCATCCTTCGACCGCGACCTCGAGTCGGTTCAGGCGATGGTCGTCAAGATGGGGGGCCTTGTCGAAACCCAGGTTCTGGATGCCGCCCAGGCGCTGGAAGAACGCGACGAGGATCTGGCCGAGACCGTGCGCCTGCGCGACAAGCAGGTGGATGTGCTCGAAGAGCAGATCAACATCGAGGCGGCGCGGCTGATCGCGCTGCGGGCGCCGCATGCCACCGATCTGCGCATCGCGCTGACGGTGATCAAGGTCGCGGGCCATCTGGAACGCGTCGGCGATTACGCCAAGAACATCGCGAAACGGTCCAAGGTGATCGCGGATCTGCCGTCGATCAACGGCTCTTCGGGGGCGATCCGGCGCATGGCCTCGGAAGTCGAGGGGATGCTGAAGGATTCGATCGACAGCTTCATCCAGCGCGATGCGACATTGGCCGCCGATGTCCGCGCCCGCGATGTCGCCATCGACCAGATGTACAATGCGCTGTTTCGCGAATTCCTGACCTACATGATGGAAGATCCGCGCAACATCACCCCCTGCATGCATCTGCATTTCATCGCCAAGAACATCGAGCGGATGGGGGATCTGTGCACCTCGATCGCCGAGCAGGTGACCTATCTTGTCACCGGCCAGATGCCCGAGGAGCCGCGGCCGAAATCCGATGGCGTGGTGGCCGTCAAGCCGCTGGAGAGCTGATCGATGAGTCCCGCGCAACAGCCCTGTGTTTTGGTGGTCGAGGACGAGTCGGCGCAGCGCGAAGTTCTGCAATACAACCTTGAAGCCGAAGGGTTTCGGGTGGTGATGGCGGTGAACGGTGACGAGGCGCTGTTGTTCCTGCGCGAGGAAAAGCCGGATCTGGTCGTGCTCGACTGGATGCTGCCCAATGTCTCGGGCATCGAGATCTGCCGTCGGGTCAAGGCCAATCCCGAAACCCGGTCGATCCCGATCATCATGCTTTCGGCCCGGTCCGAGGAAACCGACCGGGTGCGGGGGCTGGAAACCGGCGCCGATGATTACGTGGTGAAGCCCTATTCGGTGGTGGAGCTGATGGCGCGGCTGCGCACGCAGCTGCGCCGCACCCGGCCCGCGACGATGGGCGAGCGGCTGGTGTTCGACGACATCATTCTGGATGCCGCCGAGCACCGGGTCTTTCGCGACGGCCAGCCGCTGAAACTGGGTCCGACCGAGTTCCGGCTTCTGTCGACGCTGATGGAAAAGCCGGGCCGGGTCTGGACCCGCGATCAGCTGCTCGACCGGGTCTGGGGGCGCGACATCTATGTCGACACCCGCACCATCGACGTGCATGTGGGGCGGCTGCGCAAGGCGCTGATGGTGAATGGTGGCGCCGATCCCGTGCGTACCGTGCGCGGAACCGGCTACAGTCTCGGCTGATCAGCGGTCCTGCAGAAAGACATCGACCTCGGCGCGGGTCGGGATGGCGGCGGCCGTTCCGGCCCGCGTCACTTTCAGCGCCGAAGCCCCGGTCGCCAGCCGCAGCGCCTGCGGCGGGGTCATCCCCTCGGCCAGACCGGCGACCAGATAGCCCGCGAACGTATCCCCCGCCGCCGTGGTATCGACGGGCGTGACCTTGAAGGCCGGTTGTTCCTGGGCCGTCCCGGCTTCCAGATCGTGCCAGACCGCGCCTTTCGCGCCATGCGTCACGCAGACCGCCGGCACCGGCAGCGCGTCAAGCGTCGTGCCCAGCGCCTCGCACAATTGCGCCGCCTCGACCGCGTTCAAAAGCAGAAGATCGAGATCCGCCAGAACCTTGCGCACGGCCTCGGCCTCGAAGGGCGCGGCGGAATAGGCGACCTTGACGCCGCGGGCCTTGGCCAGCGCCACCGCCTCGACCTGGGCCGAGGTCTCGTTCTGCATCAGCAGCCAGTCGCCCGCTGCGGCCCCGGTCAGCGCCTCTTCGACGGCCGTCAGCGGCACCGCCCGGTTCGCCCCCGGAAACAGCACGATCGAATTTTCGCCCGAGGCATCGACCATGATGATCGCATGACCCGAAGCCACCTCGGCCTCGGCGACATGGGCGCAATCGACGCCATCCGCCGCCAGTTCCGCCCGCATCCAGGCGCCATCGGCCCCGGTCGCGCCGATGTGGCGCACCACCGCCCCGGCCCGCGCCGCCGCCACCGACTGGTTCGCCCCCTTGCCGCCCAGCCCCCGGTCATAAGAGGTCGCGGCCAGGGTCTCGCCGGGCAGGGTCAGATGCGGCAGGCGGTAAAAGTGGTCGGCATTGATCGAGCCGAGGTTGAAGATGGTCATGGGTCTTCTCCGGGGTCTTGACCCGGGCCGAGACGCCCCGGCCCGGAGGGATCGTTCAGCGTTTCAACCCCAGACGGCTGGCCGAAAGGGCCGCCATATGCAGGATGTCGTTCACTGTGGCACGATTCGAGCAGATCTGCACCGAATGCTGAATGCCGGTCAGGATCGGGCCGATCACCGTCGCCCCGGCCATTTCCTGCATCAGCTTCACCGAGATCGAGGCCGAATGCCGCGCGGGCACCACAAGGATGTTCGCGGGCCCGGTCAGACGGCAGAACGGATAATGCTTCATCTGCTCGGGGTTCAGCGCGACATCGACGGCCATCTCGCCATCATATTCGAAATCGACGCCGCGTTCGTCCAGGATCTGCGGCGCCACATGCATCTTCATCGCGCGTTCGGAAACGGGGTAACCGAAGGTCGAGAACGAGGCGAAAGCGACGCGCGGATCGATGCCCAAGCCCCGCGCCACCCGGGCCCCGGCCATGGCGATATCGGCCAGATCGTTTTCATCGGGCCATTCATGCACCAGCGTATCGCCGATGAAGACGACCTTGCCCTTGTGCAGCAGCGCGGTGATCCCCACGGCCCCATCCGAGGGCTTGGCGTCGATCACCTTGTTGATCAGTTCGAGCACATGCGCCGATTTCCGCGTCGCCCCGGTGATCATGCCGTCGCCGTGCCCATGCACCAGCATCAGCGCGGCAAAGACATGCCGGTCGCGGGTGGCCAGCTTGTGCGCGTCTTCCCGGTCCATCCCCTGCCGCTGCAGGCGGCGATACAGGAAATCCTTGTAGGTATCCATGTGCTTGCAATTCGTCGAATTGACGATCTGCAATTCGCGGAAAGCGTCGCCGATCCCGGCGGCTTCGAGCTGTTCCTTCACATGCGACTCGCGGCCGACGACCAGCGCCGTGCCCATGCCGCCGCGCTGATAGGCGACCGCCGCGCGCAGCACCCGCGGATCGTCGCCCTCGGCAAAGATCATCCGCGCCTGCGCCTGACGGGCCCGGGCATGGATGCCCTGCAGAATCGCCGCCGTCGGGTCCATCCGCGCCTTCAGGCTTTGCGCATAACCCTCCATGTCGATGATCGGGCGGCGGGCCACACCGGTATCCATCCCGGCCTTGGCCACGGCAGGCGGGATCAGATAGATCAGCCGCGGGTCGAACGGCGTCGGAATGATGTAATCGCGCCCGAAGGTCAGCTTGCGGCCGTAGGCCATCGCCACCTCGTCGGGGACGTCCTCGCGCGCCAGCGCGGCGAGCGCCTTGGCACAGGCGATCTTCATCTCGTCATTGATCGCGCGGGCATGAATGTCCAAGGCACCGCGGAAGAGATAGGGGAAGCCCAGCACATTGTTGACCTGGTTCGGATAATCCGAGCGCCCGGTGGCGACGATCGCATCGGGGCGGACCGAATGCGCTTCTTCCGGGGTGATTTCCGGGTCCGGGTTCGCCATCGCGAAGATCACCGGATTGTCCGCCATCGAGGCGACCATCTCCGGCGTCACCGCGCCCTTGGCCGAGACGCCCAGGAACACATCCGCGCCCCGCATCGCCTCTTCCAGCGTCCGGGCCTCGGTATTGGCCGCATGCGCCGATTTCCACTGGTTCATGCCCTCGGTGCGGCCCTGATAGATCACGCCCTTGGTGTCGCACATGATGCAGTTGTCATGCCGTGCGCCCATGGTCTTGATCAGTTCCAGACAGGCGATCCCGGCGGCGCCCGCGCCATTCAGCACGATCTTGCAGTCTTCGATCTTCTTGCCCGAGATTTCGAGCGCGTTCAGCAAGCCCGCCGCGCAGATCACCGCCGTGCCGTGCTGGTCGTCATGGAACACCGGAATGTCCATCATCTCTTTCAGCCGCTGCTCGATGATGAAACATTCGGGGGCCTTGATGTCCTCAAGGTTGATGCCGCCAAAGGTCGGGCCCATCAGGCTGACCGCCTTGATGATTTCTTCCGGGTCTTCGGTGGCCAGTTCGATGTCGATCGCGTTCACGTCGGCGAAGCGCTTGAACAGCACCGCCTTGCCTTCCATCACCGGTTTCGAGGCCAGCGCGCCAAGGTTGCCCAGACCGAGGATCGCCGTGCCGTTCGAAATCACCGCCACAAGGTTGCCCTTGTTGGTGTAGTCATAGGCGGTTTCGGGCCGTTCGGCGATGGCTTCGACCGGAACCGCGACGCCGGGGGAATAGGCCAGGCTCAGATCCCTCTGCGTGGTCATCGGCTTCGAGGCGACGACCTCGTATTTCCCCGGCACGGGGTCGAGGTGATAGGCCAGCGCCTCTTCGGGCGTGACGCGGTTCTTGGTGGACATGGGCCGAACTCCTCCAGTGGGCGCTTTTTCCTTATCCCCCTTGCGTCGCTGCCTCAATCGGTTTGCACGGGGGTGCGGCGTTTAATAAGTTGCGCGCGGCAGGGGGAAACCATGACAAGCGAAACCGTGACGCCGATGATGGCGCAATATCTGGCGATCAAGCAGGCGAACCCCGGGGCGCTGCTGTTTTACCGGATGGGCGATTTCTACGAGATGTTCTTTGACGATGCCGTGGCGGCGGCGGCGGCGCTGGATATCGCGCTGACCAAACGCGGGTTGCATCTGGGGGCGGACATCCCGATGTGCGGCGTGCCGATCCATGCCGCCGAAGGCTATTTGCTGACGCTGATCCGCAAGGGCTTCCGCGTGGCGATCGCCGAGCAGCTCGAAGACCCGGCCGAGGCGAAGAAGCGCGGCGCGAAATCGGTGGTGCGGCGCGACGTGGTGCGGCTGGTGACGCCCGGCACCCTGACCGAGGAAAGCCTGCTGGAAGCCCGGCGGCACAACTATCTGGCCGCCTGGGCCGAGCTGCGCGACGAAGGCGCGCTGGCCTGGGCCGATATTTCGACGGGCGAATTCCGGGTGATGCCCTGTCCGCTCTCGCGTCTGGGGCCCGAGCTGGCCCGTCTTGCCCCCCGCGAAGTGCTGGTGAGCGAGGCGAAAGAGGCCGATTGTGCTGGAATCGTCTCTGATCTGCGCGCGTCGCTGACCCCGCTCGCCCGGTCGAGTTTCGACAGTCAGGGCGCGGAAAAGCGGCTTTGCGATCTCTTCGCGGTGGGCTCGCTCGATGCTTTTGGCGCCTTTTCGCGCGCCGAAGTCTCGGCGATGGGCGCCTTGGTCGATTATCTTGACCTGACGCAGCGGGGGAAACTGCCGCTTCTGGCGCGGCCGCTGCGGGAAGAGGCGGGCAGCCTTGTGCAGATCGACGCGGCGACGCGGCGCAATCTGGAACTGACGCAGGCGCTTTCGGGCGGGCGCGAGGGCTCGCTTCTGGCCACGATCGACCGCACCGTGACGGCGGCGGGGGCGCGGCTGCTGGAACGGCGGATTTCGGCGCCCTCGCGCGATCTGGCGCAGATCGCGGCCCGCCATGATGCGGTGCGTTTTCTGGCGCAACAGGGTCGATTTGCCGAGGATCTGCGCGAGGCGCTGCGCCGTTGCCCCGATATCGACCGGGCGCTCAGCCGCCTTGCGCTGGATCGCGGCGGTCCCCGCGATCTGGCCGCGATCCGCAACGGGCTGGAACAGGCGGGCCGCATCGCCGACCGTCTGGCCAAGACCGAGGCCCCCGCGCTTCTGGCCGAGGCCGGGCAAAGGCTGCTGGGTCACGACGACCTTGTGGCGCTCCTTGATGCCGCGCTGGTGGCCGAACCGCCGCTGCTGGCCCGCGATGGCGGCTTCATCGCGCCGGGCTACGAGCCGGACCTCGATGACACCCGGCAGCTGCGCGACGAAGGCCGCGGCGTGATCGCCCGGATGCAGGCCGATTACATCAGCGAAACCGGGATTTCGTCGCTGAAGATCAAGCACAACAACGTGCTGGGCTATTTCATCGAAACGACCTCGACCCATGCCGAGCGCATGCTGGCCCCGCCGCTTTCGGCCCGCTTCATCCACCGGCAGACGACGGCCAATCAGGTCCGCTTCACCACGCTGGAATTGAGCGAGCTGGAAACCCGGATCCTGAATGCGGGCAATCATGCGCTGGAGATCGAAAAGCGGCTCTATGAAAGCCTGAAAGGCGCGATTCTGGCCGCCGCCGGACCGATTTCCGAAACCGCGCGGGCGCTGGCCGAAATCGACCTGAACGCCGCCTTCGCCGATCTGGCCGCCGCCGAAGACTGGGTGGAACCCACCGTCGATCACAGCCACGCCTTCGAGATCGAAGGCGGTCGTCATCCGGTGGTCGAAGCCGCGCTGAAACGCCAGGGCGAGCCCTTCATTGCGAACGATTGCGCCCTGACCTCGGGCGCCACCCCGGCGATCTGGTTGCTGACCGGCCCGAACATGGCGGGCAAATCGACCTTCCTGCGACAGAATGCGCTGATCGCGCTGCTGGCGCAGGCGGGCAGTTTCGTCCCGGCGCGCCGCGCCCATATCGGCCTTGTCAGCCAGCTTTTCAGCCGCGTCGGCGCCGCCGACGATCTGGCGCGCGGCCGCTCCACCTTCATGGTCGAGATGGTCGAAACCGCCGCCATCCTCAATCAGGCCGACGACCGGGCGCTAGTGATCCTCGATGAAATCGGCCGCGGCACGGCGACCTATGACGGGCTCTCGATCGCCTGGGCGGTGCTGGAACATCTGCACGGGGTAAACCGTTGCCGCGCGCTTTTCGCCACCCATTACCATGAAATGACGGCGCTTTCGGCGAAGCTTGACGGCGTCGAAAACGCCACCGTCTCGGTCAAGGAATGGCACGGCGAGGTGATCTTCCTGCACGAGGTGAAAAAGGGTGCGGCCGACCGCTCCTATGGCGTGCAGGTGGCGAAACTGGCGGGCTTGCCCGAAAGCGTTGTCGCCCGCGCCCGGGTCGTGCTGGATGCGCTGGAAAAGGGCGAACGCGAGGGCGGCAAGAAACAGGCGATCATCGACGATCTGCCCTTGTTCGCGATGACGGCCCCACCGCCGCCCGCGCCCGCGGCCCCGCCTGCGAAATCCGCGGTCGAGGACCAGCTTCGCGCCCTGCATCCCGACGAGATGACGCCCCGCGAAGCGATGGACGCGCTTTACGCGCTGCGCGCCCTTCTCAATGATTGATTTCTTCTTGGTGCAAATACGCTGGGGGTCCGGGGGCAAAGCCCCCGGCCTGCCTTACGATCTCGGCATCGAGCTTACGCCGACTTTCGCCGGACGCAGCAGACGGTCGTGCAGCAGGAACCCGTCGTCCATCACCTGAATGATGTCGCCCGAAACCGTGCCCGGCAGCGGCGCCTCGAACATCGCTTCATGCAGCAGCGGGTCGAACTTGTCGCCCACCTTCGGCTGGATCGCCACGATCCCGTGCCGCGCGAACACGTTCAGCAGCTCGCGCTGGGTCAGCTCGACCCCTTCGATCAGCGCGGGGGCCGCGGCGCGGACCTCGTCGCCCGCCGCATCCAGCGCACGCTTGAGCGCATCGAACACCGGCAGCATGTCGCGCGACAGTTTCGAGCCGCCATATTGCTCGGCCTCGCGCCGATCCCGCTCCGCCCGCTTGCGCGAGTTTTCGGCATCGGCGAGCGCCCGCATGAAGCGGTCGCGCAGCTCGTCGCGTTCGGCGCGCAGCATTTCGATCTCGTCCTGCTCGTCGCCCAGAGCCGCGGCCAGCGCCTCGTCGAGCTGCGCCTGATCCTCTGCCATTTCGTCCTTCTTCTCGGTCATCCGTTTCACCCTTTGCCCCGGCCGGCCAGCATGCGCCCGACCAGTTGCGCCGTATAATCCACGATCGGCACGATCCGCCCGTAGTTGAGCCGGGTGGGGCCGATGACCCCCACCGCGCCGATGATCTTTCGATCCGCGTTCATATAGGGAGACACGACCAAAGAGGAACCCGAAAGTGAGAAGAGTTTGTTCTCGGAGCCGATAAAAATGCGTACGCCCTCGCCGTCCTCGGTCAGATCGAGAAATTCGGCGATGTCGCGTTTGCGTTCCAGATCGTCGAAAAGTGTCCGGATCCGGTCCAGATCGCTCTCGGGCTCCAGCAGATTCGCGCGGCCGCGGACGATCAGCCGCTCCCAGGGCTCGCCCTGATCGGCCCATTGCGCCAGACCGCTTTCGACCATCTCGGCCGCCAGCGCATCCAGTTCCTGCCGCCGCGCCAGGATTTCCACGGCGATTTCGCGGCGCAGATCGGACAGCGTCTTGCCCTCGGCCAAGGCATTGAGAAAATTCGCCGCCTCCCGCATCGAGGACGGCGTCTGCCCCAAAGGCGGGGTGAAGACGCGGTTTTCCACCTGACCATCGGCCAGAACCAGCACGACCAAGGCCCGGTCCGGCGCCAGCGAGACGAATTCGATATGGCGGATCGGCGCCTCGGTCTTCGGCGCCAGCACAAGGCTTGCCCCATGCGTCAGCCCCGAGAGCGCCGAGCCCACCCGATCCAGCAGCGAGCCCACATCGGGTTCGGCCCCGCCCACCGTGGCTTCAAGCGCGGCACGGTCGGTCGCCTGAACCTCGCTCACCTCCATGAAGCCATCGACGAACATCCGCAGCCCCAACTGCGTCGGCACCCGCCCCGCGGAGACATGCGGACTGCCGAGCAGCCCCAGATATTCCAGATCCTGCATCACGTTGCGGATCGTCGCCGCCGAGAGCTTTTCGCTCATCATCCGGGTCAACGTGCGCGAGCCGACCGGATCGCCGGATTCCAGATAGCCCTCGACCACCCGGCGAAACACTTCGCGGGAGCGGTCGTTCAAGTCCGAGATCAGCTGGTTCTGGTTCGTCATGGCCACGCTTTGCATTATTGCGGGGAAAGCTTTTCCGTCAATCGTGCCTTCGGGGTTGCATCGGGTCTTCTGCCGTTTCAAATGGGGTCAAATCCAGCGAAAGGACAGCCCATGCGCCCCTCTGGCCGCAATCTTGCCGATATCCGTTCCATTTCCATCGAAACCGGCGTGACGAAACATGCCGAAGGCTCGGTGCTGATCAAGATGGGCGACACCCATGTTCTGTGCACCGCGACGATCGAGGACAAGGCGCCCTCGTTCCTCAAGGGCTCGGGCCTCGGTTGGGTGACGGCGGAATACGGGATGCTGCCGCGCGCGACGAATTCGCGCAACCGGCGCGAGGCGGCGGCGGGCAAGCAATCGGGCCGCACGCAGGAGATCCAGCGCCTGATCGGCCGGGCTTTGCGGGCGGGGATCGACCGGTCCGCGCTGGGCGAGCGGCAGATCGTCGTTGACTGCGACGTGCTGCAGGCCGATGGCGGCACCCGCTGCGCCTCGATCACCGGCGGCTGGGTGGCGCTGCGTCTCGCCGTGAACAAGCTTCTGAAATCGGGGCTGATCGTGTCCGATCCGATCATCGACCATGTGGCGGCGATTTCCTGCGGCATCTATGCGGGTCAGCCGATCGCCGATCTGGATTACGCCGAGGACTCCGAGGCCGGCGTCGATGGCAACTTCATCCTGACCGGGCGCGGCCGTCTGGTCGAGGTGCAGATGACCGCCGAGGGCTCGACCTTCTCGCGCGACGAGATGGGGAAATTGCTCGATCTGGCCGAAGCCGGGGTGGCGCAGCTGGTGGCGGCGCAAAAGGCGGCGGTCGCATGAGGGCTTTCACCGAAAAGCGTCTGCTGGTGGCCACCCACAACAAGGGCAAGCTGGCGGAAATGCGCGATCTTCTGGCCCCTTACGGGGTCGAGGTCGTCGGTGCGGCCGAGCTGAACCTGCCCGAACCGGCGGAAACCGAAACCACCTTTGTCGGCAATGCGCGGATCAAGGCGCATGCGGCGGCAAAAGCCACCGGGCTGCCCGCGCTGTCGGATGACAGCGGCATCGAGGTCGATGCGCTGGAAGGCGCCCCGGGCGTCTACACCGCCGATTGGGCGGAGACGCCGAACGGGCGCGATTTCGGGCTGGCGATGACCCGGACCTGGGCCGAATGCGAGGCGAAGAACGCGCCGTTTCCGCGCAGGGCCCGGTTCCGCTCGACCCTGGTTCTGGCCTGGCCTGACGGGCATGACGAGGTGTTCGAGGGAAGCGCCGAGGGGCAGCTGGTCTGGCCGATGCGCGGCGCGCAGGGGCATGG
This sequence comes from Rhodobacter capsulatus, assembly GCF_005144475.1. Classification (GTDB taxonomy): domain Bacteria; phylum Pseudomonadota; class Alphaproteobacteria; order Rhodobacterales; family Rhodobacteraceae; genus Rhodobacter; species Rhodobacter capsulatus_C. The sequence continues at coordinate 116,296 of NZ_SWJZ01000008.1, read as the reverse complement.
CTATGACCCGATGTTCCAGCCCGAGGGATTCGAGGTGACCTTCGCGGAAATGGACCCGGCGCAGAAGAACGAGATTTCCCATCGTGCGGATGCGTTCCGCAAATTCGTCAAGGTCATGGAGGCAAAATGACTCGTGTCAACATTTCGGGCGGCTCGCCCTACGAACCCAAGCTTGGCTATTCCCGCGCCGTGGTGCAGGGCGACTGGTGCTTTGTCGCGGGCACGACCGGCGTCGATCCGGTGACGAAAACCTTCCCGGATTCGGTGCTGGAACAGGCGCAAAACACGCTGGCCACGATCAAATCGGTGCTGGAAGGCGCGGGCTTTTCGTTGAGCAACGTCGTGCGGGCGAATTACATCATCACCGACGCCGCCTATATGGAACAGATCATCCCGGCGCTGTCGGAAACCTTCGGCGAGATCCGTCCGGCGGCGACGATGATCGTGGCGGGGCTGGTCAATCCGGCGATGAAGATCGAGATCGAAGTCACGGCGTTCAAAGGGTAGGTTTTGGGGATGACCGACGACTGGCGGCACGGGGGTTTTGGCCTTTACGTCCACTGGCCCTTTTGTGCCGCCAAATGCCCCTATTGCGACTTCAACAGCCATGTTGCGGCGACGATTGATCACGACCGCTGGCTGCGCGCCTATCTGGCGGAAATCGACCGGATCGGCGCGCAAACGCAGGGCCGCGTGCTGAACACGGTGTTTTTCGGTGGCGGCACGCCGTCGCTGATGGCGCCCGAAACGGTGGCGGCGGTGATCGACCGCATCCGCGCCACCTGGCCCACGGCGAATGATCTGGAAATCACGCTCGAGGCCAATCCGACCAGCATCGATGCGGGCAAGTTCCGCGCCTTCGCGCAGGGGGGCGTGACGCGGCTGTCGATGGGCATGCAGGCGATGGACGATGACAGCCTGCGCCGTCTGGGCCGGATGCATACCGCGGCCGAGGGCCGGGCGGCCTTTGACATCGCCCGGGCGCAGTTTCCGCGCGTCAGCTTCGATCTGATCTATGCGCGACAGGGGCAAAGCCTCGATGATTGGGCGCGCGAATTGCGTGGGGCGCTGGCGATGGCGGTCGATCACTTCTCGCTTTACCAGCTGACGATCGAGGACGGCACGGCCTTCGGGCGGCTCTTCGCGGCGGGCAAGCTGCGCGATCTGCCCGAGGATGATCTGGCCGCCGACATGTATCTGAAAACGCAAGAAATCTGCGATGCGGCCGGGCTGCCCGCCTATGAGGTGTCGAACCACGCGCGGCCCGGCGCCGAATGTCGGCACAATCTGGTTTACTGGCGTTACGGCGATTATGCCGGGATCGGCCCCGGGGCGCATGGGCGGCTGACGCTGGGCGGTCTGCGTCACGCCACCGAGGCGCCGAAGTCGCCCGCCGACTGGCTGGATCTTGTCGAGCGGCAGGGCAATGGCGAGATGCCGCGCGAGCCGCTTGAGCGGCAGGAACAGGCGACCGAATTCCTGCTCTTCGGGCTGCGTCTGGCCGAGGGGATCGACCCGGCCCGGTATGAGCGGCTCTCGGGGCAGGCGCTGCCCGCGCAGGCCCTGGCCGATCTGGAGGCCATGGGGATGATCGCGCAGGACGCCGGGCGGATCCGCGCCACCGCGCCGGGGCGCGCAGTGCTGAATGCGGTGATTCGCGAGCTGATGCCCTGAAGCTCAGGGCTGGAAATCACCCTCGGCCGCGAGCAGATCGGCCCAGCCCTCCGCCCCCGACATCCGCACGATCAGCTGACCGGCCGCGCCGAAAGCATCGACCGAGCCATCGGGCTGCGCCCAGACTTCGGCCATGTGATCCATGCGCAGATGCAGCTCCAGCCCCGGATCAAGGACATTGATCCAGGGACCGGCCTCCAGCACCCGGACGATCACGCCCGAATGCCGTTCGATGCAGCCGGGGTTGCCGACCGCGAAATCCACCGGAACGGCGGTTTCGGCGGCCCGAACCATCAGCCGTTCAATCGCGCCTTTGGCCAGCCGACGCGCAGACAGACGGCCTTCGCGCAGGGGCGCGATCCGGCTCAGATCCGCCCAGAGATCGCCCGCGGGATCGGTGGGCGCGGGCGTGAAGCTCTGGCCCTGATCCGGCAGACGCAGCGCAGCGACCAGCGGCGCCCAGGCCTCGGCCTTGGTTTCGTCGCGCAGGTGGATCTTGTGCACCGCCTCGCCCGCGGCATCGAAGATCTGGATCGAGCGTTTCGGCCCCTTCGGCCCCGCCTCGTCAAGCGCGAAAGCATGCTGCCACTTTGCGCAAAGCAACGCCAGCTCGATCGGCGGGTGGACGATCCGGGCGATCTCGCCGGGCTGATAATTGTCGTAGGTGCCGACTTTTTCGAGCACGCAGCTGTCGTTGCGGGTCAGCGCCATGACCTGACCCAGCGCGGCAAGGCCCGGCAGGATCCGGTCCGGATCGGCGGAAATCCGGGTTGCGGTGGTGCCGACGAAAGCGGCGCACAGCGTGGCTTCGGGGATGCCAAGCTCTTCGGCGAAATCGCGGGCGTAGATCCGCGGCTTGCGGGCGCGGGCGGTGCGGATCTGCTCTGGGGTGATGGCCGTCATGGCGGTCCCTCCGGTGGGCTTCGGTCGCCTGAACAGCTACCGCAGAGCCGCCGCCACCGAAAGGCCGGAGGTGACCCGCAAGGCCGGGCGTGGCAATTCGTATCTGCCCCGAAGCGGCGCGGCCGGGATCAGCGGGCCTTCAACTCCTCCATCAGTTTGGTGAAGGCCTCCCGCTCGGATTGGCTCTGGCTGATCAGCTGTTGCGCTTCGGACAACGGCCCCCGCGGCACGATATCCTGCGGATCCGTTGGCGGGGTCGTTTCCGGCGCGAACAGTTCCACGAATCGCTTCTGCGTCTCCGACCCCTGTTGTGCGACCAGCGTCCAGTTCCCCGCGCGCCAGGCCTCGTCCAGCCGTGCCTGGCTCTGCCCGGCCTCGGCGAATTCGCCTTCTGCGCTGCTGTGCTGGCCCAGCATGCTCATCGCCTCGCCGCGCAGCTTCGCGGATTCCTCGCCGGGCAGATCGCCCAGATAGGAATAGGCCGCCGCCGCATCCCGACCGGCCAGCGCCGCCCGCGCCAGGGCCAGACGGCCCGCGGGGCTGCGACGGGTCTGGGCCGAAAGGATGTCGCGGGCCGATTGCCAGAATCCCGCTGCCGAGAGCCGATCGGCCAGCGCGACCTGCACCCCGTCGTCCAGCGCCGTCGGCGGGATCTGGTCGCGATGCCGGAAAAAGGTCTCGATGAAGAGTCCGTCGTCCGGCACCTTGCCCAGCAGGTCGGCCAGATCGCTGGTTGCGGATTGCTTCAACGCGTCAAACTGCGACGCCTCCCAGGTCGACAGGGTGTGGAACGCCTCGTCGAAACGCGCTGTCGAACCAAGCCCGAGCACTTCGGCGCGAATCAGCCGTGCACCGGATTCCGAGCCGCGCAGCTGCCGCCCCAAGGCGCCGGCATTGTCGACATCGGCCGCCGGGATCGCCGCACCAAGGGACAGCTTGGTTTCGATCGAGGTGACCAGCGCCTCTGCCGCGGCCGGGCTGCTCGAGAGCGCCAGCCCGTCCAGCAGCCGTGCCGCCTCTTCCTTGCGACCGGCATTCATGTCGATCTGGGCATCGATTTCGGCGAGCGCCCCCTTGTCGGTCTTCGGCGCGCGGGCCAGCATCGAGCGGACCGTCGTCGCCACGTCAGGCGCCCCCATGTCGATCAGCCGGGCACTGAGCGCGGGGCCGACAAGGCCACGGATATTCGGGGGCAGGGCGGAATAGGCGCGCAGCACGGCGCCGAAGTTCACGTCCTCCTTGCGGGGGGTCTGGTCCTGCGCCAGAACTGCCCAGAGCGCCACCTTGCCGTCGCAGGCGGTCAGGCCCGAGAGGCTCTCTGCGGTCTGATGCGGATTTCCCTCGATGATGTCGGCCATGACCGGCAGCGGCCCCGCCTCTTCGGGGCTGATGCCGAAGCTGCGCAAGGTCGCCTTGGCTTCGGCGCCGAATCCGAAGGCGACATAGACCCGGGCCAGTTTCAGGACCGCTTCCGGTCGGGGACGGTCGAATTCCCCGATCAGATCCCGCCGCGCATCGGTCAATTGTTCATGCGCCGGTTTGTCGGTCTGCCATGACAGGATGTCGAAGGTCTCATCCGGCGGACAGCTGTGACCGGACTCGGACAGCTGATGCCGGGCAAAAGCGGCGGCGGTGTCGCGATCGATCACCGTTTCCGATTGCAGGGCCAGCGTCTTGGTTTCCGCGTCCGGCGGCGCGGTCTGTTCGGACGCGGTCCGGGCGGCGGGGTCCGACGCCTCTTTCGGGGCCTGTTTCGGCAATTCCATCGTGATCAGCCCCTGCGAGGCCGCGCGTCCCAGCTGATCGACCAGGTCGCGCTCCGCGGTGCTGACCCGCGCATCCGGCAAGGCGAGCGGCGAGACGAGCCGCGCGGGGGCGGCTTCGGGCGCGGGATCCGCTGCCGGGGCTTCCGGTCTGGGTTTCGCCCAGTAAAGATCGAGATAGCCGCGATCGGGGAGCGGCCGGAAGCTCTGCGCCGCAGGGGCCACCGGGATCGGCGTCGCCGGTTCCGGGCCGTCGACGATGTCGATCACCGCCGCGCCGATCGGCAGCGGAAAGGACTCGAGACGTACCGAGGGCGATGTTGCGATGAAGACCGAGCGCGCATCCACATCGGGCGTGACCGAGAGGATGCGCGTTTTCGGGATCAGATCGAACACCCGGGAAAGGTCGAACCGGGTTTCCTGCCCGGGGGTGGTGAGCCGATAGCCGCCCGGCACGCGTTCGGTCGTCCAGGCGGTCCCCGGCGGCAACATGAAGACCAGACGGGAGAAGGTCTCGTGTTCGCCCGAACGGACGGCGATCTGTTGCGCCGCCGCCGGACCCCCGAGGAGCAGGATCACCCCGAGCGTGAGGATGAACCGGGTCATGCCGCCTCCGATTTCACCGCCTTGAGCGCCTCTTCGAGTTCCGAGAAACTGGGACGGATGTGATGCGGGGTGTTCTGACGCCCGACCTCGATGCAGATGTTGGTCGCGTGATTGTGCAGGTTGGCCACCAGAACTTCGCGGATCAGCTTGTAGAAATGGGCGTCCTCGTCGACGACCGCCTTGATGCGGGTGGCGAAGGGGCCGATGAAGCCATAGGCCAGGAACACGCCGAGGAAGGTCCCGACAAGCGCCCCGCCGATCATCTTGCCGAGGATTTCCGGCGGCTGGTCGATCGAGGCCATGGTCTTGATCACGCCGAGCACGGCGGCGACGATACCGAGCGCGGGCATCGCATCCGCGATCGACTGCATCGCATGGCTCGAATGCATCGCATGGTGATAATTCGCCTCGAGCTGCTTTTCGAGAACTTCCTCGACCTGATGGGGGTCGTCATAGTTCATCGAGGCCGAGCGCATCGTGTCGCAGATCATCTCGACCGCTTCGTGATCATGCAGGATTTTCGGATATTTCCCGAAGATCGACGAATTTTCAGGTGCTTCGATATGCTCTTCGATGGCGACCGGGTTCTGTCGGGCAAGACGAATCAGCTCGAACAGCAGGCACAGCAGGTCGCGGTAATCGGAGGGTTTCCACTTCGCGCCCTTGAAGACCTTGCCGATGTCCTTCACCGTATGCTTGATCGAGGGCAGGTCGTTGGACAGGACGAAGGCGCCGACGGCTGCGCCGCCGATCATGATCATCTCGAACGGCAGGGCCTTGAGGATGATCCCCATCTTGCCGCCTGCGGCGACGTAGCCGCCGAACACCATTGCGAAAATGATGACGATCCCGACGATGCCTATCATTGAAGTTCTCCATGCTCTTGCCGAGACCTTGGCAGAGTTCGCTTAACAAAAGCTCTTCAAAGTCAGTTTTGCGGCGCCCCGGCGTTGCGACCGGCCATGATCACGCTGATCGTGTAGGCAACCTTCGGATCCAGGGCCGCCATCACCGCCGCAGAGGTCTCCGGGCGCATCCGCGACAGGAATCCGGCCGCAAAATCCGGGGACATGGCCGAAAACAGCGGCGCCGCGTCCTTCGGTTTCATGTTCTCGTAGACGGTCACCAGCCTGGTCACATCTTCGTCAGCCGCATTGTCCGCAATGGTCACGGTCTGCGCCAGATTCCGTTCCGCCTCGACCAGCGAGGCGAGTCGCTCCTCGATGCGCTTTTCCGCCAGGTTGATCGCCTGCGACCGGTCCGACAGCACCTTTTCGCGCTCGGCCAGCTTGCGTTCCCGCGTCTGGACCTCGGAGTAAAGCTGCATCACGCCGGGTTCGGTGACGCATTCCGCGGTTTCGGACGCGGCGGGCGTGGCCTCGGCGCTGTCGAGCGCCAGCGCGAAGCCCGAGCCGAATCGGACCAGGGCCGAGGCGGCGAACAGCGCCGCAATCAGCACGAGAGAGCCGCGGCCGATCCGTCTGCGCACTTTCTTCGCAGCCGGTTTGGGCGTGGGCACGGGCGCCGGACGGGGCGTCTTCATTCGGCGGCCTCCAGATCGGACGGGCGCACCCGGCGGCGCAACACGCGCTGACGTTGCGGTTCCGGGTCCGGCATGGGCGCCGCGGGCGCTGCCGGGGCTGCCGTCGGCGTGGCCGCGGCCTGCGACATCGCCATCAGCAGTTCCAGCCGCTGCGCGCTCTGCTCGGCACGTTCCGTCAGGCTGCGCAGCTGCTCCGCCGAGGTGGCCGCCGTCGCCTGCGCCCGGTTGAGCGCCTTGGTCATGTCGTCGACCTGGGCCGAGAGCACGGCGATGGCGCCGCCCATGCCGCTTTCCAGCTGGTTGAACCGCTTCAGCCTGCGGGCCAGAACCATGCAATAAACGCTGGCGCCCAAGGCGCCCAGACCCATGAGAATATCTGCGATCATCTGCATTTTTCTCTCCCTAGTTCATCACGAATTCGATCACGAGCAGGTCGTTGACCATGCCCTCGCCGACCACGATCTGGACCCGGCGCAGCATCTGCGCGCGCAGCCGCAGCAGCGCGGCGGGGTCTTCGAGATCGGTCACCTCGACCGCGCGCAGGAAGCCGTTCAGAACATCCATCACGCGCGGCTTGAGCAGCTCGACTTCCTTTTGCTTCGGCAGCGGCACTTCAAGCTGGGCGGAAAACCGCAGATGCCGCGCAGTGCCTTCGGTCAGGGAAATCACCATCGGATCGAGCGCGACGAAAGCGATCTGCGGTTCGGTCGCCTCGGGATGCTCTTCCTCGGCGGCGGCTTCGGCGCCGTCCGTATGCGCCGGTGCAAGGATCATGCCGGAATAGACGGCATAGAACGCCCCCCCGCCGAGCAGGAGCATCAGCACCAGCCCGATCAGAATCGGCAGTTTCGATTTCTTCTTTGGCGCTTCTTCGCCTTCAGCTTCTGGCTCGGCCATGGCGGTCCCCGATTTCTTCGATCCATCCTGCTATACCCCCGCACCCACTAACCGATTGTTAAGGGCGATCGGAGAAAGATGCACAGGACGACGGGGCAGAAGTCCGCTCGATGGAGGTGCGTCTTGCAGCAGTTGATGGCCTTATGGCAGGGATTGGACACGACGCGACGCGTGCTTGTGGCCGGGGCGACGATTCTGATGTTCGCGGCGATCTTGACGCTGTCGAGCTTCGCTTCGCGGTCCGATATGGCGCTTCTTTACGCGGGTCTTGAAGGGGCGCGGGCCGGAGAAGTGGTGACCGCGCTGGAAGCCCGCGCGGTTCCTTATGAAGTGCGCGGCGATTCGATCTATGTCGATGCCGCGCGGCGCGACGAGTTGCGGATGGCGCTGGCGGGCGAGGGTCTGCCGGCGACGGGCGGCGCGGGGTATGAGCTGCTCGACGGCCTGTCGGGATTCGGCACCACCTCGCAGATGTTCGACGCTGCTTATTGGCGCGCGAAAGAGGGCGAACTGGCCCGGACCATCGTGGCCAATCCGATGATCCGCGCGGCGCGGGTGCATATTGCCCCGCCCTCCGGGCAATCCTTCCGCAAGGAGAGCCATCCGACCGCCTCCGTCACCGTGACGACAGCCTCGGGCGGGCTCTCGCCCACACATGCCAAGGCCTTGAAATTCCTTGTGTCCTCTGCGGTGCAGGGGATGAGCCCGGATGATGTCTCGATCATCGATTCGGTGGCGGGGCTGATTTCGACCGGCGATGACGCCTTCAACCCGGCCGCGAACGACCGCGCCGAGGAGCTGCGCAGCAATGTCGAGCGGCTGCTCGAGGCGCGGGTGGGCTATGGCAATGCGGTGGTCGAGGTCTCGGTGCAGACGGTGACCGAACGCGAGGCGATCACCGAAAAGCGGATCGAACCCGACAGCCGGGTGGCGATTTCGACCGAAACGCAGGAGCGTTCCGAGAAATCCGACGATACCAAGCCGGGGGCCGTGACGGTGGCCTCGAACCTGCCGCAGGGCGATGCCGCGAATGGCGGCAAATCGCAGAGCCAGGCCTCGGAAACCCGCGAACAGGTGAATTTCGAAGTCTCCGAGACGACGCGCGAAGTGCTGCGCAATCCGGGCGACATCAAGCGGCTGACCGTCGCGGTTCTGGTCGATGGCGTCGAGGGCAAGGACGCGAATGGCGTCACGGCGATCACGCCGCGCACCGACGAGGAACTGGCGGCGCTGAAGGAGCTGGTGGCTTCGGCCGTGGGCTTCGACGAAAAGCGCGGCGACGTCATCACCATCCGCTCGATGGCCTTCGAGCCGCTTGCCGAAACCGGCACCGAGGCGACCAGCAGCCTCTTTGCCTCGGCGCCCCTCGATACGATGCAGCTGATCAAGATCGCGGTGCTTGCCATCGTGGCGCTGATTCTCGGCCTCTTCGTGATGCGTCCGATCCTGGCGCAACGGGCTGCGGCGGCCGAGGCGGAGCGGGCGATGAACCTGCCCGGCGGCATGATCGGCTCGGACGAAGGCACCGGCCGGGCGCTGACCGGAGAGATCGCCGATGGCGACATGCCGATCGGATCGATGAACGTGGTCTCGGACTTCGACCTTGGTGACATGCCGATGACGATGGGCACCGGGAACTTCGGCGACATGGGCATGGGCGGCGGCATGGGCGGCGGGTCCGACCAGCCCAGCGATCCGGTGGCACGCCTGAAGAAGCTGATCGAGGAACGTCAGGCCGAATCGGTCGAGATCCTGCGCAGCTGGATGGATGAGGCGGAGGAACGCGCATGAGCCGGAGCCGGGTTCAACTGGAATCCTTCGAGGCGGAGCCCGCCCCGCCGCCGCCGCCGCAGATCGAGATCGATCCGGGCGCCTTCGAGGAGGAACGTCTGGCGGCCTTTGAAAAGGGCTACGCTGCCGGTTGGGACGATGCGATCGCGGCGCAGGAGGCCGAGGGCGCCAAGCTGCGCTCGGATCTGGGGCAGAACCTGCAGGAGTTGTCCTTCACCTATCACGAGGCGCGGCAGGAGATCCTGATGGCGCTGCGCCCGCTTCTGGTCGATATCGCCGCCAAGCTGCTGCCCGCGATGGCGCGGCAGACGCTGGCGCAGATGGTGGCCGAGCAGCTGCAGCCGCTGGCCGAATCGGCGACCTCGGTGCCGATCGCCATTCTGGCCAGCCCGCTCAGCCTGCAGGTGATCGAGGAGGTTCTGGGCAACCGCTCCAGCCTGCCGCTTGTCTTCGTGGGCGACACGACCCTTGGCGAAGGTCAGGTCTATCTCAAATTTGCCGAAACCGAGACCCGGATCGACCTCGATGGGGTGATCCGGCTGATCGCGGACGCGATCGACACCTATTTCAGCGCCAACCAGCAGGAGGCCGCTCATGGATGACACCCCCCCGTCCAGCAACCCGTTTGCGCAAGTTCCGATCGAGATCACCATTTCGGTGGGCAAGGCCCGGCCGCTGGTGCGCGATCTGTTGCGGATGAAGCGCGATTCGATCCTGCCGCTGGATCGTCGGGTCGAAGATCCGGTCGAGCTTTATGTCGGCGACAAGCTCATTGCCCGCGGCGAGCTGACCGAGATGGAAGGCGAATCGAACGGCCAGCTCGCCGTGCGCCTGACCGAGGTCGTCGATCTGCAGAACGGGCTCTGACATGCGCGGTCTTGCCCTTGCATTAACGTTAATGATCCTTGCGGCGCCTGCAGGCGCGCAGGAGATCACGCTCGACATGGGCGGGAACGGAAGCCTGACGAATTCCTCGCTGATTCTCATCGCGGGGATCACGCTGCTCAGCCTGGCGCCGGGTCTGGCGATCATGGTGACGTGCTTTCCCTTCATCGTCACCGTGCTCTCGATCCTGCGGCAGGCGATGGGGCTGCAACAGTCGCCGCCGAACATGCTGATCATCAGCCTGGCGCTGTTCCTGACCTGGTTCGTGATGGAGCCGACCTTCATGGCCAGCTATCAGGCCGGGATCGAGCCGCTGATCGCGCAAAAGATCGACATCGTCACCGCCTTTGAACGCGGCGTCGAGCCGTTCCGCCTCTTTATGGCGGGCCGCACCGATCCCGAGACCTTCACCCAGCTGGCCGCGATCCGCGAAGGCGCCACCTACACCGGCACCGCGCGCGAGGCGCCGCTGTCGATCCTCGTGCCCTCCTTCATGCTGTCGGAGATCACCCGCGCCTTCGAGATCGGCTTTCTGGTCTTCCTGCCGTTCCTGATCATCGATCTGGTCGTCTCGGCGATCCTGATGTCGATGGGGATGATGATGGTGCCGCCCGCCGTGGTGGCCCTGCCGTTCAAGCTGGCCTTCTTCGTGGTGGCGAACGGCTGGGTTCTGCTCTCGGGGGCGCTGGTGCGCAGTTATTCCTGACGCTTCGGCAGCACCCAGTTCGGGCGGATCCTGTGGCAGGTGTAGCCGTTCGGGATCCGCTCCAGATAATCCTGATGCTCCGGCTCGGCCTGCCAGAACGGTCCGGCGGGGGCGAGTTCGGTCACCACCTTGCCCGGCCAGAGCCCCGAGGCGTCGACATCCGCGATGGTGTCCCTCGCGATGCGTTCCTGGTCTTCATTCGCGAAATAGATCGCCGAGCGATAGGACAGGCCGATGTCATTGCCCTGCCGGTTCGGCGTCGTCGGGTCGTGGATCTGAAAGAAGAATTCCAGCAGCCGCCGAAAGCTGATCCGAGCCGGATCAAAGACGATCTCGATCGCCTCGGCATGGGTGCCGTGGTTGCGATAGGTGGCCTGCGCCACGTCGCCGCCCGAATAGCCGACGCGGGTCGAGATCACCCCGGGCAGCTTGCGGATCAGATCCTGCATCCCCCAGAAGCAGCCACCCGCCAGTATCGCCTTTTCCATCGTCTCACGCCTCCAGTTCTGCCAGCCAGTCGCCGTAACCCTCGGCCTCCATGCGATCTTTCGGGATGAACCGCAAACTGGCCGAGTTGATGCAATAGCGCAGCCCGCCGCGATCGCGCGGGCCATCGGGGAAGACATGGCCCAGATGGCTGTCGCCATGGGCCGAGCGCACCTCGGTCCGGATCATGCCATGGCTGAGATCGCGATGCTCGCGGACATGCGCAGGCGCGACCGGATGGGTGAACGAGGGCCAGCCGCAGTGGCTGTCGAACTTGTCGCGCGAGGAAAACAGCGGCTCGCCCGAAACCACATCGACATAAAGCCCGGGGTCGGTGGTATTCCAGAATGCCCCGGTAAAGGCACGCTCGGTGCCGCTTTCCTGCGTGACGCGGAATTGCTCCGGTGTCAGCCGGGCCAGCGCTTCGGGGGTCTTGTGATATTTCTTGTCCATCTTTCGGCCTCCTGCGGCCCAGATGGTCCGGGGGCACGAAAAGTCCAGCCCCCGAAGGGGTTGTTTCTTTTCGCGATCCGCGGAGAGAGTGATGGTGAGCCGTGCAGGATTCGAACCTGCGACCCGCTGATTAAAAGTCAGCTGCTCTACCAACTGAGCTAACGGCCCATCACTGCGGCGCTCTCTAAAGGCCTGCGTCGGGGGGGTCAAGGGCCAAAACGCGAAAAAAATCGCGGCACTGGAAAAAACTGCGGACGGGGTGTAGAGGGCGCGCATGGACAACAGACCCCTTTCCGAACCCGGCCTGCGCTTTCTGAAGATGCACGGCCTTGGCAACGACTTCGTCGTGATCGACGCGCGCAGCGGTGAAAACCCGGTGACGCCTGCGCTGGCGCGGGCGCTGGGCGACCGGCATCGCGGCGTCGGCTTCGACCAGCTTGCGGTGATCCTGCCCGCCGAGGGCGCGGATTTCACGCTGGAATTCTGGAACTCGGATGGCTCGAAGGCGGGGGCCTGCGGCAATGCCACGCGCTGCGTCTCGGATCTGATGATGCGCGATCTGGGCAAGGATCGCGTCACGCTGACCACGGCGCGCGGCCGGCTTTCGGCGCGGCGGCGCGCGGACGGGCTGGTGTCCGTCAACATGGGCGCCCCGATTCTGGAGGCCGCGGCGATTCCCGTGGCGGGGGATCCGCTGGCGCTGCCGCTGGCGGGCGATCCCGTCGCCGTCGGCATGGGCAATCCGCATTGCATCTTCTTCGTCGAGGATGCCGAGGCCGCCGATGTTTCGGGCCTTGGCCCGAAGATCGAGCATCATCCGCTCTTCCCCGAACGCACCAATGTCGAATTCGCCGCGCTTGTCGGGCCCGATCATCTGCGGATGCGGGTCTGGGAACGCGGCGCGGGCATCACGCTGGCCTGCGGCTCGGGCACCTGTGCGACGGCGGTGGCGGCGCATCTGCGCGGCCTGACCGGGCGGCAGGTGATCGTCGATGTCGATGGCGGGCGGCTGGAAATCGACTGGCGCGAAGACGGCGTCTGGATGACCGGCCCGACCGCGCTGGTCTTCGAGGCGCAGCTGTCCCCCGCCTTCCTTACAACCCTATGAAACCGCCGGTCTTTTCCACGCTCGGCTGTCGGCTGAATGCCTATGAGACCGAGGCGATGAAAGAGCTGGCCGCGCAGGCCGGTCTTTCCGGCGCGGTCGTCGTGAACACCTGCGCCGTCACCGCCGAGGCGGTGCGCAAGGCCAAGCAGGAGATCCGCAAGCTTGCGCGCGAAAATCCCGGTGCGGCGATCATCGTCACCGGCTGCGCCGCGCAGACCGAACCCGAGACTTTCGCGGCGATGACCGAAGTGACGCGCGTCGTCGGCAATCACGAGAAGATGCAGCCCGAAACCTGGGCGGCGCTGGCGCCGAAAGGGGCGGATTTCATTGGCGAAACCGAGCGGGTGATGGTCGATGACATCCTCTCGGTCAAGGAAACTGCCGGTCATCTGATCGACGGTTTCGGGCGGCACCGCGCCTATGTGCAGGTGCAAAACGGCTGCGATCATCGCTGCACCTTCTGCATCATCCCGTTCGGGCGCGGCAATTCGCGGTCTGTCCCGGCCGGGGTGGTGGTCGAGCAGATCAAGCGGCTCGTCGATCGCGGCTTTGCCGAAGTGGTGCTGACCGGGGTCGATCTCACCTCCTGGGGGGCCGATCTGCCGGGCGGCCCACGGCTTGGCGATCTGGTGATGCGGATCCTGCGGCTGGTGCCCGATCTGGCGCGGCTGCGGATTTCCTCGATCGACAGCATCGAGGCGGATGACAACCTGATGCTGGCGATCGCGACCGAGCCCCGGCTGATGCCGCATCTGCATCTGTCGCTCCAGCATGGCGATGACATGATCCTGAAGCGGATGAAGCGGCGGCATCTGCGCGACGATGCGATCGCCTTTTGCGAGGAGGCGCGGCGGCTGCGCCCCGGCATCGTCTTTGGCGCCGACATCATCGCGGGCTTTCCGACCGAGACCGAGGAGATGTTCGAAAACTCCCTGCGGCTGGTCGCGGACTGCGGCCTGACCTTCCTGCATGTCTTCCCCTATTCGGCGCGCAAGGGCACGCCCGCCGCGCGGATGCCGCGGGTGGCGGGGCCGCTGATCAAGGACCGGGCGGCGCGGCTGCGGGCGGCGGGCGAGGCGGCGCTTCTCCGGCATCTGGCGGCCGAGGTGGGGCAGCTGCGGCAGGTGCTGACCGAGGGGCCGCGGCTCGGTCGGACCGAATATTTCACCGAAGTGTCGTTTGACCGTGATATGCCGGAGGGCACGGTGATGTCCTTGCGCATTTCCGGGCAGGATGGTGCCCGTCTGCTGGCCTGAGAGCGGGGCTCTGCCCCGCACGCCCTTGGATATTTTCGGCAAGATAAAGGGCCGGGGGCTTTTGTTTTTCGGATCGGTGTTTAGGTTGGGTCCATGCTGTGGATTGACGACACATTGGCGATTGCCGACTGGGAACTGTCGGAAAGCTTCACGCGCTCGCAGGGGCCGGGGGGGCAGAATGTCAACAAGGTCTCGACTGCGGTGGAACTTCGGTTCGAGGCCGCGCGCAGCCCGCATCTGACGCCCCCGGTGAAGGCGCGGTTGCAGCGGCTGGCGGGGCGGAAATGGACGCTGGACGGCGCCATCGTGATCCGGGCCGAGGAGACACGCAGTCAGCTGCGCAACCGCGAGCTGGCGCGGGAACGGCTGGCCGAGATGATCCGCGCCGCGCTGGTGGCGCCGAAGCGGCGGGTGGCGACGAAGCCGACCCTGGGCAGTCAGCGGCGGCGGCTGGCGGCGAAGACGGTGCGGGGCGAGGTGAAGGCGCTGCGGGGCAGGGTGGGCGAGGATGAGTGACCTGCTGGCCCGCCGCACGCGGCTTTTGGGGCCGAATGTGCCGACCTTTTACGAGCGCCCCTTGCAGATCGTGCGCGGCGAGGGCGTCTGGCTTTTTGACGAGACCGGGCGGCGCTATCTGGATTGCTACAACAACGTCGCGCATGTCGGCCATGGACATCCCCGCGTGGTCGCGGCGATTGCGGCGCAGGCTTCGGTGCTGAACACCCACACCCGCTATCTGCATGACGGGATCCTGAATTACGGTGAGCGGCTCATCGCGAAATTCGGTCACGATCTCCGCCAGATGCTGATGACCTGCACCGGCTCCGAGGCGAATGATGTCGCGCTGCGGATGGCGCAGGCGGCGACCGGCAAGACCGGGCTGATTGCCACCGACAACACCTATCACGGCAACACCACGGCCGTCGCGCATCTGTCGACCCGGCGTCCGCCGATCGGCGGCTACCCGCCCCATATCCGCCGCGTGCCCGCGCCCGACAGTCTGGCGCCCTTGGGCGGCTCCTTGGCCGCGCAGCCGCAGGCCTTTGCCGCAGGCGTGGCCCGGGCGATTGCCGATCTGGAGGCTTCCGGCCACGGTTTTGCGGGCCTCATGCTCTGCCCGATCTTCGCGAACGAGGGGACGCCGGGTATCGGCCCCGGGTTCCTTGCTCCGACCGTCGAGGTGGTGCGCAAGGCTGGGGGGCTGATCCTGTGCGACGAGGTGCAGCCGGGCTTTGGCCGGGTGGGGTCGCATTGGTGGGGCCATGAGTTTCTTGGCTTTGCCCCCGATGTGGTGACCTTGGGCAAGCCGATGGGCAACGGCCATCCGGTCGCCGCGGTGATCGCGCGTCCCGAGGTGATGGCGGCCTTTCGCACCGCCTTCGGCTATTTCAACACTTTCGCGGGCAATCCCGTTTCCTGTGCCGCGGCCAATGCCGTGCTGGACGTGATCGAAGACGAGGGCCTGGTCGAAAACGCCCGCGATGTCGGCCAGCATGCGCGCGACCTTTTGCGCGGCTTGCGCCATCCGCTGATCGCCGACACCCGCGGCTTCGGCCTTTTCTTCGGCATCGAATTTGCCGCCGATGGCCAGCCCGCCACCGATTTCTGCGGCCGGGTGGTCGAGGCCGCCAAGGAGGAAGGCATCCTGCTGGGCCGGGTCGGGCGCGGTCAGCATATTCTCAAGATGCGGCCGCCGATGCCGTTTTCACGCGACAATGCCGCGCAACTGGTCGAGACGCTTGATGCGATCTTGCGAAAGATCCCCGCATGATGGATGACGCCGCCGCCTACGAGATCGCCGCCGAGGCGCAACGCGCCTGGCTGTGCAGGGGCGCGCCGCTGCAGCTGGTCTGGCGATCCGAAAACATCGTCTTCGGCACCATCCTGCCCACCGGCACCAAGGCGGCGCTGCGGCTGCACCGTCCCGGCTATCAGGATGCCTCCGCGATTGCCGCCGAGCTGGCCTGGTCGGCGCGGCTGTGCGACCATGGCGTGGCGGTGGCCGAACCGATCCCGGCGGCGAATGGCGCCTGGGTGGTGCAGGCGCGCGGGCTGACCTTTTCCTGCCTGCGCTGGATCGAGGGGCGGCCGATGGGCGAGGCCGTGGCCCCCTTGGAAAACAGTGCCGTTCTGGCCCGGGCCGAGGATTTCGGCGCGCTGATCGCCGATCTGCACAATGCCACCGATGCGGGCGCCTGCCCCCGGCCCTTCCCGCGCGCGGGCTGGGACGCCGAGGCGCTTCTGGGCGAGACCCCGCGGCTGGGCCGGTTCTGGGAGGCGCCGACGCTGACGCCCGAGGAAAGCGCCCTTCTGCGCGCCGCGCGCGACAAGGCGCGGGGGCTTTTGCCCCGTGCCACCGATTTCGGACCGATCCACGCCGACACCTTGCGCTCGAATGCGATGATCACCCGGCAGGGCCTGCGGCTGATCGATTTCGACGACAGCGGCCCGGGCTGGCGGCTTTACGATCTGGCCTCGGCGCTGGTGCAAAGCTGGGGCGATCCGCTGTTGCCCGAACATGCCCGCCGTCTGGTCGCGGGCTATCGCAGCCGAAGACAATTGACTGTTAATCAATTGGAGCTGCTGCCGCTGTTCCTTGCGGTGCGGGCCTTCGTTTCTGCCGGATGGGTCGTCACCCGGGCGCCCGCCGACAGCCGCCGCCAGCGCGCCTATGCCTATCGGGCGGTGGCACTGGCGCGGATGCTGCTGGACGACGGCAGCCCCTGGGGGGACATCGGATGATCGGCCTGCCCCCGTTTTTGCGCAATCTGCTGGGCCACCGCCCCGAGGCCCTGCAGGTGGCGGCGATCTGTCGGCGCGGCAAGGGCCGCGAAACCGAGGTGCTGCTGGTCTCCTCGCTGGACACCAAGCGCTGCATCGTGCCGAAGGGCTGGCCGATGCGCGGCAAGACCCTGGCCGAGGCGGCGCTGCGCGAAGCCTGGGAAGAGGCGGGGGTGCGCGGCCGGGTGAATGCCGATCCGGTCGGCGCCTTTCATTACACGAAGCGGCGCAAGAACGGGCTTGAACAGCGCTGCAAGGTGCTGTGCTTCGTCGTCGATGTCGAGGGGCTAGATGACGACTATCCCGAGGTCGGGCGTCGGGCGCGACAATTCGTCCCGCCCAAGGCGGCGGCGAAACGGGTGCAGGAACGCGAATTGAAGCAGATCTTGCGCACGTTTTCGTGAAGGTCGCATTGCCTTGAGCGGGCATCAGGTCTAACCCACGCGCGAACGTAACGGACGGCTGTCAGTTTTGTGACGGGCGTCGGGCAGGGGAAAGACCGTGGCTACACCGCCGATCAACCAATGGAAGACGCTCGACAAGGATCTGAGCCGGATCGGTCTTCTGGAAGAGGCGACGCAATTCGTGGCCCGGCCGCTGGTGGCGCCGGGGATCGGTCTGGCCTTCATCGTGCTGGCCGGGGTTTTCGCCGCGATCCTGATGGGGGCGCAGCCGGGCGGGCTGATCGTGGTCTTCGCCGCCGCGATCGGCGCCTATATGGCGCTCAACATCGGTGCCAATGACGTCGCCAACAACATGGGCCCGGCCGTCGGTGCGAATGCGCTGACGCTGGGGGGGGCGCTGATCATCGCCGCGATCTTCGAGATCGCGGGTTCGCTGATTGCCGGGGGCGACGTGGTCAAGACCGTCTCGACCGGGATTCTGGCGCCCGAGGCCGTGCCCGATGCGGCGCATTTCATCTGGGCGATGATGGCGGCGCTGCTGGCCTCGGCGCTGTGGCTGCATGTGGCGACCTGGATGGGGGCGCCCGTGTCCACCACCCATTCGATCGTCGGCGGGGTCGTCGGCGCGGGCGTGGCCGCGGCAGGCTTTGGCGCGGTGAACTGGCCCGCGATCGCGACGATTTCCGCGAGCTGGGTGATTTCGCCGGTGCTGGGCGGGATCTTTGCCGCGCTTTTCCTTGCCTTCATCAAGGCGAAGATCCTCTATGTCGAGGACAAGATCACCGCGGCGCGCAAATGGGTGCCGATGCTGATCGGCTTCATGTCCGGCACCTTCGCCGCCTATCTGGCGCTCAAGGGGCTGACGAGGATCCTGGACCTCTCGCTTGGCGCGTCGCTGCTGATCGGCGCTCTGGTCGGGTTCGTGTCCTGGGGCGTTTCGGTGCCGCTGGTGCGCGCGCAATCCGAGGGCCAGGAGAACCGCAAGAAGACGCTGAAAAAGCTGTTCACCATCCCGTTGATCGTGTCGGCGGCGCTTTTGTCCTTTGCGCATGGGGCGAATGACGTGGCCAATGCGGTCGGGCCGCTCGCGGCGATCGTCCATGCGGTGCAGGACGGCACGCTGACCGACAAGGTCGAGGTGCCGTTCTGGATCATGGCGGTCGGCGCTTTCGGCATTTCGGTCGGGCTGACGCTGTTCGGGCCGCGGCTGATCAAGCTGGTGGGATCGGAGATCACCAAGCTCAATGCGATGCGGGCCTATTGCGTCGCTCTGTCGGCGGCGATCACCGTCATCGTCGCCTCGTGGCTGGGTCTGCCGGTGTCCTCGACCCATATCGCGGTGGGCGGCGTCTTCGGCGTCGGCTTTTACCGCGAATGGCATGCGGAACGCCGGGCGCGGATGCTGGGTCTGCAAAAGGGCAAGGTGATCCCGCCCGAGGAACGCTCGCGCCGGTTGCTGGTGCGGCGCTCGCATATCACCACGGTCGTTGCGGCCTGGATCATCACCGTGCCCGCCTCGGCGGTGCTGTCGGCCGGGCTTTACTGGCTGATGAACGCGCTCGACGGTTAAACGACGACCGGCATCGAGGCCTGGGCGCCGGTGTCGAACACCTGCCGATAGCGGGCGATTTCGGCGGCGGGGCCGGTGGCCTTTTCCGGGTTGTCCGACAGCTTGACCGTCGGGCGCCCGTTCGCCGCCACCGCCTTGCACACAAGGCTGAAGGGGGACAGCTCGTCCTCCTCCACCAGGCCGCGGAAATCGTTGGTCAAAAGCGTGCCCCAGCCGAAGCTGACCTTGACCCGGCCGCGAAACCGGGCGTGCAGCGCCTCGATCTGCGCGACATCAAGCCCGTCGGAAAAGATCACCAGCTTCTTCGTCGGGTCCTCGCCGCGCGCCTGCCACCAGGAAATCGCGGTCTCGGCGCTCTCATAGGGATTGCCGGAATCGATCCGGATCCCGGTCCAGGCGGCCAGCCAGTCCGGCGCGCGTTGCAAAAACCCTTTCGTCCCGTAGGTGTCGGGCAGGATGATGCGCAGATTGCCGTCGTGTTCCTCGTGCCAGTCTTCCAGCACGCGATAGGGCGCCTGCCGCAATTCCGCGTCGGTCTCGGCCAGCGCGGCCATCACCATCGGCAGTTCATGCGCGTTCGTCCCCACCGCTTCCAGATCGCGGCGCATCGCGATCAGACAGTTCGAGGTGCCGGTGAAAGAGCCGCCCTGCGCCGCATCGCCAAGCCCTTCGACCATCGCCTGCACGCACCAGTCCTGCCACAGGAAGCCATGCCGCCTGCGGGTGCCGAAATCGGCGATCTTCAGCCCCTCGATCCGCTTCAGCCGTTCGATCTTTTCCCAGACCCGGGTCATCGCGCGGGCATAAAGCACCTGCAATTCAAAGCGTTTCATGCCCCGCAGCACGGCGCGCGAGCGCAGCTCCATCAGAATCGCCAGCGCCGGAATTTCCCACATCATCACCTCGGGCCAGGCGCCCTCGAAGGTCAGCTCATACTGGCCGTCGCGTTTTTCCAGGTGATAGGGCGGCAGGCGGAAGGCCTCGAACCACTCCATGAAATCGGGGCGGAACATCTGCCGTTTGCCGTAAAAGGTGTTGCCGCGCAGCCAGGTGCTTTCGCCGCGCGTCAGCCGCAGGCCGCGGGCGTAATCCAGCTGCTCGCGCAGCTCGCCCTCGTCGATCAGATCGGCAAGGCGGATGGATTTGGTGCGGTTGATCAGGCTGAAGGTGACCTGCGTCGCGGGCCGGTGGCGGAACACCGACTGGCACATCAGAAGCTTGTAGAAATCGGTGTCGATCAGCGAGCGGACGATCGGGTCGATCTGCCAGCGGTGGTTGTAGACGCGGGTGGCGATATCGACCATCTCAGGGCTCCAGCCCCACGCCCGCCGCAAGCATCTGCGCCCGCGCGGCGTCAAGCGAGCCGTTCAGGTCGATGGCCCGGCAGGCGCCTTCCAGAACACGGGTGCGGAAGCCCAGCTTCGCCGCGTCGATCGCCGACCAGGCGACGCAGAAATCCAGCGCCAGCCCGACAAGGGTCAGCTCGGTGATGCCGCGCTCGCGCAGATAGCCCGCAAGGCCGGTGGGGGTGGTGCGATCATTCTCGAAGAAGGCCGAATAGCTGTCGATCGCGGGGCGGAAGCCCTTGCGCAGGATCAGATCGGCATCGGTGCGCAGCCCCGGGTGGAAGTCGGCGCCCCTGGTGCCCTGCACGCAATGCGCGGGCCACAGCGTCTGCGCGCCATAGGGCATGTCGATTTGCGAAAACGGCGCCAGACCCGGGTGGTTTTCCGCGAAAGAGGCGTGATCGGCCGGGTGCCAGTCCTGCGTCAGCACGGTGACGGGGGTTTCCGCCATCCGTGCATTGACGCGCGCGATGATCTCGTCGCCCCCCGCCACCGCAAGCGCGCCGCCCGGGCAGAAGTCGTTCTGAATGTCGATGACGATCAGCGCGTCGTGCGGTCCGGCCATGGCTTGCCCCGTTCGGTTAACCTGTCCGCCCATGCGTAGGGTGCAGGGGCGGCACGGTCAACCATTCGTGGCATGCCGTCGGGGCACGGCGCTTGCGTCGGACTTATTGGCTGCAGGTCTGCGTCAGCAGGTTGCAGGTCTGCGTGACCTCGGCGCCAGCCCCCGGAAAGTCGAGGCGCGGCAGGTCGAAGCTCATGCCTCCGGCCGCGGCGGCAGACGCGGTCATCGTGACAAGCGCAAGGCCAAGGAAGAAGCGTTTCATCTGGGTCTCCAATCTGAACCGTTCGGTTTACATGGTGGTATATGAACCGAGTCGTTCAGTTATTCAAGGGCAATTTGAACTGGACGGTTCACATCAATCGGTTGCAAGATGCGACACAGCGTCTATGTTGGAATCATTCTAAACTGGGGCCGCCATGTTTTCCGCACTCGCCAACCGCCGCCGCTTTTCCGACCTCTCCGAGCGCGAGGTTCTGGCCCTCGCCATCTCCTCCGAGGAAGACGATGCCCGGATCTACCGCAGCTTCGCCGAACGGCTGCGCGACGATTATCCCGCGACGGCGGCGGTCTTCGACGGCATGGCCGAGGAAGAGGACGGTCACCGCAAGGCGCTGATCGAGCGGCACCGGGCCCGGTTCGGCGAGGTGATCCCGCTCATTCGCCGCGAACATGTGGCGGGGTTCTATGCCCGCAAGCCGATGTGGCTTTCGGCGACCCTCTCGCTGGCCACGATCCGCGCCGAGGCCGAGGCGATGGAACGCACCGCCGGGGCCTTTTATGTGCAGGCGGCGAAACACACGACGGATGCGGCGACGCGCAAGCTTCTGGGCGATCTGGCGGCGGCCGAGGCGCGGCACGAACGCCATGCCGAAACCCTGACCGAGGACAATCTGACCGGCGCGGCGAAGACCGCGGAAGACAGCTCGGCGCATCGGCAATTCGTGCTGACCTGGGTGCAGCCGGGTCTGGCGGGGCTGATGGACGGCTCGGTCTCGACGCTGGCGCCGATCTTCGCCACCGCTTTCGCGACGCAGGACACCCATACGACGCTGCTGGTCGGTCTGGCGGCCTCGGTCGGTGCGGGGATCTCGATGGGCTTCACCGAGGCCGCGCATGACGACGGGGTGATCTCGGGCCGCGGCAGCCCGCTCAAGCGCGGATTGGCCTCGGGGGTGATGACGACGTTGGGGGGGCTTGGCCACGCGCTGCCCTATCTGATCCCGGATTTCTGGACCGCGACGGCGATCGCCATGGTGGTCGTTTTCGTCGAATTGTGGGCGATCGCCTGGATCCAGAACAGATACATGGAAACGCCCTTCTTCCGCGCCGTGCTGCAGGTGGTGGTGGGCGGCGCGCTGGTCTTTGCCGCCGGGGCGCTGATTGGCGGCGGTTGAAAGGGCGTATTTGCGCCAAGAAGAAGCTGCGGGTTTCTTCTTGGTCCAAATACGCAAATCGCGTCGCTGGTGCCGCGTGCTGCGGCATGTTAGCCCTGCACCATGATCGAGATCTTCCTGAAGACACTGCCGTTCTTCGCGCTGATCGGGCTTGGCTGGGCGGCGGGTCGGCTGCGCTTATTCCCGCCCGAGGCGACGGCCTGGCTGACGAAATTCGTCTTTTACTTCGCGCTCTCGGCGATGCTGTTTCGCTTCACCGCGACGCTGCCGATTGCGGAACTTTTCGATCTGGCCTTTTTCGCCGCCTATCTGACCGCCTCGACCGCGGTCTGGGCCTTGGGCTTTGCGGTGGCGAAGCTGCGCGCCCGCCCCTTGGCGGAAGCGGCGATGGAGGCCCATACCGCAATGACCGGCAACACCGGTTTTCTGGGCGTGCCGATGCTGGTCGTGCTTTTGGGGCCGAAGGCGGCCGGGCCGGTGCTGATGGTGCTGGCTGCCGACATGATCGTGTTTTCGACGCTGATCACGCTCATTGTCACCTATGCCCGGCATGGCCGCGTGGCGCTCGCGCCCCTGGCGCTGGGTCTGGCGAAGAACCCGATGATCGTTTCCATGCTGGCCGGGCTCGCCTGGGCGCTTTGGCATCTGCCGATGCCGGGGCCGCTTGAAGACTTCATGACAATCCTCGGCGGTGCCGCCACGCCCGGGGCGCTCTTTGCCATCGGCGCCTCGCTGGCCGGGCGCTCGGCCGAGAGGCTTGGCCCCGCGCTCTGGCTTTCCGCGGCGAAACTGGTGCTGCATCCGCTGGCCGTCGCCATTGCCGCTTTCCTGATCTTCCCGGTCGAGCCCTTTGCCGCCGGCGTCATGGTCGCCGCCGCCGCGCTGCCGGTGGCAGGCAATGTCTATATCCTTGCCGCGCATTTCGGCGTCGCGCCGCAGCGCGTCTCGACCGCGATCCTGATTTCGACCGCGGTCTCGATCCTGTCCATTCCCGCCGTCATCGCATGGGTGCACACATGACTAAAGCCGTGGTTTTCGACATCGGAAGGGTGCTGGTCGAATGGCACCCCGAGGCGTTTTACGACCGCCTGATCGGTCCCGAACGCCGCCGCGCCTTCTGGGCGGAAACCGGCATCGCCGCGATGAACGAGCGTATCGATCTGGGGGCGCCCTTTGCCGAAACCGTGCGCGCCCATGCCGATCTGCACCCTGACTGGCGGGCCGAGGTGATGGCCTGGCACGACCACTGGCTTGACATGTGCACCCCGGCCATTCCGCGGTCCGTGCGTCTGCTGGCGGCCCTGCGCGCCAAGCGGGTGCCGGTCTTCGCGCTGTCGAATTTCGGCGTCGGCACCTTCGAGCTCGCCTGCCGCAGCTATCCGTTCCTGACCGATTTCGACCGGCTCTTCGTCTCGGGCTATCTGGGGCTGATCAAGCCCGACCCGCGCTTTTATGCGGCGCTGGAGGAGGGCACGGGCTATTCCGGCGCCGACCTTCTGTTCGCCGACGACCGCGCGGAAAACATCGCCGCCGCCGCCGCGCGGGGCTGGCAGACGCATCTTTTCACCACGCCCGAAGGCTGGGCCGCAAGGCTCGTCGCCGAGGGCTTCCTGACCGAAGGAGAGGCTGCATGACCCCCGCCCTGATCGGCCCCGAGGCCGAAGCGCAGCTTGACTGGATCGGCCTGACCGAGGCCTTCCTGGCCGGGCACCGCCTGCCGCGGGCCGAGGTCGCCGACAGCTTCCTCTATCGCGGCGCCGACACGCTGCTGACCCGCTCGGCGCTGATCGACGGGCTGGGCATGCTGGTGAAGGCCGCGACGATCGTGCCAGGGAATGCCCCGGATCTGCCCACGGTGAATGGCGGCGTGATGCTGATGGAGGACCGGACGGGGCTGTTGTCGGCCGTGCTCGATTTCGCGCTGGTGACGAAATGGAAGACGGCGGGGGACAGTCTGCTCGCCGCGCGGCTTCTGGCGCGGCCCGAGGCGCGGGAAATTCTGATCTGCGGTGCGGGCAAGGTGGCCGCCGCGATGATAGAAGCCTATCGCGCGGCCTTCCCCGCCGCCCGCTTCACCGTCTGGAACCGCTCTGCGTCCGGTGCCGAAGCGCTGGCCGCGGCCACCGGTGCGCGCGTCAAGCTGAACCTTGAAACCGCGCTGGGCACGGCCGAGATCGTCGCCGGAACGACGATGGCGAAGGAGCCCTGGCTGCGCGGCGACTGGCTGCAGCCGGGCACCCACATCGACCTGATCGGCGCCTTCCGCCCCGACATGCGCGAGGCCGATGACGCGACCCTGCGCCGGGCGCGGCTTTTTTGCGATTCCCGCGCGACGACGCTGCATCATATCGGCGAATTCCGCGATCCGCTCGCCCGCGGGGTGATCGCCGAGGCCGATGTGATCGCCGATTTCTACGACATCGCCGCGGGCCGTTTTACCCGCGACAGCGCCGAGGACATCACGCTGTGCAAGAACGGCGGCGGCGCGCATCTGGATCTGATGACGGCAAGCTTCATCCGCGCGTGCTGGCGGTCCCGGCAAGCCTGACCGCCGCGCCCTTCCACAAGGAAGGCTGCGTATTTGCACCAAGAAGAAGCCCATGGGTTTCTTCTTGGCTCAAATACGCTCTTCTCGACGGTTCAGCCCGCGCCTCAGGCGCGTTTTGCGACCGCGACGCCCAGCAGATCGAGCACCTTCGCCTCGATGTCGGCCGCGTTCATCCTGGCCGCGGCATACATGTCCTCGGCATTGGCGTGGTCGATGAAAGTGTCGGGCAGCACCATCGAGCGGAACTTGTAGCCGCGGTCGAACACGCCCTCTTCCGACAGGAACTGCGCCACATGGCTGCCAAAGCCGCCGACCGCGCCTTCCTCGATGCAAATGAGCGCCTCGTGTTCCGCCACAAGCCGCAAGATCAGATCCTTGTCGAGCGGTTTCGCAAACCGGGCATCGGCCACTGTCGGCGCCATGCCGCGGGCGGCGAGCGCCTCGCGCGCCTTCAGCACTTCGGCGAGGCGGGTGCCGAAGGACAGGATCGCGACGCGCGCCCCTTCGGAAATGATCCGGCCCTTGCCGATCTCGAGCGGCACGCCCTGGGCGGGCATGTCCACCCCCATCCCCTCGCCGCGGGGGTAGCGGAAGGCGATCGGACCTTCGTCATGGGCGACGGCGGTGGCGACCATGTGCACCAGATCCGCCTCGTCGGCGGCGGCCATCACCACCATGCCGGGCAGGTTCGCCATGAAGCCGATGTCAAACGCCCCCGCATGGGTCGCGCCATCGGCCCCCACCAGACCGGCGCGGTCGATGGCGAAGCGCACCGGCAGGCGCTGGATCGCCACGTCATGCACGATCTGGTCGTAGCCGCGTTGCAGGAAGGTCGAATAGATCGCGCAGAAGGGTTTCATCCCCCCCGCCGCCAGCCCGGCCGAGAAGGTGACGCCATGCTGTTCCGCGATGCCGACATCGAAGCAGCGCCGCGGAAACCGCTCGGCGAACAGGTTCAGCCCGGTGCCTTCGGGCATTGCCGCCGTCACCGCGACGATCTTTTCATCGCGGCTCGCCTGATCGATCAGGCTTTCGGCGAAGACCTTGGTGTAGCTGGGCGCGTTCGAGGGCGCTTTCACCTGTGCCCCGGTCAGCACGTCGAACCGGGCCGTCGCATGGCCGCGATCCGGGCGGTTTTCCGCGGGGGCATAGCCCTTGCCCTTTTTCGTCAGCGCATGGATCAGCACCGGCCCCGTCGCCCGCGTCTTCAGCGTGCGGAACAGATGCAGCAGCGTATCCAGATCATGCCCGTCGACCGGACCGACATAATCGAAGCCCAGTTCCTCGAACAGCGTGCCGCCAATCGCCATGCCCTTGAGCATTTCCTTGGCCCGCCGCGCGCCTTCCTGGAAGGGTTCCGGCAGAAGGCTGACGGCGCCCTTGGCCATCGCCTTCAGATCCTGCATCGGCGCCTCGGAATAAAGCCGGGTCAGGTAAGACGAGAGCGCGCCGACGGGCGGCGAGATCGACATTTCATTGTCGTTCAGGATGACGAACATCCGCTTGCCCAGATGGCCGCCGTGGTTCAACGCCTCGAAGGCCATGCCGCCGGTCATCGCGCCGTCGCCGATCACCGCGATCGCATCGCCGCATTCGGACCCCAGTTCCCGCGCCATGGTGAAGCCCAGCGCCGCGGAAATCGAGGTCGAGGAATGCCCGGCGCCGAAGGCGTCATAGGGGCTTTCGGACCGCTTGGTGAAACCCGAGAGCCCGCCCCTGGTGCGCAGCGTGCGGATGCGGTCGCGCCGTCCGGTCAGGATCTTGTGCGGGTAGCACTGATGGCCGACGTCCCAGATGATCTTGTCGCGCGGGCAGTCGAAGACCGCATGCAGCGCCACGGTGAGTTCCACCACCCCCAGCCCCGCGCCCAGATGGCCGCCGGTGACCGACACGGCCGAGATCGTCTCGGCGCGCAATTCATCGGCCAGTCGGTGCAGGTCGCGGTCCGTAAGCCCCTTCATGTCGGAGGGCAGACGCACGCGGTCGAGGATCGGGGTCACTGGGGGCTGGCTCATGGGGCTCGCTTCACTTGTCGCGTTCGATCACATAGCGCGCACAGGCGCGAAGGGTAGCGGCGGCGGCACCATAGGGCGCAAGGGCCGTTTCCGCCTCGGCGACCAGATCGGCGGCGCGGGCTTTTGCCCCCTCCAGACCCAGCAGCGAGACGAAAGTGGCCTTGTGCGCCTCGGCATCCTTGCCGAGCCGCTTGCCCGCCGCTTCCTCGTCGCCTTCGACGTCCAGAATGTCGTCGGCGATCTGGAAGGCAAGGCCAAGCGCCGTGGCATAGGCGGCCAGCGGCGCGCGGTCGGCGCCCGCGATGATCGCCCCCGCCTGCGCGGCAAAGGAAATCAGCGCGCCGGTCTTGCCCGCCTGCAGCCGGATGATTTCGTCAAGCGTCAGCGGCACCGCGGCGGTCTCGGCGGCGATATCAAGGGCCTGACCGTAGACCATCCCCTCGGCCCCCGAGGCCTGCGCCAGAGCGGCCACCAGCGCGACGCGGTTTTCGGCCGATCCCAGCACCGGATCGGTGCAGAGGTCAAAGGCGAGGGTCTGCAGCGCGTCGCCCGCGAGAACGGCGGTGGCCTCGTCCCATTTCCTGTGCACCGTCGGCAGGCCGCGGCGCAGGTCGTCATTGTCCATGCAGGGCATGTCGTCATGCACCAGCGAATAGGCATGCAGCGCCTCGACCGCCAGCGCCGCGGGCATCGCCTGGGCCATCGAAATCCCGTGGATCGCGGCGGATTCGATCGCCAGAAAGGCCCGCAGCCGCTTGCCGCCCTGCGCCGCATAGGCCATCGCGTCGCGCAGATCGCCCGCGGGCAGACGCCCGATCGCCGCCGCCATCGCCGCTTCGACGGCGTCCTGCACTTCTTTCAAACGTTCGGAAAACATCAGAGTCCTTCCACCGCAACGGTGCCCGCGGGCACCCCGCCTTCGCCCAGCAGGATCTTTTCGACCCGTTCCTCGGCTTCCTTGAGCAACATCGCGCAGCGCTCTTTCAGCTTCGCGCCGCGCTCGGAGAGCCGGACCGACTGATCCAGCGCCACCTCGCCGCGTTCGAGCTGCGTGACCACCTGTTCCAGCGCGGCCATCGCCTGCTCGAACGTCATGCCGGAAATGTCGCTGTCGTCCATCGCGCCCTCCGCCCCCTTGGATGCCGGTTCCGGATTGCCACGGGTGGCCCCGCAAATCCAGCCCCCGCAATGAAAAAGCGGGCCGAATGGCCCGCCGCGGTCGAAAAGTCGCAAAGTAAAAGGGTCGCGGGCTTGGCCTGCGACCCCCGAGATCTACGGAGATGGTCCGGTTAGGGTCTGGATCAGATCCTCCGTCCCAGCCAGGGTCTGCGACCCTTGGGGTTGCCCTCAGGCCTCGGCCCCCCTGACTGTCCCGACACCTCTCTCCAATATCACTCTAGACACTGGACCACCTCCTTTCATGCGTGTTGCCGATATGAGGAGGGTGGCACAGATTTGGTGTATGGCAAGTTAAATTACGCAATCCGTGGCGAAAACCGCCAGACCATCGCCCGGAAAGGCAGCAGTGCAAAGATGCCAAGCACAAGTTTTACGCACAGATCGGCTGCGGCCAGCGAAATCCACAGCGGCGCGGCGGGGCCGAGGCCCAGAAGCGGCAGGGTTTCGTTCGCCCAGGTCACGTCATTGCCCGGTTCAAGGAAGCTCAGGCTGACGGCAAAGGCGATGGTGAAGAAGACGCAGGTGTCAAGGACGGAGCCGATCAGCGTCGCGGCCAAGGGCGCGGGCCACCAGCGGACCCGGTTGCGCAGCCGGTTGAAGACCGAGATGTCGATCAGCTGACCGGCCAGGAAGGCCAGCCCCGAGGCCAGCGCGACGCGGAAGCTGACGAGCGGGCCGAACTCGCCCTCGATCTGCGAGCCGATCAGCGAGCAGATCACGCCGACGAAAAAGCCCGAGACGACGACGATCCGCGCGGCGCGGGCGCCCTGCAGCCGGTTCGTGGTGTCATTGACAAGGAAGGCAAGCGGATAGGTGAAGGCCCCGTAGGTCAGCCATTGACCGAGCAGATGCTGCACGAGGATGTTCGAGGCCACGACAATCGTGGCCATGGCAAGGATGCCGGGCAAGTAGCGCATTCAGGATCACCGTTTTTACATGGTCGCGGAGACATGGCCCGCGGCATGCGGACGCGGCGGCCTTACGCCCCGGGCCCTTTCGGGTCAAGGAAAACCTCAGCGGTTCAGGCGGTATTCGACGATCTGGCTGCGCTGAAAGGCGTTGAAATTGTCGTCGGCGATCATCGTCAGCCGGATCGCCCCCTGCGCGTCGCGCCAGACGGCAAGGCCCTCCAGGTTGTCATGCAGCCCTGCGGTGGTGCGCAGAAGTTCGGTGCCGGGGCCGATCCGGTCGCCGGTGATCTCGAAGACCAGCACCCGGCTGCGAAAGCCCAGAAGGCCCCAGAAATCGCGTTCGAGCAGGTAGAACCGGCCGTCGGGGCCGAAATCCGCGCCGACCGGCAGCCAGTCGTCGTCGCGCGGGATGGCAAAGGGTTGCGTCCATTGCCCGTTGCGAAAGCGCCAGACCGGAAAGGGCGCGCTGCGGCTGCCCGAGCGTTCGGGCATCGTGTAAAGCGTGCCGTCGGCGGCGATGGCGAGCGATTCCAGTGCGCCGTTGAGCGGGAACTGCTTGAAGGCGGCGGGGCGGGGCAGCGGTTTCGCCGGGCCGCCGTCCTGCGGATAGCGCACGACCCGCGCCATCCCCTCGAAGGAAATGAAAACGCTGCCGTCAGGGGCCAGCGCCACGCCTTCGGAATCGCCGCTGAACCGGCCCAGCGCCTTGCCCTTGCTGTCGAGCAGCCGCACCGGGCCGCTTGTGGCGGTCGCCGTGACGATCCGCCCCGCATCGTCCCGCGTCAGCCTGCCGCGCCAGATCGTCGTGCGGTCCGAGACGGTGACGAAGCTTGTGCCGTCATCGGCGAAATCGATCGCCGAGAAGCCGCCGAACGCCGGATCGGGGTTGCGCCAGACAAAGGCCTGCAGGAATTCGGCGCGGTCTTGCCCGGCCTGGGCCGGTGCCAGCGGCCAAAGCGGCAGCGTCGCCAGCACCGCGGCCAGCGCAAGGCCGGCGATCACCGCGCGGAGAGGATGTTTTGACATTGCGCAGGCAGATCCGACATCACATAGGTTTTCGCGTTTTTCGGCGCCGGGCCCGCAGGTTTTTGCCGTTTCGGCGGGTGGCGCAGCTCCTCAAGATAGGTCGTCACCCACCAGGTCAGGGTCTCGTCGCAGCCGTTGCCGCCCTTTGACAGTTCGGCCACCGTGGGTTTTTGCGCCTCGCAGAGCCGCGCGCCGGGCGGGCATTTCAGCCGGACGTGGAAATGCTCGTTATGGCCGTAGATCGGCCGGATCTTCTGCAGCCAGGCGGTGTCGGCGCGGGTCGCGGTGGCGCACATGGCGAGCTTCGCCGCCGCCGCGACGAAGACGCGATCCACCCGCGGGTCCGAAGCCGCCGCGCGCAACAGCGCCGCATGCTGCGGCGTCCAGTTGCCGTTCACCCGGGTCTGATCCTTGGTGCGGATCGAGATCGAGGAGATCTTCTCGCGTTGCCTGGCCGACAGATCCAGCCGCGTCGCGGGCAGCATCCAGACATCGGCATCCAGCCCGATCTGGTGGCTGGCATGGCCGCCGGTCATCGGCCCGCCGCGCGGCTGGCTCAGATCGCCGATGTAAAGCCCCTGCCAGCCGGGCAGGGTGGCGGCGAAGGCGGACAGATCCTGCAGATAGGCGACCAGCTCGGGCTGGCCCCAAAAACGGTTGCGCTCGAGCCGCATCGCCTGCCAGGTCGGGCCGGTTTCCGGCAGCGCCACCAGCCCGGCGGCACAGCCCCGGGAATAGGCGCCGACCGGCGCGGCGGCGCCTTCGGTCGGGCGGGCCTGGGCGCCGAACAGCTGCCGCGCCAGCGGCTCGGCCGTGGCGGAAAGCGGGGCAAGCGCCACCAGAGCGGCGGCAACGGCAAGGCGGATCGGCGTCATGCGCTTTCCTTTGCTTCACGCCGCGGCGTGGTCTCCCTCGGATTTGACGAAGGCTAGCAGGATCAGCCCCAGAACGAAAAGCACGATGACGGGAGTGATGCCCAAAGTCTGGCTTTGCGTCATCGCCGTGACCGCCCCGATCGAGAGCGGCGCCAGGAAGGCGGTGGCCTTGCCGGTCAGCGCGTAAAGGCCGAAGCATTCGGTGATCTTGTCCGGGTCGGACTGGCGCACCATCATCGTGCGGCTTGCCGATTGCAACGCCCCGCCGCCCGCGCCGATCAGCCCGCCGAGGAGGTAAAAGGCGATGTCGGGCAGGGTGCTGTCGGCCGCGACGGCGATGCCGAAGACACTCTCGCGCGAGACGAAGACGACGCCCAGCGTCAGCAGCGCAAGGGCGATCAGGCTGAAGACGATCACCGATTTCGGGCCGAAACGGTCATCGGCCTTGCCGCCGAGCCAGGAAAAGGTGGCGCCGGTGATCGTGCCCAGAATGCCGAACAGCCCGATCTGCAGGATCGACCAGTTCAGCACCCCCGCCGCGTAAAGCCCGCCGAAGGTGAAGATGCCATTGAGCGCATCGCGGTAGAACATCGACGACACCAGATAGGCGAAAAGGCTGGGTCGTTTCGGAAGCGATTTCAGGGTGCTGCGCAGCTCGGGCCAGGCTTCGCGGGTGGCCTGCGCCACCGGTACGGCGCCGGGCACGCGCGGCTCGCGCACCCAAAGGAAAAACGGGATCATGAAGACCGCATACCAGACGGCGGTCAGCGGGCCGACGACGCGGGTATCCTCGCCCGTCGCCGGATCAAGGCCGAACAGCGGCGTCAGCCCGATCAGCGTCTTGCCGGTGGTCGGGCTGGCCTGCAAGAGCGTCAGCATGACGATCAGCGACACCATCCCGCCCAGATAGCCGAAGGCCCAGCCCGAGCCGGACACCTTGCCGATGTTGTCGCGGCCGGTCAGGTCGGGCAGCATGGCATTGGTGAAGGAGGTGGCGAATTCCATGCCGATCATGCCGATGGCAAAGGCGGTCATCACCAGCCAGAGGTTGTAATGGCCCGGCTCGGCCGTCCAGAGGAACGCGGCGCCCGCCACATACATAAACGAAAACAACCAGATGAAGGGCATGCGCCGACCCGAGCGGTCGGCGATGGCGCCCAGGAAGGGCGAGGCCACCGCGATGATCAGGCCGGAAAAGCCGATGCCGAAGCCCCAGACCGTCTGCGCCGTGGTGCCGTCGCCCATCAGCCGCTCCATGAAGGGGGCGAAGATGAAGGTCAGCAACAAGGTGTTGTAGGGCTGGCTGGCCCAGTCGAAGAACCACCAGCCCCAGATGCGCTTGCGTTCGCTGATCATGTCGCCCCCCGTGTTTGGCCGGATCAAGCCCGAAACCGGGGGGC
This sequence comes from Rhodobacter capsulatus, assembly GCF_005144475.1. Taxonomy (GTDB): domain Bacteria; phylum Pseudomonadota; class Alphaproteobacteria; order Rhodobacterales; family Rhodobacteraceae; genus Rhodobacter; species Rhodobacter capsulatus_C. The sequence goes on along the minus strand of NZ_SWJZ01000008.1, from coordinate 84,211 downwards.
AGCGCAACATTTACCTTGAAGCGGGCATCCCGGGCGGCCAGGGGCGGCTGGCATCGGCGGCGATCCAGGCCTGCACCCAGTCGGGCAGGGCGGGGCTTGTCGCTTTGTGGCCCATGTCCTCGACCACCCTTTGCGGCGCGACGATGCCCGCTTTCGAGGTGACGGCGCCGCGGATCAGGATGTGGTTGCAGCATTCCTCCCCGCGCCACATCCCCTGCTCCATGTAGAAAAAGCGCGTGTCCCAGCCCAGACAGCGGGTCCGCATCTCGAAGCTTTGCAGCATGGTGATGCGCTTTCTGTAGCGCGTCGTGTTGCCCGCGACGACGATGCCCCAGCGGTTGCGGATCAGGCAGGCGTTCAGCCCCGTCCGTTGTGCCAGCGCGATCCGGCCCAGATCGAACAGCGTCACGATGCGGCCGTTGTTCAGATCCTGCCAGGGGTCGATGTCCCAGGGCCAGGCGCGGTGAAAGGTGGACAGCGGATCAAGGATGTCGATCCTTTGGCCGCGCGATGACAGGATCGCCTTGCCCATGCGGATGATCGGATACATGTCTGCCCCCCGTTGCCGCCCCTGTCGTGCCGCGCTGCGGCGGGGGCGTCAACAACGACCTTGCGGCAAATGCCCCGCGAGATGGCCCCCAAATGCCACGGCGGGCAGTTGCAACCCCGCCCGGCGTGGCTTACCTGTGAGACGCATCCGACGGAGGTCCGAATGAACCCTAACATGCTGCTCGACGGGGTCCATGTGGCCCTTGCCCTCGTGTTTCAGATCCTGTGGCTGGTGATCCTGGCGCAGGTGATCATGAGCTGGCTGGTCAATTTCAACGTGCTGAACCTGCGTCAGCCGATGGTCTACAAGATCTGGGATCTGCTGAACCGGATCCTGGAGCCGATTTACGCGCCGATCCGCAAGGTCCTGCCGTCGTTTCAGGGCGTCGATTTCACGCCGATGGTGGTGATCATCGCGATGATCTTCCTGCAACGGCTGCTTGGCCTCTGACCGCATGAGCCTGCCCGACCCCAGCCCCGAGGCAAGGCTTGCCTCGGTTTTCGGATTCCATGCCTTCCGACCGGGGCAGGAGGAAATCGTGCGGGCGGTTCTGGCAGGGCGCAACACCTTGGCGATCATGCCGACGGGCGGCGGGAAATCCTTGTGTTTCCAGCTGCCTGCCTTGTGCTTGCCGGGGCTGACCGTGGTCATCTCGCCGCTCATTGCGCTGATGCGCGATCAGGTGCGGTCTTTGCGCGAAGCCGGGGTCGAGGCCGGGGCGCTGACCTCGGGCAATACCGGCGAAGAGACCGAGGCCGTGTTCGAGGCGATCGACGCCGGGCGGCTGAAGCTGCTCTACATCGCGCCCGAGCGGCTGGCCGGATCGGGGACGCTGGCGCTGCTGCGGCGGGCAAAGACCGGGCTGATCGCGGTCGACGAGGCGCATTGCGTGTCGCAATGGGGCCATGATTTCCGCCCCGATTATCTGCGCATCGGCGATCTGCGCCGGGCGCTTGATGTGCCGCTGGCGGCCTTTACCGCCACCGCGGACGAGGAAACCCGGGCCGAAATCGTCACCCGGCTGTTCGACGGCATCCCCCCCGCGACCTTTCTGCGCGGGTTCGACCGGCCGAACATCGCGCTGGCGTTTGAGCCCAAGGATCAGCCGCGGCGGCAGATCCTGGACTATGTCGCGGCGCGGCGCGGGCAGTCGGGCATCGTCTATTGCGCCTCGCGCGCGAAGACCGAGCAACTGGCCGCCGCGCTGATCGAGGCGGGTCACCCGGCCTGTCACTATCACGGCGGCATGGAGGCCGAAGACCGCCGCCGCGTCGAGACCCGGTTTCAGCGCGAGGACGGGCTGATCGTGGTGGCGACGGTGGCTTTCGGGATGGGCATCGACAAGCCCGACATCCGCTGGGTCGCCCATGCCGATCTGCCGAAATCGATCGAAAGCTATTATCAGGAAATCGGCCGGGCGGGCCGCGACGGCGCGCCTGCCGAGACGCTGACGCTTTATGGCGCCGATGACGTGCGCTATCGCCGCCAGCAGATCGACGAGGGGCTGGCGCCCCCCGAACGCAAGGCCGCCGATCACGGGCGGCTGAATGCGCTTCTGGGTCTGGCCGAGGCGACGGGCTGCAGGCGGCAACGGTTGCTGGCCTATTTCGGTGAAACATCAGGCCCTTGCGGCAATTGCGATCTGTGCGAGACGCCGCCCGATCTGTTCGACGGCACCGAAGCGGTGCGCAAGGCGCTGTCCGCCGCGCTGCGGACGGATGAAAGCTATGGCGCCGGGCATCTGATCGAGGTTCTGCTGGGCCAGACCAACGACCGGATCACCGCGCGCGGCCATGACCGGCTGCCGACCTTTGGCGTCGGCAAGGATCTGAGCCGGACCGAATGGCAGGCGGTGTTCCGGCAGATGCAGGGCCATGACCTGATCCGCCCCGATGCGGCACGGCACGGCGCCCTTGTGATGACCGACCGCGCGCGGCCGATCCTGCGCGGCGAGGAACGCATCACGCTGCGCCGCGATCTGGTGCGCAAGGCCAAGGTCAAGCATGTGCCGAAGGCGCTGGTGTCCGACGAAGACGCGCCGCTGCTGTCGGCGCTGAAGGCGAAACGGCGCGCGCTGGCCGAGGCGGCGGGGTTGCCCGCCTACATGATTTTCCCCGACCGCACCCTGATCGAGATGGCCGAGCTGCGGCCCGGCACGCTGGACCAGTTCGCGCAGGTGAACGGGGTGGGGGCGAAGAAGCTGGAAAGCTATGGCCGCGCCTTCCTCGAGGTGATCGCGGGGGCGGGCGCGGCCGAGCCGGTGCATCCGGCGCGGATGAAGCTGGCGGGGACGGCGGCGGCCAGCCTTTATGATGCGCTCGATGCCGCGCAGCGGGCGCTGGCGCGGGGCGAGGACGGGCATGACCGGTTTCTGTCCTGCCCCGCCACGATGCTGCGCCGGATCGCCGAGACGAAGCCGAAGAGCCGCGCCGATCTGGAGCGGATCACCGGCATGGGCGAGGCCAAGCTCGATCGTTTTGCCGACACGTTCCTTGCGCTGATCGCCGAGCACGGCTGATCAGAGCTCCAGCCCCGCGGGCAGCACCGGACGCGCGTCTTCGGGTTGATGCGCGAGGATCCGTTCCGCGATCGACGCCTTGCGCAGGGGTTTCGTCAGATAGAAATCGAGCCCCGCGGCAAAGATCGACTCGCTGTCGCCCTCCATCGCATGGGCGGTCAGGGCGCAGATCGGCACCCGCGTGCCCTTTTCGTGCTCGTACATGCGGATCGTCTGCGTCGCCTCGCGCCCGTCCATCTCGGGCATGGAAATGTCCATGAAGATCAGATCGGGCTGAAAGCGGCGCCATTCCTCGACCGCCTCCAGACCATTCGCCGCAAACCGCAGTTCGATGTCGAAATCCTTCACCATCTTGCCGAAGACCAGCTGGTTGGTCCGGTTGTCCTCTGCCGCCAGGATCCGCATCTGCCGTTTCTGCGGCGGCAGGGCGGGCACGGGCGGGGGCGGGGCGGGGTCAGCCGGCTTCGGTTCCGTCCGCAGCGACAATTTCTGCAGCATGCGGAACAGGTCCGAGCGCAGCACCGGCTTTTCGAGACAGCCGAACAGATCGCAATTGCCCTGCGCCGCATCCAGCGCCGCGCTGTCCGAGGTCAGAAGCAGGATCGGCGTCTCATGGCCCATCGCCCGCAGCCGCCGCGTCAGTTCCAGCCCGTCCAGGTCGGGCATGTGGTGATCGGTCAGCACCAGATCGAAGCGGGTGCCGTCATCGAGCACCTTCAGCGCCTCGGTCCCCGACCGGCACAGCGTCACCTCAAGCCCGTAGGTTTGCAGCTGCCGTTCCAGAATCACCCGGTTCACCAGCAGATCATCCACGACGAGCGCCGCGCGCAGCGTCACCGGCGGCGTCGGCCGGTCGAGCGGCGCCACGGGTTCCGCGCGGGGCAGGATGACGCGGAAGCCGAAACACGAGCCCTCGCCCAGCTGGCTGTCGACCCAGACCGAGCCGCCCATCAGATGCACCAGCTGCCGGGTGATGGCGAGGCCGAGCCCGGTGCCCTCGAAGCGGCGGTTCGAGGCGGCTTCGACCTGATTGAACTCGCCGAAGACATGGTCGAGATTGTCGGGCGAGATGCCGATCCCGGTATCTTCCACGGTGACATGCAGCTCGTAATGTTCGGCGTCGCGCTCGAAGCCGACGACCCGGGCCAGCACATGGCCGGTGTGGGTGAACTTGACCGCATTGCCGATCAGGTTGGTCAGGATCTGCCGCATCCGCCCCGGATCGGCGATGAAGCGGGTGGGCAGGAACAGGTCGTAATCGACCAGCAGCTTGACGCCCTTGTCCTTGGCCGAGGGCAGCAGCAGCACCATGATCTCGTGCAGGCAGCGTTCCAGATCGAACAGCACCGGGTAAAGCTTCAGCCGCTCGGCCTCGATCTTGGAATAATCCAGCACGTCGTTGATGATCGTCAGGAGCGCCTCGCCCGAGGAGCGGATGGTCTCGACGTAAAGCTGCTGTTCCTCGTTCAGCACGGTTTCGCCCAGCAGTTCCGCCATGCCGACGACACCGTTCATCGGCGTGCGGATTTCATGGCTCATGTTCGCCAGGAAGGCCGATTTCGCCCGGTTCGCGGCCTCGGCCTTGTTGCGCGCCTCCTCAAGCTCCTGCTCGCGCTCGATGATATGGGTGATGTCCTGCGCCAGACAGACCAGATCGCCATCCTCGCCCCAGCGGTCGATCAGCTTGATGTGGTGGCCGTTGCGGGTGCGCAAGACGATCGGTTCGATATGCTCGCGCCGGATCCGGGCGATCATCTCGTGGTGCCAGTCGAGCGGATCGCGGCCCGCCATGTCCACCATTTCATGCTTGGCGACGATCTTCAGCACGGCATCATAGGTGACGCCCGCGGTGATCGCCACTTCGCCATGAAAGAACGACAGATAGGCCCGGTTCGCCACGACCAGCCGCAGATCGCCATCATAGACCGCAAAGCCGTCGCGGATGGTTTCAAGCGCGTCCCACAGCCGCCGCTGCGCGATCATCGCCACCGATTCCGCCCGCTGCAGATCGCCGCGCACGCGCGAATTCTCGCCCTTGAGCGAGGCGGCCTCGGTCAGCGCCTGCTGCAGCCCGTGCCGCTGCTGCACGATCTGTTCGGAAAGTGCCCGCGCATGCAGGGCCAGTTTCTGGTTCGCCGCAAACAGCTCGCGTTTTTTCTGCTCCAGCAGGCGTTCCGCCGCCAGCCGAGCCCGCCGCTCCTGCGCCAATTTTTCTGCCAAGACGGCGTCCATTCCCGGCACCTGTCGAAAATCCTGTCGCACCATGCCAGTCTTGGGTGAAAATCTGCTTAACAGCTTTAACCCGCCGCTTCGTTGTTGAACGAAACCCCGCCGCATGAGAGCATCCGCGCATTCAGCCCGGAGGTTTCCATGCGTCTGTCCTCGGTCTTTCTTTCCTTCTGTGCAGTGATTTGCAGTATCGGCCCTGCGGTGGCGCAGGAGGTCCCGCTCGTCCCCGAACGACGGTTGTCGATCGCCGAGGGGATGGACCTTTCGGGCCGGGATCTGAAACAGATTTTCGACACCACGCTGGAGGCCTGCGAGGCCGCCTGCCTGTCCGATTCGGCCTGTGAGGCGGTGACCTTCAATGCCCGCAGCAATGCCTGTTTCCCGAAAGCCGGGGTGACGGCGATGACGCCCTATCAGGGCGCGTTTTCGGGCGTGGTGGTGGCGGCGAACAAGGGCGCCGAGGCGCGGGCGCAGACCCGGGCCGCCGATCTTGATTTCCTGTCCGAGGGCAGCCTGTCCGAGGCGACGGCGCTTGCCGCGTCGATGGGGCGGCTGCATCTGACGAATTTCACCCGCCCCGAGGAGCTGGCCACCGGGCTGAAACAGGCCCGGGCAGAGGCGAACTGGGCGCGGGCGCAGGCCTTGGAGGGGGCGATGATCGTCCTGTCCGACGCCGCGGATCAATGGACGGATTATGCGGCGCTGGGGCTGCGGCTGAAGGAGGCCGAGGCGGTCGGCCGCTCGGTCTCGGCGGCGGTGAACGGCTATCTGCGCGCCGCCAAGCCCGCCGGTCAGGCCGAGGCGCTCTTCGTTCTGGCGCGGGCGCTGGAAAAGGCCGACCGGACCCGGGAAGCGCTGGCGGCGCTGCGGCTGGCGGCGACGCTGTCGGTGCGTGAGGACATTGCCGCCGCGCTGAGTGATGCCGAGGGCAAATACGGTTTCCGCATCGCCGATCACGCGGTCGAGGCGGACAGCGCAACGCCCCGGATCTGTGCGAATTTCAACGCCGATCTGGTGAAGACCGGGGTCGATTACGCGCCCTTCGTGCAGCTGCCCGAGACCGGGCTTTCGGTCGAGGCCGAGGCGAACCAGATCTGCGTCGGCGGGGTGAAACACGGCAGCCGTTACGCGCTGACCTTCCGCAAGGGCCTGCCCGCCGCAACGGGCGAGACGCTGGGCAAGGATGTCACGATCACCGCCTATGTGCGCGACCGGGCGCCCTCGGTCAGCTTCCCCGGCCGGTCCTATATCCTGCCGCGCGGCGCCGACAGTGGCGTGCCGGTGCAGACGGTGAACCTCAAGGGGCTGGATCTGAAGATCCTGCGGGTGTCGGACCGCAACCTCGTCGCGGCGATGCGCGAGGATTACTTTGCCCGCTCGATGGACAGCTGGTCGGTCGATTATTTCAACAACCAATATGCCGAAGAGGTATGGCACGGCAGCGCCGAGGTGAAGATGGAGGTCAACCGCGACATGACCACCCGTCTGCCGGTGCAAGACGTGACCGGGCCGCTGGGGGCGGGGATCTACGTGCTGGTGGCGGCGGTTCCGGGGGCCGATCCCTATGAGAAGCCGCCCGCGGCGCAGTGGTTCATGATCTCGGATCTGGGGCTGACCAGCTATTCGGGCGCCGACGGGCTGACCGTTGCGGTGCGCGGCCTTTCGGATGCGGCCGCGGTTGCGGGCGCCGAGGTGCAGCTGGTGTCGAAGGCCAATGCGGTGATCGCGACGGCCACGACCGATGCCGAAGGCGTGGTGCATTTCGCCCCCGCGCAGGCGGCGGGCAAGGACAATTCTGCCCCGGCGCTGATCGCGGTCAGCCGCGGCGAGGATCTGGCCTATCTGTCGCTCACCGATGCGGAATTCGATCTGTCCGACCGTGGCGTCGAGGGCATGCCCCCCGCGCCTGCGATTGACGTTTTCCTGACCACCGACCGCGGCGCCTATCGCGCGGGCGAGACGGTGCATGCGACGGTGCTGGCGCGCGATGCCAGCACGCAGGCGATCGACGGGCTGCCGCTGACCGCCGTTCTGCTGCGGCCCGATGGCGTCGAATATTCCCGCGCCCTGACCGAGGATGCGGGCGCAGGCGGGCACACGATCGCCCTGCCGATCGGGGCGCAGGCGCCGCGCGGCACCTGGCGGCTCGATATCTTCGCCGATCCCAAGGGCGAGCCGCTGGCTTCGGGCAAAGTCCTGGTCGAGGACTTTCTGCCCGAACGGATCGATGCCACCCTGACCCTGCCCGAGGGCGTTCTGGCCGGGGATGACATGCCGCTGATCGGGCTTGAGGCACGCTATCTCTTCGGCGCCCCGGGGGCCGGGCTGGGCACCGAGGGCAGCTTCGCGCTGCGCACCGCCGAGGCGGTGCCGGGCTTTGCGGGCTATGTCTTCGGCCGTCACGACACGCCGTTTGAAACGATCTACGACAGTCTGGAAGCGGGCGAGACCGACGAGACCGGCGCGGCCGAGATCGCCGTTGCCCTGCCCGAGGCGGCGCTGACCGCCGACCGGCCGCTGGAGGCGACCTTTGCGGTGGAAGTCCGCGAAGGCTCGGGCCGTCCGATCAGCCGCGAGATCAAGCGTCTGGTGATGCCCGCGGCGCCGGTTCTGGGGATCAAGCCGCAATTCGCCGAGGGCGCCGTGCCCGAAGGCGCAGAGGCCGGGTTCGAGGTCACGACCCTGGGGCCGGATCTGCAGCCGGTGCCGATGGCACTGCATTGGGTGGTGAACAAGATCGAGACCACCTATCAGTGGTATGCGGTCGATGGCTATTGGAACTGGGAGCCGATCACCCGGCGGTCCCGCGTGGCCGAGGGCAAGGGCGATCTGACTGCGGCCGAACCGCTGAAGATCTCGACCAAGGTCGATTGGGGCCAATACGAGCTTGTCGTCGAGGATGACAGCGGCGCGATTGCGGCCAGCACGAGTTTCGACGCGGGCTGGTATGCGCCCGCCGATGTTCTGGCCAGCCCGGACCGGCTGCAACTGGCGCTCGACAAGCCCGCCTATGCGCTGGGCGACACCGCGCATCTGCGCATCGTCGCCCCGGCCCGGGGGGTGGCGCTGGTTTCGGTCCTGTCGAACCGGGTGGTGGCGCTGCAATCGGTCGAGGTCGAGGCCGGGGAAAACAGCATTGACCTGCCGGTGACGCAGGAATGGGGGGCGGGGGCCTATGTGACGGCCTCCGTGCTGCGGCCGCTCGCCGAGGAGGCCCCGAACCGGGCCCCGAACCGGGCGATGGGTCTGGCCTATGCCACGGTCGATCCGGGCGAACGGGCGCTGAAGGCGGCCTTCGACGTGCCTGCCGCTTCCGATCCGCGCGCGGCGCTTCCGGTGGCGCTGAAGGTCGCGGGCGTGAAGAAAGGCGAGACCGTTTACGCGACGATTGCGGCGGTGGATCTGGGTATTCTGAACCTGACCGGGTTCAAGGCGCCCGATCCTGCGGCGCATTACTTTGGCCAGCGGCGGCTGGGCGTCGGGCTGCGCGACGTGTACGGGCGGCTGATCGATGGCCGCAGCGGCGAGATGGGGGTGATCCGTTCCGGCGGCGATGCCGGGCGGGACATGTCGCTTCAGGCGCCGCCGCCCACGGAAGAGCTGGTGGCTTATTTCTCGGGCGCGCTGACGGCAGATGAAGATGGCGTGATCCGCACCAGTTTCGACATGCCCGCCTTCAACGGCACGGTGCGGCTTTCCGCGGTGGTCTGGTCGAAGACCGGCGTCGGGCAGGCCTCTTCGGACGTTCTGGTGCGCGATCCGGTGGTGGTGACGGCCTCGGTGCCGCGGTTCCTGGCGCCCGGCGACAGCTCGCGGTTGCTGCTGGAAATCGTCCATGCCACCGGGCCTTCGGGGCGGATGGGGCTTGATGTGACCTCGGCGGGGCTGGTGCTGGGGGATCGTCCCTCGGGGCTGGATCTGGCCGATCTTGGCAAGGCGGAAATCGCCGTGCCGGTGACCGCGCCGAAAGCCGAAGGCGTGCAGGAGATCCGGGTGGCGCTGACCACGCCCGATGGCAAGTTGCTGGAAAAGGTGCTGAAAATCCCGGTGCAGGACAACAGCCCCGAAGTGGCGCGGCAATCGCGCTTCGATCTGGCCGCAGGCAAGAGCTTCACCTTCGACGCCAATGTCTTTGCGGGCTTCCTGCCCGGATCGGCGCGGGCGACCTTGGCGGCGGGGCCGATCGCCCGCTTTGACACCCCGGCGCTTTTGCAGGCGCTCGACCAATACCCCTATGGCTGCACCGAGCAGATCACCTCGACCGCGCTGCCGCTGCTCTATCTCTCCTCGGTGGCCGAGGCGATGGAGCTGGGCACGCCCAAGGATATCGACGCGCGCATCGAAGTGGCGATTTCCAAGGTGCTGACCAATCAGGATTCCACCGGGGCCTTCGGGCTTTGGGGGCCGATGTCGGGCGATGGCTGGCTCGATGCCTATGTCACCGATTTTCTCAGCCGCGCCCGCAAGGCCGGGCATGCGGTGCCGGACATGGCCTTCCGCAACGCGCTGGACAACCTGCGCAATCAGGTGAATTACGCGCCCGATTTCGACCGCAGCAGCAATGGCGGCGGCCGGGTTCTGGCCTATCAGCTGATGGTGCTGGCGCGGGAAGGCGCGGCCTCGATCGGCGATCTGCGCTATTTCGCCGATGTGAAGGGCGACGATTTCGCGACGCCCCTCGCGATGGCGCAACTGGGGGCGGCGCTGGCCTCTTATGGCGATCAGACCCGGGCCGATGCGATGTTTGCCCGGGCGGCGAAATCGGTCTCGGCCTTGGGCGATGAAAAGCCGGTCTGGCGCGATGATTATGGCACCGACCTGCGCGATGCGGCGGCGGTGCTGGCCTTGGCGTCCGAAGCGGGCTCGACCGCGGTGAACGCCCAGACGGTGGGCCAATCGGTGATCGCGCGTCTGGGCCGCACGCCCTTGTCGACGCAGGAGGCGAGCTGGACGCTTCTCGCCGCCCATGCGCAGATCGACCGGCCCGGGGCGGAAAATCTGACCGTCGATGGCGCGGCGGTGACCGGGCCGCTGGTCAAGGTGATCGACGCCGAGACCGCCGGGCGGTCGCTTTCGATCGCCAACACCGGGGAAACCCCGCAGACCCTGACCCTGACCACGGTGGGCGTGCCCGAAGTGGCGGAAAAGGCCGGTGGCAAGGGCTGGGCGATTGCGCGCAGCTACTACACGCTGGAGGGCGAGGAGGTCGATGCCACGAAGGTTGCACAGGGCACGCGGCTGGTGACGGTGCTGGAAATCAAGCCGCTTGGCCGTCAGGAAGCGCGGCTGATGGTCAACGATCCCTTGCCCGCGGGCTTCGAGATCGACAACCCGAACCTGATCCGTGCGGGCGATCTGGCGGCGCTCGACTGGCTTTCGGTCGAGGAAAATCCGCTGACGACCGAGTTCCGGCAGGATCGGTTCCTTGCTGCGCTGGATTGGCAAAGCGATCAACCGTTCCGGCTGGCCTATGTCGTGCGCGCCGTCAGCCCGGGGACGTTCGTGCATCCCGCGGCCTCGGTCGAAGACATGTATCGCCCCGAGATGCGGGCGCATGGCGAAACCGGGGTGGTGACGGTGGAATGACACCGCGCCTGCGGGCGGCGGGGATTTTCGCCGCCGCCCTTGTTCTGCTGTCGGTGGCGGGCCTGCGCGACGGGCTGGATCGCTGGATTGCGACGGTGCCGCTGCCGCCCCTGGGCGTTGATGTCGGCACCGAGGTTCTGGCCCGTGACGGCACCATCCTGCGCGCCTTTCCGGTCGCCGATGGCCGCTGGCGCCTGGCGCCCGGTCCGGTCGATCCGGCCTATCTGACCGCGCTGGTCTCCTATGAGGACGGCCGGTTTTACCGCCATCCCGGCGTCGATGGCGTCGCCGTGCTGCGGGCCGGGGCGCAGATGCTTTGGAACGGGCAGGTGGTGTCCGGGGCCTCGACGCTGACGATGCAGGTGGCGCGACTGCTGGAGGAAGGCTCGACCGGCCGACTGGATGGCAAGCTGCGGCAGGCGCGGCTGGCGCTGGCGCTGGAACGGCATCTGACGAAACCGCAGATCCTTGATTTGTATCTGCGATTGGCGCCCTTTGGCGGCAATGTCGAAGGCGTCCGGGCGGCCTCCCTCGCGTGGTTCGGCAAGGAACCGCGGCGGCTGTCCCCCGCCGAGGCGGCGCTGCTGATCGCCCTGCCGCAATCGCCGGAAAGCCGCCGCCCGGACCGGTTTCCGAAAGCCGCCAAGGCGGCGCGGGACCGGGTTCTGGATCGTCTTGCGGCCGAAGGCGCGCTCGACGCAGACGCGGCAAAGGCCGCCAAGGCCGAGCCGATCCCGACCCGGCGGCGGGATTTTCCCGCGCTCGCCCCGCATCTGACCGAACGGCTGTTCGCCGCCGCGCCGCGTGGCGCCCGGATCGAGACGACGATCGATCCCGGTCTGCAACGCGCGGCCGAGGCGCTGGCGGGCCGGGCGGTGGCCGGGCAGGCCGGGCAGGTCTCGGTGGCTCTTCTGGTGGCCGATCACCGGACGGGCGAGATCCTCGCCTCGGTCGGCGGCGCGGCCTGGACCGATGCGAAACGGGCGGGCTTCGTCGATCTGACGCAGGCGCCGCGTTCGCCCGGATCGACGCTGAAACCCTTCGTCTATGCGCTGGCCTTCGACGACGGTCTGGCCCATCCCGAAACCCTGATCGAGGATCGCCCGGTGGCTTTCGGCCCGTGGCGGCCGCAGAATTTCGACCGCAGCTTTCGCGGCACCGTGCCGGTGCGGCAGGCCTTGTCGCTGTCGCTCAACATTCCCGTCGTCAGCCTGACCGAAGCCTTGGGGCCGGACCGGCTGCTTTCCGCGCTGCGCAAGGCCGGGGCCAGGGTGCTGCTGCCGAATGACGCGCCGCCCGGTCTGGCGGTCAGCCTGGGCGGGCTTGGCATCAGCTTGCAGGATCTGGTGCAGACCTATGCGGCGCTGGCGCGGCTGGGCCGTCCCTTGCGGCTTTCGGCCGAGGCGGGCAAGGCCGGTCCGCGTGACGGCGCACTTTTCGGACCGGTCGCTGCCTGGCAGGTGAGCGATATCCTGTCGCGCATTCCGCCGCCGCCCGGCGCCGCGCCGAACCGGATCGCCTTCAAGACCGGGACCTCCTATGGGCATCGCGATGCGCTGGCGCTGGGCTTCGACGGCGCCCATGTGGCGGGCGTCTGGATGGGCCGCGCCGATGGCACGCCGGTTCCTGGGGCCTTTGGCGGAGACCTTGCGGCGCCGGTGCTGTTCGAGCTGTTCGACCGCATCGGCGCGTCGCGCGCGCCCCTGCCGCCGCCGCCGCCCGCGACGCTGATCCTGCCCAATGCCCGGCTGCCGCAACCGCTGCAGCGCTTTCGCCCCCGTGATGCGGCCTTTGCGACCGTCGTTGCGGGGGCCCCGGAAGTGACCTTCCCGCCCGAAGGCGCCGAGATCGAGATGGCGGGGCAGGGGCTCACGGTGAAGCTGCGCGGCGGCGCGCCGCCCTTCACCTGGCTGGCGAATGGTGCGCCGCTGCTGGTGGGCAGCCGCACGCGGGAAACCGTGCTGGCGTTGACCGGCCCGGGTTTCGTGTCGCTGACCGTGCTTGATGCGCAGGGGCGCAGCGACCAGCGTCAGATCGTGCTGAAGCCGTGACAAGGGCGTATTTGGACCAAGAAGAAGCGGCATGTTTCTTCTTGGTTCAAATACGCCCTTGCGACAGAAGTCAGAGGCGCTCGATCGCGAGCGCAATCCCCTGGCCGCCACCGATGCACATGGTGATCAGGCCAAGGCGGCCGCCGGTCCTGTGCAGGTGATAAAGCGTCTTCACCGTCAGGATTGCCCCCGTCGCGCCGACCGGATGGCCCATCGCGACGGCGCCGCCGTTCGGGTTCACCCGCGCCGGGTCGAGATCGAGCGCGCGCGAAACTGCGAGAGCCTGCGCCGCGAAAGCCTCGTTGCTTTCGATCACGTCAAAATCCGTGACCCTCAGCCCGGTCCTTTCGCACAAAAGCCGCACCGCCGGGATCGGGCCAAGGCCCATCACCTCGGGGCGCACGCCCGCGGTGGCAAAGCCGCGGATGCGTGCGAGCGGTTTCAGCCCGGTCGCCATTGCGGCATCCTCGCGCGCGATCACCAGCGCCGCCGCGCCGTCGTTGATGCCCGAGGCATTGCCCGCCGTGACCGAACCGCCCTTGAGGAAGGCGGGCTTCAGCGCGGCGAGTTTGTCGAGCGTCGTCGCTTTGGGGTGTTCGTCGGTGTCGAAAATCACCGTGCCCTTGCGCGTGGCGATCTCGACGGGCACGATTTCCTCCTTGAACGCGCCCGCCGCAATCGCCGCCGCGGCGCGGATCTGGCTTTGCAGCGCGAAAGCGTCCTGATCCTCCCGCGTGATGCCGCATTCGGAGGCGACGTTTTCCGCCGTCACCCCCATGTGGCCGGTGCCGAAGGGGCACGAGAGCGCCCCCAGCATCATGTCGATCACGCTGGCATCGCCCATCTTTTGCCCGAAGCGGGCGGCGGGCAGGATGTAGGGGGCGCGGCTCATCACGTCGACGCCACCCGCCAGGGCGAAATCACCCTCGCCCAGCATCAGCGCCTGTGCCGCCGAGACGATCGCCTGCACCCCCGAGCCGCAGAGCCGGTTCACGTTCATCGCGGGCGTTTCGACCGGCACGCCCGCCTGCACCGCGGCGACGCGGCTGACATACATGTCGCGCGGTTCGGTGTTCAGGATATGGCCCATCACCACCTGATTGATCTGTTCAGGCGCGACGCCCGAGCGGTCCAGCGCCGCCCGCGCCGCGATCGTGGCCAGATCGACGGGCGCAAGGCCCGCAAGGCTGCCGCCGAACGCGCCGATGGCGGTCCGTGCGCCCGAAAGAATGACAATGCCGGTCATGGGGTCCCCTCCGCTGCAATGCGGAAAGGTTACCTCCGGCACCGGGGCGGGGAACAGGGCTTTGGTCCGGCGTGACGGAACGTCATTCCCTCAGAAGCCGAAGGCCCAGACCAGTCGCAGTTCCGTGCGCCCCCCCTCTCCGTCGGGATGGGTGACGATCCAATGGGTTCGCAGGCGTGGTGTCGATCGTCTCCGCATCGGGGCCCCCGGGGTGCTGTTTCGGGAATCATGCGCCGAATTGGTTAATGCGACGTTCTCAGCCCAGCGGCACCCTGCCCCGGTCGGTCAGCAACCAGGCCTTCCGCCCCTCGATCACCGCCGCGGACAGGGGGCCGCCATACCCGGCGGAGCTGTCCAGATTGAGCCGGTTGCCGTAATGGCTGGGGACCTCAAGCGCCGTATGCCCATGCACGATCAGCGCGCCGTGATCGCGGGGGTCTTCCAGAAACGGGGCGCGGATCCAGAGCAGGTCATCCTCGGTCTGCGCGGCAAGCGGCACGCCGGGGCGGATGCCCGCATGCACGAAGATCGCCTCGTCGTGCTGATGGAACAGCGGCAGCCCGGCCAGCCAGCCGCGATGCGCGGGCGGCACGGCGGCCAGCGCCTCGGCATGGACCTGCGCCGTGGGCCGGTTCGCCGGTTCGCGGATGCCATAGGAGGCCAGCGTCTCGGGCCCGCCCAGCCGCGGATGCATCCAGGTGTATTCGGCGCGCAGCCGCGGATCGCGGCCGAAGGGATCATCGAGGAAAATCGAGAACATCCGGTCGTGATTGCCCTTGAGCACGATCAGATTTTCCCCCGCCGCCTGCCGCTCGAACAGATGCGTGATCACCCCCGCCGAATTCGGGCCACGGTCGCACAGATCACCCAGCACCACCACGGGGCTTTCTGGGCTGCCCTCGCGGCGACGGTCGGCCTCGATCCGGTCGAAGGCGCGCATCATCAGGTCATATTGGCCGTGGATGTCGCCGATGGCATAGCTTTGCATGGTCTCTCCAACGAAAAGGCCCCCCGCGGTCGCGGAGGGCCTGGTAACGTCCTGAATCTAAGTTCAGGCGATGTTGAATTCCAGCGGTTTCACCTGCTGGAAGAGGCCGGTGGCTTCCAGTTCGGACACAACCTTGGCATCCAGCGCCTCGTCGAGATAGGCGATGGCGATGGCCTCGCCGCCCGCGGCCGCGCGACCCAGCGTGAAGTTCGCCAGGTTGACATTGTGCTCGCCCAGAAGCGTGCCAAGCTTGCCGATGATGCCGGGCACGTCCTTGTTGGTCGTGTACAGCATGTGGCGGCCGACTTCGGCATCCACATTGATGCCCTTGATCTGGATGAAGCGCGGCTTGCCATCCGAGAAGCAGGTGCCGGCGATCGAGCGTTCGCGCTTGTCGGTGACGACGGTGATCTTGATGTAACCGTCGAACACGCCCGACTTGTCCTGCGTGGTGGTCGAGAGCTGGATCCCGCGTTCCTTGGCGATGACCGGGGCCGAGACCATGTTCACGTCGGGGTTCGAGCGGCTCATGATCCCGGCGATGACGGCGCATTCCAGCGCGCGCAGGTTCATCGTCGAGGCGGTGCCATCATAAGTGACGTTGATCGCGGTGATCGGCTCGTCGGTCATCTGGCCGATGAAGGCGCCGAGATATTCGGCCAGCTTCACCCAGGGGCCCATGACGCGGGCTTCGTCGGCGGTCATCGAGGGCATGTTGAGCGCGTTTTCCACCGCGCCATCCAGCAGATAGTTCGCCATCTGCTCGGCCACTTGCAGCGCGACGTTTTCCTGCGCTTCCGAGGTCGAGGCGCCAAGGTGCGGCGTGCAGACGACGTTCGGCAGGTTGAACAGCGGGTTTGCTTCCGCCGGTTCGACCGAGAACACGTCGAAGGCGGCGCCCGCGACATGGCCCGATTTCAGCATGTCGGCCAGCGCCTCTTCGTCCACCAGACCGCCGCGGGCGCAGTTGATGATCCGCACGCCGGGCTTGGTTTTCGCCAGGTTTTCGCGCGACAGGATGTTGCGGGTGCTGTCGGTCAGCGGCACGTGCAGGGTGATGAAATCGGCGCGGCGGAGCAGCTCTTCCAGCTCGACCTTGTCCACGCCCATCTTCTCGGCCTTTTCTTCCGACAGGAAGGGGTCATAGGCGATGACCTTCATCTTCAGGCCCTTGGCGCGGTCGCAGACGATCCCGCCGATGTTGCCCGCCCCGATCACGCCGAGCGTCTTCGCCGTCAGCTCGACGCCCATGAACTTCGACTTTTCCCATTTGCCCGCATGGGTCGAGGCCGAGGCCTCGGGGATCTGCCGCGCCACGGCGAACATCATCGCGATCGCATGTTCGGCGGTGGTGATCATGTTGCCGAAGGGCGTGTTCATCACGATCACGCCCTTTTTGGACGCGGCTTCCTTGTCGACGTTGTCGACGCCGATCCCGGCGCGGCCGATCACCTTCAGGCGGGTGGCCTTTTCCAGCAGGGCGGCCGTGGCCTTGGTGGCCGAGCGGATCGCAAGGCCATCATAATTGCCGATGATCTCGGCCAGTTTTTCCTTGTCCTTGCCGAGCTTCGGCTGGAAATCCACCTCGATGCCGCGGTCGCGGAAGATCTGCACGGCGGCGTCGGAGAGTTCGTCAGAGATCAGAACCTTGGGGGCCATTTCATGGGCTCCTGAAATTTCGGAAATGTGGGAAAGGATGGGCGCTGCCTGCGCCCATCGCGTTTCTGAAATCAGGCTTGCGCCGCGATTTCCGCCTCGAAGGCATGGGCGAGCCAGGGCATCAGGGCCTCGACATCGGCTTTTTCGATCGTCGATCCGCACCAGATCCGCAGACCTGCCGGGGCATCGCGATAGGCGCCGATATCCAGCGCAACGCCTTCTTTTTCAAGCCGTTTGGCAACGGCCTTGGCAAAGGCGGCGCCGTCCTTGATGCGGGCGTCGTTGAACTTGAGGCAGACCGAAGTGGTCGAGGCCGTCGCCGGGTCGTTCGCCAGGTTGGCGATCCACGGATTGGCGGCGCAGAAGTCCCAGACCACTTTGGCGTTGGCGGCGGCGCGGTCGACCAGGCCTTTCAGCCCGCCGATGGTTTGCGCCCATTTCATCGCCACCAGGTAATCTTCGACGCAAAGCATCGAGGGGGTGTTGATGGTTTCGCCGACAAAGATGCCCTCGATCAGCTTGCCCTTGGAGGTCAGGCGGAAGATCTTCGGCAGCGGCCAGGCCGGGGTGTAGCTTTCCAGCCGTTCCACCGCGCGGGGCGACAGGATCAGCACGCCATGACCGCCTTCGCCACCCAGCACCTTCTGCCAGGAGAAGGTGGTGACGTCGAGCTTGTCCCAGGGCAGGTCCATCGCAAAGGCGGCCGAGGTCGCGTCGCAGATGGTCAGGCCTTCGCGGTCGGCCGGGATCTTGTCGCCGTTCGGCACGCGCACACCAGAGGTGGTGCCATTCCAGGTGAAGACGACATCGGTGTTGAAATCGACCGTGGCGAAATCGACGATGTCGCCGTAGCCCGCCTCTTTCACTTCGGCGTCAAGTTTCAGCTGCTTGACGACATCGGTGACCCAGCCGGAGCCGAAGCTTTCCCAGGCGCACATCGTCACCTTGCGGGCGCCGAGAAGCGACCAGAGCGCCATTTCGACGGCGCCGGTGTCCGAGGCGGGCACGATGCCGATGCGGTAATCCGCGGGCACGCCCAGAATTTCGCGGGTCAGGTCGATGGCTTCTTTCAGCTTGTTCTTGCCGATGGCGGCGCGGTGCGACCGGCCAAGCGGCGCATCCGAGAGCATGTCGAGGGAGAAACCGGGGATCTTCGCGCAGGGGCCCGAAGAGAAACGTGCATTCGCCGGACGGTTGGCCGGGGCAGTATTCGTCATGTCGCTATCCTTCCAGATAAACGCCCTTCGTTGGGGAAGGGTGTCCCGCCGTCGCTGCTACAGGCTTTGGCCCTCTGGCACAAGATGGAAAATCACGCTAAAGCGCCGCATCGGATATCAAAAGCGACATCCCTCCAGCCCCGGGACCCCTGATCCATGTTCATCGCCACGCTTCTCGCCGACCCGAAAGCCGCCAATCTCGACCGCGTCACGGCCGAGTCGCTGCGCAATGCCTGGGGGGGCGGAGAGGTCCGCTGGCTGGCCCCCGGCATCGCCGCCGAATTCCCGTTGAACGCCGTGCCCGAGAACCGCTGGCAGGTCTGGGAAGACCTGCAAAAGCTGGGTTTCGACCTTGTGGTGCAACCGGCCGAGGGGCGGAAGAAAAAGATGCTGCTGGCCGACATGGACAGCACGATGATCCAGCAGGAATGCATCGACGAGCTGGCCGATGTGGCGGGCGTGGGCGCGCAGGTGAGTGCGATCACCGCGCGGGCGATGAATGGCGAGCTGGATTTCGAAGGGGCGCTGACCGAGCGTCTGGGCCTGCTGACCGGCCTGCCCGAAAGCGTCATCGCCCGGGTGATTGCCGAGCGGATCACCTTCATGCCGGGCGGCCATTACCTGCTTCGGACGATGAAGGCGAACGGGGCTTACTGTGCGCTGGTGTCGGGCGGATTTACCGCTTTCACCGGCTATGTCTCTGAAACGCTTGGCTTTGACGAGAACCGGGCGAATGTTCTGGGCATCGAGGATGGCAAGCTGACCGGGGTGCCGGTGCTGCCGATTCTGGGGCGTGAGGCGAAGGTTCATGCTTTTCTGGAAATTTCGAAAAGACTGAAACTGGCCCATTCCGAGGTGATGGCGGTGGGCGATGGCGCCAATGATCTGGGCATGCTGCAGCTGGCCGGAGCAGGGGTGGCGCTGCATGCGAAACCCTCGGTCGCGGCGCAATGCGACATCCGCATCAACCACGGCGATCTTTCGGCGCTGCTGTACATTCAGGGCTATGCGGTGGGCGATTTCGCCTGAAGCTGGCCGCCCTGCCAGACCCCGGTCACCTGCCAATCCTCGGTGAAATGCACCAGATCGGCGGGCAGGCCGGGGGTGATGCCGCCCCGGTTTGACCCGATCAGCGCCGCCGGGCGCGCAGTGGCCATGGCCAGCGCCTGTTCGGGCGGCAGTCCCAGAACCTTTACACAGAATCGGATCGCCTGCGGCAGGCTCAGATCCGCCCCGGCCAGCGTGTCGTTTTCCGTCCGCAAGGCGCGGTTGGCACGATGGATGCGCTGCCCGGCCAGATCGAAGCCGGTCAGATCGGTGCCCGCGACCGCCATCGCATCACTGACCAGAAAGATCCGTTCCCCCGCCAGCCGCACCGCCAGCCGCGCTGATTCGGGGGAAACATGGAGTCCGTCGGCGATCAGGCCGCAGGCGAAGGGCAGCGACAGGGCGGCGCCCACGAGCCCCGGTTCGCGCGAGCCGAGCTGACTCATCGCGTTGAACAGATGTGTCACGACGCGCGCGCCCGCGTCGAAAGCGGCCTGCGCCTCGGCCATGCTGCAGTCGGCATGACCCAAAGCCACCACCACCCCGGCCTCGGTCAGCCGGGCGATCTGATCGGGCGTCACCGAAGCGGGGGCAACCGTCAGCAGCAGCGCGGGCAGACCGGCGCGGGCCTCGCAGAGCGTCAGCACATCTTCCTCGGTCATCGGGCGGATGTGCTGCGCGGGATGACAGCCGGGGCGTTTCGGGTCGAGATGGGGCCCCTCAAGGTGCAGGCCGAGGAACCCCGGCACCCGGCCCACCGCCGCCACCCCCGCCGCCAGAACCGCCCGCGTCAGCCGGGCCGAGGTGGTGATCAGCGTCGGCAAGACCCCGGTCGCGCCCAGCCGCGCATGGGCGGCACAGATCGCCGCGATCTCGGCCAGCGGGTCGGCGCCTGAAAGCATCACCCCGCCGCCGCCATTCACCTGCAGATCGATCAGCCCGGGAGCAAGCAGACCGCCGCCCAGCTCGATCCGGGCGGCTTCGGGGAAATCGGAGGCGGGCAAATCGGAGGCGGGCAGGATTGCCGCGATCCGGTCGCCCTCGATCACCACCGCCTGTCCGTCGAGACACCGGGCCCCGTCGAACAGCCGCGCCCCGGTCAGGATCATGCGGCCCATGTTGCCGGATCCCGCGCCATCGCCATCGCGCCGTCAAGGGCCGTGCCCAAAGGCTCGGCCCGCGGCCAGTCGGTCAGCGCCAGCGTCGGACCCAGCCCGCCCAGCCAGACCACCGGCAGCGGCGGATCGGTCTGCAACAGCCCGATCGCCGCGCGCAGCTCGGCCCGGGTCTCGGCCAGGACATGACGCGACAGCGGATCGTCAAAGGCGGCGGCCATGCGATGCACCAGAAGCGCATGATCGGCGGGCGTTTTTTGCAGCGTGAAGGCGACCAGCCCCGGCCCGCCGCCCAGATCGGCCAGGATCGCCTGCGCCAAGGGCGAGAGCGGCGCGTAGCCATCCAGCATCCGGGTGATCCGGTTCAGCATCAGCCGCCCCATCCAGGCGCCCGAGGCCTCGTCGCCCAGCCGGAACCCCCAGCCGCCGATCGCCGTGACCTGCCCGCCCAGCTGCCGCGCAAAGACCGAGCCGGTGCCGATCGCCGCCATGATCCCGTCGCCCGTCCCCAGCGCACCGCGCAGCGAGGTGGTCACATCCTGCACCACCTTTGCCCGGAATGGCAGCGCCGCTTCAAGCCGCGGTGCCGCGCCCGAGAGGTTCGCCCCGGCGACGCCCAGCATCGCCCGCACCTGATCGCGCGGCCGATCCCCGATCAGCCGCAGCGCCAGACCGCGCAGGCTTTCCAGCGCCGCGGCGAAATCCGTGGCGATATTCGCAGGCCCGCCCTCGGCCCGGTCCAGCTCGCGCCCTTCGGCATCGCAAAGCACCGCCCGGCAGCCGCTTCCGCCGCCATCAATCGCAAGATAGACCATGTTCGCCTCCGTTCGGCCCAAGATGCCGTGGCCCGGCGGCAGCGGCAAGGCGAAACCCGCCCGGGTCGCAACTCGGCGCTTGTCCCCGGGTCGCGGGCCTTGCTAGGAAGAGCCGCCGAGCAGGGGGGGACGATGCGACGGATCTTGATCACTCTGTGTCTGAGCCTTGCCCTGTCGGGCTGCGTCACGGCACTTCCGTTCAAACTCGAGCTGCCCTTGCCGAAGCACAAGCCGGTCACCGGCCGGGTCACGCTGCAGCAGGGCGCGATGACGCTGATGGCGCCGGACGGGTTCTGCGTCGATCCCGGCTCGACCCGCGACGGGCCCGAGGGCAGCTTCGTGCTGTGGGGCAGCTGTGCCGCGATCGGCGACGATCCGCGCGCGCCGCGGCCGGCGCAAAAGGCGCTGCTCAGCGCCACGATCGGACCGCTCAGCGAGGATCCGGTCGAGACCGCCTTCGAGAGCTACGAGGCCTTTTTCAAAAGCCGGGCCGGACGGGCGGCGCTGGCGCGGTCGGGCAAGGCGCGGGATGTGCAGATCCTGGCGGTGAAGCGCGAGGAGCGGCGGTTGCTTTTGAAAATCGCCGATCGCTCCGCCCCGGACACCGCCCCGGTGGACCCGGTCTATTGGCGCGAGATCATCGGGCTTGGCGGCCATGTCGCGGCGCTGTCGGTGCTGCCGCTGGCGGGCAGCGCGCTCGATGACGCGACGCAGCTGGAGCTGCTGTCGGCCTTCGACGAGACGGTACACGATCTGAACTGAGCGCCGCGGGCGAGCGGCGTGACGGGCTGTCGCCCCAGGGTGGTTCCGGGCCGAAAAATACGGGTATTTTGATGGATTTCCGGCTTCATTTCCGACGTTATGTGGCACAGAAGGAAACGAATATGACGTACTGTTTCCAAGGTGACGACGGCCCGGGATCGCGAAGATGAAGATGTCAGGAAAGTCGACTTCGTTTCTGGAGCGGCTGGCGCAGGGCCGGATGCTGGCACGCTGGGCGCGGGCGGGGCGGCTTGTTTCGGCCCTGGGCCGGGCCGAGCTGCGGCAGCTGCGCGACGATGCCTGGACCTTGCGCCGCGCGCTTGACCGGGTGCTGTTTCTGGCCGAGGGGCGTCTGGCTGTGCCGCCCGATGGCGAAGACGGGATCGTCCGGCCGCTGGGCTGCGACTGGGTCTGGCGCCCGGATCTGTGGCGGGGGCCGGTGGTGCCCGCGGGCGTTGTCGGGGCCGAGAGCCGGACCCCGATCGGCGCCGAGGCGACGCTGTTTCACGATTGCCGGGACAGCGACATCACCTTGCGCCAGATCCGCAACCGCCCGCCGCTGGACCTTGCGCCTTTCGGGCTGCGGCTGGATGTCTTCCGGTTCGACGGCTCGTTCCTGTCGCTGGTGCTGGATCTGCCCGAGGAGGGCGTGGCGGGGCTGAAGCGCACCCATCTGATCCGGCTTGCGATGTCGGTCGAGCTGGAACGGCCGCTCGAGATTTTCTGCCGGTTGAATGTCAAGCACGGGCCGAACACCGATCAGCTGGTGCGGGAAATGCCGCTGGGCAGCGGAACGGATTTCGTCGAATTCGATCTGGCCTATACGAAAATGAACGAAAAGCGTGTCGAGAAGGTCTGGGTCGATCTGATCTTCGAAGGGCCGCGGATGAACCAGATCCTGCTGCGGGATCTGACCTTTGCGCGCCATCCGCGCGCCGATATCTGAGGGGGCGGGATGCTGGAAGGATCGCGGATCGCGGCGGGGCGGTGGGAAGGTCTGTGGACCGGCGCGGCGGCACCGGAGCTGAAGGTCGTGCATCAGGACCGGGCGCTGCCCGATCTTACCTGCGACGCGCTGGGCCCGGGCCGCTGGCGGCTGAGCCTGCCGATCCCGGTCGCGCTGATTTCGGACGGGGTGCAGACCTTCGTCTTGCGCGCGGGCGAGGAGACGGTGGGGCATTTCACCATCATCAGCGGCCAGCCGCTCGAGGCGGATCTGCGGGCGGAACTGGATCTGCTGCGGGCGGAACTGGATCTGCTGAAGCGGGCGTTCCGGCGCCATTGCGTCGAGACCGGCGCCTGAGACTGGAGCCTGAGACTGGAGCCTGAGGCCGGGGGGGGGCGCTGCCCCGCCGAGGCAGTGCCTCGGCCCCCCGGGATATCTGGAGCAAGATGAAAGGTGGATCAGAGCCGGGCGCCAAGCCTTGTGCCCTGATCGATCGCCCGTTTCGCATCCAGCTCGCCCGCGACATCGGCGCCGCCGATGATATGGGGCGTGAAGCCCTGCGCCCGCAGCGCCTCGGCCAGCGTGCGCTGGCTTTCCTGCCCCGAACACAGCACCACCGTATCGGCCGCGATCAGCGTCGGGGTTTCGTGGCCCGGGCCGAAGCTGATGTGCAGGCCCTCGGGGGTGATGCGGTCGTAATTCACCCCGCCGAGCATCTTCACGCCCTTGGCCGCCAGCGCGGCGCGGTGAATCCATCCGGTCGTTTTCCCCAGATGACGGCCGGGCTTTTCCGGTTTCCGTTGCAGCAGCGTCACCATCCGCGCGGGCGGGGCGGGGGCGGGCTCGGCCAGACCGCCCGGGGTTTGCGCCGGATCGCCGACGCCCCATTCGCGCCTCCAGTCCTCGGGGTGGAGCGTCGGGCTCTCGGTCACGGTCAGGAATTCGGCGACGTCGAAGCCGATGCCGCCCGCGCCGATGACCGCCACCCGCGGCCCGGCCACGGCCTTGCCCGAGAGCAACTCGGCATAGCTGATCGCCAGATCCGCGCCCGGAATTTCGGGGCGGCGCGGCGTGACGCCGGTGGCGATCACCACCTCGTCGAAGCCGCCGAGCGAGGCCACGCTCGCTTCCGTATTGAGCCGCAGGCTGACGCCCGCGCGGGCAAGCATGGTGGCGAACCAGTCGGTCAGCCCGACGAATTCTTCCTTGCCGGGGATGGTGCGGGCCAGCCGCAGCTGCCCGCCGA
Source organism: Rhodobacter capsulatus (assembly GCF_005144475.1). GTDB lineage: Bacteria > Pseudomonadota > Alphaproteobacteria > Rhodobacterales > Rhodobacteraceae > Rhodobacter > Rhodobacter capsulatus_C. The sequence continues at coordinate 60,236 of NZ_SWJZ01000008.1, read as the reverse complement.
TTTCGGCGTCTTTCTCGAACAGCTTCACCGCATGGCCGCGCTCGGCCGCGGCGATGGCGCAGGCCATGCCCGCCGGTCCCGCGCCGACGACGGCGATGCGTTTCGGGCTTTCGGTGGGGGTCAGCAGCAGTTCGGTTTCATGCCCGGCGCGCGGATTGACCAGGCACGACGAAATCTTGCCGGAAAAGGTGTGGTCCAGGCAGGCCTGATTGCAGCCGATGCAGGGGGCGATTTCCGCCGCGCGGCCGCTGGCGGCCTTGGCGACGAACTCCGGATCGGCCAGGAACGGCCGCGCCATCGAGATCATGTCGGCCTCTCCCGCCGCCAGGATCCCTTCGGCCACCTCCGGCGTGTTGATCCGGTTCGAGGTGATGACCGGGATGCCGACTTCGGGGCGCAGCCGCGCCGTCAGCCAGGAAAACGCCGCCCGCGGCACCGAGGTGGCGATGGTCGGCACCCGCGCCTCGTGCCAGCCGATCCCGGTATTCAGCATCGTCGCCCCCGCGGCCTCGATGGCTTTTGCCAGCCGCACCACCTCGTCCCAGGTCGAGCCCTCGGGCACCAGATCGATCAGCGAGATGCGGAAGATCACGATGAAATCCGGGCCGACCGCGGCGCGGACACGGCGCATCACCTCGACCGGCAGCCGCATCCGGTTTTCGTAAGACCCGCCCCAGTCGTCGGTGCGGCGGTTCACGTGGCGGACCAGGAACTGGTTGAGGAAATAGCCCTCCGAGCCCATCACCTCGACCCCGTCATAGCCCGCCTCGCGGGCGCGGGCGCTAGCGGTGGCGATGTCGGCAATCTGCTTTTCGATGCCCGCCGCATCCAGTTCCTTCGGCGCAAAGGGCGAGATCGGCGATTTCACCGCCGAGGCCGACACACATTCCGCCCCATAGGCATAGCGGCCCGCATGCAGGATCTGCATGGCGATCCGCCCGCCCGCCGCATGCACCCGGTCCGTCACCAGCCGGTGGTTGGTGATATCCTGCGGCGTGAACAAACCGGCCGCGCCGGGAAACACCCCGCCTTCGCGGTTCGGCGCCATCCCCCCCGTCACCATCAGCCCGACGCCGCCGCGCGCCCGCGTCGCGTAGAATTCGGCCACCCGGTTCCAGTCGCCGGTCTCTTCCAGGTTGGTATGCATCGAGCCCATCAGCACGCGGTTGGGCAGCACCACATGGCCCAGATCCAGCGGCGCCAGCAGATGCGGATAATGGCTCATCACGTCCTCGCGTTTTGGCTCCGGTTTTGGGCCACCTTACAAGCGCCGCCCCCCCTGTCACGGCAAACGCGACGTCATTGTCTTCATCTTGCCCGAAATACCTCGGGGTGAGCCCGCAAGGGCGAGGGGCAGAGCCCCTTTCCCGCCAAGACGGGCAACAATCGTTTCCCCGTCTTGGCCGAACTTTGCAATTTCCCCCGTATTGTCCCGTGAGCGTCCAAATTGCGCCCGAATTCAATCCGATGACTTCGGCAACCGCGAAACATTCCCGATGGGTGACCGATGGACCGTCTGACCGAAATGGAAGCCTTTGCCACCGTGGTGGATCAAGGTGGCTTCACCGATGCCGCCAAGAAGATGGGGATTTCCAAATCGGCCGTTTCCAAACATGTCTCGGCGCTGGAGGCGCGACTGGGCGCAAGGCTGCTCAACCGCACCACGCGGCGGGTCTCGCCCACGGAAATCGGGTTGGCCTATTACGACCGGGCGCGGCGGGTGCTGAATGACGCCGGAGAGGCCGATGCGCTCGTCACCTCGATGCAGGTGGCGCCGTCAGGGCTTTTGCGGATTTCGGTCGCCACCGATTTCGGGGTGAACCTGCTTTCGCCGGTGCTGGGCGATTTTCTGCAGGCATATCCGGACGTCACCGTGAACATGGTGCTGAACAACCGCTACGTCGAGCTGATTTCGGAAGGGTTCGACATGGCGATCCGGGTCGGCGAACTCGAAGACAGCACGCTCAAGGCGCGCAAGCTGACCGAGACGGCGAAGCGGATGATCGCCTCGCCGCGCTATTTCGAGAAATACGGCCGCCCGACGAAGATCGACGATCTGAACGATCACAAGCTTCTGCATTATTCGAACCAGTCGAACGGCAATGTCTGGAAGATCACCGCGCCCTCGGGCGAGCGGCGGCAGGTGCGCTCTGCGGGCTGGCTGACGGTGAACGATGGCCAATCGCTGCTTCATGCCGCGATCGCGGGGCTTGGCATCGCCTATCTGCCCAGCTTCCTTTACGCCGATGCAATGAAAAACGGGCAGGTCGAGGAGGCGATGCCCGATCTGCCGATGGAGACGCTCGGCATCTATGCCGTCTATCCGCCGGGTCGCTTCACCCAGCCCAAGGTGCGGGCCTTCATCGACTTTCTGGCCGAGACCTTTGCCGACAAGGGCCCCGACAACTGGTGAGTTTTGTTCCTCCCACGGCGCCCTTCCGTCCGGCGCCGTCACCTTGGGGTCGAGGCGAGCACCGCTTCGACCCTTCTGTTTTTGTCGCGCCCCTCGGGCGTCAGGTTCGAGGTCCGCGGCGACAGCCAGCCCGCCCCCTCGGCACTCAGCTGCCCGGCCGGAACGCCCAGCTTCTCGATCAGCCGCTTGCGCACCGCCGCCGCGCGCTCTTTCGACAGCGCGACATTCGTAGCCAGCGCGCCCGAGTTGTCGGTGTGACCGACCAGCGCGATCCGCGCCTCGGGCCGGGTGGCCAGATAATCGGCCAAAGCCGAAAGCGAGGCGAAATCGCCCTCGGCCAGTTTCGAGGCGCCGCTGGCAAAGACCAGATCATCCAGCGCCACCCGGCCCGTGCCGTCCAGGGCCTTGGCCAGATCGGCGGCCGGGCTTTCGGGTTCCGGGCTGGGCTGCGGCGCGGCCAGATCGTTGCCGGGCGTCGCCGGGGTGGTGTCCTCGGCGGTCATCGTCGTCAGATGCACGAAGCCCGATTCCGACGAGCGCGACACCGTGAGCGCGATCCAGTCATTGCCGTTCTGCGCCGCAAGATAGCGGAAGTCGCCCAGATCGACATGCATTTCCGGTTCCGGGATCAGATCGAGCGCATAGCGGAAATCGAAGCCGCCGCAGGCATCGGTTTCGCATTGATACATCAGGATATAGCCCGCTGCCGCGATCTGGTCGCGCAGCGGCGCCAGGATCTGCAGCGTCGTCTGCTGATTGCCGCGCAACCGCCAGGCGGTGTCTGACCGCGCCCCTTCGAGCCCGCTGCGCGCCATCGTGTCATTGCGCCACGGCCCGATCGGCAGCCCGTAGGAGGTGGCGGCCTGGCTCCGCGCGGCCGAGATCGCGGCGCCTTGCGGCAGGGTCAGGGACGGCGGATCGGCCTGCGCGGGCAGGGCGGCCAGAAAAAATGCTGCGCAGAAAAATCGTCTCATGTCCGGGTCTCGCGGCGGTAATGATAGGCGCAGACGGGCGTCATTCCGAGGGCCTGGTACAGCGCCAGGGCTGCGACATTCGCCTTGGTGACGACAAGCGTCAGGCGCTCGGCGCCCTCGGTCGCGGCCCAGCGGCAGGCCTCCGCCAGGATCGCGCGGGCCAGGCCCTGACGGCGGAACTCGGGGGCGACGACAAGGGCATGCAGCATCGCGGTGTCGCCGTGGGTCGCGACAAAGGCCGCCCCGGCGGCACGGTCGCGGCTGCGGCCAAGAACGACGGCTTTCGGTGTGCCCGCGCGGTCGAGGATCGCCTGTCGCGCCGCGCCGATGCCGTTTTCCGCCCAGATCTCGCGCGCGATGGCCAGCGGCGGCCAATGCGCAAAGGCGGTGACGGGCGGCACCTCGCGGGGCAGGGCGGCCAGATCGGCGGTCAGGATCACCACCGGATCGAAGGCCTCGAAGCCGCGGTCGGCCAGCGCCGCATCCAGCGCCTCGTCGCCGGGGCGCAGCATGAATTTCGGTTCCTGCCCAAGGCGTCGCTGCGCAGCGATGGCGGCGTCGATGTCGGCGGTTTCAAACCGCCCGAGCAGGCTGGCCGCGCTGACCCGAGAGCCGCCGCCCTGTCCTTCGCGGATCACGAAGCCGCCGGCTTGCCGCACCGAGACGGCGGGCCAGGTGGCGTCGATCACCTCGAACAGCGGATCGGTCATCGACCCTCCGGGAAAGCGGCCTGCAGCGCGGCAAAGGCGGCGTCCAGCGCTTGCGGCTCGGTCGAACGGGCGACAAGGTTGGTGCCATACTGCCCCTCGGTGACGAAGGGATAGGAGCCGAAGGACACGGCAGGATGCGCCGCGGCCAGATCGCGCAGCGCATCGGCGATCGCGGCTTCGGCCACCATCATCTGCCAGGTGCGCGACAAAAGCGGCTGCCCGCCGGAAAGCCGCGGCAGAAGCCCCGCCACCATCGCCTGAAAGATGTTGGGCACGCCCGCCATGACGTGGCAATTGCCGACACTGAAACCGGGGGCGCCCGAGACCGGGTTGTCGATCAGGCTGGCACCCTCGGGGATGCGGGCCATGCGCAGACGGGCTTCGGTGAAATCGACGCCACGGGCGGCGTAATGGGCGGCCAGGATCGCGCGGGCATCTTCGCGCACGCCGATCTTGCGCCCGAAGGCTTCGGCCACGGCATCGGCGGTGATGTCGTCATGCGTCGGCCCGATGCCGCCCGAGGTGAACAGATGGTCATGCGCCCCGGACAGCTCCTGCACAGCGGCGACGATGGTCGGGTGATCGTCCGAAATCACCCGGATCTGCCGCAGATCGAAGCCCGCCTTGACCAGTTCCCCCGCCAGATGATGCGCGTTCCCCTCGCGGGTGCGGCCGGTCAGGATCTCGTCGCCAATGATCAGGATCGCGCAGGTGGGATTGGGCATGGGGCTCCTCCTTGGGCCACGTATAAGGGGCGCGGGCCTTGCGGAAAAGCCCGGGTCTGGCCAAGCCGCGGATTTGTGACTATCTAGGGGCCAGCGAACAGGAGAGTGCCCGTGAACGACGCAAGACCCCGCCTGACCAAGGATGGCATCCGCATTTACGACCGTGCCGATTTCGCGGGGATGCAGGCGGCCGGGAAGATCGCGTCGCAGATCCTGGACGAGGTCGCGCCGCTGGTGGTGCCGGGGGTGACGACCGGGGCGCTGGATGATTTCATCCGCAACCGGGTCACGGAACTCGGGGCGGTGTCGGCAACGATCGGCTATCGCGGTTACAAGCATGCGTCGTGCATCTCGGTGAACCATGTGGTGTGCCACGGCATCCCGGGGGCCAAGGTGCTGACCGATGGCGACATCCTGAACATCGACGTGACGGTGATCCTGGACGGCTGGTTCGGCGATACCTCGCGGATGTATGTGGCGGGCAATCTGACCCGCAAGGCGGAACGGCTGATTCAGGTCACCCATGACGCGCTGATGCTGGGGATCGAACAGGTGAAGCCGGGCAATACCTTTGGCGACATCGGTTACGCGATTCAGGCCTATGTCGAGGCGCAACGGATGAGCGTCGTGCGCGATTTCTGCGGTCACGGGCTGGGCCGGGTGTTCCACGCGCCGCCGAACGTGCTGCACTATGGCCGCAAGGGCGCGGGCGCGGTGCTGGAGGAAGGCATGCTCTTCACCATCGAGCCGATGGTGAACCTGGGCCGCCCGGAAACCAAGGTGCTGTCGGACGACTGGACCGCGGTCACCCGCGACAAGTCGCTGTCGGCGCAGTTCGAACATTCGGTGGGTGTCACCGCCGATGGCTGCGAGATCTTCACCCTCAGCCCGGCGAACCGGTTCCACCCGACCTGGGGCTGAACCTGCGCCTGTGACGGGCCGGGGAGGGGGCGCTGCCCCCGCTGCTGCGCAGCCCCCCGGGATATTTGCACCAAGGTGAAATCAGCGGGTCAGTCGTATTTGCGCAGATCCTCGATCACCTTGCCATCATTGGGCAGGCTGCCCGGGGCGACAAGCTCGATCGTGGCCTTGAGTTTCAGCGCCGCGACCACGCCCGCGGCGTAGTGCTCGGGGTCGCAGGCCTCGGTTTCGATCCGCACCGTCATCGCGTCCATCTCGCCTTCGCGGGTGGCGATGACGCGGGCGCGTTTCACCTCGGGATAGGCCGCGACGAAGGCCGCGACCTGTTCGGGGCGCACGAACATGCCCTTGATCTTCGTCGTCTGATCGGCGCGGCCCATCCAGCCCTTGATGCGCAGGTTGCTGCGCCCGCAAGGCGAGATCCCGGGCAGGACGGCGCTGAGATCGCCCGTCGCAAAGCGGATCAGCGGGTAATCGGGGTTGAGCGTGGTGACGACGACCTCGCCCACCTCGCCGTCGGGGACCGGATCGCCGGTGCCGGGGCGGACGATTTCGACGATCACGCCTTCATCGACGATCATCCCCTCCAGCGCCGGGCTTTCATAGGCGATGTTGCCCAGATCGGCGGTGGCGTAGCATTGCAGGCAGGCGATGCCGCGCTCGGCATATTCCTTGCGCAGGGAGGGGAACAGCGCCCCGCCGCCGACGACGGCGCGGCTGATCGTCAGCGGTTCGCCCATGTCGGCCGCCTTGTCGAGGATCACCTTGAGGAAATCGGGGGTGCCTGCGTAAACCGTCGTGCCGATATCGACGGCGGCGCGGACCTGCAGCTCGGTCTGGCCGGTGCCCGCGGGCAGGACGGCGGCGCCCACGGCCCGCGCGCCGGAGTCAAAGATCATCCCGGCGGGGGTCAGGTGATAGCCGAAACAGTTCTGCACGATGTCGCCCGGGCCGACGCCCGCCGCATGCAGGAAACGCCCCATCCGCCACCAGTCGGCCGAGGTTTCCCCGGGTTCATAGATCGGGCCGGGGCTTTGGAAGATATGCGCGAAGCCGCGCGCGGTGCGGGGCGTCATGCCGCCGAAAGGGGGGGATTTCTTCTGCGCGCTGCTCAGGTCGGATTTGCGCAGCACCGGCAGTTTTGCCAGCGCCGCGCGCGAGGTGATCGCCGCGGCCTCGACCTCGCCCAGATGCGCCGCAAGCCCCGGCGCCATCAGCGCGCGCGCCACCGCCTGCGGCAGATCCCGCCCCAGCGCGGCCGCGCGTTCGTCGGCGGAACGGGTTTCCAGAACGTCGTAATAGCGGCTCATCGCGGCGCCTTTCTGCGGCTTGTCCGAGGAATGCTGCAGTGCAGAATGCTGCGCAGCAAATGTTTCAAATCAGTGGCTTGTCAGGCCAGCCAGCGCTTGCGGCGGCGATAGGACCGCACGTCGCGGAAGCTTTTGCGGCCATCGTCCGACATGCCCAGATAGAACTCCTTCACATCCGGGTTTTCGCGCAATTGCGCCGCCGGGCCATCCATCACCACGCGGCCGCTTTCGAGGATATAGCCGTAATGGGCATAGCGCAGCGCGACGTTGGTGTTCTGCTCGGCCAGAAGGAAGGTCACGCCCTCGCCCTCGTTCACCGCCTTGACGATTTCAAAGATCTGCTCGACCAGCTGCGGCGCCAGACCCATCGAGGGTTCATCGAGCAGGATCGTTTCCGGCCGCGACATCAGCGCCCGGCCCATCGCCACCATCTGCTGCTCGCCGCCCGAGGTGTAGCCGGCCTGCGATTTGCGGCGTTCCTTCAGGCGCGGGAAATAGGCATAGACCATGTCCAGATCGCGCGCGATCGCCGCCCGGCCGTCCTTGCGGGTATAGGCGCCGGTGAGCAGGTTTTCCTCGACCGTCAGGTGTTCGAAGCAATGCCGCCCCTCCATCACCTGAATGACGCCCTTGCGCACCAAATCGGCGGGGGACATGTCCTGCACCCGCTCGCCGCGATAAAGGATCGAACCCTTCGTCACCTCGCCGCGTTCGGAGTGCAGCAGGTTCGAGATCGCCTTCAGCGTCGTCGTCTTGCCCGCGCCATTGCCGCCCAGAAGCGCGGTGATCCCGCCCTTGGGCACCGACAGGCTGACGCCCTTCAGCACAAGGATGACGTGGTTGTAGATCACCTCGATGTTGTTCACTTCAAGGAGCGTCTCGGTCTTGGCTGCATCGAACATGGTCATCCTCCGGGGCGAAATCCCCCGGCCCGAAGGCCGGGGGCAGGGGCTTACTTGCAGCGCTCGGCGATGCCGGACTCTTTGGCGAAAGCGGCCGAGTCTTCGGCGATCAGCGGATCGAGCACGTCGGCATCGGCCTCGATCCAGTCCGAAACGGCGGACCATTTCTTCGCGCCCGCATCCCATTGCAGGATCATCGCCGTGCCCGGGCCGCCGTGATCGGCACAGCTGGCGGCGATCGGCTGGGCAAAGCCCGGCAGGCCAAGATCGGTCAGACGCGCCTCGGTCAGGTTCAGGCTCTCGAAGCCGTCACGCACGTCCTCGGGCGTCACCGCCGCCTTGCCGGTCTTTTCCTGCGCGGTGCGGATCGCCTCGGAGATGATCATCGCCGCATACATCCCGCGCGAGTAAAGCACGGTGCCGAGCTGATCGCCCGCCCCCGCCGCCTTGCCCGCGTCGAAGACATATTTCTTCAGATCGGCATAGATCGGATAGTCGGCGCCGACGCCGTGGAAGCTGATCGACTTGTAGCCGTTCGCGCCATTGCCCGCCGGGCCGACGTCGTTTTCAGAGCCGGACCACCAGATCCCCATCATGTGATCCATCGGGAACTTGATGTTCACCGCCTCCTGGATCGCGACCTGGTTCATCACGCCCCAGCCATACATGATCACGTAATCGGGCTTGTCGCGGCGGATCTGCAGCCATTGCGATTTCTGCTCCTGCCCGGGCGGATCGACCGGCAGCAGCGACAGGGTGAAACCGTGCTTCTTCGCCAGTTCTTCCAGCGTGCGGATCGGCTCCTTGCCATAGGCCGAGTTGTGATAGACCAGCGTGATCTTTTTCCCGGTCAGATCGCCGCCGTTTTCCGCCAGCATGTATTTCACCGCGACGGAGGCGCCGTCCCAGTAGTTGGCCGGGTAGTTGAACACCCATTCGAACACCGCGCCATTCGCCGCGGAGGTGCGGCCATAGCCCGGGGTATACAGCACATGGTGATCCGCCGTGACCTTCGGGATCAGCTGATAGGTGATCCCGGTCGAGAGCGGGTTGTAGGCCAGAGCCGCCTGGCCCTTGGTGCTTTCATAGCACTCGACGCCCTTTTCGGTGTTGTAGGCGGTCTCGCATTCCGGCACGGCGACCTTTTCGCCGCCGATGCCGCCGTCACGTTCATTCAGAAGCGTGAAGTAATCGGCGAAGCCATCGGCATAGGGAATGCCGTTCGCGGCATAGGAGCCGGTGCGATAGCTCAGGTTCGGCACCGTCAGATCGGCCAGCGCGGGGACGGTCGTGGCCAGCATGGCCGCCGCCGCAAGGGCTGCAAAGCTCTTTTTCATACGTGTATCCTCCCAGTAACGTATTGATTGTTTTCAACCGGTTGCCCGGGTCTTTCCCGGCCCCTCAATGCGGGAAGGGCCAAAGTCTCAGTTTTTCCTTGGCGATGCGCCAGAGCTGCGCCAGCCCGTGCGGCTCGACGATCAGGAAGACCACGATCAGCGCGCCGACGATCATCAGCTCCAGATGTGCCGCGACATCGGTGGGCCAGCCGAAACCGCCGACCAGCACGTTTTTCAGGAACACCGGCAGCAGCACCAGAAACGCCGCCCCGGCAAAGGAGCCGAAGATCGAACCCAGCCCGCCGATGATCACCATGAACAGCACGAGGAACGATTTGTTGATCCCGAAGGCCTCGCCCACCTCGGCCGCGCCAAGGTAGACCGAGAACAGCAGCGCCCCGGCGATGCCGATGAAGAAGGACGAGGCGGCAAAGGCGGTGACCTTGGCGGAAAGCGGGTTGACCCCGATGATCTCGGCGGCGATGTCCATGTCGCGAATGGCCATCCATTTGCGCCCGACCGTGCCGCGCGTCAGGTTGCGTGCCATCAGCGCGACAAGTGTCAGGATGACGAGACAGAACAGGTATTTCGCCGCCGCCGTCGTCTGTGCCCCGGTGATGAAGATGCCGAACATGGTCCGGTCGGGCGCGGTGATCTGGCCGGACGCGGAATAGTTGTAAAACCACGGCACCTTGTTGAAGAGCCAGACCAGAAAGAACTGCGCGGCCAGCGTCGCGACGGCGAGGTAAAAGCCCTTGATCCGCAGGGACGGCAGGCCGAACAGCACGCCGACGCAGGCGGTGATGCCGCCCGCCAGGATGACATGCAGGAAGATCGGCACCTCGGGGAAGGCGGTCATCAGCTTGTAGACCGCATAGGCGCCGACGGCCATGAAACCGCCGGTGCCAAGGCTGACCTGCCCGGCATAGCCGACCAGGATATTCAGCCCGATCGCCGCGATCGCATAGATCAGGAACGGCACGAAGACCGCATTCGCCCAGTAATCGTCGATGAAGAAGGGCACCACGCCGTAAGCCACGGCCAGGGCCGCGAAATAGCCCATCCGGTCCAGACGGATCGGAAACGTCTGGCTGTCGGCGCGGTAGCTTGTCTTGAAATCGCCTGCTTCGCGGTAGAACATCAGAGCCTCCCCCCGGTGATGGCACGGGGAAGGCTGCTGTCCGCCCCCGTCAGATGTCGCGGCGCACGCGCATCCAGGACCAGAGGCCGGCCCCGGCCCCGAAGGCCGCAAGGATCATGTTGATGGTGCGGGTGGAGGCAGGCTCGTCCGGCGGTGCGGCCAGCGCGATCCAGCCGAAGGTCAGGGCAGAGGCCCAGCCGATGGTGAAGGCGACGGAACAGGCTTTTCTGGTCATCGATATGGGGCCTCCCGTCCCCGGGCGCCTCCTCAACCGCAAGGGGCGCGTGATGCAGTGCGTGTCCCCGGCAGGAATCATCCCAGCGCGCCGGATCGCTGACAGAATGTCGCACCTTGCCCCTCCATTCAACCCTAAACTGCGTCAAAGTGTCCATTTTAGTTTACACCCTCTCGATGATCCGCTCGCCGAACAGGCCCTGCGGCCGGAACACGAGGAAGATCAGCGCCAGCACATAGGCGAACCAGTTTTCGGTGGCGCCGCCGATCATCGGACCGATGAAGAACTCGAACAGCTTCTCGCCCATGCCGATGATCAGCCCGCCGACGATGGCGCCGGGGATCGAGGTGAAGCCGCCGAGCATCAGCACCGGCAGGGCTTTCAGCGCGATCAGCGAGAGCGAGAACTGCACCCCGGATTTCGAGCCCCACATGATCCCGGCGACCAGCGCCACGAAGCCCGCGATCGACCAGACGAGGATCCAGATGAAGCGCAGCGAGATGCCCACCGAAAGCGCCGCCTGATGGTCGTCGGCGACGGCGCGCAGGGCGCGGCCCTGTTTCGAATACTGGCTGAACACGGTCAGCGCCGCCACCAGCGCCACCGAGACGACGGCGGCGACGATGTCGAGATTGTCGATGAAGAAGCCATAGCCGAACCAGGCGCCGGTCAGGCTTTCCACCGTCTCGTTGATCCCCTGCGGCAGGCCGACATCGAGCGTCTTGATATCGGCGCCCCACATCACATCGCCAAAGCCTTCGAGGAAATAGGCGAGGCCAATCGTCGCCATGAACAGGATGATCGGCGCCTGATTGACCAGATGCTTGAGCACCAGTTTCTCGATCGCGATCGCCATGCCGACCATCACGCCGATGGTCAGAAGGATCGCCAGCACCGCGGGCACCTGCCAGCCGAAGCTTTCCAGATGGCCGCCGGTGACGGCGTTGATCAGATGCGCGAAGGGCACCTGGCCGTTCTGGATGCCGACCAGCGTCAGCGCCGCGAAGAGCGCCATCACCCCCTGGGCGTAGTTGAACACGCCCGAGGATTTGTAGATCAGGACGAAGCCCAGCGCGACAAGCGAATACATCACCCCGGCCATCAGCCCGTTCAGCGCGGCCTCCGAGGCATAGGTCAACTGGTCAAGCATGGGCCACCCCCAGATAGGCGTCGATGACGTCTTGGTTGTTGCGGACTTCCTCGGGCGGGCCGTCGCCGATCTTGCGGCCGTAATCCATCACCACCACCCGGTCGGACAGATCCATCACCACGCCCATGTCATGTTCGATCAAGACCGTCGTCGTGCCGAATTCGTCGTTCACATCGAGGATGAAGCGGCACATGTCCTCTTTTTCCTCGACGTTCATCCCGGCCATCGGCTCATCCAGAAGCAGGATCTTCGGCTCTGCCGCCAAGGCCCGTGCCAGTTCCACGCGCTTCTTCAATCCATAGGGCAGGCGCCCGACCGGAGTTTTCCGAATATTCTGGATTTCAAGGAAGTCGATGATCTTTTCGACTTTTTCGCGATGCTCGTCTTCCTCGGCGGCGGCCTTGCCCCACCACAGGGCCTGGCTGAACAGTCCCGCATGCATCAGCGTCAGCCGTCCGGTCATGATGTTGTCCAGAACCGACATGCCATCGAACAGCGCGATGTTCTGGAAGGTGCGGGCAATGCCCAATCGCGCCACCTGATAGGGTTTCATCGGGCCGCGCCTTTCGCCGCGGAACCAGACCTCGCCCTCGGTCGGCACATAAAACCCCGAGATCACGTTCAGCATCGAGCTTTTGCCCGCGCCGTTCGGGCCGATGATGGCGCGGATCTCGCCTTCGCGGATGTCGAAGCTGATGTCCTTGATCGCCACCACGCCGCCGAAGCGCAGGGTGATGTTGCGTAGCTCCATCAGCACCGGGCCGATCCGGCGGCCGTCGGGGGTGGTATAGCCTTCGCCCATGTCCTTCATTCCGCGGCCTCTTTCTGCAGATGCGCCTCGGGCGCGAGGGTGGCGTCCTCAAGGCGGAGCGTGGCCTTGATCGCCCCCTTGCGTCCGTCTTCGTAGGTCACTTCGGTTTCGGTGGTGATCGTGTCCCGCCCGTCATAGAGCGCGGCGATCAGATCGGCGTATTTCTCGGCGACGACATTGCGGCGGACCTTGCGGGTGCGGGTCATCTCGCCATCATCGGCATCCAGTTCCTTGTGCAGGATCAGGAAGCGGTGGATCTGGCAGCCCGAGAGCATCGGATCCTGCGCGACCGAGCGGTTCACCGCGTCGATGTGCTCGCGGATCATGCCGTAGACCTGCGGGTGACCGGCCAGTTCCTGATAGGAAGCATAGGCGATGTTGTTGCGTTCCGCCCAGTTGCCCACCGCGGTCAGGTCGATGTTGATGAAAGCGGTGCAGCGGTCGCGATCCTTGCCGAAGACCACGGCCTCCAGGATCGAGGGGTAGAATTTCAGCTTGTTTTCAACGTATTTCGGCGCGAAAAGCCGCCCGTCCGCCATTTTCCCCACGTCTTTCGCGCGGTCGATGATGCGCAGATGTCCGGTGCCCGGTTCAAAGAAACCGGCGTCGCCGGTGGCCACCCAGCCCTCGGCATCCTTGGTCGAAGCTGTGCTTTCGGGATTTCTGAAATATTCGACAAAGGTTCCGGGCGAGCGGTAGAAGACCTCGCCCGTCTCGCCGATCTTCACCTCGACGCCCGGGCTGGGCACGCCCACCGTATCCGCCCGCACCTGTCCGTCGGGCTGCTGGGTGATGAAGACCGAGGCCTCGGTCTGGCCGTAAAGCTGTTTCAGGTTGATGCCCATCGAGCGGTAGAACTCGAAGATCTCGGGGCCGATCGCCTCGCCCGCGGTATAGGCGACACGGACGCGGCTCAGGCCGAGCGTGTTCTTCAAGGGCGAAAAGATCGTCACCTCGCCGGTGCGATAGTCGAAGTAATCGCGCAGCGGCTGCGGATAAAGGTTCAGCAGCGGCCCGCGGGCGTGGAAATGCTTGCGGTGTTCCAGCGGGTGGCGCAGCCGCACCACCGCCAGCCGCAGCGCGTTTTCCACCATCGTCTCGACCGAAAAGCCGATCCCCATCGCATAGCGCCAGGCCCAGCGCCAGCGCCGCCGCAGCGTCGGTTTCGAGCGTTTCACCCGATACCGCGGCATCCCGTAGGTTTCCCCGGTGGTCTTGGCGAACTCCATGAAATGCTTGAACATCCCGTGCTTCAGATCGCCCGCGTCCTCCATCCGGATCATCACGTTCGTCAGCATGGTCTCAAAGATCCGCGGCGGCGCAAAGAAATAGGTCGGGCCGATCTCGCGCAGGTCGGTCATCATCGTCGCCGGGCTTTCGGGGCAGTTCACGCAGAAGCCCGCCACCATCGCCTGACCGATGGAAAAGATGAAATCGCCGACCCAGGCCATCGGCAGATAGGCCAGCACGTCCTCGTCGCAGCCCAGATGGTCAAAGGCGACCGAGGCGCGGGCGGTCTCGATGATGTTGCGGTTCGACAGCACCACGCCCTTCGGCTTGCCCGTCGTGCCCGAGGTGTACAGCATCACGCAGGTGCTGTCCGCGGTCAGCTCGGCGATGCGCTTGTCCAGCTCGCCTTCATAGCGGAAATGCCCGGCTTTCCCCTCGGCCACGATATCGGCCAGATGGTTCATCCGGGAATGGTCGTATTTCCGCATGCCGCGCTTGTCGGTATACATGACATGCTGGATGTGCTGGATGCGATCCTCGATCTCGACGACCTTGTCGACCTGTTCCTGATCGCCGCAGACCACGAAGCGGGCGCCGCAATGATCCAGCACATAGGCCATCTCCTCGGCCACGGCGTCCTGGTAAAGCGGCACCGGCACCGCGCCCACCATCTGCGCCGCCACCATCGCCCAGTAATGCGACGGACGGTTGCGGCCGATGATCGCCACGTGATCGCCCCGCTCGACACCAAGGCTGAGAAACCCCATCGCCATGGCGCGGATTTCCACCGCCGCCTCGGCCCAGGTCCAGACCTGCCAGATGCCGAATTCCTTTTCGCGATAGGCGGGGCGGGTGCCATACCTTTCGACGTTCAGCGCCAGAAGCGCCGGGATCGACTGCGCCGTCGCCCCCTGATCCTGATCTGCCATTCTTCCTCCCCTGCGCCGGCTTTCCGACGTCGGAAGCCGCGACTCTCTCCCTGCGCGGCGTCTGGTTGGAAACTTGCGGTTAATAGTTGCCGGACTTTTGCCCAAATCTTGCGAATCCTTTCCGGTTGAATCCGGTGCTTGCGAAGCGCGCAGAAGGTGCTAGCGATGGGGCGGGGAGAGCGTGGATGACCGAGGATGCACGGGCACGGCTGACGCAGGCGGGGCTGAACCTGATCGGGCAGGCGCTGTCGATCTTTGACAGCGATCTGCGGCTGGCGGTGTCGAACCGGCAGTATCAGCTGATGTTCGACCTGCCCGAACACCTGACCGAACCGGGCACCAGCTTCGCCAACACGATCCGCTGGCTGGCCGAGCGCGGCGATTACGGCGCCGTGGGCGACATCGACACCTGGGTGGCGACAAGGGTCGAGCAGGCGCGGACCTTCACCCCGCATTACATGGAGCGGCAGCGCGCCAATGGCCGGACCATCGCGGTCGAGGGCGCGCCGCTGGCCGAGGGCGGCTGGATCACCGTTTACACCGACATCACCGAGACGAAGCGGCAGGAGGCCCTGCTGCATGCCCGGTCCGAGGAATTGTCGGAACAGGTTCTGACCCATGCCGCGCAGCTGGCGGCGGCGAACCGGGAACTGGCGGCGACGAATGCCGCGCTGGAGGAGGCGCAGCGCGAATTGCGCCGCACCGCCGCGCGGATCCGGCAGGTCACCGAAATGATGCCCGCCCATATCGCGCATATGGGGGCGGATTTCGTCTATACGTTCTCGAACCGGCGCGTGACCTCGGTGATGCCCGGCTCGCTTGATGATCCGGTCGGCCATACCGCCGCCGAGGTGCTGGGCGAGGACACGTTCCGCCGCATCCTGCCCGGGTTCGAACGCGCCTTCGCGGGCGAGGCGAATGTGATCGAGATCACCCATGAACCCTCGGGGCGGCGGATCCGCATCGCGCTGACGCCGGATCGGGGGCCCGGCAACGGGGTGCAGGGGGTCTATATCCTGTCCACCGACGTGACCGCGGAAACCCAGGCCCGGGCGGCGCTGGCGCAGGCCAGCAAGCGCGAACTGGCGGCGCAGATCACCTCGGGGATGGCGCATGATTTCGCCAATCTGCTGACGATCATCCTTGGCCTGCAGGGGCGGATGATGCGGGTCGACGGCCTGCCGCCCGAGGGCCGCGATGCGGTGCGGGCGACGCTGTCGGCGGCGCGGCGGGGGGGCACGCTGCTCGACCGGATCGCGGCGATTTCCGGCAAGCGCGAGTTGCGGCCGCAGGCGGTGAACCTGCCCGCGCTGATCGCCGATCTGGTGACGATGGCGGCGCCGACGCTGGGCGCCGCGGTGCTGGTCGATCTTGATATCGACGGTCTGCAGGCGCCGATCGTGCTGGATCCCGGGCCGTTGCAGGACAGCCTGCTCAACCTGCTTTTGAATGCCCGCGACGCGATGGGGCCGCGCGGCGGGGCGATCCGCATTGCCGCGCATCCGGTGCAGGACACCTGGGTCGAGATCCATGTCTCCGACACCGGCCCGGGGTTTTCGACCGAGGCCCTGGCCCATGCGCTTGATCCGTTCTTCACGACGAAGGGCGGGCAGGGCTCGGGCCTTGGGCTGTCGATGGTCTATGACCAGACGAAGCTGGCGGGCGGCACGGTGCGGATCGAGAATTGCGAACCGGGGGCCTGCGTGACCCTGCGCCTGCCGCTGCGTCTGGCGGAAACCGATGCGACGCCGATGCTGGTCCTTCTGGTCGAGGATGACCCGGACATCCGGCTTTCGGTGCGCGAGATGCTGCGCGGCCTCGGTCATTCGGTGCTGGAGGCGGGTTCGGTCGAGGAGGCCGAGGCGCTCTCCACCCTGCCGGAAATCGGCCTGATCCTGTCCGACATCCAGCTGGCGGGCGAGGGCACCGGGGTCGACCTTGCACATCATCTGTCGGGCCGGGTGCCGATGCTGCTGATGACCTCGCTGCCGCCGGGCAGTCGGCTGCGCGCCGCCGCGCCCTGTCCGGTGTTGCAAAAACCCTTCGTCGCGGCGGAACTGGCCGCGCTGATCGCCGGAGTGCGCCGATGACCGTTTCGCAAGCCCCGCTTGTCGCCGTTCTGGACGACGAACCCGAAATCCGCCGCATGCTGGTCGATGCGCTGGAGGAGGCCGGGTTTCGCACGAACGCCTATGCCCGCGCCACGGAATTCGAGGCCGGGCTGAAGCGCAGCCAGCCTGATGTCTGTCTGGTCGATCTGGGCCTGCCCGATCGCGACGGTCTGGCGCTGGTGCATCGGCTGGCGCTCGAATCGGGGGCGGCGATCATCATCATTTCGGGCCGCGCACAGGTGCAGGACCGGGTGACGGGGCTGGAACTGGGCGCCGATGATTACATCATCAAGCCCTTCGATCCGGCCGAGGTGGTGGCGCGCATCCGCGCCCGTCTGCGCCGTCCGCGCTCCGAGGCCGCCCCGGCGGCGCAGGTGGCGGTCTTTGCGGGCTGGAAGGCCGCCTTCGACCGCTACGTGCTGATCGACGACACCGGCGCCGAGACGCCGTTTTCCCATGCCGAGGGAGAGGTGCTGCGGCTTTTCCTCGAAAGCCCGAACCGGCTGATTTCGCGGGCGCAAATGCAGGAAAGCCTGGGCGGCGCGGCGGGGGAAAGTTTCGACCGGGCGATGGATGTGCGGATCTCGCGGCTGCGCACGAAGCTGGGCGAGGACCCGAAGAACCCCCGCCTGATCAAGACGATCTATGGCGCGGGCTACATCTTTCTGGGCGAGGTGCGCTGGGCGTAAACGGGTCGCACTTTACGGCGGGGCTGCGCGGCATTACCTCTGGACCCGTGAATACGGAGCGCATCATGAAACCTGCCCTTACCCTTTACCTTGCCGCCCCCCGTGGCTTTTGCGCGGGCGTCGACCGGGCCGTGAAGATCGTCGAGATGTCGCTCGAGAAATGGGGGGCGCCGGTCTATGTGCGCCACGAGATCGTGCACAACAAATTCGTGGTCAATACGCTCGCGGCCAAGGGCGCGGTTTTTGTCGAGGAGCTGGACGAATGCCCGGTCGATCGGCCGGTGATCTTTTCGGCGCATGGCGTGCCGAAGACGGTCCCCGCCGAGGCCGAGCGGCGCAACATGATCTATGTCGATGCGACCTGTCCGCTGGTCTCCAAGGTGCATCTGGAGGCCGAACGCCACGCCGAGGACGGTCTGCAGATCGTGATGATCGGCCACCGCGGCCACCCCGAGGTGATCGGCACGATGGGGCAATTGCCCGAGGGCGAGGTGCTGCTGATCGAGACCGCCGCCGATGTGGCCAGGCTTGAGGTCCGCGACCCGGAAAAACTCGCCTGGATCACCCAGACGACGCTTTCGGTCGATGACACGGCCGAGGTGGTGGCGGCGCTGCAGGCGCGGTTCCCCGCGCTCGTCGGTCCGGGCAAGGATGACATCTGCTACGCCACCACGAATCGTCAGGCGGCGGTGAAGGTTCTGGCCGAAAAGATCGAAGCGCTGCTGGTCATCGGCGCGCCGAATTCGTCGAACTCCAAGCGTCTGGTGGAAGTCGGTCGCAACGCCGGTTGCGCGGTGTCGCATCTGGTGGAACGCGCCTCGGAAATCCAATGGCAGGCGCTGGAAGGGCTGACGAAAGTGGGCCTGACCGCCGGGGCCTCGGCCCCCGAAGTGCTGGTCGACGAGGTGATCGCGGCCTTCCGGGAACGCTATGATCTGACAGTGGAGCTTGTCGAGACCGCGAAAGAGCGGATAGAGTTCAAGACGCCGCGGATCTTCCGCCACGACAATTGAGGTACCATGTCCCCCGAGTTCCTGTTCACGGCTTTCATCGTCTGTCTGGTTCCGGGAATCGGGGTCGTCTACACCTTGTCGTCGACGCTGGGGCAGGGGTTCCGCGCGGGGGTCTGGGCCTCGCTTGGCTGCACCATCGCGACGCTGGTGCATCTGGCCGTCGCGCTGGGCGGTCTGGCGGCGGTTCTGCACACCTCGGCGCTGCTGTTTCAGACGATCAAATATGCGGGCGTGGCCTATCTGCTTTACATGGCTTGGGGCACGCTGAGGGGCACGGGCGGGCTTGCGCTTGAGGCTGCCGCGCCGCAGTCGGTGGCGCAGCTGGTGTGGCGCGGGATCGTCTTGAACCTGCTCAATCCGAAGCTGCCCTTGTTCTTCGTGGCCTTCCTGCCGCAGTTCATGGCGGTGAATGACGGACCTTACGTGATGGCGGAACTGGGCGTGGTCTTTGCCGTTCTCACCTTCCTGACCTTCATCGGCTATACCGCGCTGGCGGCGTCCGGTCGTCAGGCCATTCTGAGCCGTCCCGCGGTGATGGCCTGGATGCGCCGGGCCTTCGCGGCCTCCTTTGCCGCGCTGGGCGTCCGGCTGGCCTTCGAGCGCGCCTGATGTCGGATCTTTACGCATGGACGGACGGGGCCTGCAGCGGCAACCCGGGGCCCGGGGGCTGGGGCGTGCTCATGCGCGCGATGGCGGATGGCAAGATCCTGAAGCAAAAGGAGCTTTCCGGCGGCGAGGCGGATACGACCAACAACCGCATGGAGCTGATGGCGGCGATTTCCGCGCTGGAGGCCCTGACCCGGCCCACCGCGCTGACGATCACCACCGACTCGGCCTATGTGAAGAACGGCATCGAAAGCTGGATGCACGGATGGAAGCGCAACGGCTGGAAGACCGCCGACAAGAAGCCGGTGAAGAACGTCGATCTGTGGCAGCGGCTGGATGCGGCGCAGGCGCGGCACAAGGTGGTCTGGAAATGGATCAAGGGCCATGCCGGGCATGCGGAAAACGAACGCGCCGATGAGCTGGCCCGGGCGGGCATGGCGCCTTACAAACCCGCAAAGGGCTGAGGCCCGATCCTGACCGAGGCCATCGCCGAGGTCACGCGCGACAGTGGCCCCGTGACCGCCGAGGGCCCAAAGGCCCTCGGCCTGCGCCCGCCCCGCGCCACTGGCGGGCGCATTCGCGCCGCCGGGGCGGAGCGCAGGCCTCTGTCAGGCTTGCGGAAACGGTCTCGCGACAGGCGCTGCGCAGCGGGCGGGGAAACGCGGATCGCGTTTCCTGGTCCGCCCGACGGCATCAGGTCACAGAAACCACGGCAGCACCAGGGGCGCCAGAAACGCCGTCAGCACCGCATTCAGCCCCATCCCGATCGAGGCGAAAGCCCCCGCCGTGTCATGCACCTGAAAGGCCCGCGCCGTGCCGATCCCATGCGCCGCGACGCCGGTCGCAAAACCGCGCGCGCGCCAGTCGGTCAGCCCCAGCCCGTTCAGCATCGGCGTCACGAAAATCGCCCCGATCATCCCGGTCAGCAGCACCAGAACCGCGGTCAGCGTCGGCTGCCCGCCGAGCGCCTCGGAAATCCCGATCGCCACCGGCGCCGTCGCCGATTTCGGCGCCAGCGTCGCCAGCAGACCGGCCTCGGCGCCGAACATCTTCGCAATCGCCAAAGCCGAGACGATCGCGGTGAACGACCCCGCCAGCAGCGCCGCGGCAATCGGGATCAAGGCCTTGCGGATCGCCTTCAGATTCGCCTGCAGCGGCACCGCAAGGCAGACCGTGGCCGGACCCAGCATGAAATGGACGAATTGCGCCCCCTCGAAATAATCCCGGTAGGGCGTGCCGGTGATCCCCAGCAGCACGGCCAGAAAAATCACCGCCAGCATCACCGGATTGGCGGCCGGATTGCGCCGCGCCAGCCGATACAGACTGTCGCCCGCCCAATAGGCAAAGAGCGTCGCCGTCAGCCACAGAAGCGGCTGCGAGGCGAGATAGGACCAGATCAGCACCGCGTCATTCATCGGGGGTGCTCCCCACCAGCTTCGCGACAAGGGTAAAGGTCACCGCGCCGACGACGATGGCGAGCAGTGTCGAGGCCACCAGCGCCACCGCCAGCGCCGGACCATGTGCGGCAAGGGTGGGCAGATGCGCCACCACCCCGACACCGGCAGGCACGAAGAGCAGGGACAGATGGCCAAGCAACCCCTGCGCCACGGGGCGGATCATCGCGCGCAGCCGCGCGCTGGCCGCAAGCGCCGCCACCATGGCCAGCATCCCCAGAACCGGCCCCGGAAGCGGCAGATGCCCCGCGCGCGAAAGCACCTCGCCCGCCAATTGGAACGCCAGAATGATCGCCAGAGCCGGAACCATGCGATGTTTCCTTGATATTGGTCAGAATTTAGAACCAGTTTAAGCTGCTCGCCCGGCCGTGCAAGCGAAAAGCCTCCGTTCCTGTGGATAAGCCGCAGACCTCGCCCGAAGGTGAGGGGGGTGACGTTGACTTGGCCGGTGCCAAAACCGAAACTGGCGGACCCTCGATCTGGAATCGGTGCCCCCTTGCGTTTTACCCGCCTGCGACTGAACGGCTTCAAGAGCTTTGTCGACCCGACCGACCTTGTGATCCACGACGGCCTGACCGGCGTCGTGGGCCCGAACGGCTGCGGCAAGTCGAACCTGCTCGAAGCCCTGCGCTGGGTGATGGGCGAGACCCGCGCCAGCGCGATGCGCGGCGGCGGGATGGAAGACGTGATCTTTGCGGGCGCCGCCACCCGCGGCGCGCGGCATTTCGCCGAGGTCTCGCTGTCCATCGACAACAGCGAACGGCTGGCGCCCTCGGGCTTCAACGACGCCGACGTGCTGGAAATCGTGCGCCGGATCACCCGCGACGCCGGATCCGCCTACAAGGTCAACACGCGCGACGTGCGCGCCCGCGACGTGCAGATGCTGTTTGCCGATGCCTCGACCGGGGCGCACAGCCCGGCGCTGGTGCGGCAGGGGCAGATTTCGGAACTGATCAACGCCAAGCCGAAGGCGCGGCGGCGGATCCTTGAGGAAGCCGCCGGGATCTCGGGGCTTTATCAGCGGCGGCACGAGGCGGAGCTGAAACTCTCGGGCGCCGAACAGAACCTGGCCCGGGTCGATGACGTGCTGGAGCAACTGGGCACGCAGCTCGCTTCGCTGTCGCGGCAGGTGCGGCAGGCGGTGCGCTATCGCGAGATCGGCAATGACCTGCGCCGGGCCGAGGGGATGCTTTTGTATCGCCGCTGGCGCGAGGCCGATCTGGCCCGGGCCGAGGCGGAAAACGCGCTGCGCTCGGCGATGATGGGGGCGGCGCAGGCGGAACTCGCCTCGCGCGCGGCGGCGAAGGCGCGGGCGGCGCAGGAAGACGCCCTGCCGCCCTTGCGCGAGGAAGAATCGATTGCCGGGGCGATCCTGCAACGGCTGGTGCTGCAACGTGATGCGCTTTCGGATTCCGAGGCGCAGGCGGCGGCGCGGATCGACAGTCTGAAATCGCGCATCGCGCAGCTTGACCGCGACATGGAGCGCGAGGCCGGGCTGAACCGCGATGCGGGCGAGACGATTGCCCGGCTCGACTGGGAAATGGGCCAGTTGCTGAAAGCGACCGAGGGGCAGGAGGACAAGCTGGAAGCGGCTTCCGAGGCCTCGGCCGAGGCGGCGGCGGTTCTGGCCGAGCGCGAGGCGCTTTTGAGCGAGGGCACCGAGGATGTGGCGCGGCTGGCGGCGCGGCATGGCTCGGTGACGCGGCTGGTGTCGGACAACCGCGCGACGGTGGCCAAGGCCGAGGCCGAGGCGGATCGCGCGCAGGCGGCGGCCGAAACGGCGGCCGAGGCGCTGGAGCGGGCCGAGGAGGCGTTCGAAACCGCGCAGACCGCGCAGGAAGAGGCGCAGGATCAGGCCGAAGCCGCCGAGGAAGCGCTGATCGCGGCGGATGAAGCCCGCGGCGTGGTGCAGGCCCGCGAAAGCACCGCCCGGGCGGCGCGGTCGGAAGCCGAGGGCGAGGCGGGTGCGCTGCGGGCCGAGGTGGCGGCCTTGGCGCGGCTTGTGGAACGCGAAGCGGCGAGCGGGCATCAGCTGCTGGATCGCGTGCGGGTGAAAAGCGGCTTTGAGGCGGCCTTGGGCGCGGCCTTGGCCGATGATCTGCGCGCGCCGGAGGTGGCGGCGGTGGCGCGGTCCGGCTGGGGCGTGTTGCCCGATTACGAGGCGGTGCAGCCGCTGCCCGCGGGTGTCGAGCCGCTTTCGGATCATGTCGAGGTGCCCGCCGTGCTGCGCCGTCGCATCGCGCAGATCGGGCTTGTCGCCGATGCGATCGAGGGCGCGCGGCGGCAACCGGCGCTGTTGCCCGGGCAGCGGCTGGTGTCGCTTGCGGGCGATCTGTGGCGCTGGGACGGGTTCCGCGCCGGGGCCGAGGATGCGCCGACGGCGGCGGCGCTGCGGCTGCGCCAGCTCAACCGCCTGGTGGAACTGAAGCGCGATCTTGAAGAGGTCGCGGCCCGGGCCGATGGTGCGCGGCAGGCGCATGAGGCACTGAGCCGGACGCTTGCCGAGGCCAGCGCCGCCGATGCCCGCGCCCGCGATGCCCGCCGCGCGGCGGATACGCGGCTGGCCGAGGCCGGGCGGGCGCTGTCGCGCGCCGAAGCGGATCGGTCGATTTCCGCGGGCAAGCTGGAAGCGGCGCGGATGGCGGTGAAGCGCCATGGCGACGAGGCCGGATCGGCGCGGCTGGCGCTGGCCGAGGCCGAGGCGCAGCTGGCGGCGCTGCCCGATCTGGACGCCGCGCGTGGCGAGATTGAGGCGATCAAGCTGACGGTGGAAGCCGCGCGGGTGACGATGCTCACCCGCCGCGCCGCGCATGACGAAATCCGCCGCGAGGGCGAGGCCCGGCTGCGGCGGCGGCAGGAGATCACCAAGGAAATCTCGGGCTGGCGGCACCGGCTGGAGACGGCCGAGAAGCGATCGGCCGAACTGGCCTCGCGGCGCGAGGAGGCGGTGGGCGAGCTGGAAGATGCCGCCGCCGCGCCCGAGGAGCTGGCGGCGAAGCGCGACGAATTGAATGCCGCGATCGAAACCGCCGAGGACCGCCGCGCCAGGGCCTCGGATCGTCTGGCCGAGGCCGAGGACGCCCTGCGGCAGGCGCAGATGGCCGAGCGCGATGCCGAACGTGCCGCCGGCGAGGCGCGCGAGGGCAAGGCCCGGGCCGAGGCGCGGCTTGATGCCGCCCGCGAAACCCAGGCCCATGCCGCGGAACGCATCGCGGAGGCGACCGATTTGACGCCGCAGGCCCTGTTCGACACGCTCGACGCCGACCCGGACAAGATGCCCCCTGCCGAAGCGCTGGAAATCGAGGTCGCGCGGCTCAAGCGCGCCCGCGAGGCCTTGGGCGCGGTGAACCTGCGCGCCGAGGAGGACCTGCGCGAGGTGCAGGGCGAACATGACGGGCTGGCCAAGGAAAAGACCGATCTGGAGGAGGCGATCCGCAAGCTGCGTTCGGGCATCGCCGGGCTGAACCGCGAGGGGCGCGAGCGGTTGCTGACCGCCTTCGAACAGGTCAACGAAAGCTTCCGCACGCTGTTCACGCACCTTTTCGGCGGTGGCTCGGCCAGCCTGCAGCTGGTCGAAAGCGATGATCCGCTGGAGGCTGGCCTTGAGATCATGTGCCAGCCGCCGGGCAAGAAGCTCTCGACGCTCAGCCTGCTGTCGGGGGGCGAACAGACCCTGACCGCGATGGCGCTGATCTTTGCCGTCTTCCTTGCCAATCCGGCGCCGATCTGCGTGCTCGACGAAGTCGACGCGCCCTTGGATGATGCGAACGTCACCCGGTTCTGCGATCTTCTGGATGAAATGACGCGCCGCACCGACACCCGCTTCCTGATCATCACCCACCATGCGGTGACGATGAGCCGGATGGACCGGCTGTTCGGCGTAACGATGCAGGAACAGGGCGTCAGCCAGCTGGTGTCCGTCGATCTGAAGAAGGCCGAGCAGCTGGTAGCCTGACGGGGCTTGATGCGGGACGGACAATCGGACAATCCTTGTCGAAAGGAGGCCCCGATGATCCGTCCGCTTCTTCCCGCTTTCGTTGCCCTTTGGGCCGCGCTGCCCGCGCAGGCGCAGGTCATGGCCGACCCGGATGTGGTGGCCGCCTTCCTGCAGGATTATGGTCTGAAACCGCAGCCGGGCATCGATGATCAGGGCGATCCGATGCTGTCCAGCTCGGTTGATGACACGAAATTCGACGTCTATTTCTATGGCTGCACCAAGGCGCAGGACTGTTCCTCGGTCGCGTTCTCGGCGGCGTTCCTGACCCCGGAACCGCTGAAATATGCCACTTTGAACAGCTGGAACCAGAAGGCCCGCTTTGGTCGCGCCTATCTGGATGGCGAGGGCAATGCGGTGATCGAATATGATGTCAACCTCGACAAGGATGGGGTGGGGGGCAAGAATTTCACCGACACCATCGACATCTGGCGCAGCTTGCTGGATGACTTCCGCAAACACATCAACTGGTAAGAGGACCCCATGGCATCCGCAATCGAAGCGCGTCTGAGCGCGCTCAACATCACGCTTCCCGACGCCCCCGCGCCCGCCGCGAATTACGTGCCCTTTGTCCGCACCGGCAATCAGATCTTCGTCTCGGGGCAGGTCTCCTCGGGCCCCGACGGCTTCATCAAGGGCAAGCTCGGCGCCGACATGAGCGTGGAAGAGGGCGCCGCCGCCGCCCGTCGTTGCGGTCTGGCGCTGATCGCGCAGGCGCGCGCGGCGGTGGGCGATCTGGACCGGGTGAAGCGGGTGGTGAAGCTGGTGGGCTTCGTCAATTCCACCGTCGATTTCACCGACCAGCCCAAGGTGGTGAACGGTTGCTCGGATCTCATGGTCGAGGTCTTCGGCGAGGCCGGTCGTCACGCCCGTTCCGCTGTCTCGGCGGCCTCGCTGCCCTTCGGCGTCGCGGTCGAGATCGAGGCGATCTTCGAGGTCGAATGATGCAGCCCCTGCCCGCGGCCTTCCTGACCCGTCCGATCGCGCATCGCGCGCTGCATGACCGTGCGCAGGGGCGGCCGGAAAACAGCCGCGCCGCGGTGCGGGCGGCGGTGGCTGCGGGCTACGGCATCGAGATCGACCTGCAGCCCTCGGCCGATGGCGTGCCGATGGTGTTTCACGATTACGACCTGCGCCGTCTGACCGGGGTTCCGGGCCGGCTGCGCGGGCTGACCGCGGCGGCGCTGGCCGAGATCCCGCTTTCGGGCGGGGACGAGGGCATTCCGACCCTGGCCGAGGTCTTGCAGATCGTCGCGGGCCGGGTGCCGCTGCTGATCGAGATCAAGGATCAGGATGGGGCGATGGGGCCCGATGTCGGCCCGCTGGAAGCTGCCACCGCGCAGGTTCTGGCGGGCTATGCCGGGCCCGTTGCCGTGATGTCCTTCAACCCGCATGCGGTGGCGGCCTTTCACCGGCACCTGCCCGCAGTGCCGGTGGGGCTGACGACCTCGGCCTATACGGCGGCGGATTGGCCGCTGTTGCCCGCGAAGATGCGCGTGCATCTGGCGGGGATTCCGGATTACGACCGGGTGGGGGCGTCGTTCCTCTCGCATGAGGCGGCAGATCTGGGCGCGCCCCGGGTCGCCGCGCTGAAGGCGCAGGGCGCGGCGATCCTGTGCTGGACGATCCGTTCGCCCGAAGCCGAAGCGGAGGCGCGGAAGATCGCGCAAAACATCACCTTCGAGGGCTACGCGGCTTGACCCTTGCCCCTCGCGCCCCACCTTTGGGAAAAGGTGCGGGGGGTATCTTGGACAGCGTCGAAGTCAACGTTCTGGCAGGGATTTCCTCGGTTCCGGCGGCGGAGTGGGACGCCTGCGCCTGCCCCGAAACCGCGGATGGCGGCCGCCCCCTCGACCCGTTCACCACGCATCGGTTCCTCGCCGCGCTGGAGGCTTCCGACTCGGTCGGGCCGGGCACGGGCTGGACGCCGCATCATCTGGTGGCCCGGCACGCGGGCGCGGTGATCGCCGTCGCGCCCTTTTACCGAAAAAGCCATTCGCAGGGCGAATATGTCTTCGATCATGCCTGGGCCGAGGCCTGGCATCGGGCGGGCGGCAGCTATTACCCGAAACTGCAGGGCGCCGTGCCCTTCACCCCCGTCACCGGGCGGCGGCTTCTGTGCCGCCCGGGGCAGGAGGACATCGGGCAGGCGGCGCTGTTGCAGGCGATGGCGGAACTGACGCGGCGGGGCGGCCATTCCTCGGCGCATCTGACCTTCTGCACCGAGGCCGAGGCCGAAGCGGCAAAGACCGAGGGCTGGCTGCACCGCACCGGCGTGCAGTTCCATTGGCAGAACCGCGGCTACGGGGGATACGAGGATTTCCTCGCCACCCTCGCCTCGCGCAAGCGCAAGGCGCTGCGCAAGGAACGCGAGAAGGCGCAGGGTTTTGGCGGCACGATCCGGGCCCTGACCGGCGCGGCGATCGAAGAGCGCCACTGGGACGCGATCTGGGCCTTTTATCTGGATACCGGGGCGCGGAAATGGGGCCGCCCCTATCTGACCCGCGCCTTCTTCGACGTGCTTCACGACATGCGCGACGACGTGCTTCTGGTCGTCGCGGAACAGGACGGCCGTGCCGTGGCCGGGGCGCTCAATTTCATCGGGCGGGAGACCCTCTATGGCCGCTATTGGGGTTGCCTAGAGGATCACGCCTTCCTGCATTTCGAGCTGTGTTACCATCAGGCGGTCGACTGGGCGATTGCGCAGGGCTTCGCACGGGTCGAGGCGGGCGCGCAGGGCGACCACAAGCTGGCGCGCGGCTACCTGCCCGTGGTGACACATTCGGTGCATCACATCCCGCATCCCGGGTTTCGTCGCGCCGTTGCGGAGTATCTGGAACAGGAACGCGCCGCCGTGGCCGAGGAGGCCGACGCACTCGCGGCGCTTGGCCCCTATCGGGAAGAAGAGCGTATTTAGTCCAAGAAGAAGACCAGGGTTTCTTCTTGGTCCAAATACGCCCTTGCGCCCTTTGGTGTCAGAGCGCCGCGAGCAGGCCTTCGCCCGCCGAGAGTTCGCAGACGCCCGGGCTTTCCTCGCGGTTCAGCACTTTCACCACGCCATCTTCCACCAGCATCGCATAGCGGGCCGAGCGGTCGATCAGCCCGACCGGCGGCGCCGAAAACGCCATGCCGATCGCCTTGGTGAAGGCGGCCTCGGCATCGGCGAGCAGGGTGATCCCGGCGGCGGTGGCCCCCGTCGCCTCGCCCCAGGCGGCCATCACGAAGGGGTCGTTGACCGAGATGCAGAGGACCTCGTCCACGCCCTTGGCGTCGAATTGCGGTTTCGTGCGGATGAAGCTGGGCACATGGGCGGTGGTGCAGACCCCGGTATAGGCGCCCGGCACGGCAAAGATCACCACCTTGCGGCCCGCGGTCAGTGCCGCCAGATCGACTGCCTCGGGGCCATTGGCGCCGATCTTCAAAAGCGTTGCCGCGGGAAGTTTCTCCCCAACCGTCAGTGTCATTGCGTTCTCCCTTCGCTTGGCACGGGCTGTGCATCAGGGATATAGGGGCGGGGACGGACATGACCAGAGGAAGACCATGAGCGGCATCGTGATTGTAGGCGGCGGGCAGGCGGCGGCGTCTCTGGCGGCGAGGGCGCGGGCGCTGGGCTACGCGGGCGAGGTGACGATTCTGGGCGAGGAGCCGGTGGCGCCCTATCAGCGCCCGCCGCTCTCGAAAGCCTATCTTCTGGGCGAGATGCCGCTGGAGCGGCTGACGCTGCGCGGTGACGACTGGTATGCGGCGAACAGGGTGACGCTGCGGGTGGGCACGCAGGTCACCGGCATCGACCGCGCCGCGAAAGCGGTGCTGATCGGCGATGCGCGGGTGCCTTACGATCATCTGGCGCTGTGCACCGGGGCGGTGCCGCGGCGGCTTCCCCCCGAGATGGGCGTCGAGGGGCTTTCCGGCATCTACACCCTGCGCGATCTGGCCGACACGCAGGCGATGGCGGGTGAATTCGTGCCCGGGCGCAATCTGGTGGTGGTGGGCGGCGGCTACATCGGGCTGGAAGCCGCGGCGGTCGCCTGCAAGCGCGGGCTGACCGCGAAGCTTGTGCACACCCGCGCCCGCATCCTGCGCCGGGTGGCGGGCGTCGAGACCGCGAATGCGATCCGCGCGATGCACCGCGCGCATGGGGTGGAAATTCTCGAAGACATCGGCATCACCCGGGTGCTGGGCGAGGGCCGGGTGAGCGGCGTCGAACTGGCCGATGGCCGCATCCTGCCCGCCGATTTCATCGTCGTGGGCATTGGGGTCGATCCGCGCACCGATCTGGCCGAAGCGGCGGGGCTTTTGATCGACGAAGGCATCGCGGTCGATGCGTTCGGCCGCACCAGCGACCCCTGCATCTGGGCGGCGGGCGATTGCGCCGCGCTGCCGGGGCCGGAGGGGCGGATGCGGATCGAATCGGTCGGCAATGCCATCGACATGGGCGAACTCGTGGCGGAAAACATGCTGGGCGCGGGCAAGGCCTATCTGCCGAAACCCTGGTTCTGGTCGGATCAGTTTGCCTCGAAGCTGCAGATCGCGGGGCTGTGCACCGGCCATGACCGGGTGGTGACCCGCACGACCGAGGGGCAATCGTTCTGGTATTTCCGCGACGGGCGGCTGATTGCCGTCGACGCGCTGGATGCGCCGCGCGCCTACATGATCGGCAAGCGGCTGATCGAGGGGGCCAAGGCGGTGACGCCCGACCAGGTCGAAACGGCCAGCGATCTCAAGGCGCTGATGGCATGAGAATCATCGGCGGCGAGAAGCGGGGCCTGAAACTGGCCGAGGTGGGCGAGGGCGACCTGGGCGCGCATCTGCGCCCGACCACCGACCGGGTGCGCGAGAGCATCTTCAACCTTCTGATCAACGGCACCCACGGCAATCCGATCCCGGGGGCGCGGGTGCTGGATCTGTTCGCGGGCACCGGGGCCCTGGGGCTGGAGGCATTGTCCCGCGGCGCCGCCCGGGTGGCCTTTGTCGATGACGGCACGGCGGCGCGGGTGCTGTTGCGCAAGAATGTCGAGCTGATGCGAGCGATGGGTGTGACCGACATCTGGCGGCGCGACGCGACGAACATGGGGCCCTGCCGCGGCGCCGGTTACGGGCTGGTCTTCCTCGATCCGCCCTATGGCTTGGGGCTGGGGGAAAAGGCGCTTGCGTCCTGTCTGGCGCATGGCTGGATCGCCCCCGGCGCGATGGTGGTCTGGGAGGAAAACACCGCCCCCGTCGTGCCGGAACCGCTGAGCCAGATCGACCAGCGCCGCTATGGCGACACCATCGTCACCCTGGCCCGGATGCCCGCATGACCGTGAAAGCCGTTTTGTTCGACTGCGACGGCGTGCTGGTCGACAGCGAGCCGATGACCTTTCTGGCGCTGCAGGAAGATCTGGCGACGCATGGGCTGGATCTGACGATCCCGCAGATGGAACGGCTGTTCCTTGGCGGCACGTTGGAGCGGGTGCAGCGGGTGGCGAACGACATGGGCGCCGGGCTGGGCCCCGGCTGGTGCGAGGAGTTTTACGCCCGGCTTTACGCGATGCTGCGCGACCGGGCGGAGCTGATGCCGGGGGTCGAAGCGCTGCTTGACCGGCTGGATGCGGCGGGGATCGCCTATGCCGTCGGCTCGAACGGGCGGGGCGCGAAGATGGCGGCGAGCCTTGGCCGTCATCCGGCGCTTTGGGCGCGGCTGCAAGATCGGCTGTTTTCCGGGCAGGATCTGGGCTGCCCGAAACCGGCCCCCGATCTTTATCTGACGGCGGCGGCCTTTCTGGGCGTCGCGCCCGCAGACTGCGTCGTGATCGAGGACAGCGGCCCCGGGGCGATGGCGGCGCAAGCGGCCGGGATGCGCTGCCTTGGCTATGCGCCCCACGGCGGGGCCGAGGCCCTGATTGCGGCGGGGGCCGAGATCATCACCGATCTGCGCCAGATTCCGGAACGCATCGGCCTTGCCTGAGGCCGGTCGCGACCGCGCAAGGGAATCGCGACCGCGCAAAGAAAAAGACCGCCGAGTTTCCTCAGCGGCCTTTCTAACTGCTCGAAGGCGGCCTCAGCCCTGACGGGCCTTGAAGCGCTTCTGCGTCTTGTTGATCACGTAGACGCGGCCTTTACGGCGCACGATCTGGCAATCGCGATGACGCTGCTTGAGCGAGCGGAGCGAGTTGCGGACCTTCATCGGTCTTCTCCTGTTCGCGGCGACGTGCGCCTTGAAAACGAATGCCCCCGAAGGGGCGGTGAATGGTGGGCGGTACTGGGATCGAACCAGTGACCCCTACGATGTCAACGTAGTGCTCTACCGCTGAGCTAACCGCCCGGAAACTTTCGCCGTTTGCCACCGCGTTCTTTCCCGAAGCAAAGAACCTGGCCGCAACCGCGTCGGTCTGGGGGTCTATAAAAGGAGTCGTTGCGGCTTTCAAGGGCCTTTTGGCAGGAAAAGAATTCGGTGTAGTCTTTCTTGCGAAGGAGTCCCCATGGCCGAGGTTTCCGCATCGATCCAGCCCTATCGGCTGCACCTGCCCCAGACGCTGAGTTCCGGGGTCGTCTTCGCGTCGCCGCATTCGGGCCGTTTCTATCCGGCCGACTTCACCCGTCGCGCCCAGCTGGACCTTTTGCGGCTGCGCTCCTCGGAAGATGCCTTTGTGGACAGGCTTCTGACGCAGGTGCCGCAGGCGGGGGCGACGCTGATCGAGGCGGTCTATCCGCGCGCTTTCGTCGATCTCAACCGCGCCGAGGACGAGCTGGACCCGGCGCTGATCGAGGGGGTGGCCCGGGGCTCGGGCGGGGCAAGGGTGCTGACCGGGCTGGGGGTGATTCCGCGCGTCGTCGCCGGGGGCCGCGAGATTTTCCGCGGCAAGATCCCGCGCGCCGAGGCCGAGGACCGGCTGGCCCGAATCTGGCGCCCCTATCACGGCCAGCTTGCGGCGCTGTTGCAGGATCGACGCGCCCGATTCGGCCGGGCGCTGCTGTTCGATGTCCATTCCATGCCAAGCGAGGCCGCCAGCGGCGGCAGCCCCGGGCCCGAGATCGTGCTGGGCGACCGCTTCGGCGCCTCGGCCCGGGCCGAGACCAGTCTGGCCGTCGAACAGGCCTTTCGCCGCGTCGGTCTGCGGGTGGCGCGCAACAGCCCCTTTGCCGGGGCCTATGTGGCGCAGCGTTACGGCCGCCCCGCCGAGGGGGTCGAGGTGCTGCAGATCGAGATCGCCCGCGCGCTTTACATGGATGAGGAGCGGATCGAACCGCTGCCCGGGTTCGACCGTTTCGCGCAAGCCATCGGGGCGGTCTTCGTCGAACTGGCCGATCTGATCCGCGGCGAGGCCCGCCTGGCGGCGGAGTGATCAGCCTTTGGTCAGGCCGCGGCCCAGCCGGATCGCCTCGGCGCCGAATTTCGCGCGGATCGCATCCGCCGCCCGTTCCGCCGCCGCCCGCGCCGTCGCCTGCGGATCGAGCAGATCGCCCACCGGATCCTGGCCGCCCGACGGGGACAGGTCGGAATAGCCCGCGCCGATCAGCCGGAACGGCCCCGGCTCGGGCAAGGTCCGCAGCAACGCCTCGGTCGCGCGAAACAGCGTGTCGGCCAGCTGCGAGGGTTCCTCGAGCTTCACCTGACGGCTGAGCGCGGAAAAATCCGCCCGCCGCAGTTTCAGCGTCGCGGTGCGGCCTTCAAGCCCCTTCGCCTTCATCCGCGCGGCGGCCTTTTCGCACATCGTCCACAGGATGTCGGCGAGCCGGTCGCGGTCGGAAATGTCGCTTTCGAAGGTGGTCTCGTGCGAGACCGACTTGATTTCGGCATCGGGGATGACCCGGCGGCGGTCGATCCCCTGCGCCAGATCGTAAAGCCGCAACCCGGTGGCGCCGAACCGGCTTTGCAGGGCTTCCGGACCGGCGCGGCGGATCTCGGCCAGGCTGCGCAGCCCCGCGCGCGCCAGCGCCGCCCGCGTCGCCTCGCCCACGCCCCAGAGGATCGAGGCGGGCTTGTCGCGCAGGAACGCTTCCGTCTCGGCCTGGCCGATCACCGAAAAGCCGCGCGGCTTGTCGAGATCCGAGGCGATCTTCGCCAGAAACTTGTTGTGCGACAGCCCGACCGAGGCGGTGACGCCGATCTCGGTCTCGATCTCGCGAATCACCCGGGCGAGGCTGACGGCGGGGGCCGCATGGTGCAGCCGGGCGGTGCCGGTCAGATCCAGAAACGCCTCGTCGAGCGAGAGCGGTTCGACCAGCGGCGTCAGGCTGGCGAATTTCGCCCGGATCAGCGCCGAGACCTCGGCGTAACGGTCCTTGCGCGGGCGCAGCACGACCGCCTCGGGGCAGAGCTTCATCGCCTGAAACATCGGCATGGCCGAGCGGACCCCGGCGATGCGGGCGATGTAGCAGCAGGTGGTGACGACGCCGCGGCTGCCGCCGCCGACGATCAGCGGCTTGTCGGTCAGGCTCGGGTCATCGAGCTTCTCGACCGAGGCGTAGAAGCTGTCGCAGTCGATATGCGCGACGGAAAGGCGGAACAGCTCGGGATGGCGCAGCAGGCGCGGCCGCCCGCAGCACGGGCAGCGCGCGGGGGGAGTGTCGAACGTGGCAAGGCAATCACGGCAAAGCGCAGGCATGATGCCCCAGTCTAGCGCCAAGTGTCCCGGCGGGGGAGGGGGGCTCTGCCCCCCGCCCGCAAGCGGTCCCCCCCGGGATATTTGTCCCAAGGTGAATGGGCAAAGGGGGCGTGTTTCACCTTGGTGCAAATATCCCGGGGGTGAATTTTGCCGCAGGCAAAAGAGGGGGCAGCGCCCCCCCTTTCCGGATCAGTTCAGCACGCGCGGCTCGGTCTGGACGCGCTGGCTGGCCGAGACCTTGCCGCCGACCACCAGCCCGTCGGGACCGGCGGTCACCGGAAGCGTTTCGCCGTCCTTCACCGTTCCGGCCAGGATCAGTTCGGCCAGCGGATCCTGCAGCGCGCGCTGGATCACCCGTTTCAGCGGACGGGCGCCAAAGACCGGGTCGTAGCCCTCGTCGGCCAGCCATTTCAACGCCGCCGCGTCCAGCGCCAACGTGATCTTGCGCTGCGCCAGCCGTGCCTCCAGACGCTTGAGCTGGATCGTCACGATCCCGTCCATGTCGTCGCGCGTCAGCCGGTCGAAGATCACCATCTCGTCCAGCCGGTTCAGGAATTCGGGGCGGAAATGCATCCGCACCGCCTCCATCACCTCGGCCTTGGCCTCGGACCCATCCGCGCCCTCGGGCAGACGGCTGAGCGCCTGGCTGCCAAGGTTCGAGGTCAGCACGATCAGCGTCTGCTTGAAATCGACGGTGCGGCCCTGGCCATCGGTCAGCATGCCGTCGTCGAGCACCTGCAAGAGCACGTTGAAGACATCGGGATGCGCCTTTTCCACCTCGTCGAAGAGCACGACCTGATAGGGGCGGCGCCGCACGGCTTCGGTCAGCACGCCGCCTTCGTCATAGCCGACATAGCCGGGGGGCGCGCCGATCAGCCGGGACACGGAATGTTTCTCCATGAATTCCGACATGTCGATCCGCACCATCGCGGCATCGTCGTCGAACAGGTAATTCGCGACCGCCTTCGTCAGTTCGGTTTTCCCCACCCCGGTCGGGCCGAGGAACAGGAACGAGCCCAAGGGCCGCCCCTCGTCGTTCAGCCCGGCGCGGGCGCGGCGGACGGCATGGGACACCGCGGCAATGGCGGTTTCCTGCCCGATCACCCGCTTGTGCAGCTCCTCTTCCATCTTCAGCAGCTTTTCCCGCTCGCCTTCGAGCATCTTCGAGGTCGGGATGCCGGTCCAGCGTTCCACCACCTCGGCGATCTGCTCGGGGCGGACGGCCTCTTCGACCATCTTGCCTTCGGCCACCGTCTCGGCCTCGGCCAGCACCCGTTCCAGCTCCGGGATGCGGCCGTATTGCAGCTCCCCGGCCTTGGCGAAATTGCCTTCGCGCTTGGCCTGTTCCAGCTGCGCCCGGGCCTGATCGAGCTGCTCCTTGACGTTGCGCGACGCCTCGAGCATGTCGCGCTCGGCCTGCCATTTCGCCGTCATCTCGGCGGAGCGCTGCTGCACGTCGGCCAGATCCTTCTCGAGTTTCTCGAGACGATCCTTCGAGGCGGTGTCATCCTCGCGTTTCAGCGCCTCGGCCTCGATCTGCATCTGCAGGATCTGCCGGTCGAGCGCATCGAGTTCCTCGGGCTTGCTGTC
The DNA here is from genome assembly GCF_005144475.1 of Rhodobacter capsulatus. GTDB lineage: Bacteria > Pseudomonadota > Alphaproteobacteria > Rhodobacterales > Rhodobacteraceae > Rhodobacter > Rhodobacter capsulatus_C. The sequence goes on along the minus strand of NZ_SWJZ01000008.1, from coordinate 25,403 downwards.
CACTTCCATGCGCAGACGGCTGGCGGCCTCGTCGACAAGGTCGATCGCCTTGTCGGGCAGGAAGCGGTCGGTGATGTAGCGATGCGACAGCGTCGCCGCCGCCACCAGTGCCGAATCGGAGATCCGCACCCCGTGGTGAAGCTCGTATTTCTCCTTGATGCCGCGCAGGATGGAAATCGTGTCCTCGACCGTCGGCTCATTCACCATCACCGGCTGGAACCGCCGCGCCAGGGCCGCGTCTTTCTCCACGTATTTGCGGTATTCATCGAGCGTGGTGGCACCGATGCAATGCAGCTCGCCCCGCGCCAGCGCCGGTTTGATCAGGTTCGCCGCATCCATCGCGCCTTCGGATTTGCCCGCGCCGACAAGCGTGTGCATCTCGTCGATGAAGAGGATGATTTCCCCCGCCGCCGCCTCGATCTCCTTCAGGATCGCCTTCAGCCGTTCCTCGAATTCGCCGCGGTATTTCGCCCCTGCAATCAGCGCGCCCATGTCGAGCGCCAGAAGCTTCTTGTTGCGCAAGCTTTCCGGCACGTCGCCGTTGATGATGCGCAGCGCGAGCCCCTCGGCGATGGCGGTTTTCCCCACGCCGGGTTCGCCGATCAGCACCGGGTTGTTCTTGGTGCGGCGCGACAGCACCTGCATGGTGCGGCGGATTTCATCGTCGCGGCCGATGATCGGGTCGATCTTGCCTTCTTCCGCCGCCGCCGTCAGGTCGCGGGCATATTTCTTCAGCGCGTCATAGCCTTGCTCGGCATTGGCGCTGTCGGCGGTGCGGCCCTTGCGGATGTCGTTGATGGCAGAGTTCAGCTTTTGCGCCGTCACCGCCCCGGCATCGAGCGCATCCTTGGCCCGGGTGTTCACCATCGCCAAAGCCATCAGCATCCGCTCCACCGGCACGAAGCTGTCGCCGGCTTTCTTCGCCAGTTTTTCGGCCTCGTCCAGAACCCGCACCAGCGCCTGTTCGACATAGACCTGCCCGTCGCCGCCCGAAACCTTCGGCAGTTTCGAGACGAACAGATCGACGCTTTCCTGCACCCGGGCGGGCTCGCCCCCGGCGCGTTTGATCAGATTGGCCGACAGCCCCTGATCGTCATCCATCAGCGCCTTCAAAAGATGTTCGGGCACCACGCGTTGATGGCCCTCGCGCATCGCGATCGTCTGCGCCGCCTGCAGAAAGCCGCGCGACCGTTCCGTGAACTTTTCCATGTTCATCGGGTCTCTCCTTGGTAAAGCCCCCGCGGTCTTGGCGCCCACCATGGCACGCCGGACCCGGGTCTTGCTGCAAAAGTGGTTGGGCGGATTTCCCCGTTCAAGAGGGGGGGCAGGCCCGAAGGCGGCGGGGCGGTGAAAAAAATTTCGCGAAGGCGGTCTTGGAAACCATTCGCCAAGACTTCACGTCCATCCTGAGGGTTCCAAACGCGAGGTCTCCCGATGCACCATGTTGCCGTTCGCATTGCGCACCTGATCTACAACGCCGCGCTTCGCCGGTTCGAAGCGGTGGTGGAGTTCTTCTCTCCCGGCCTGCCTGCGCCGATGCGGGTGCCGGTGCGGGTTCACGCGGCCCCCGACATGGGGCATCGTCGGCTGGTGCGCGCGCTGACCCACGAAGCCCGGCGGCGCGGCGGGATCTATTGACCCAATTCGCTTGACCGCTTCCGGCATCAGGGGCAAAACCCGGGCGTTTGCACCGCTGGAGGGTTGCCATGACTGATCTTCTTCCCGCCGATGATCGCCTGATCGTCGCGATGGACGTGCCGAATGCCCTTGCGGGGCTGGAGCTGGCGAAAAAGCTGGGCGACAGCGTCAGTTTCTACAAGATCGGCCTTGGCATGCTGACCGGCGGCGGGCTGGCGCTCGCGAACGAGCTGAAGGGCGAGCAGGGCAAGAAGATCTTCCTCGACATGAAGCTTTTCGACATCGGCGCCACGGTCGAGGCGGCGGTGCGCGGTCTGTCCCGCTTTGATCTGGATTTCCTGACCGTGCATGGCGACCCCCATGTGGTGACGGCGGCGAAACAGGGGGCGGCGGGCAAGGATCTGAAGATCCTTGCCGTGACCATCCTGACCTCGCTGGACCGGGCGGATCTGGATGCCGCGCTGCTCCGCGACGGGGCCGTGGCCGATCTGGTGGTCGAACGGGCCGGGCGGGCCTTTCTGGCCGGGGCCGATGGCGTGATCGCCTCGCCCCGGGAAGCGGCGCTGATCCGGGCCCTTCCCGAGGCGGCGGGCAAGCTGATCGTCACCCCGGGCGTGCGGCCCGCGGGGGCGGCCTTGGGCGATCAGAAACGGGTCGAGACGCCCGCTTCGGCGTTGCAGGCCGGGGCCGATCATCTGGTCGTCGGCCGCCCGATCTGGCAGGCCGAGGATCCGCAAGCCGCGGCGCAGGCGATCCTGCGCGAGATGGCCGGGGCCTGAAAACCGGGTTTTGAAAACGAAAACGGCGGCTCCGACCGGGCCGCCGTTTTCGTGCATGATGTGACGGGCGTCACTGATGGGTGGAGGCTTCCGCCGCCCCGGCCCCGTGTCCAAGACCCATCGGCTGGGCAAAGGAGAGCCAGGCCACAAGACCGACCAGACAAACGGTTACGCTAACAAGGAAGTACTTGAAGCTTTTCGCTTCTTTCGGGAAATCATCGTACATGTCTTCTCTCCTGATTTGCCACCTGCGTCTCTACGCCGCAGCAATCGAGTCGTCCAGAACCTAGATCAATTCCAGTTCCTGAATGTGACGATTTTTCAGTTTTCGTTGATGTCGTGATCCCAGATCCGGGTCTGCCCCGCCCGGACCCCGGCCAGTTTGCGCGCGATCAGCCAGACCGCGATCGCCGCCACCGTCATCACCAGGATCAGCGCGGGCAAGCTGCCGCCGAGCCAGCCGAGCCACAGCAACCCGGCCACCAGAAGCGCCCCGGCCGCAAAGCCGAGCAGGACAAAGCCGGGCAGCAGCATTTCGGCGCCGCCCATCACCGCCGCCGCCACCACCCAGACCCAGGGTTCTTGCCACCACATGATCACTTCTTCCACATCTTGAAGGCCTCGCCAAAGGCTTCAAGCGCCGAGGTGGGCAGCAGCACCGTCTGCTTGCCCGCGCCCGCCGCCACCTTGGCCACGGCGTCGACCTGTTTCAACGCCACCTGATATTGCGCCGCCTCGATGCCGTTCTTGGCGATCGCCTCGGCGATCACCGAGGTCGCGAAGGCCTCGGCCTCGGCGGTGACGCGGATCGCCTTGGCGGCCTGTTCGGCGGCATAAAGATCGGCATCCGCCGCCAGCTCCACCGCCCGCTTGCGGCCCTCGGCCTCCATCACCTGCGCGCGCCGCGCCCGTTCGGCGTTCAGCTGCTGCAGCATCGCGGCGCGGGTGGCCTCGTCCAGATTCACGTCCAGAATCTCGGTCCGGGTGACTTCAATCCCCCAGTCGTCGACGACGTTCGAAACGTTGTCGCGGATATGGGTGATCAGCTGCGAGCGGTTCGACTGCACCGTGTCCAGCTCCATCTGCCCGATCTGCGAGCGCACGATCCCGGCGACAGTGGTGGCGATGGCGGCGTCGATGTCGCGGATCCGGTAGACGGTCTTTTCCGGCTCGATCACCCGGTAAAAGACCGAGGTGTCGACCTGCACCAGCACGTTGTCGGCGGTGATCGCATCCTGTCGCGTGGTGGGCAGCTGCCGCTCCAGCACCGAGACCTTGTGCGCGACGCGGTCAAGAAAGGGGACGATGAAGTTGATGCCGGGGCCAAGCACGGCGCGCAACCGGCCGAAACGCTCGACCACATGCTTTTCGGATTGCGGCACGATCCGCACGCCAAGGAAAACGCAAAGGATCAGGAACAGGGCGACGGCCAGCATGATCGCATTGCCGCCGATGAAATCAGCAGGATTGATCGGGTCCAAGGGAACCTCCCGTGTGAAACTGCCCTCAATATGGGGGCAGTTCGCGGGGGGCGGAAGGGGTTACGGTTCGGGAACCAGTTTCAGCCCGACGAGGATCGCGACCACGACGACGGCCCAGCCGCCCGGGCGGCTCATCAGCCAGATCCCGATCGCCGCAGCCGACCAGATCAGGCGCAGGGACGCGGTGCCCGCAAAGCCGAGAAAGGGACCCCACATCTAGCGGCGGCCCCAGGTCTGCCAGGCCCAGATCAGCGCCATGGCGCCCAGGACGGCGCCGACGAGCCCGGCCATCAGCCCCATGACCGAGATCAGGAGCCGCAGCACGAAGCCGCCGATCAGCGCGCCGAAGATGCCCAGCGCGATGGTGGTGGGAATGTCGGTGTTCACTTTCATCAGCCGCGTCGCAAGGTAGCCTGCGGCGGTGCCGATGATCAGGAAGGTGATGATGGGCATGGGGGCCTCCCGTTCACGCCTGCCGAATATGGGGGCAGGCGGGAGGGTTGGAAAGGCCCCCCGCCGTCAGGAATGGTGTCGTGGCTTATTGCAGGTCGGCGAAGGCCTGTTTCAGCCGGGTGGCCGCCTCGATCACCCGCGCCCGCGGCGTGGCGAGGTTGAAGCGCAGGAAACCGTCGCCGCCAAGGCCAAAGGTGGCGCCATGGTTCGCGGCGATCTTCGCGGCCTTCTCGACGCGCGCGATGAATTCGGCCGTGCCCATGCCGGTCCCCGAGAAATCGACCCAGGCCAGATAGGTGGCCTGCAGCGGCATGGATCTGACGCCCGGGATCGTGTTCACGATCGCGTCGAAAGCCTGCCGGTTGCCCTCAAGATAGGTGTTCAGCGCATCGACCCAGGCCGCGCCCTCGGGGGAATAGGCGGCGGTGGCCATGGCGATGCCGAAGCTGTTTGCCGAGATCCCGAGCGCCGCCATGGTCGCGGCAAACCGCCCCCGCAGCGCCGGATCGGCGATGATCACATTGCCGGAATGGCCGCCCGCGATGTTGAAGGTCTTGGTCGTCGCCGTCATCATCACCACCGGCTGATCGGACGCGGCGACGGCCATCGGAATATGCCTGTGCCCGGGCATCACCAGATCATGGTGGATCTCGTCTGACACAAGGATCAGGTTGTGGCGCTTGGCAAAATCGGCGGTGGCTTTCAGCTCGGCCTCGGTCCAGACCCGCCCGCCCGGATTGTGCGGCGAACACAGGATCAGCATCTTCGCCGTCCCGTCCATCCGCGCCTCCCAGGCGTCGAAATCCATTTCATAACGGCCCCCGACCTGCGCCAGCGGGCATTCGACGACCCTGCGCCCCGCGGCGCGGATGACCCGGGCAAAGGCGTGATAGACCGGCGTCATCAGCACGACGCCATCGCCCGGTTCGGTGAAGGCCTGCAGGCACAGCGCCGTGCCGTTCACCAGCCCATGCGTGGTGAAGATCCAGCCCGGCTCGATCGCCCAGCCGTGCCGGTTCGCCATCCACCATTGAACAGCGGCCTGATAGGCGCTCTCGTCGCCCCAATAGCCGTAGACGCCCTGGTGCAGCAGCGTCGAAAGTGCGTCCTGCACCGCCTGCGGCGGGCGGAAATCCATGTCCGCCACCCACATCGCGATTCCCTCCTGCGGGGAAACGCCATAAAGGCTCTCCATGCAGTCCCATTTCACCGAATGGGTGCCGATGCGGTCGATGACTTCGTCGAAGTCGGGAAGGGCGGTCATGGCAGGCTCCTGGGCATATCGCAGGTTAAGTGGTATCGTTCTTGATGTGATTGATATTCCGGTCCAATGTTCCAGTGAAGATGAAATATTTGGAACTTCTTCCTGAAATTTTGCCGTTTTGCAGAACGACCCTGCGCGCAAAGGTCGCCATTGCACGACCGGCCCGCATCCAATAAAAAATGCCCATGACAACGCGACCCATCCTGATCCATCCCGATCCCCGGCTCAAGAAGCTTTGCGACCCCGTCGCAGCGCTGGACGACACAATTCGCCAACTGGCCGACGACATGCTCGAAACCATGTATGACGCCCCCGGTGTCGGCCTGGCCGCACCGCAGATCGGCGTCATGGCGCGCATCTTCGTGATGGATTGCGCGAAGGAAAAGACCGGCTTCCCCGAGGCCATGGTGATGATCAATCCGGAAATCACCTGGGTCTCCGAGGAAAAGAACGTGCACGAGGAAGGCTGTCTCTCGCTGCCCGAGCAATATGCCGACGTGACCCGCCCGAAAGAGGTGCGGATGCGCTGGCTTGGCCTTGACGGCCAGACCCACGAGGAACAGTTCGACGGCCTTTGGGCGACCTGCGCGCAGCACGAGCTGGATCACCTGAACGGCAAGCTCTTCATCGATCATCTGGGCCCGCTGAAGCGGCAGATGGTCACCCGCAAGCTGGAAAAGCTGAAGCGGGAATGGGCCCGCGAGGGGCGGGGCTAGGTGGCCGTCCGTCCCTTCATTCGTTTTGACGACAAGCGGCTGCACAGCGTGGCCGCGCCGGTCGAGGCGATCACCGACGAGATCCGCGCGATCTGGGCCGACATGGTCGACACGATGGAAGCGATGCCGGGGCAGGGGGTCGGTCTGGCCGCGCCGCAGATCGGCGTGATGCTGCGGCTGGCCGTGGTCGATGCCTCGGAAGCGCGGGGGCAGGCGATCCTGATGGCGAACCCCGAGGTGCTGCATGCCTCTGGCCAGATGCGCGATCATGACGAGGCCAGCCCGAACCTGCCCGGCGTCTGGGCGACGATCTCGCGGCCGCGTGCGGTGACGGTGCGGTTCCTGAATGCGGCGGGCGCGGTCGAAGAGCGCGATTTCGTCCATCTCTGGGCGACTTCGGTGCAGCACCAGATCGACCATCTGAACGGCAAGACCTATGTCGATCACCTCAGCATGTTGAAGCGCAAGATGCTGGTGGCGAAATCGGCCAAATTCGCGAAGAAAGCCTGATGCGCGTCATCTTCATGGGAACGCCCGCCTTTTCGGTGCCTGTGCTGGAGGCCCTTGCCGCCCGGCATCAGGTTGTCGCCGTCTACAGCCAGCCGCCCCGGCCCGCCGGACGCGGCAAGGCGTTGCGGCCCTCGCCGGTGCAGGCGCGCGCCGAGGCCCTGGGCCTGCCGGTCCGGCATCCGTTGAACTTCAAGGCGCCCGAGGATCGCGATGCCTTTGCCGATCTGAACGCCGATATTGCTGTCGTCGTCGCTTATGGGCTGATCCTGCCGCAAGTGATTCTGGATGCGCCCCGGCGCGGCTGTCTGAACATCCATGCCTCGCTGTTACCGCGCTGGCGCGGGGCGGCGCCGATTCACCGGGCGATCCTGTCGGGCGATGCGGAAACCGGGATCTGCATCATGCAGATGGAGGCGGGGCTGGACACCGGCCCGGTGCTGTTGCGCGAGGCCCTGACCATCGGCGCGACCGAAACGACGGGCGAATTGCACGACCGGCTGAGCGCGCTGGGCGCGCGGATGATCTGCGACACGCTCGACCGGCTTGACGGCCTGACCCCCGAGCCGCAGCCCGAAGCGGGCGTGACCTATGCCGCAAAGATCGACAAGGCCGAGGCGAAGATCGACTGGAGCCGCCCTGCGGCGGAGCTGGTGCGGCTGGTGAACGGGCTCTCGCCCTTCCCGGGCGCCTGGTGCGAGGTGGCGGGCGAGCGGGTCAAACTGCTGCGCGCCGATCTGGTGGCCGGGTCCGGCGAACCGGGAACGGTGCTGCAGGGCTTCGACATCGCCTGCGGCACGGGGGCGCTTCGGGTGCTGGAAGCGCAACGGGAGGGCAAGAAGCCGATGCCCTCCGCCGATATTCTCAAAGGTCTGGTGCTGCCCGCGCGGCTTTGACGGTTACGCCGGGGGCATGAAGCCCAGCGGCGGCGTGCGGTCTTCGCGTTCGAAATCGAGCGCGGGGCCATGGCGCACCGGGGTTTCGCGCTTGGTCGAGCAGATCAGCTCGAAACCATCCACCTCGGCGGCGACGATCAGGGCGGTGGCAATGGGGCGTTCGCCGTCGAAGATCTGGACATGGCCGCGCAGATTGGTGACCTGTGCCGCATCAAGCGAAAAGCCGCCCGACCAGCGTTTCAGGATCGGCCAGACACGGCCCCCGGCATGAACGCTGAGCCGCGCCGGGCGTTTGCTTTCGCGCCGGGTCGCCTCGCGCAAGCCGGCCAGAATTTCCTTCGACAAGAACTCCATCTTACCCTCCAGCGGGTCACCCCTCCCTGGGCAACCCTCGTGCCAAGTGTGTGATGTGAGGTGTAAAAATCAAGTGAATACCGTATGACGCCGCACTGACGTGCCGTAAACGCAACGCCCGGTTGCCCCGCGCCCCGGCGCCGATTACCCTGCGGCAAGATCCTTTCCGGAGAAGCCGATGCGGTCCCCTTTTGCCCCCCTGATGTTCAGCCTGTGCCTGCCCCTTGCCGCCCATGCCGACTGCGGCGGCAATTTTTCCGGCTTCGTCGCGGGCCTGAAGGCCGAGGCGCAGCGCAACGGCCTGTCCGCCGCGACGGCCGATTCGTTTTTCGCGGGCGTGCGGCAGGATGGCCGGGTGCTGAAAGCCGACCGGGCGCAGGGCGTGTTCCGGAAAAGCTTTCTGGATTTTCAGGCTTCGGTGATCTCGAAGAACCGGCTGCAGACCGGGGCGGCGATGGCGCAGAAATACGCGGGCATCTTCGATGCGGCGGAACGCCAATACGGCGTCTCGCGCGGGGTGCTTCTGGCGTTCTGGGCGCTGGAGACCGATTTCGGCAAGGTGCAGGGCGATTTCAACACCCGCGATGCGCTGGTGACGCTGGCGCATGATTGCCGCCGCCCTGACCTGTTCCGGCCGCAGGTTCTGGCCGCGGCCGAGCTATACGCGCGCGGCGATTTCGACCCGCAACGGACCATCGGCGCCTGGGCGGGCGAGATCGGTCAGGTGCAGATGCTGCCCGCTGACATCCTGCGCAACGGTGTCGATGGCGATGGCGACGGGCATGTGAACCTCAAGGGCTCCAGCGCCGATGCTCTGATGTCGGGGGCGAAGATGATCGCGTCGATGGGCTGGCGTCCGGGCGAGCCGTGGTTGCAGGAAATCATCGTCCCCGAGGACATGGACTGGGCGCAGACCGGGCTTGACCGCAGCCTGTCCACCGCCGATTGGGCGCGGATGGGGGTGGTGCCGCGCTCGGGGCGGTTTGCGGGCGGGCAGGGCTCGGTGCTGCTGCCGATGGGGCGCAAGGGCCCGGCTTTCCTCGCCTATCCGAATTTCCGCGTGCTGTTTGAGTGGAACAAGAGCTTCGTCTATGTCACCACCGCCGCCTATTTCGCGACCCGGCTGGAAGGCGCCCCCCGGGTCGATCCGCGCGCGGCGGAACCGGGGTTGTCGCCCGCGCAGATGAAGGCGTTGCAGGCACAGCTGCAGGCGCGCGGCCATGATGTCGGGCCGATCGACGGCATCCTCGGCGAAAAGACCCGCGAGGCGGTGCAGCTCGAACAGGGCCGTCTGGGCCTGCCCGCCGATGCCTGGCCCACGCCCGCGCTGCTTGACCGGCTCTGATCAATCCTCGCGGAACGCGCGGATGAAGTAATCGGTGAAGGGCTTGGTCAGATAGGCCAGCGGGCTGCGGTCTCCGGTGCGGATATAGACCTCGGCGGGCATGCCGGGCAGCAGCTGCAGCGCGCCCAGCTTCTCGGCCTCGCCCGGGTTCAGCATCACCTCGGCGCGGAAATAGGACAGCTGCGAGGCCTCATCGACCAGAGCATCGGCCGAGATCTGCGTCACCTGGCCGAACAGTTCCGGCGTGGTGCGGCTGGCAAAGGCCGGAAACCGCAGCGCCACCGGCTGACCGATCCGCACCTCGTCGATGTTGATCGGCGAGATCCGCGCCGCCACCAGCAGCGGCCGATCCTGCGGCACGATGTAAAGCACGGGCTCGGCCGGGCGGATCACCGCGCGCGGCGTCGTCACCGTCATCGCATAGACGATCCCGGCCACCGGCGCGCGCATGTCGAGCCGCTCGATCTGTTCGGTCAGCGACCGGCGCCGTTCCGCCAGTTCCAGTTCCCGATAGCCGATGTCGCGCAGCTCGGTTTCGGCATCCTCGCGCCGCTGCGAGGTCAGCCGCAGCGCTTCCAGTTCCAGCTCGGTCACCTTGCCCTCGGCCTGGGCCTTTTGCGCCACCAGTTCGCCGACCTGACCGGCCAGATTGGCGGCCTCGCGCTGCAGCGCCAGCACCCGGCTGGCCTGGGCCAGACCCTTGTCCAGCAATTGCTGCTGATCGGCCAGTTCCCGCGCGATCAGCGCTTCCTGTTGCTCGGTGGCGCTGCGCTGCGCCTCGATGCCGCCGATCTGCGCCAGGGTCTGGTCGCCGCGCTTCGTCACCTGATCGAGCGATTTGCGCAGCGTCTGCGCCCGCGCCTCGAACAGCCGCCGCTGCCCCTCGACCAGTTCGGCCACATCGGGCCGGGTCTTTGCGGCCTCCAGAAGTTCGGGATGGAAGCGGACCTCGGGCGCATCCGCCCGTTCGGCCTCCAGCCGTCCGCGCCGGGCCAGAAGCTCGAAGAACTGCCCCTCGACGATGGCGCGTTCCGACCGCACCAGATCGCCGTCGAGCCGGATCAAGAGCTGCCCGGCGGTGACGGTATCGCCCTCGTGCACCTGGATTTCGGCGACCACGCCGCCATCGGGATGCTGCACCACCTGCCGGTGCTGATCGACCTCGATCTGCCCCGAGGCGATGACCGCCCCCGCGATCGAGGAGACCACCGACCAGAGCCCGAAGCCCCCGACCAGAACCGCCAGCGTCACATAGCCGATCAGCAGCGCCCTCCGGGGCGAGATCCGCGTCTCGGGCGGGGGGGCGCCGACCGGCTCGATCCGGCGGGCCGGGGCGGGAAGGCTGGTCGGTGCCGCCTGCAGCGCGGTGGCGTCGACGGGGGCGGGCGTCTTCTTGCTCGGGATCGCCCGGCGCAAGGCCGCTGTCGCCTCGGAAGTTTCGGCCTCGGGGCCGGAAGTCGGCTTTCGGGTCATGCCACGCCTCCCGGTCCGGCGCCGCGGCTCAGATCGGCGGCATTCTGCACCATCGCTTTCAACACCTCTTCCCGCGGACCGAAGGCCCGCCGCATCCCCGCTTCCAGCACCAGCAGCGTGTCGCACTCGGCAATCGCCGCGGGCCGGTGCGCCATGATCAGCACCGCGCCGCCCGCCGCCTTCATCCCGCGCACCGCGGTATTGAGCGCCAGCGAGCCCTCGTTGTCGAGGTTCGCGTTCGGCTCGTCGAGCACCAGCAGCACCGGGTTGCCGTAAAGCGCCCGGGCCAGCCCGACGCGCTGGATCTGCCCGCCCGAAAGCCGCCCGCCCGCCTGTGAAACCTTGGTGTCATAGCCCTCGGGCAGATCGAGGATGAGCTGATGTGCCGCCGCCCGCTTGGCGGCATCGACGATCATCTCGGGGTCGGGGGTCGGCGACAGCCGGGCGATGTTTTCCGCGATCGTGCCGTCGAACAGCGTCACCCGCTGCGGCAGATAGCCGATCAGCCCGCCCAGCACGTCGGGGTCGTATTGATCGAGCGCCGCGCCATCAAGCCGGATCGCGCCGTTCGCCGGGCGCCAGACGCCGCAGATCGCCCGCGCCAGCGTCGATTTTCCCGCCCCCGAGGGGCCGATGATCCCCAGCGCCTGCCCGGGTTCGACGCGAAAGGACACCGCCCGCAGGGTCGGGCTTTGCGTGCCCGGCGGCACCACCGTCAGCGCCTGCGCCTCGAGCAGCGCGCGCGGACGCGGCAGGGGGGTGCGCGGCGTCTCGCGCGGGATCGAGGTCAGCAGCAGCGACAGCCGCCCCCAACCCTCGCGGGCGCGGGCGACCAGCGCCCAGCCGCCCACCGCCTGCTCGACCGGCGCGAGCGCCCGTCCCATCAGGATCGAGCCCGCCACCATCGCCCCGGCGGTCATCTCGCCCTTGAGCACGACATAGGCGCCCATGGCGAGGATCGCCGATTGCAGGAAGGCGCGGAAGGTCTTGGTGAAGGTGGAAAAGCTGCCGCCCAGATCGGTGGCGTTCAGCATCGCATCGACCGCGCGTTCGCGCGACTTGCGCCAGCGCAGGAACGAGGCCCCGCGCATGCCGAGCGCCTGCACCAGCTCCGCCTCGTCGCGCAGCTGGTCGGCGAGCCGGTCCGAGGCGATCTGCGCCCCGGTCGCGGTCTGCAGCGGTTTCGCCGTCATCGACTGGTTGAGCAGCGTCACCCCGATCAGAAGCGCCCCGCCCGCGATCGACAGCAGGCCCAGATAGGGATGGAAGATGAAGATCGCGCAAAGGAAAACCGGCACCCAGGGAATGTCGAACAGCGCCAGAAACACCGGCGAGGCCAGCAGCTTGTTGACCGCATCGAGATCGCGCAGCCCGGCCATCGCCACCGGATCGTTCGGCACCATGCCGTTGCGGCGCAGCGCCGCCTCGAAGACGCGCGATTCGAGATCGGCCTGAAACCGCGCCCCCACCCGCGCCATCAGCCGCGCCCGCGCCAGATCCAGCAACCCCATCGCTGCAAACAGGAAGACGACCAGCAGGAACAGCGCCGTCAGCGTCTCGACCGAGCGCGCGCCGAGCACGCGGTCATAGACCTGCAGCATGAAGATCGGCCCGGTCAGCATCAGAAGGTTCACGAAAGCCGAAAACACGCCGACGCTCAGAAACAGACGGGCGCTGGCCGACCTTGCGGCCCGCAATTCCGCCTTGCCGGCTGCAAGTTCATCTCGTTTCATCACGCCCTCATTGTCGCGGGGCAGGATCTTCTGCCCAAATCTTGTCTGAACGCAAAAACGTTAACGCATCGAGACCACAAAATCGCGTGCGGCGCCTTGTTTCTGCGCCTCTGTCTCCTTATTGCTTCTTGGGGTTTTACCGAAATCGAGACGGATGTCACCTGTCTTGACGCAGCGCGCCGAAGACGAGCCCCGGCCGCACCCGAGAAGACACGAGGGGTTGATGGAAAAGAGATTTGGCCTCGTCCTGATCGCAGGTCTTGCGCTTTCCGGTTGCGCCGGAGGGCCGCAGAGGGCCGGGACCGAGGGACTCAACGACCCGATGGAAGGGGTCAACCGGCAGGTGCACGGCTTCAACAAGGGCGTCGACACGCTGCTGTTCAAGGCCCGGCCGGGTCGGCCGCGCAGCATCGACAACGGTTTCACCCGGGCGGTGTCGCATGCGGGCTCGAACCTGTCGCTGCCCGGCAAGGTGGTCAATTCGCTGCTGCAGGGCCGCCCCGAGCCCGCGGTGAAGAACACGTTCCGCTTCGTCATCAACTCGACCATCGGTCTGGCCGGGCTCTTCGACCCGGCGGGCACAAGCTTTGCCCTGCCCGAGCAGGATACCGATTTCGGCGAGACGCTGGCGGTCTGGGGCATGGGCGAGGGGGTCTATGTGGAACTGCCGGTCTACGGTCCCTCGACCGCGCGGGATGCGCTGGGGCGGGCCGTCGACATCGCGATGAACCCGGTCGGGCAGGTGCTGGAAGGCGCCGATGCCACGGCCGCCTCTGCCACCCGGGTCGCGGGCAAGGTCGCCGACCGCAAACGCTTCGGGGGCATGATCGAATCGGTGCTTTACGACAGTGCGGACAGCTATGCGCAATCGCGGCTGCTCTATCTGCAGATGCGCCGCCACCAGCTTGCAGGCAAGGAGAATGACGATGCACAGGCCTGGGACCCTTATGAAGACCCCGATGCGCAGTGATCGCCGCCATCTGCTGCTGGGCGGGGCTGCCGCCCTGGTCGCGGCCGTCGTGCTGCGCCCGGGCGCCGCGCTGGCGCTGACCGAGGATCAGGCGAAGTCGCTGATCGGCAAGGCCGTGACCGACGTGAACACCGCCATCGCCTCGGGCAAGACCGGTCCGGCGCTCTATACGATGTTCGAAGACCTCTACATGCAATATGCCGATGTGCCGACGATCGCGCGCTCGGTTCTGGGCACGGCGGCACGCACCGCCAGCCCGGCGCAGATGCAGGCCTTCACCCTCGCCTTCCGCGGCTATGTCTCGCGCAAATACGGCAAGCGCTTCCGCGAGTTCAGCGCCACCCGCTTCGAGGTCGTCGGCGCGCGCAAGGTGAAGACCTTCATCGAGGTGAAGTCGATTGCCTACATGCCGGGCGAGGCGCCCTTCGAGGTGCTCTGGCATGTCTCGGACAAGTCGGGCAAGAACCTGTTCTTCAACATGATCATCGAAGGCGTCAACATGCTGGCGGCCGAGCGCACGGAAATCGGCGCGATGATCGACGCCCGGCGCGGCAATCTGGATCAGTTGATCGCGGATCTGAAAACCGCCCAGTAAACCGTCGGGCGGCAGAATGAAAAGAAAAACGCGGCCCCCCGTGGCCGCGTTTTTTGTCAATAAAGCTGGCGCAGCATCGAATCGATCGCCTCGCCAAAGGATTGCGGCCCCTGCCGCTGCGGCTGCGCCGCGGGCGGTTGCTGCGGCGCGGGCGGCACCGGCCGGTCCGAGGTCACCAGCTGACCATCCACCACCGGCACGCCGCCCTCGGGGATCGGATCGCCCGAGGACCAGGCCTGACCGGGATAGACATTGTTCGGATCGGGCTGGCCGCGCCACTCCTCGGGCAGGGCCATCGGCAGGGGCGTCACCGGCTGGCCTTCCTCGACCCCGGCCATCACCTCGTGCCAGATCTGCGCGGGCAGACCGCCCCCCGTGACGCCCGTCAGCGGCCGGTTGTCGTCATAGCCCATCCAGACGCCCGCCACGTAATCGGCGGTGAAGCCGATGAACCAGGCATCGCGGGCGGCCTGGGTGGTGCCGGTCTTGCCCGCCACCTGCCGCCCGTCCAGCCGCGCCCGCATCCCGGTGCCCTGCTCGACGCCCTGATGCATCATCCACATCAATTCGCGCGCGGCCTTTTCGGAAATCACCCGCTCGCCGATGCCGGTCTCGGCGCCGAACAGCGGCTCCTGCTCGCCCTTCAGCCGCAGGTCGGTCAGCCCGTAGGGCCGCACCGAGGAGCCGCCGTTCAGGATGCCCGCATAGGCGCCGGTCATTTCCAGCAGCGTCGATTCCGACACGCCGAGCGCCACCGCCGGCCCCTCGGCCAGATCCGAGGCGAAGCCGAAATCCGAGGCGACCTTGCGCACCGCATCCAGCCCGACCGCCTGGCTGACCCGCACCGTCGCGGTGTTGATCGATTTCGCCAGCGCCCGCCAGATCGGGATCGGCCCGAGAAAGTCCTTGTCGTAGTTCTTCGGCGACCACGGCCCCGAGCCGCGCACGTTGATCGTCAGCGGCGCATCCTCGACGATCGAATCCGGCGTCCAGCCCAGATCCAGCGCCGCCGCATAGACGAAGGGCTTGAAGGTCGAGCCGGTCTGCCGCTTCGCCTGGGTCGCGCGGTTGAACGCCCCCGAGACCTTGGTCTTGCGCCCGCCGACCATCGCCCGCACCGCGCCATCGGCCGACATCACCACGATCGCCGCCTCGGCGGTGGAGCCGTCCTTGACCCTGGTGTCGAAGATCGACTTCAGCGCCGCTTCCGCCGCGGTCTGGATGCGCTGATCCAGCGTCGTGCGGATCACCACATCGGCGGTGGCGTTCTTGCCGAAGTAATCGGGGATGCTGTCCATCACCCAATCGGCGAAATAGCCGCCCGCCCGGGCCTGCGCCGCCTCGGAGAGTGTCGCCGGATGGGCGCGGGCGTCCTGCCACTGCGCATCGGTCAGATAGCCCTGATCATGCATCAGCGCCAGAACCATCCCGGCCCGGTCCTGCGAGCGTTTCAGGTTCGTCGTCGGCGCATAGGTCGAGGGCGCCTTGAGCAGCCCGGCCAGCATCGCCGCCTGCTGCGGATTCACATTCGTCGCCGAAATCCCGAAATACCGCTGCGCCGCGGCCTCGAAACCGCGCGCCCCCGCGCCCAGATAGGCGCGGTTGAAATAGATCGTCAGGATCTCGTCCTTCGAATATTTGACCTCCATCGCCAGCGCATAGGGAATTTCCTTGATCTTGCGCTTGATCCCGCCAGAGCGGCAGTCGGTCTCGTAGTCCGCCTCGGTCTTCCAGCGTTTCGGATCATAGGCGGTGCCAAGGCACAGCAGCTTCGCCACCTGCTGGGTGATCGTCGAGCCGCCGTTGCCTTCCAGCGGGCCGCGGCCCTCGGAGAGGTTGATCGCGATCGCCGAGGCGATGCCGCGCGGGCTGACGCCGAAATGGCGGTAGAAGCGCTTGTCCTCGGTGGCGATGATCGCGTTCTTGAGGAAGGGCGAGACATTTTCCGCGGTGGTCTGGCCGCCGAAGGTCTCGCCGCGCCAGGCGAAGACCTGGCCCGCATTGTCGATCAGCGTGACCGAGCCGCGGTTGCGGCCATCCAGCAGCGCGGTGTAATCGGGCAGCTGGCTGTAGAAATAGAACGTCGCAAGGCCGAGGATGATGCCGACCACGGCCACCGTGCGCCAGACCGCGCCCCAGATCACCGCGAAAAGGAAGCTGAACAGCCCCAGCACCAGCCCGGAAAAGCCGCCGCCCCGCCGTGGCGGTCGTGGGCTGCGGGGCTTGCGCGGCGTCTTCGTCTTGCCGGGCGGCGCGGATTTTGCCCCGGACTGCGTCGCCTGCCGTGATGCGTAGCGCCTGTCCGCCACCAGCGGCCTTTGCCGCCCGCCTGTTCCTGCCATTTCCGCCCCGGTGCCTGCTCTGCCGCGCAACTTACACCGCCGGAAACGGGATGTGGAGACGCCTCGCGTCACGATTCGGTTTTTCGAAAGCTTAAATATAAGGCTCTGCGCACAGTTTGTGCGTTTTCGGGCCGGATTCGGTTTTTGACTGCCGCCGGTTTAAGCAGCTTTTCTTGTGCGAAGCGCTTTGCCCGCGCCTTGATACGCTCATAACGGTGCCCCCGGGCATCGGAGCGGCTGACAATAGGAAGGGACATCACGTGAAACTCATCATTGCAGCGATCAAACCGTTCAAGCTGGAGGAGGTCCGCGAGGCGCTGACCGCGATCGGCGTGCGCGGGATGATGGTGACGGAAATCAAGGGCTTCGGCGCGCAGTCGGGGCATACGGAAATTTATCGTGGCGCCGAATATGCGGTCAATTTCGTGCCGAAGGTGAAGCTTGAAATCGTCGTCGCCGACAATCTGGCCGACGAGGTGGTCGAGACGATCCTGAAAGCGGCGAAGACCGACAAGATCGGCGACGGCAAGATCTTCGTGCTTGACGTCAATCAGGCCGTGCGGGTCCGCACCGGCGAAGCTGGCGACGACGCGCTGTAAGAACCACAGGGGAAACAGGGACAATGAACAACCTTACCAAATATGCGGGTCTTGCGACGGCGCTTGCCGTGGCGGCCCTGCCTGCGTTCGCGCAGGAGGCGGCCGCTCCGGTCGCCGAAGCCGTCGCCGCGGGCCCGATCAAGGCCCCCGATGCCGCCGCGATGGCGGGCATGGTGAACAAGGGCGACACCTCCTGGATGCTGATCTCCTCGGCGCTGGTGCTCTTGATGTCGATCCCGGCGCTGGCGCTGTTCTATGGCGGTCTCGTGCGGACCAAGAACATGCTGTCGCTCTTGATGCAGGTGTTCATGGTCGTCTCGATCGCCGCGGTGATCTGGGTGCTTTACGGCTATTCGCTGGCCTTCACGAGCGGCAACGCCTTTGTCGGCGGCCTGTCGAAGATGTTCCTGGCGGGCGTCAACACCGGCACCTATGCCGCGACCTTCTCGAACAACGTCTACATCCCGGAATATGCCTTCGTCGTGTTCCAGATGACCTTCGCCTGCATCACCCCGGCGCTGATCGTCGGCGCCTTTGCCGAGCGGGTCAAATTCTGGCCGCTGATGATCTTCATGGTGGTCTGGTTGACCATCGTCTATTTCCCGATGGCCCACATGGTCTGGTATTGGGCGGGCCCCGACTTCCTCGTCGACGCGCCGACCGATTACGGCCTGATCTGGGGCTGGGGCGGTCTTGACTTCGCCGGTGGCACGGTCGTGCACATCAATGCGGGCATCGCCGGTCTCATGGGCTGCCTCGTGATCGGCAAGCGCATCGGCTACAACAAGGAACCGATGCCGCCGCATTCGCTGACGATGACGATGATCGGCGCCTCGCTGCTGTGGATCGGCTGGTTTGGCTTCAACGCCGGCTCGAACCTCGAATCGAACGGCCTGGCCGCGCTGGCCTTCCTGAACACCTTCGTTGCCACCGCCGCCGCCGCGCTGTCCTGGAGCCTTGTCGAGCAGGTCCTGCATGGCCGGTCGTCGCTGCTGGGGGCCGTCACCGGCGCCGTCGCGGGTCTTGTCGCGGTCACCCCGGCTTCGGGCTTCGCCTCGCCGATGGGCTCGCTGATGCTGGGTCTTGTCGTGTCGCCGATCTGCTTCTTCTTCGTCTCGGTGGTGAAATCGAAGCTGAAATATGACGACAGCCTCGACGTTTTCGGCGTGCATGGCATCGGCGGGATCGTCGGCGCGCTGGGCACCGCCATCGTCGCCGATCCGGCGCTGGGCGGTCAGGGCTGGGTCGATTACACCGTCTTCCCGGCGGTTCCGGGCAGCTACGACATGGTGGCCCAGTTCATCACCCAGCTGAAAGCCGTGACGGTCACGCTGGTGTGGTCGGGTGGCGTGTCGCTTGTGCTGTTCAAGGTGATCTCGATGGTCTTCGGCCTGCGTCCGACCGCCGATGACGAACGTCAGGGCCTTGACCAGACCTCGCATGGCGAAAGCGCCTACAACATGTGATCCCGCAAGGATCGACGCGAAAGGCCCGGGGCTTCCCCCGGGCCTTTTCACATCTCAATCCGCATGCGCGGCGGGGGGCGCACTGACCCCGGGCGGCGCCGCGACCGGGCGGCGCAGCAGGAAGGCCAGCGGCAGCGCCGCCAGCGTGATCCACATCAGCGCCTCGAAATCATCGACATAGGCCACCATCGCCGCCTGGGCGGTGACGATCTGGTTCACCACGGTCCAGAACGCGCCCTCGCCATATTGCGCCGTCATCGACTGCATCATCGCCCCCCCGGCGCCGCTCATCATCCCGCTGAAATTCGGATCGTAAAGCGAGATGTTGGCGACCAGCTCGGTGTGGCTGATCTGGGTGTTGCGGGTCAAAAGCAGGGTGACGATGGAAATCCCGATCGAGGAGCCGATGTTGCGCACCAGACTGAACAGCGCCGTCGCATCGCCGCGGAACTGCGGCGCGATGGTGGCGAAAGCCACGGTCGAGAGCGGCACGAAGACCAGCCCCAGCCCCAGCCCCTGCACGAAGCCCGAGACGATGATCGGCGTCGCGTTCATCTGCGGGCCAAAGCCGGTCATGATGTAAAGCGACCACGAGGTGAACAGAAGCCCGGTGATCACCAGCTTGCGCGCATCGACGACGCGCAGCAGTTTGCCCGCCGCGATCATCATGATCATCGTTCCGACGCCGCGCGGCGCCATCACCATGCCGGTGGTGATGACGGGATAGCCGAACAGCGCCGAGAGCATCGGCGGCAACAGCGCCAGCGAGGCCAGAAGCACGATGCCGACGATGAAGATCAGCACCAGCCCGGTGGCGAAATTGCGGTCGGCGAACATCTTCGGGTCAAGGAACGGGTGTTCCACTCCCATGATCCAGATCACGAAGACCCAGAAGCCGCAAACCGAGATCGCCAGCTCGATCCAGATCTCGACGGCGTTGAACCAGTCCACCTCGCCGCCGCGGTCGAGCATCAGTTGAAGCGCGCCGACGCCCAGCCCCAAGGCGGCAAAGCCGACGAAATCAAAGAGCCGGATCCGCCGCGGCATCTGCGGCAGATAGGCGGCCAGCCCCGCCAGCGCGATGATGCCCAAGGGCAGGTTGATGAAAAACACCCAGCGCCAGTTCAGCGTCTCGGTCAGGTAGCCGCCCAAGGTCGGCCCGATGATCGGCCCGACCATGATCCCCGCGCCCCAGATCGCCATCGCCTGACCGTGCTTTTCGCGCGGGTTGATGTCGAGCAGGAAGGTCTGCGACAAGGGCACGATGGCGGCGCCGAAGACCCCCTGCGCCATGCGAAAGAACACCATGGATTCAAGGCTCCAGGCGATGCCGCACAGCATCGAGGTCAGCACGAACCCGGCCACCGAGGCGATGAAGACCTCTTTGCGGCCGAAGCGTTCGGACATCCAGCCCGACAGCGGCGTGACGATCGCCGAGGCGACGATGTAAGACGTCAGCACCCAGTTGATCGTGTCCGAAGACGCGCCAAGGTCGGCCCGCATCGAGGGCAGGGCGACATTGGCGATGGTGGTGTCGAGCACCTGCATGATCGTGGCCAGCATCAGCGAGGCGGTGATCAGCCCGTGATGCTTGACCGGAACGGGGCCCTGCATGGCTCAGTTTCCGCGCGTCGCGGGCTGACCCTCGACGCGCATCACCAGCGCGTCCAGGTTGGTCTTCGCCTTGGTGTCGACGGTCACGGCGGCCGAAAGCCCGGTGCGCAGGGCGGGCAGCTCGGTCGTCTCGGTCAGACGCAGCATGACCGGCACGCGCTGGGTGACCTTGACCCAGTTGCCGGTGGCGTTCTGCGCCGGAAGCAGCGAGAATTCCGCCCCGGTGCCCGCGCCGACAGCCGCGACCACCGCCTCGAACTCCTTGCCCGGGAAGGTGTCGAACTCGATTTCGGCCCTTTGCCCCGGGGCCATCTTGCCGATCTGGGTTTCCTTGAAATTCGCCTCGATCCAGGTGTCGCCGGTTTCCACCAGCGAAAACAGCGCCGAGCCCGCGGCGACGAACTGGCCGGGCTTGAAGCTGTCGGCCTTGTAGACCACGCCATCGGCGGGGGCGGTGACCGTGGTCAGGCCCAGATTGTAGGCGGCCTTTTCGCGCGCGGTCAGCGCCGCCATCACCATCGGATGGGCATCGGTCGCCACCTGCGGATCGCCGCCCAGCGCGGCCAGTGCGGCGGCCACGCCCTGCTTTGCCGCCGCCAGGCTTTCCAGCGCCGAGCTGGCATCATGCCGGGCCGCATCCAGCGCCGATTCCGTGCCCGCGCCGCGGCCGGTGATCGCCTCCTGCCGCTTCAGCTCGGACGCCAGGTAATCGGCGGTGTCCTGCGCCACCTGTTCCTGCGCCTGCGCCAGATTATAGGCCGCGCGCAGCTGGGCGACCTGCAGCCGCGCCTGGGCCAGCGCCGCATCGGCCTGCGACAGGGCGATCCGGTAGGGCTCGGGATCGACGCGGAACAGCTGTTGCCCCGCCGTCACCCGGTCGTTGTCGCGCACGAAAACCTCGGTCACCCGGCCCGAGATGTCCGAGGCGACGGAGATTCGCGCCTGTTGCACGGCGGCGTTCTCGGTCGATTCGTAGCGGCCCGAATCCAGCCAGACCCAGCCGCCCGCCAGCACCAGCGCGACCGGCAGCGTGGCCATCAGCAGTTTTTTCGGCGATTTCTTCGGGGCTTGCGTCTCAGCGGTCATGATCGGTCTCGGTCGGTTGCGAAAGGTTGCAGATGATCTGGCGCAGCATCGCCGTCATCGTCTCGGTGGCGCCGGGGGGCAGGCCCGCCAGCGCCTCGGCGTAGATGCTGTCGGCGATGTGGCGCGCGGCGCTGATCGTCGAACGGGTCTTGTCGGTGGCATGGACGATGCGGATGCGCCGGTCGTTCGGGTCGGGGCGGCGTTCCACCCAGCCCGCCTCGGCCATCCGGTCGACCAGACGCGAGAGCGAAATCGGCTCGATTTCCAGCAGTTCCGCCAGCCGCGCCTGCGGCAGCGGCCCGCGTTTGAACAGGTTCACCAGCAGACGCCATTGCGCCGAGGTCAGGCCCAGCTCGGAGGCCCGCATCTCGAAGCGCTTGCGCAACAGCCGCGCCGCGTCCTGCATCAGAAAGCCAAGGCTTTCGTGGGGAATTTCACACTCGCTCATCATCCCTCCTGTGGAGATGAGCAGATATATTATAAGCGTGCTTATGATATCAAGTGACAGAACATGCAAAAGGGCGACCCCGGGGGGCCGCCCTTGCACAGCATGCGTGCGAAATCACACCCCGGCGGCGATGATCGCGCGGGCGAGGATCGGCACGGTCTTCGCGTTCAGCCCGGCGATGTTCAGCCGCGAATCGCCGACCATGTAGATCGCATTGTCGAGGCGCATCTTTTCGACTTGCTCGGCGCTTGCGCCCAGACGCGAGAACATGCCGCGGTGACGGGCGACGAAATCGAACCGGTCCGAGTTCGACAGCTGCCGCAGTTCCGCCGCCAGCTGCTCGCGCAGGCCCAGCATGCCTTTGCGGACCTCTTCCAGTTCCGTCATCCATTCCGCCCGCAGGGTCGGGTCGGTCAGCACCATCGTCACCAGCCGCGCGCCGTGATCGGGCGAGAACGAGTAATTCTGACGGTTCAGATAGGCGAGGGTGCCCTGCGTGACTTCTTTCGAGGCCGCATCCGACAGCACCAGCAGGCAGCCGGTGCGTTCGCGGTAGATGCCGAAGTTCTTCGAGCAGGAGGCGGCAATCATCACCTCGGGCAGACGCGAGGCGATCAGCCGGGTGCCCGCGGCGTCTTCCTCAAGACCATCGCCGAAGCCCTGATAGGCCAGGTCGATCATCGGCACGGCGCCCTTGGCTTCCAGCAGGTCAGCGACGGCGGCCCATTGTTCCAGCGTCAGGTTGGCGCCGGTCGGGTTGTGGCAGCAGCCGTGCAGCAACACGACATCGCCCGCCTTGATCGCCTGCAGATCTTCCATCATCGCCTCGAAAGCCACCGCCCGGGCGGCGCTGTCGAAATAGCGATAGAGTTTGGTGTCCTGCTTCATGAAGGCGAGGATCGACAGGTGGTTCGGCCAGGTCGGGTCCGACACCCAGACGGTGCAGCCCGGATTGGCCAGGCGGGCGAGTTCGAAGGCCTGGCGGCAGGCGCCGGTGCCGCCCACGGTCGCAAGGCAGGACAGACGATCGGCCGGATACTCCGCGCCCAGCACCATTTCCGCCATCGCGGCGTGGAAGGCAGGCTCGCCCGCCAGCGCGGTGTAGGTCTTGCTGGTTTCCGTTTCCCAAAGCTGCTTTTCGGCCGATTTGATCGCCCGCATCACCGGGGTCCGGCCTTCGGCGTCCTTGTAGACACCGACGCCCAGATCGATCTTGTCCGTCCGCGGATCGGTGCGGAACTGGCCCATCAGCGCCAAGATCTTGTCAGGCGCCTGAGCTTTGAGGGAATTGAACATCATGCTTCTCCGGTTGCGACGCGCAGGTCGTTGAACATGCCCCATTCGGCCCAGGAGCCGTCATAAAGGGCGTGATTGCGGTGGCCGATGCGTTCCAGCGCCAGCACCAGCACGGCGGCGGAAACGCCCGAGCCGCAGGTGGCAATGGCGGGTTTCGCAAGGTCCACGCCCGCCGCCGTGAAGACCGCGCGCAGGTCTTCGGGCGATTTCATCGTGTTCGCGTCGGTCAGCACGCTGTTCCACGGCACGTTCTTCGAGCCGGGAATGTGACCCGAGCGCAGGCCGGGCCGCGGCTCGGGATCGGTGCCAAGGAAGCGGCCGCGCGGCCGGGCGTCGATGATCTCGTGATCCCCGAGCTTCGAGGCATGCGCCACCTGCGTCACGTCCTTGATCAGCGCGGCCTGCCGCTGCACCGTCATGTGCCGGTCGCGCGGGATCGGCGCCATGTCCTCGGTCTCGCGGCCCTCGGCCAGCCATTTCGGCAGACCGCCATCCAGCACGGCGACATCGGTCTTGCCCATCAGCCGGAACAGCCACCAGACCCGCGGCGCGGAAAAGATGCCCAGCTGGTCATAGACCACCACCTGATGGCCGTCGCCCACGCCCATCGCCCGCATCCTGCTCATGAATTTCTCGACCGGCGGCGCCATGTGCGGCAGCTCGGACCTTGTGTCGGAAATCTCGTCGATATCGAAGAACCGCGCCCCCGGAATATGGGCGCTCGCATAGCCCGCCTTCGCATCGCGCTCCATCGAAGGCAGGAACCACGAGGCATCGAGCACCCGCAAATCGGGGTCGCGCAGATGCGCCTCGAGCCAGTCGGTGGAAACCAGTGTTTTCGGATCGTCCAAAGCCATTGCGCACCCTCCCGTCATCGCTTCGTGCTTAGACTCAGGCGCGCAGCGGGGCAAGGGCAGAGGGCTTATGCGTTCTGCTTCAAAAGGCGCTGTTTTTGCCGGTTCCAGTCGCGCTTGGCCTCGGTTTCGCGTTTGTCGGCCAGTTTCTTGCCCTTGGCGACGCCCAGCTTCAACTTCACCTTGCCGCGATCATTGAAATAAAGCGCCAGCGGCACCAGGGTCATCCCCTCGCGGCCGACCGCGGTCCAAAGCCGCGCCAGCTCCTTCTTCGAGACCAGAAGCTTGCGGTGCCGCCGCTCCTCATGGCCGAAGACGCTCGCCTGCTGATAGGCGGCGATATAGGAGTTGATCAGCCACAGCTCGCCATTCTCGATGCTGGCATAGCTCTCGGCGATGTTCGACTGGCCGGTGCGCAGCGATTTCACCTCGGAGCCGAGCAGCATGATCCCGGCCTCGAGATCGCTCTCGATGGCATAATGGAACCGGGCCTGCCGGTTCTCGGCGATAAGCTTGGAATTGGGGTCGGATTTCTGCGCCATGATCGTCCTGAGATAGGCGAGGGCGGGCGGCCTGTCCAGTGCGGCTTGGGGCGGCGCCAGCGCGCCGCCCTGCCGAATGCGCTTGGGGCAGCGCAGGCGCTGCCCCGGGTCGGTCACTGATTCTGCTGACAGGCGACGGCGGCTTCCAGCGCGGCATAGCTGTCGGTCAGGTCGATCGACATCACCTCGCCTTCCGCGTTCGACAGGCTCAGCGTCTGTCTTTGTGCGATGTCCATCAGGAAGTCGGCGCTGTCGAACCCGATGTCGAGCCCGGGCAGCCCGTCCAGATGCAGGCCCTTGCCTTCGCCCTGATAGACCTGACCATCGACATCGAAGGAGATCGGATAGATCTTGTCATCCTCGATATCGCCCCAGTCGGCGTTCATCGCCATCAGATAGCCATTGCCCTTTTCCGGGTCGAAGCCGATCCGCACATCCGAGCCATCCTCGAATTCGGCATTGATCAGGCAGCCGTTGCCGATGGTCGGATCGACCAGCACATCCCAGACGCCCACCGTTCCGACCGTCACCAGATCCTGCGCCATCCCGGCCGCAGGCACCATGCACAGGGCAGCCACCATCAGGCCGCGCAAACCGCGTCTCATCATCTTCTATCTCCCTTGGGGCGGGTCCGACTGACCCTGCCTCCGATTTCAAGCATAGAGATTCCCGCGCGCGTGCCAATCCTGCGCAACACGCCCGTCACCGTGCCGTCCCTTGTGCGGGATTCGGGCCTCCACGCGGGATTCGGCCCTCGGTTGGGGGATTTGCGCCGCGACAAGCGGAAGGTGCGGGGCGGACCCGGAGTTTCCGGCGCGATCTGCCAGCGTCCCGGCCGAGCATTTCCTGGTGTTTTGCGTGCTGGCGGCAGAAAGTTTGTATATTTTTGAAAAAGGGGGTTGCGGAGGTATGCGAGTATCCGTAGAAGACCCCTCACCGAAGCGACGGTGGT
>NZ_SWJZ01000087.1 GCF_005144475.1 Rhodobacter capsulatus | reverse complement strand
AGTGCGATACGTGTTCGGTCCGCAGTCGCTTGCACGACCAAACCGCCCACATATCTCTTCAGATATCATCAATGTCAAAGAGCAAGAGGCAAAAACAAACCAGAACCGCCATTTTCAGTTGGCGCTTCAGGCCGTCACACCTCAGTGTATCCCGCGATCCGTTTCGTTTCGTCAGCTTTCGCTTTCGTCAGTCACCGTCTTGCGTCCCGCTGCAACCACCGTCGCTTCGGTGAGGAGGTTTCTACGCATCTCGACGGGGGGCCGCAAGAGGCATTTTCGCAAATCCGTCACTTTTCTTCGTTACGCTCGGAATTTCCGAGGAAAACTTGGGCGAAATGCGAAGGCACGCGACCGCCTTGCGCGGCCTCTCTGGCGATTTTTCGGCGCCGATCTAGAATCGCCCCGCCGAAAACCGGGAATCGGGGGGCTCGCCCCGACTCGCCTCCCCCCCTGACTCGCGCCCTTCCGCCTCGCCTTTCCCTGACTCGGCGCCCCCCCTGCCCTGCCCCGCGACCGGAATCGAAAAGGCCGGGGAAGATCCCCGGCCTTTCGCAGCTCTTCCCCCCGTCTCAGCGCAGGATGCGTCCCCGGACCCGCCAGATCTCGGGCAGCAGCACCGCCACATACAGCAGATCGACGACGATCAGGAACAGCCAGAGCTTCGTCACGATCAGCCCCATCACCATCACCGTGCCCAAAAGCATCCCCACCACGCCGATCCCGCGCAGCTTCAGCGACTTCGGCGAGAAGGTGTGCAGCCGCGAGATCATCAGCATGCCGACCACCCCCAGCCAGACCGCCGAAAAGACCGGCAGCACCGGACCGGCCAGCCAGCCCTCGAAGGCCAGGAACATCGGCAAGAGCGCCAAAATCGCCCCCGCAGGCGCCGGAACGCCGGTGAAATGGGTCTTGCCCGCGCCATCCTCGCTCCGGGTGACGTTGAACCGGGCCAGCCGCAGACAGGCCGAGGCGGCGTAGATCAGCACGAAGATCCAGCCCAGCGCATTCCCCTCGCCCATCGCGAAACGATAGACGAGCACCCCGGGCGCGACGCCAAAGCAGAGGAAATCCGACAGGCTGTCGAGTTCCGCGCCGAATTCCGACGTCGCCTTCAGCCGCCGCGCGATCAGACCGTCCAGCCCGTCGATCGCTGCCGAGATCAGAAGCAGCGTCACCGCCATCTCGAACTTGCCCACCATCGCGAAGCGGATCGCGGTCAGGCCCAGACACATCCCCGCCAGCGTGACAAGGTTGGGCAGAAGGAAAAGGAACGGCAGCTTTTCGCGGTCCTGCGGCTCAAGGCTCATCTCAGCGCACCTCGCCGGTGCGGGCCGCCTCGGTCCCGGACAGGTCGGCGATCACCGTCTCCCCGGCGATCATCGTCTGACCGATGCAGACCAGGGGCTGCACGCCCTCGGGCAGGTAAATGTCCAGACGCGAGCCGAAGCGGATCAGCCCGAAGCGATCGCCGGTGGCAAGCTGATCGCCCTCCTTGACGAAGCACAGGATGCGCCGCGCCACCAGACCCGCGATCTGCACCACGCCGTAGCGCTGCCCCGCCGCGGTCTCGACCGCCAGCCCGTTGCGCTCGTTGTCCAAGGACGCCTTGTCAAGCGAGGCGTTCAGAAACAGCCCCTTGTGATAGGCGACCTTGGTGACCCGCCCCGCCAGCGGCAGCCGGTTCACATGGCAGTTGAAGACCGACATGAAGACCGAAACCCGGGTCATCGGCGCCTCGCCCAGACCGAGTTCCGCCGGCGGCACCGCGGGTTGCAACAGCGACACCACCCCATCGGCGGGCGAGATCATCAGCCCCTCGCGCACCGGCGTCACCCGCGGCGGATCGCGGAAGAAATAATAGACCCAGATCGTCAGGCCGGTGCCGATCCAGCCCAGCGGCTCCCACAGCAGAAACAGCATCACCGTGATCGCCGCCGCGATGGCGACGAACTTGCGCCCCTCCGGGTGCATCGGCTTGACGAAAGTGGAAAGCATGGAAACGGACATGGCGAGCCTTTCTCTTTGGTCTTTCCGTTGCCGCTTCCTACCGCAAGTTTCGGCGCAAGGAAACCGCTGCGCCTTGCCGCAACCCGCAGGCCAAGCCGGTACCCAAGCAAAAGACTCGGATTGACTTTTCCGACTGTTTCGCTAGGTATTTTTGCAACGGAGGCCCCATGATCGTCTGTCACTGCCAGCACATCACCCATCGCGACATTCATGCCGCCATCGACTGGATGCGCGCCTCGGACCGCTTCGCGCTGATCACCCCGGGCAAGATTTACCGCGCGCTTGGCAAACGTGCGGATTGTGGCGGCTGCATGCCGCTTTTCCTTGCCACGATGCAGGAAAATGCCAATCTGGCAGTGCCCGCAGAAGTTGCGCAGGTTCCGGCGGAGCTGCGCAACCTGCGCATGTAACAACAGGGAAAGGACGCAGCCATGAAAGGCGACGCAAAAGTCATCGAATTTCTCAACGCGGCACTGCGGTCGGAACTGACCGCGATTTCGCAATACTGGGTGCATTTCCGGCTGCAGGAAGACTGGGGCCTCGCGAAGATGGCAAAGAAAAGCCGCGAGGAATCGATCGAGGAAATGGGCCATGCCGACAAGATCATCGCCCGGATCCTGTTCCTTGAGGGCCATCCGAACCTGCAGAAGCTCGACCCGCTGCGCATCGGCGAGGGCCCGCGCGAGACGCTCGAATGCGATCTGGCGGGGGAACATGACGCGCTGAAACTGTATCGCGAAGCGCGCGATTACTGCGCCGAGGTGGGCGACATCGTCTCGAAGAACATTTTCGAAAGCCTGATCACCGACGAGGAAGGCCACGTCGATTTCCTCGAAACGCAGATCTCGCTGTACGACCGGCTCGGGCCGCAGGGCTTCGCGCTGCTCAATGCCGCGCCGATGGACGCGGCCGAGTAAGCCCCCGCAAAGGTCAAAGGCGCCCCTCGCGGAGCGCCTTTTCATTCATCTTGCCAGAAATATCCCGGGGGGGCCGAAGGCGGGGGGCAGCGCCCCCCCTGCCCCGTGTCAGCCCCGCGCCGCGCGGATCAGATCCAGGATCTCGCGCGCCGCCGCCGGAATGTTGGTGCCCGGCCCGAAGATCGCCTTCACCCCGGCCGCCTTCAGGAAATCATAGTCCTGCTGCGGGATCACCCCGCCGCAGATCACCAGGATATCCTCGGCGCCCTTTTCCTTCAGCGCCTCGATCAGCTTCGGCGCCAGCGTCTTGTGACCGGCGGCCAGCGAGGAAATGCCGACCACGTGCACGTCGTTGTCGACCGCATCCTGCGCCGCTTCCTCGGGGGTCTGGAACAGCGTGCCCACATCGACGTCAAAGCCGATATCGGCGAAAGCCGTCGCGATCACCTTGGCGCCGCGGTCGTGACCGTCCTGCCCCATCTTCACGACCAGCATCCGCGGACGCCGCCCCTCGGCCTCGGCAAAGGCGTTCACATCGGCCTGGATCTGCGCAAAACCCGCATCGCCCTCGTAGGCCGCGCCATAGACCCCCGCCAGCGTCTTCACCTCGGCGCGGTGACGGCCAAAGATTTCTTCCATCGCCATCGAGATTTCCCCCACCGAGGCCCGGGCCCGGGCCGCATCGACGGCGGCGTCCAGAAGGTTGCCCCCCTCTTTCGCGCGCCGGGTGACTTCGGCCAGAGCGGCCTGACATTTGGCTTCGTCGCGGGTCGCGCGCATCTGCGTCAGCCGCGCGATCTGGCTTTCGCGCACCGCCACGTTGTCGATGTCCAGAATGTCGATCGGGTCTTCCTTGGCCAGACGATATTTGTTGACGCCAACGATCACATCCTCGCCGCGGTCGATCGCCGCCTGCCGCTTGGCCGCCGATTCCTCGATGCGCAGCTTCGGCATGCCGGTGGCCACGGCCTTGGTCATGCCGCCCATCGCCTCGACTTCCTCGATCAGCGCCCAGGCCTTGTCGGCCAGCTCCGCCGTCAGCGCCTCGACATAATAGCTGCCCGCCAGCGGATCGACGACCTTGGTGACGCCGGTTTCCTCCTGCAGGATGATCTGGGTGTTCCGCGCGATCCGGGCCGAAAACTCGGTCGGCAGCGCGATCGCCTCGTCCAGCGCGTTGGTGTGCAGCGACTGCGTGCCGCCCAGCGCCGCCGACATCGCCTCGTAAGCGGTGCGGATGACGTTGTTGTAGGGGTCTTGTTCCTGCAACGACACGCCCGAGGTCTGGCAGTGCGTCCGCAGCATCAGCGAGCCCGGTTTCTTCGGCTCGAATTCCGACATGATCCGGTGCCACAGCAGCCGCGCCGCCCGCAGCTTCGCTGCTTCCATGAAGAAGTTCATGCCGATGGCGAAGAAGAACGACAGCCGCCCGGCAAAATCATCGACGTTCATGCCGCGTGCCAGCGCCGCGCGCACATATTCGCGCCCGTCGGCCAGCGTATAGGCCAGCTCTTGCACCAGGTTCGCGCCCGCTTCCTGCATGTGATAGCCGGAAATCGAGATCGAGTTGAACTTCGGCATCTCTTTCGAGGTGTATTCGATGATGTCCGCAATCAGCCGCATCGAGGGTTCGGGCGGATAGATATAGGTGTTGCGGACCATGAACTCCTTGAGGATGTCGTTCTGGATCGTGCCCGACAGCAGGCTGCGATCCACGCCCTGTTCCTCGCCGGTCACGATGAAGTTCGCCAGGATCGGGATCACCGCGCCGTTCATCGTCATCGAGACCGAGACCTTTTCGAGCGGGATGCCGTCGAACAGGATCTTCATGTCCTCGACCGAATCGATCGCCACGCCCGCCTTGCCGACATCGCCGACGACGCGCGGGTGATCCGAATCATAGCCGCGGTGGGTGGCCAGGTCGAAGGCGACCGAGACGCCCTGCTGCCCCGCCGCCAGCGCCTTGCGGTAAAAGGCGTTGCTCTCTTCCGCCGTCGAGAAGCCCGCATATTGCCGGATCGTCCAGGGACGGCCCGCATACATCGTCGCCCGCACGCCGCGGGTGAAGGGGGCGATGCCCGGCAGCGTGCCCATATGCGGCAGATCCGCGGTGTCCGCCTCGGTGTAAAGCGGCTTGACCGCGATGCCTTCGAGCGTGTTCCAGGTCAGGCTGTCGGGCGCGCGGCCCTTGAGTTCCTTTTCGGCCAGCTTGCGCCAGCCATCGATTTTGTCGGTCATGTGCGAGCCTCGTTTCGGGGGGCGAAGGCCGGGGGGGCGCCCCCCTCCCGGCCGGTCCGTTCAGTTCTCAGACGGGGAAAGCCCCGGCCTCATTCGAATTCCATGATGATGTCATCGACCTTCAGCGAGGCACCGGCCGCGCAGTTGATCTTCTTCACCACGCCCTTGCGCTCGGCCTTGAGGATGTTTTCCATCTTCATCGCCTCGACCGTGGCCAGCGCCTGACCTTCCTGCACTTCCTGCCCCTCCTCGACCGAGATCTTCACGATCAGGCCGGGCATCGGGCAGAGCAGGAATTTCGAGGTGTCCGGCGGCAGTTTTTCCGGCATCAGCGCCGCCAGATCATGCTGGCGCGGGGTGCGGACATGCACCTTCAGATCGGCGCCGCGCACCCGGATGCGGAAGCCCATCGGGATCTTGCCGACCTTCAGCACCAGGGGCTCGCCGCCCACCGTCAGTTTCGCCAGCGACTTGCCCGGCGTCCAGTCGCTTTCGACGCGCAGGCCGGTGCCATCGGCAAAGGTCACGGTCGAACCCGCCTTGTCGGCGGCGATCTTCAGCGCGAAGCTTTCGCCCTGCAGGCTGACCACCCAGTCATCGCCGACCCGGCGCTCGTGGTTGCCCAGCGTGCCCGAGATCTTGGTGCGGCGGATTTCCGCGACGCGGTTCATCGCGGCGGTGGCGGCGGCGACGCGCTTGAGCATGACATCGCCCAGCCGGACGCCCTGGAAGCCCTCGGGATATTCCTCGGCGATGAAGGCCGTGGTGATCGAGCCCTCGACGAAGCGGTCGTGATCCATCACCGCGGCGCAGAACGGCAGGTTGTGGCCGATGCCCTCGACCTCGAACGTATCCAGCGCCAGACGCATTTCCTCGATCGCGGCTTCGCGGGTCGGGCCCCAGGTGCAAAGTTTCGCGATCATCGGGTCGTAATACATCGAGATCTCGCCGCCTTCGAAGACGCCGGTGTCGTTGCGCACGATCCCGCCCGAGGCCGTCGGGCCTTCGACCGGCGGCTGGTATTTCGTCAGCCGCCCGATCGAGGGCAGGAAGTTGCGATAGGGATCCTCGGCGTAAAGGCGGCTTTCCATCGCCCAGCCGTTGATGCCGATATCTTCCTGCTTGAAGGGCAGCGGTTCCCCGGCGGCGACACGGATCATCATTTCCACCAGGTCGATGCCGGTGATCAGTTCGGTCACCGGATGTTCCACCTGCAGACGGGTGTTCATCTCGAGGAAGTAGAAGTTGCGGTTGCCGTCGACGATGAATTCCACGGTCCCGGCCGAGGTGTAGCCCACCGCTTTCGCCAGTGCGCAGGCCTGTTCGCCCATCGCCTTGCGGGTCGCGGGATCAAGGAACGGCGAGGGCGCCTCTTCGATGACCTTCTGGTTGCGGCGCTGGATCGAGCATTCGCGCTCGTTCAGATAGACGCAATTGCCGTGCTGGTCGGCCAGCACCTGAATTTCGATGTGGCGCGGCTGCGTCACGAATTTCTCGATGAAGATGCGGTCATCGCCAAAGCTTGCCGCGGCTTCGTTCTTCGAGGACTGGAAGCCCTCGCGCGCTTCCTCGGCGTTCCAGGCGATCCGCATGCCCTTGCCGCCGCCGCCCGCCGAGGCCTTGATCATCACCGGATAGCCGATCTGATCCGAGATCTTCACCGCCTCGTCGGCATCGGCGATCAGGCCCATGTAGCCCGGAACGGTCGAAACCCCCGCTTCCTGCGCCAGTTTCTTCGAGGTGATCTTGTCGCCCATCGCCTCGATCGCGGGCGACGGCGGTCCGACAAAGATCACGCCTTCGGCCTCCAGCGCGGCAGCGAAGTCGCGCCGTTCCGACAGGAAGCCATAGCCCGGGTGCACGGCCTCGGCGCCGGTCTTGCGGATCGCCTCCATGATCTTGTCGATCACGATATAGGACTGGTTCGCGGGCGGCGGGCCGATGTGGACGGCCTCGTCCGCCATCTTGACGTGCAGCGCCTGCGCATCGGCGTCGGAATAGACGGCCACCGTCTTGATGCCCATCTTGCGCGCCGATTTGATGACGCGGCAGGCGATCTCGCCGCGGTTGGCGATCAGGATTTTCTTGAACATGGTCAGTCCCTTCCTCCGGGCGCGGATTGGCCCGCGCCCCCTTTCGTGATGTCATGTGCCGTCATGGCGGGCGAAACGAAACGCCACCGAGGGGGGAACCCTCGATGGCGGCATGAGTTTGCACCCCGCGCAGGCGGGGAAATGTGGGTCAGCTCAGTAGCAAGGACCGCCGACGCCGACGTTGCAGGTCGCCCCACCGGCCAGCGCGCCAAGCGCCGCCCCGGCGACCATGTTCTGGTCGGCCGCATCGGCGATGATCGCCCCGGCCGCGCCGCCAGCAAGGGCGCGCTGGCCCTGGGTTTCCATGCAGCCGGCCAGCGCCGAAGCCGCCACGAGAGCGAGAAGAAGGGAAGTGCTGCGCATGAGTGTCTGCCTCCGACAGGGGTTATGATTGCCCCTGAATCTAGCGCAGAAACGCGCCAGCACAACGGATAGTTCCGATCGGAAGGACAAAGGCGGACGGCATCGGCAAGGCTTTGCCAATGTCCCCCGACACCGGCAAGGGCCGGGGCGCAAAGGTGCGGCCCGACAAAAACGCCGGGCCGCGACCCCAAGACACTAACATGGAGGTTGGACGGCGCGGCTTCGAAACACGCCATCTGCATCCCGATATGGGGCGCCGATGCCGCATTGCCAGAGGCGGGCACGA
Organism: Rhodobacter capsulatus; assembly: GCF_005144475.1. Classification (GTDB taxonomy): domain Bacteria; phylum Pseudomonadota; class Alphaproteobacteria; order Rhodobacterales; family Rhodobacteraceae; genus Rhodobacter; species Rhodobacter capsulatus_C. The sequence continues at coordinate 21,762 of NZ_SWJZ01000087.1, read as the reverse complement.
AAGCCCCGCCGAAATCGGCGATTTTCTGCCGATATGCCGTCCGGACCCGGGTCATTCCCAGTCGTCCTCCGCCTCGTCCTCGTCCGCGTCCCAGTCGAAAGCGTCGGGATCGGCGAAAACCTCGGGGAAGCTCGCCTCGGCGCGCTTGCGGTCGATGCGCAGAAGCTGCTCGTAGCTGCAGGGATCGGCGGGTTCGCTGGCCCAGACGACCTCGCGGCCGATCAGCCAGGACAGGCGCCCGGCATCCAGATTGCCCCGCTCGAAGGGCTCTTCGCCAAAATGGTTCCACAGGGCCGCCATGAAGCCCGCATCGGCGCGACGGTCGGGCGCGGCCCGATCCTTGTAACGCTCGCGGCGGACGATCTTGGTGGCGCCCTTCTTGGCATTGGCGCGACGGATGGTGAACTGGAAATCGGACCCGGGAAGACGCCCCGGGAAGCCACGGTGTTTCAGCATGATGTGCCCCTTTCCAGCGCGGGGTCGCACATCAGACCCGTCCCGCGCAAGCGCGGAACGGGCAGGCCGGGGGCATGGGGCTTGCCCTGCCCCCGAAACCGATTACTTGTATTTGCCGGTTTGCACCGGTTCGACGGTGACCGGAGCCACCGGCTCGGTTTTGGGCGCGCAAGCGGCCACGAAAGCGATCGCGACGAGGGCGAAGAGGACTTTGTTCGACATGGGTATCTCCTGTCAGGACCTTGGTGCGGGCGGAATGCCCCGCCCGTCGGGTCCTTGTCTGTCATTGTTCGGACCGGCTGATTCCGGTCGCGCGTAAACTTACCCCGGCCGTCAAGGGGGATGAAGCGAAAAGCGCGTGAACACAAAAGTTTCGGGCAAGCCGTAGCTTCCCCCCAACCCTTAGTGTCCTTGCGCGGCGTCGCCATCAGAAAAGCTCCCAGTGACAGGCCCCATCGGCGATGGAATAGGCCTCGAAGAATTGCACGGCTGTGTCGTCCGATGCCCCGAAGGGCACCACGCGGTCCGCCAGATCCAGCACCAGCCCGGCAGGCTGCGGCCCGTCCTTGGGCAGATGCGCCAGCGCGAAGCCGTCGCACAGCGCCTGCAGGTCGGCCGAGGCCTTGTCCGGGCCATAGCCCGCCCCGGCCACCTCCGGCGCGACAAACCGAAAGCGCAGCGTCAGCCCCTGCGGACCGGCGGCGTCCATCCGGGTTTCGAGCCACTGCGGCGCAAGGCCCGAGGGCACCGCGATCGGCGGGCCCGAGGGCACGGGCAAGGGCCCGGTTTCCTGCACCGGCCCGAACGCCGTCTCCGCCCCGGTCTGCGCGGGCATCGGCGGGATCAGATCCGCCTCGACCGCCGCGTCTTCCTGGGCAAGGATGGGCCGGGCAAGCGCCGTCACAGCGAGGACGACCGCGATCGCCCCCCGCAAGGCTGTGCGCGCCTGCCCGGCCCCACGAAGCATTCCGCGCCCCTCAGAGCGGAATGTTGTCGTGTTTCTTCCACGGGTTGGCCAGCTTCTTCGAGCGCAGGCTCGCAAAAGCACGGGCCACCCGACGACGGGTGGACGAGGGTTTGATCACCTCGTCGATGAAGCCGCGTTCGGCCGCCACGAAGGGGTTGGCGAAGCGGTCTTCATAGTCCTTGGTGCGGGCGGCGATCTTGTCCTTGTCGCCCAGTTCGGAACGATACAGGATCTCGGTCGCGCCCTTGGCGCCCATCACCGCGATTTCGGCGGTGGGCCAGGCATAGTTGAAATCGCCGCGCAGGTGTTTCGACGCCATCACGTCATAGGCGCCGCCATAGGCCTTGCGGGTGATCACGGTGACTTTCGGCACGGTGGCCTCGCCGTAAGCAAACAGCAGCTTCGCGCCGTGCTTGATCACGCCGCCATATTCCTGGCCGGTGCCGGGCAGGAAGCCGGGCACGTCGACCAGCGTCAGGATCGGGATCTCGAACGCGTCGCAGAACCGCACGAAGCGCGCCGCCTTGCGCGAGCTGTCGATGTCAAGGCAGCCCGCCAGAACCATCGGCTGGTTCGCGACGATGCCCACGGTCTGACCCTCGATGCGGATGAAGCCGGTGATGATGTTGCCGGCGTAATCCTTTTGAATCTCGAAGAAATCGCCCTCGTCGGCGATTTTCGCGATCAACTCCTTCATGTCATAGGGCATGTTGGGGTTGGCCGGGATCAGCGTATCGAGGCTTTCCTCGATCCGGTCGACCGAGTCGAAGAAGGGCCGCACCGGCGCCTTTTCGCGGTTCGAGAGCGGCAGGAAGTCGATCAGGCGGCGGGTTTCCGCGATCGCCTCGACGTCGTTTTCATAGGCGCCGTCGGCGACCGAGGATTTCTTCGTGTGGGTCGAGGCGCCGCCCAGTTCCTCGGCGGTGACGATCTCGTTCGTCACCGTCTTCACCACGTCGGGGCCGGTCACGAACATGTAGGAGCTGTCCTTCACCATGAAGATGAAGTCGGTCATCGCGGGGGAATAGACCGCGCCCCCGGCACAGGGCCCCATGATCAGCGAAATCTGCGGCACCACGCCCGAGGCCATGATGTTGCGCTGGAACACCTCGGCATACCCGGCGAGCGAGGCGACGCCCTCCTGGATCCGCGCGCCGCCCGAATCGTTCATCCCGATCACCGGGGCGCCGTTCTGCATCGCCATGTCCATGATCTTGCAGATCTTCTCGGCATGGGTTTCGGAGAGCGAACCGCCAAAGACGGTGAAATCCTGGCTGAACACATAGACCATGCGGCCGTTCACCGTGCCCCAGCCGGTGACGACGCCATCGCCCGAGATATGCTCCGCTTCCATGCCGAAATCGACGCAGCGATGCGCCTTGAACATGTCGAATTCCTCGAACGAGCCCTCGTCCAGAAGCAGTTCGATGCGTTCGCGCGCCGTCAGCTTGCCCTTCTTGTGCTGGGCCTCGATGCGCCGCTCGCCGCCGCCAAGCCGCGCCGCCGCACGCCGGCTTTCCAGCTCGCTCAGGATGTCTTTCATGGGGTCCCCTCCGAGAATTTCCGCGCAACCTAATGGAACGAAAGAATGTTACCAAGCGGATTCGGGAAAATTTGCAAATAATTCTCAAGCCGCCAAGTGCGAATTGCGATATTGCAAATAAGCTGGAGTCGGCGGGCCCGGCGCGCTAGGAGGACGCAGCCGTTTCGGAGCCGATCATGACCCTTCCCGCGCCCCTCGTCACCTTTCTTTTGCTGACCGCCTCGAATGTCTTCATGACCTTCGCCTGGTACGGGCATCTGCGCTTCAAATCGGCGCCGATGCTGGTGGCGATCGGGATTTCCTGGGGCATCGCGTTTTTCGAATATTGCCTGATGGTGCCCGCCAACCGCATCGGCTACGGCACGATGTCCGCCGCGCAACTGAAAGTGATGCAGGAGGTGATCTCGCTCACCGTCTTCGTCGGCTTCAACACCTGGTGGCTGGGCGAGCCGCCGACCTGGCGGACCCTGGGCGGTTTTGCCCTGATCATCGCCGGGGCGGCGCTGATCTTTTCGAACAAGGGCTGAGAGATTTGACCGAGGCCATCGCCGAGGCCCCCGGAACGGCGGCCCCAAGACGACCGAGGGCCCAAAGGCCCTCGGGCAGCGCCCGCCCCGCCCCGATCTTGTGACGCATACATTTTACCCGATGGACAAAATGACGCGCGCAGCCTAGCGCGGGGCCATGGCATTCCTTGATCGCAAGACGGCCCCGCACATCGTCACCCTCGTGCTCGCCACCGGGGTGGCGGCACTCAGCCTCAACATCTTCCTGCCCTCGCTGCCCGGCATGGCGCGGCATTTCGGCGTCGATTACGGGCTGATGCAGCTGGCGGTTTCCGCCTATCTGGCGGCCTCGGCCGTCGCGCAATTCGTTGTCGGACCGATTTCCGACCGCTACGGCCGCCGCCCGGTGCTGCTGTGGGTGGTGGCGATCTTCACCCTCGCCTCGGTCGCGGCGCTGTTTGCGCCGAATGCCGAGGCTTTCCTGGCCGCGCGCTTCGTGCAGGCGGTGGTGGCCACCGCCTTCGTGCTGGCCCGCGCCGCCGTGCGCGACATGGTGCCCGGCCCCGGTGCCGCCTCGATGATCGGTTATGTCACCATGGGGATGTCGCTCGTGCCGATGATCGGCCCGGCGGTGGGCGGGCTTCTGGACGGGCTTTTCGGCTGGCAGGCGAACTTGGCCGTGCTGGCCGCCTCGGGCGCGGCTCTTTTCGCGCTGGTCTGGGCCGACATGGGCGAGACTGTCTCGGGCGGCGGGCTTGGGTTTTCCGCACAGATGCGAGCCTATCCGATCCTGCTGCGCTCGGGCCAGTTCTGGGGCTATGCGCTGTCGGCCGCCGCCTCGGCCGGGCTTTTCTACGCCTATCTCGGCGGCGCGGCGCTGGTGGGCGAGCAGGCCTTTGGCCTGAGCCCGGTCGAGGTCGGCTATTTCTTCGCCCTGCCCTCGCTTGGCTATCTGATCGGCAACTGGGTTTCGGGGCGGTTTTCGCTGCATCTGGGGATGGACCGGATGGTGCTTTGGGGCACGACACTCGCCACCGCCGCCATCGCCGTGGCGCTGATCGCCAAGGCCGCGGGCGTGCTCGGCCCGATCACCTTTTTCACCGTCGTCGGCGTGACCGGGATCGGCAACGGCCTGTCGCTGCCCTCGGCCAATGCCGGGCTGATGTCGGTGCGGGCCGATCTGGCGGGCACCGCCTCGGGCCTTGGCGCGACGATGACGATCGGCACCGGCGCGGTGCTGGCCAGCCTCACCGCGACCCTGCTTGGCCCCGAGGTCGAGGTGGCGCGGCTGTTGTGGGTGATGTTCGCCTCCTCGGCGCTCTCGGTCGCGGCGATCCTCTGGGTGATGCGGCGGCCTCAATAGCCATAAGCGGGCGATTTCGCCACGGCATCACCGCGGGCAATCGCCTCGCGCTCGATCGGAATCAGATTGCCCGGCAAGACCAGCGACTCGGTCAGCGTGCGGCGCAACATCGGCTCGGCGCCCAGCCGCTCGTATTGCGCCACATGCACCAGCTCATGCGCCAAAAGCCAGTCGGGCACCGGCGCCTGCGTCACGGTGATGCCGTAGCCCGTCGTCAGCCCCCAGGCGCGCTCGACCCGGAACAGCCGCGCCAGCTCCGGGTCGGTCATCGGCGCGATCTGCGCCAGCGCCAGAAGCCGCACCTTTTCCGGATGGCGGACACCGACCCTGCGGGCGATGTCCTGTTCGCGCGGGCTCAGCCCCCGCCCCTCGGACAAGGCCCGGGCATCGCGCGCCCGTTCCTCGGCGCGCAGCCGCGGCATCAACTGGGCGATCCGCACCGCCAGCGCCGGATCGGGCGCCGCGATCCGCGCCGCCTCGGCCGGGGTGATCTCGGGCGGGGGGATCTCGGGCGGCACCGGGGCGCAGCCGCACAAAGCCAAAACGATCAGAGCCGACAGCCGCATGCGCCCTCCCTTTCCTGTGCCAAGCTAGGGCGCTTTGTCCCAGCAATGCAACCTCCCCTTGCACCTGCCCTTTGCAAAGGCTACGAGAATTTTGCAAAGCAGAGGGCAGCATGGCCACGCAGAAACTCTATGCCGGTGTGAAACTGCGCGAGACCCGGGCGCGGCTCGGATTGACGCAAAAGGCCTTTGCCGACCGGCTGGGCGTGTCGCTGCCCTATCTGAACCAGATGGAGAACAACCACCGCCCGGTTTCGGCGGCGGTGGTGCTGGCGCTGGCGGGCGAGTTCGGGCTTGATGTGACCGAGCTTTCGGCGGGCGATGCGGAACGGCTGGTGTCCGACATGCGCGAGGCGATGGCGGATCCGGTCTTTGCCGATGGCGGCACGCCGCCCTTGGCCGATCTGCGGCTGGCGGCGTCGAATGCGCCTGCGCTTGCCCGGGCGTTTCTGGAGCTGCACCGCGCCTACAGACAGGCGCATGAACGGCTGGCCTCGCTCGACGAGGCCCTCGGCCGAGAGGGCGCGCAGACGGTCGTTTCCCCTTGGGAAGAGGTCCGCGACTTCTTTCACTATTGCGACAATTACATCGACGCCGTCGATCGCGCCGCCGAACGCTTTTCCTGCCCGGATGGCAAGAGGTTGGACCCGATCCTGCGAGCCACCGACGCCCTGCGCGCCCGCGGCGTCGACGTGCAGTTTTCGAACATTTCCGAGCTGCGCACGCGCGAGGGCGACCGCATCCTGATCTCCGCCCATGCCAGCCGCTCGACGCAGGCGTTCCAGCTGCTGCATCAGGTCGCGCTGATCACCCAAAACGAGCTGCTCGAGGCAACGCTCGATCTGGCGCGGTTTCAATCCGAGACCTCGCGGGCGATCGCAAAGATCGGTCTGGCGAATTATTTCGCGGGCGCCGCGCTGCTGCCCTATCGCGCCTTTCTGGATGCGGCGCAGGAAACCCGTCACGATCTGGAACGGCTGGCCGATGCGTTCGGCGCCAGCATCGAGCAGGTGGCGCATCGGCTCTCGACGCTGCAGCGCCCCGGCGCCAAGGGGATTCCCTTCTTCTTCGTCCGCGTCGATCAGGCCGGCACGATCACCAAGCGCCATTCCGCGACGCGGCTGCAATTCGCCCGTTTCGGCGGCGCCTGCCCGCTGTGGAACGTGCATCAGGCTTTTGAAACGCCGACGAAATTCCTGCGCCAGCTGGCCGAGACACCGGATGGGGTGCGCTATCTGTGTCTGGCGCGCGACGTGTCGAAAACCGGCGGCAGCTTCACCGCCCCGGTGCGGCGCTATGCGATCTGTCTGGGCTGCGAGGTCAGCCATGCCCGCGGCATGGTCTATGCCGACGACATGGAACTGGGCAATCCGCGCGCCTATCAGCCGATCGGGATTTCCTGCCGGATCTGCGAGCGCAAGGACTGCCACCAGCGCTCGGTTCCGCCGCTCGAACGCCGCCTGCGCGTCGATCCGAACCGCCGCGGCTTGCTGCCCTACGACATCGCCTGAGCTCCAAACATCGAAAAGCCCCGGAAAATCCGAGGCTTGTCGATCAGTCTGTGGAGGTCGTCAGGAATGGTGCAGCATATGGGCGATTTCGTCCTTGATATGCGCGCGTTGCTTGCGCAGATCCACTTCGGCGAAATGTTCCAGCGGTTCGACATTGGTTTCAGCCCGGTGAACCTTGTCATTCACCGTGTCGTAATCTTCCAGAAGCTTGGCAAAATGGGCGTTCGAGACCTTCAAAGCATGCAGCTTTTCCATCTCGAACGGGAATTCCTCGGACAGGGTATGCGGGGTGTTCGACATGGGGCTTTTCCTTTTCGGTCTTCATTTCCTACGACTCAAGCCTAGACCCGCGCGGCTTGCGCCACCTTGACCCGTGTCAAGTCGCCGCCCTGTCCGCGCCCTTCTCGGCCCCCACCGCCGCCGCAATCGCGTCAAGCCGCGCGTCCAGCGCCGCAAACCGCCCCTCCAGCGCCACCATCCGCAAGTCATCCAGCTTTTCATGCAGCCGCATGATCTCGATTTCCGCCTTCAGGTTCACCTCGTAATCATGCGCCGCCGCCAGCCGGTCCTTTTCCGCCTGCCGGTTCTGGCTCATCATGATCACGGGGGCTTGCACCGCCGCCAGCATCGACAGGATCAGGTTCAGGAAAACAAAGGGATAGGGGTCAACAGCCGTGACCAGAATCACGGTATTGAGCGCCACCCAGCCCAGCAGAACCAGCGCGAAAATCCCGATGAAACTCCAGGATCCGCCAAAGGCCGCGACCCGGTCGGCGACACGCGCGCCCAGATCGGCCTCGGGCTGGCTCAGATCGCGCGCCACCGTGCCATGTTCGGCGACATGGCGCAGCACGCGCCGGTCGCGTTCGTTCAACTCCTCGAAGTTCTTGCGCAAAAGCCGTTCGGAAAGGATGCGAAGCTTGGCGTCCATGGGGCCTCCTGCCGTTTGCGCCATGCTGCGACGGGGCGGGCCGGATGTCCACCGACGAGGACGTGAGAGGGGGGGCGCGATCAGCGGCCCATCGGCCGCCAGCCCGCCGCCAGCGCCTCGGCCTCGGTGCAGAACCAGCGCTCGCCCTTTGTCTCGTCGATCTTCGTGCGGTCGTAATCGCGCGCGCCGGGCAGATGGAAGATCTGCCCCTTCTTCGAGATGTTGCCCTTGATCCGGCAGGCCCCGGGCGGGGTCTGCGCCGGGCCATGCCGCACCGCCTCGGGGGCCAGATGCGGCCCGGCCCAGATGCCGCGATGCGCCGCGCGCGCCTGCGTCTCCTCGGGAACATAGTCGCGCGCATATTTGCGGTAGGCCTCGGCCATGCCCTCGGCCACCAGAACCGCGTTCAGATCGCGCCCGCCCGCGCTGCAGACCGCCAGAAGCCGGTCGTAGCGATCACGATCCCCGCCCGCGCAACGCACCGTGCCAGCGGCCAGCGCGCCAAGCCGATCCCGCGCCGCCTGCCCGCAGGGCCAGTCTCGCCCCTGCGCATCCTTGCACAGCTGATCATGTTCCGGCGCGTCGATCCCGAACAAACGCACCTTCTGCGCGCCGATCGCCAGCGTATCGCCATCGACCACCCGCGCCCGCCCCTGCAAGATTTCGGCCTGCGCCGGCAGCGCCAGCACAAGCCCGATCAGAACCCACTTCACCATGCGCGGACGTTAACAGAACGTAACGCGAACGCAAGCCTGCGCGCCGGTCATGCTTACCGCTGTGACGTGCGCCAGTTCGGGTTGATCCAGGGCGCCGCATTCTCGGCGGGCAGACGGCGGCCAAGGATATGGTCGGCCACCTTCTCGCCGGTCATGATCGAGGGCCCGTTCAGGTTGCCGTTCGTCACCCGCGGGAAGATCGAGCTGTCGGCAACGCGCAGCCCCTCGACGCCGATCACCCGGGCGTCGGGGTCCACCACCGCCATCGGATCATCGGCCCGCCCCATGCGCGAGGTGCCGCAGGGGTGATAGGCGCTTTCGGCGTGATCGCGGATGAAGGCGTCGATCTCGGCGTCGGATTGCACCGCGGCGCCGGGCTGGATCTCGTGCTTCACATGCTGCGCCATCGGCGCTTGCGCGAAAATCTCGCGGGTCAACCGCACCACCTTGCGGAACTCCTCCCAATCGTCGGGATGCGACATATAGTTGAAACGGATCTCCGGATTTTCGCGCGGGTCCGAAGACCGCAGCCGCACCGTACCGCGCGATTTCGACCGCATCGGCCCGGTGTGGACCTGAAAGCCATGCCCCTCGGCGGCGGCCTTGCCGTCATAGCGCACGGCGATCGGCAGGAAGTGATACTGGATATCCGGATATTCGACGCCCTTGTCGGAGCGGATGAAGCCGCAGGCCTCGAACTGGTTCGAGGCGCCAAGGCCCCGCTTCGTCAGCACCCATTGCGCGCCGACCGTCAGCTTGCCCCAAAGGTTCCAGTATTTGTACAGCGTCACCGGTTCCTTCGACGCGAATTGCATATAGATCTCAAGGTGATCCTGCAGGTTCGAGCCCACGCCGGGGCGATGCGCCAGAACCTCGATCCCCTGCGCTTGCAGATGTGCGCCATCGCCGATGCCCGACAGCATCAAAAGCTTCGGCGTGTTCAAAGCCGAGGCCGCCAGCACCACCTCGGCCTTGGCCTTCAGAACCTTGATCTCGCCGCCCTTCTCGTATTCCACCCCCACGGCGCGGCCATTCTCGATCACCACCTTGCGCGCCAGACCGCGGACGATCTTCAGCCGCCCGGTCTTGATCGCGGGCCGCAGATAGGCCGAGGCCACCGACCAGCGCCGCCCCTGCCAGATCGTCGCCTCCATCGGGCCGAAGCCCTCCTGCTGCTCGCCGTTGTAATCCATCGTCACCGGATAGCCCGCCGCCGCCCCCGCCTCGATGAAATGCTGAAACAGCGGGTTCTTGCGCGGGCCGCGCGTCACATGCAGCGGGCCCTTCGAGCCGCGCCAGGTCGCGTCGGCGCCATCATGGCCGCCGTGCCAATGTTCCTGACGCTTGAAATAGGGCAGCACATCGGCATAGCCCCAGCCCGCCGCGCCCTGCTCGGCCCAATGGTCGAAATCGCAGGCGTGGCCGCGCACATAAACCATGCCGTTGATCGAGGACGACCCCCCGATCACCTTGCCGCGCGGCGTCACCAGACGGCGGTTGCCCAAGAACGGCTCGGGCTCGGTGCCCATGCCCCAGTCATAGCGCCCCATGTTCATCGGGTAAGACAGGGCCGCGGGCATCTCGATGAAGGGGCCCCAATCGGTGCCGCCGAATTCGATGATCGCCACCCGATGCCCGGCCTCGGCCAGCCGATAGCCCAAGGCCGAGCCGCCCGAGCCTGCCCCAACGATCACATAATCCGCATCCATCGCGCGACCCTCTGCCTGAACCCTGTTTCTTCTTGGCGCAAATACGCCGGGGGGTCCGGGGGGGGGGACCCCCCGGCCTGCGTTTCAATAGGGGCTCTCGACCGGCCCCATGCCGACATAGACCGCCTTGACCTGCGTATAGTGCTCGACCGCGGCCTTGGAATTTTCCCGCCCGACGCCCGAGGCTTTCACCGCGCCAAAGGGCATCTCCACCGGCGTCAGGTTATAGGCGTTGATCCAGCACGTCCCCGCCTGCAGCTGCGCGATGACCCGGTGCCCCCGCGCCAGATCGGCAGTGAAGACCCCCGCCGCCAGCCCGAAGTCGGTGCCATTCGCCCGCGCGATCACCTCGTCTTCGGTCTCGAAATCCAGCACCGCCATCACCGGGCCAAAGACTTCCTCGCGCGCCAGCGTCATCGTGTCGGTGACATCGGCAAAGACCGTCGGTTGCACGAAAAGCGGCCCCTCGTTTCCCGCCTGCCCACCACAGATCAGCCGCGCCCCCTCGGCTTTCGCCGTGGCGATATAGCCGAGCACCTTGGCATGCTGCGCCGCACTGACGAGCGGGCCGAATTGCGTGGCCTCGTCCAGGGGATCGCCCGCCTTGATCAAAGCGGTGCGCTCGGCCAGCCGGGTCAGGAAGCGCTCCTTGATCGATTTCTGCACGAAGACCCGCGTCCCGTTCGAGCAGACCTGCCCCGAGGAATAGAAATTCCCCAGCATCGCCGCGCCGATGGCGCTTTCCAGATCGGCATCTTCAAAGACGATCAGCGGCGATTTGCCCCCCAGCTCCATCGTCACATGTTTCATCCCCGCGCCCGCCGCCGCATAGACCCGCGCGCCGGTCGCGACCGAGCCGGTCAGCGACACCTTGGCCACCCGCGAATCGGTGGTCAGCGCGGCGCCCGCAGCGCCCCGGCCCTGCACGACGTTGAACACCCCCGCGGGCATCCCCGCCTGAATGAAGATCTCGGCCAGCTGCAGCGCGCCAAGGGGGGTGATTTCCGAGGGCTTGAACACCATCGCATTGCCGGTCGACAGCGCCGGGGCCGCCTTCCAGCAGGCGATCTGGCTGGGATAGTTCCACGCCCCGATGCCGACGCAAACCCCCAGCGGCTCGCGAATCGTATAGGCGAAATCACCGCCCAAGGGGATCGTCTCGCCGGTCAGCGTCGGCGCCAGCCCGGCGAAATATTCCAGGCTGTCGGCGCCCGAGGGCCAGTCGGCCACCAGCGTTTCCTGCAGCGGCTTGCCGGTGTCGAGGGTTTCCAGAAGCGCCAGTTCCGCCCCGCGGGCGCGAATCAGATCGGCGGCCCGGCGCAGGATCCGCGCGCGCTCGACGGGCTTCAACGCGCCCCAGGCGCGCTGCGCCGCCACCGCGCCCGACAGCGCCGCTTCGATCACCGCGGGCGTCGCCTCGTGCAGCACCGCGATCACCTCGCCGGTGCCCGGAAAGATCACCTCGATCTCGGCGCCGGCCTTGTCCTCGACCCATGCGCCATTGACGAAATGGCTGGCCTTCGGCTGTGCCCTCATGACCGCACCTCCAGTTCCCGGTTCAGATATTCATAGACGATTTCAAGCGCATAAGCGCGATCCGGCGCATGTTCGGCCAAGGCCGCCCGGATGTAGACGCCGTCGATCATCGCCCCCAGACCGCGCGCCACCGCCTCGGCCCGCGTCCCCACCAGCGGGCGCAATTCATGCTGCAGGTTCGAGCGCAAGCGGCGCTGATAGACCCGCAACAGCCGCATCGCTTCGGGGTTCGTCTGCGCCAGCACGTAGAAATTCAGCCAGGCCGAGATCGCCTCGCGCCGGAACGACCCCTGCGAGAACGAGCCCGCGATGATCGCGCGCAGCCGCGATTCGGGGCCACGCTCGGCCGCGGCCAGCGCCCCGCGCACCTCGGCGCCGTAAAGCGTCAGAATGGCGCGCATCGCGGCCAGAAAGATCTGCTCCTTCGAGCCGAAATAGTGATGCGCCAAGGCCGAGGACATCCCCGCACGCCGCGCAATCTGTGCTACAGTGACCTCAAGCGATCCCGCCTCGCCCACCGTTTCGATCGTGGCTTTCACCAAGGCCGCCCGTCGAATAGGCTCTGCTCCAAGCTTCGGCATTTCTTTTGCGACTCCGCTCAAAAAAGAACTTGCTTTTAGGAGCTACAGGCAAGTTTATTGACTCGTCAATCAACAAAAAGCCTGACCGTAAACCGGGCAACCAACGGGAGACCCTGATGACGCTTCGTTCCTTCCTTCTTGCCGGGGCTGCGACAGTTTCGCTCGCCCTTCCGGCCGCTGCCGATTGCAACAAGGTGACCTTCTCGGATGTGGGCTGGACCGACATCACCGCGACGACGGCGGTGACGACGACGGTGCTGCAGGCGCTGGGCTATGAAACCGACATCAAGCTTCTGTCGGTGCCGGTGACCTATACGGCGCTGTCCTCGGGCGATGTCGATGTCTTCCTTGGCAACTGGATGCCCTCGATGGAGGCCGATCTGGCCCCCTACCGCGATGACGGCACGGTCGAAACGGTGCGCACGAACCTTGTCGGGGCGAAATATACGCTGGCCACCAATGCCGCGGGGGCCGCGCTCGGCCTCAAGGATTTCGCCGATATCGCGACGCACAAGGACGCGCTGGAAGGCAAGATCTACGGGATCGAGCCGGGCAATGACGGCAACCGTCTGGTGCTCGACATGATCACCGCGGGCAAGTTCGGCCTGACCGGCTTCGAAGTCGTCGAAAGCTCGGAACAGGGGATGCTGGCCGCCGTCGCCAAGGGCGAAAAGGACAACACCCCGGTGGTGTTCCTCGGCTGGGAACCGCATCCGATGAACGCGAATTTCAAGATGAGCTACCTGACCGGCGGCGATGACGTCTTCGGCCCGAATTTCGGCGGCGCCGAGGTGAACACGAACGTCCGCAAGGGCTATGTCGCCGAATGCCCGAACACCGGCAAGCTGCTGACCAATCTCGAATTCTCGCTGGCGATGGAAAACGAGATCATGGGCAAGATCCTCGATGACGGCATCGACCCGCCGACCGCCGCGCGGGACTGGCTGGCGGCGCATCCCGAAGTTCTGGCGCCCTGGCTGGCGGGCGTGACCACCAAGGACGGCGGCGACGGTCTGGCGGCCGTGACCGCGGCGCTGAAGTAAGCCTTGCGCTGACTTGACGATCCCGGCAGGCGGGCCCCCGCCTGTCGGTCTTCCGAACCACGCAAGGCAAGCGACATGCTACAGCAAACGATGCGCCTGATCGGCACCATCGCCGCGTCGATCTTCGGCGCCATCCTGCTCAAGACGGTGCTGGAGAAACTGGCGGGGCTGTTGATCGGCACCGGGCTCATCACCGGCCACAGCGGCACCGATCTCTTTACCGGAAAATGGAAAATCCCCGTCGGCCCCTGGGCCAAGCACGTCTTCGAATGGATGCGCGACAGCTTCTCGCTGGTCTTCGACCATCTGGCCGCGATCTTCGAAACGCTGATCGACGGGATCATGGCGATCTTTGCCACGCCCTTGGACATTTCCTGGATCACCGGGGCGGCCGAATACACGCCGCTTTACCCGCCGGACTATCAGCCCTTCATCATGACCGGCTTTTTCCTTGGCATCTCGTGGTTCCTGCAGCGCCGCGTGTCGATCCTGCTGACCGTGCTTCTGGGCCTGCTTTACGTCTTCAACCAGGGCTACTGGAAACCGACGACGGAAAGCCTGACGCTTGTCATCTCGGCCTGCGTGGTCTGCATGTCGGTCGGCGTGCCGATCGGCATCGCCGCCGCGCACCGGCCGCGGCTTTACCTGGCGATGCAGCCGATCCTCGACCTGATGCAGACGCTGCCGACCTTCGTCTATCTGATCCCGGCGATCGTGTTTTTCGGCATCGGCATGGTGCCCGGGCTGATCGCCACGGTGATCTTTGTCCTTCCCGCGCCGATCCGGCTGACGCATCTTGGTGTCTCGACCACGCCGCAACCGCTTCTGGAAGCCGCCCGCGCCTTTGGCGCCACGCCGCGGCAGGTGCTGTGGAAGGTCGAACTGCCCTATGCGCTGCCGCAGATCATGGCGGGGCTGAACCAGACCATCATGCTGTCGCTCTCGATGGTGGTGATCGCGGCGCTTGTCGGCGCGAACGGGCTTGGCGTGCCGGTGGTGCGGGCGCTCAACTCGGTCAACACCGCACTGGGCTTTGAATCGGGAATGATCATCGTCGTCGTCGCCATCGTGCTGGACCGGATGATGCGCTTCGGGGGATCGAAATGAGACATGCCAATCTGATCACCGATCCGAAGCTGACCGCAGGCGTCGCGGTGCGCTTCGACAATGTCTCGATCGTCTTTGGCGATCACCCGGATCGCGCCCTGCCGCTGATGGACGAGGGGATGTCGCGCGCCGAGATCCAGGCCCGCACCGGCCAGGTTCTGGGGGTGCATGACTGCTCGCTTTCCGTGGCCGAGGGCGAAATCCTTGTTCTGATGGGCTTGTCAGGCTCGGGCAAATCGACGCTTCTGCGCGCGGTGAACGGGCTCAATCCGGTCTGCCGCGGCAAGGTCGAGGTTTGCGACGGCAACGGTCTGGTCGATGTGACCCATGCCGATCCGCAGACCCTGCGCCGGATCCGCCAGACCCGCGTCGCGATGGTGTTCCAGCAATTCGGCCTCTTGCCCTGGCGGACGGTGCGCGAGAATGTCGGGCTGGGTCTGGAACTGAGCGGCATGGGCAAGGCGGAACGGCGCGACCGCGTCGATGCGCAACTGAAACTGGTGAACCTGACCGACTGGGCCGAGCGCAAGGTGGGCGAATTGTCGGGCGGCATGCAGCAGCGCGTGGGCCTCGCCCGCGCCTTCGCCACCGAAGCGCCGATCCTGCTGATGGACGAGCCCTTCTCGGCGCTGGACCCGCTGATCCGGGCGAAGCTGCAAGACGAGCTTCTGGACCTGCAATCGACGCTCAAGCGCACCATCGTCTTCGTGTCGCACGACCTGGACGAGGCCTTCAAGCTGGGCAACCGCATCGCGCTGATGGAGGGCGGGCGGCTGGTGCAGATGGGCACGGCGCGGGAAATCATCGCCAATCCGGTCGATGAATATGTCGCCGAATTCGTCGCGCACATGAACCCGCTTGGGGTGCTGACGGCCGAGGACATGGCCGAACCGGGCGCGGCCGAGGGCACGCCGATTGCGCCCGAAACCCCGGTGATCAAGGTGATGGAGCTTCTGAAGACCGTGCCCGCCGTGGCGCTGACCGACGGGCGGCGCATCACCCGCGAGGGCGTGATCGCCCGGCTGATCGACCCGCGCGGCACCGCCGCCAAGGGGTAAAGAGGCGTATTTGCGCCAAGAAGAAACGGAAACCCGGAGTCTCTCGGCTTCGGGTTTCTTCTTGGCTCAAATACGCCCTTTCGCCCTCTCCCCACGCGCCTCGCGCCAGGTCAGGAAGACCACCGCAGCCAGGATGATGGCGCCGCCCAGGATCACCCAGGGGTCGACCGCCTCGCCAAAGACCGACCAGCCCAAAAGCGTCGCCCAGACCAGCTGCAGAAAGGTCACCGGCTGCGTCACCGTCATCGGCGCGCAGGCAAAGGCGCGGGTCATGCAGTAATGCCCCGCCGTCGCAAAGACCGCGACCGCGCCGAGCCAAAGCACCTGCGACAGACTTGCCGGCTGCCAGACCGCCAGCGCGAAGGGCGCAAGGCCGATCGTCACCGACAGCGCCATCACCGCCACCACGGTCGAGGCCGGGGCCAGTTGCGTCAGCCGTTTCATCACCAGATAGGATAGACCAAAGCCGAAGGCCGCGCCCAGCTGCGCCAGATGGCCGGGGGACAGCTCGCGCAGGCCCGGGCGCAGCACCACCAGCGCGCCCAGCATCGCCACGCCGATCGCCGCCATCCGCGCCGGGCGAAAACCCTCGCCGAACAAGAGCCCCGCGCCAAGGGTGACGATGATCGGATTGAGATAGCCGATGGCCGTCACCTCGGAAATCGTGATCCGCGCCATGGCGTAAAACCACAGCACCACCGCCACCGTATGCAGCGCACCGCGCAGCGCGAACAACTTGAAAAGGCGCGCAGAAACGCCGCTCCGCAACAGCGGCAGCAGCGAGGGGGCCAGAAACAGCAGCCCCCAGGCGAAGCGGATGAAGGCGGATTCGGCGGCGGGCAGCGCCGTGCCCAGATAGCGCACGATGCCGTTGACGAAGACGAAGGCGATGCCGGTGGCCAGCATCCACAGCACACCCTCGACCGGGCGGTTTTGATCGGGGATCGACGTCATGCCCCTTGCTGCCCTGCGCCGGGCGGGGGCGCAAGGGGCCGATTGTGCGGGATACAGCGCCGCAGGATCGGCCTGCGGCCTTGACCTCGGTCAAGGCGCGGGGCGCTCGGGCCGGGTAGCCCAGATGCAGGGCGGCCCGAAACAACGGCACGAAGGACGTTGCTTTCCGCCCGGACTGCCGCAATCCTGTGCCAAACCGCAACCGCGAGCCCTGATGATCCGCCCTGCCCGCCCCCAGATGCCCTTCCGCACCGGCGTTTTCGCCCGGTGGCTGGCGGTGCTGGCGCTTGCGCTGCAGAGCCTGGTCTTTGCCGAACATCTGAGCGCCTCGGCGCTGCAGGAACTGGCGGGGCTTGCCCCCGGCGCGCGGGCGGGTTTCCTGCAGCTCTGCACCGGCGAGGGCGTGGCGCTTTATGACCCCGCCTCGGGCCGGATGGTGCAAACGACCGGCCATGCGCCCTGTGCGATCTGCGCCAGCGCCGCCGTCTGCGCCTTCGCCACGCCCGAGCCGCCGGTTCTGCCGCCGCCGCTGCTGCAGCTTCTGGCCGCGCTGGACCCGGCGGCCCTGATCCCCTTTTCCTTCATCGCGCCTTTGCCGCGCAGCGGGCTGATCCGCGCCCCCCCGGCGGTCGCGACCCTGTGACGGGGGCGCGAGGGGGGCAGCGTCCCGCCCTCCCCGTCCCCGCGGGGTCCCCGCCGCACCAGATCCCTGCCATGCCATCCGTTTTGGAGACAGCGATGAAACGTCGTGATTTTCTTGCCGCCACCACCACTGCCGCCGCGCTTGTGCCGCTGGCCGCCCTGCCCGCCCGCGCCGAAATGGCGATGACGCCTGCCGAAAAGCCGGTCAGCCCGATGCAATGGACCGACGAGAACGGCCTGACCCGGTTTCTCAAGGTCGATCCCGATCCGCTGACCGACGATCTGGGCAAATATCCGCGCTGCCCCTATTGCGGCATGATGCGCAGCATGTATTCCGCCTCGCGCCATCTGATCGTCTATGAAAACGACACCGTGGACGGCACCTGCTCGATCCATTGCGCGGCGATTTCGCTGGCGCTGAACATGGACGCCGGGCCGAAGGCGATCTACGCGGGCGATGCCGGGGCCGAGGGCGAGACGAAGCCGCTCGCCGATAGCGCCGCGATGACCTATGTGATCGATCCCGCAAAACCGGGCACGATGTCGGCGGTGTCGAAACTGGCCTTTGCCGACCGCGCCAAGGCCGAGGCCGCCGCCGCGGGCAGCGCCGAGGCGAAGCTTGCAGGCTTCGACGAGGCGCTGATGGCCGCCTATGTCGAAATGGCCGGGGACACCGCGATGATCCGCAAGCGCCGGGCCGAAAAACGGCATCAGACCGGCATGAAGATGCCCGGCTCGCATTGACCTTTTGCAACATTCCGGCCGTGCCCGTGCGGCATGGCCGGGGATGGAGTTGACCATGTGCAACATTTCCCGTCGCAGCGCGCTTGGCCTTCTGGCCGCCGCCCCGACCCTTGGCTTCGGCCTGCCGCAAAGCCTGCGTGCCGCGACCGCGGGGCTTGATCTGCCCGAACCCGGCCCGCGCGACACCTGCCCGGTCTGCGGCATGTTCGTCGCGCGCTACCCCGAATGGATCGCCACGGTGGTCTTTGCCGATGGTGCGGCCTTCCATTTCGACGGTCCGAAGGACTGCTTCAAATTCGTGCAGGATGTGCCGAAATACGCCACCGGACGCCGCCGCGCGCAGATCACCGCGATGGCGGTAACCGACTATTACGACCTGCGCAGGATCGCGGCGGAAGCGGCGCGATTCGCCGTCGGTTCCGATGTTCTGGGGCCGATGGGGCATGAGTTCGTGCCCTTGGCCAGTGACGCCGATGCGGCCGACTTCATGCGCGATCATGCGGGCAAGCGCCTGCTGCGCTTCGCCGAAATCCCCGCCGACCTGCCCGCGAAGCTGGACGAAGGCCGGTTCGAGTGAGCCTGCGCCCCGCAACCCCGGTGCTGGCGGCCTTTGGCGCACTTCTCGCGCTGGCCGCGGTCGAGGCCACGCATGCCGTTCTGACCGCCCCGCGCGAGGCCGCGCGTCTGGCCGAAGGGGCGCGGCTCGTCCGCGCCCTTGGGCTGAGCGATCTCGCGCTTTTCACCGAGGCGCGCTACACCCGCCACCCGTCGCTGGCCGACCTTGCCACCGCCTTTCAGGACAACCCCTTGTCTTTCGACCATTTTCCCTCGGGCAGCCTGATTGCGCCGCCGATCGATTTCGGGCCGACGGCGCTTGGCTTTTCGGCCGGGGATCTGTGATGAGCGCGCTCCACCGACACCGCGCGCTTTTGGATTTCACCGTCGCGGCGCTGGCGCGGCGGCGGGTCAAGACCCTGTCCCTGGTTGCGGTCTTCGCCGCGGTCATCTTCTTGCTGGCCTCGGCGATGTTCTTTGCCGCCAGCCTGCGCCGCGAGGCCGAAACGACGCTGGCCGGCGCCCCGGATCTGATCGTGCAAAGCCTGAGCCTGGGCCGTCAGACGATGATCGGGGCCGAGGCGGTGCCGAAAATCGCCGCGATCCGCGGCGTCGCCGGGGTCGAGGGGCGGCTTTGGGGCTATTTTTACGACCGGATCAACGGCGCGAATTACACGGTGATGGTGCCCGCCGCCGCCGCTGCGATGACCCCGCCGCCGGGTCAGGTGATCCTGGGCGAGGCGGTGCCGCGGTTGCGCGATTTCAAATGGCAGGGCACGCCGCTCTTTCTGTCGCGCCGCGAGGGGGATCTGGTCCGCTTCGACGTCGCCCGCACGCTTGGCACCGAAACCGCGCTGGTCAGCGCCGATCTGATCTTGATGAACGAGGCCGATTTCCGCAGCTTTTTCAACGTGCCTGCGGGCCAGTTCACCGATCTGGCGGTCAGCGTGCGCAACCCGCGCGAGCTGTCGACCGTGGTCGAAAAGGCCGGCGCCGCGCTGCCCGAGGCGCGGTTCGTCACCCGCGCGGACATCGCCCGCACCTATCAGAGGCTGTTCGACTGGCGCGAAGGGGTGATGGTGGCGCTCGCCTTCGTCGCGCTGCTGGCCTTCGCGATCTTTGCCGCCGACAAGGCCAGCGGGCTTTCCGCCGAGGAGGCGCGCGAAATCGGCATTCTGAAGGCGATCGGTTGGGACACGCGCGACGTGATCGCGATGAAACTCTGGGAGGGGGGGCTGGTCTCGGCCGGGGCGTTTCTGCTGGGCACGGTGCTGGCCTATGCCCATGTGTTCTGGGCCGGGGCGGCGCTTTTTGCGCCGCTGCTGCAGGGCTGGGCGGTGATCTATCCCGACTTCCGGCTGAGCCCCGCCCTCGACGCGTTGCAGCTGCTGACGCTGTTCCTGCTGACCACCCTGCCCTATGCCGCCGCGACCGTGGTTCCGGTCTGGCGCACCGCGGCGGCCGATCCGGATGCGGTGATGCGATGATCACTTTGCATGGCGTCTCAAAGACTTACAACGAGGGCCGCCCGAACGAGGTGACCGCGCTGCGCGGCATCGATCTGGCGATCGCGCCGGGGGTGACGGTGCTGATGGGGCCCTCGGGTTCGGGCAAGACGACGCTTCTAAGCCTTGTCGGCTGCATGGCGCGGCCGACGACGGGGCGGATCACGCTGGCGGGCGAGCTGATTTCCGGCCTGCCCGAGCGCTTCCTGACCGATCTGCGGCGGCGCCGCTTCGGCTTCGTGTTTCAGCGTTTCAACCTGATCCGGGGGCTCTCGGTGCTGGAAAACGTGATGCTGCCCGCCGCCCCCCTGGGCGCGCCCCGCGCCGAGGTCGAGGCCCGGGCGCTTTCGCGGCTTGAGGCACTTGGTCTGGCGGGCAAGGCGCGGATGCCGGTCGAGGTGCTCTCGGGCGGCGAGATGCAACGAGCGGCGATTGCCCGCGCGCTGGTGAATGACGCGCCGGTGCTGATCGCCGACGAGCCGACGGCCAATCTGGATACCGCGCTGGCGCATCGTTTCCTCGACATCGTCGCCGGGCTGCGCGCCGAGAGGAAAACGGTGATCCTGACCAGCCATGATCCGCGCATCATTTCGGCGGCGCCGGTGACGGCCGTGGTCGAGATGCAGGACGGTGCCATCCTGCAGGTGCGGTCATGATCTTTCACACGCCGATCCTGACGCTGCTGCTGGTCTCGGCGCTGGCCGCGCTGGTGGCGGTCTGGTCGGCGGGCTTCGGAATTTCCGTGCTGCGGCACTGGGATCTGGCCAGCGGGGCGCGCGGGCAGCTGCTTCTGGAACGGCGCACCGAACTCGTCTCGACGCTTTTCGCGCTGGTGATGGCGGCCGAGGCGGCGGCACTGATTCTTTTTGTGTTCAACGCCGACCGGATGGCGACGCTGTTTGTGGGCGCGATGTGCGCGGTGGGCACGCTGAATGCGAACGGCTACGGCTTTCCCGCGCTTTACGGGCAGATCGCCAGCTTCTTTGCGGCGGCGGTCTGGCTGGTGCTGGATCACGTCGACCGGCTGGGCCGCGACTATCCGCTGACGCGGGTGAAATATGCCGCCGTGCTGGCGATCGCGCCGCTGGTCCTGCTGACAGGCGGGCTGCAGCTGGCCTATTTCCTGAACCTGCGCAGCGATGTCATCACCTCGTGCTGCTCGAAGCTGTTCACCCCGGCGAATGCGGGGATTTCCGACGAGATGGCGGCGGTCGATCCGGCGCTGGCGCTTGCGGCACTGGCGCTTGCGGGGGGGCTGGTGCTGGCAAGCGGGGTTCAGGCGCTGCGCAGGGGCCGCGGGCACGGAGTTTTTGCCCTGGCGGGGGCGGGCTATTTCGCCGCGGCGCTGGTGGCGATGGTCTCGACGATCGCGCTTTATGTCTACGAGAACCCGAACCACCACTGCCCCTTCTGCATCCTGAAACCGGAGTACGGCCATATCGGCTATGCCTTTTACCTGCCCCTGTTCGGCGCCACGGCGCTGGCGCTGGGGCTGGGCGCCGTGAGCCCCTTTGCCTCTCGCGCAAGCCTGCGCGCGCCCCTGCCCGCAGTGATGCGGCGCCTGACACTCTGGGCGCTGGCGGGCTTTGCGGCCTATGGCGCGGTGACGGTCTGGGTGATTGCGCGCTCGAACCTGATCCTGTTTGGCTGAAAACCTGCCGCCGCAAGCAGAGTATTTCGCCCAGGCTGTCGCCGGGGCGACCCGGGGGGGGGGGGGGGGGGGGGGGGGGGGGGGGGGGGGGGGGGGGGGGGGGGGGGGGGGGGGGGGGGGG
>NZ_SWJZ01000086.1 GCF_005144475.1 Rhodobacter capsulatus | reverse complement strand
GGACGCCTGCGGCGTTCTGCGGCTCGATCCAGATGTGATGGGGGCCCTGCTCCAGGCAGGCGTCTGTTTCGAGGTAGGCGCGGACGTTGTCGATCGTCGCGGCGGCACCGGCCTCGGCGCTGATCGCGATGCCGGTGCCGCCGCTGACCGCCTGGATCCGGTCCTGTTTGGGCCCCGGGGTGGAGACCGAGGTGCCGGGACGCAGCGTCGCGCCGATCAGAGCCGCCTGAACGGTCGAGCCGGAGATCGAGACCACGTCGTAGCCGATCCGGTAATATTTGCCGCCGGTCAGCGCGACTGCCTGCGAGATCCTGCCAGCAGTCCCCGCGGCATGGGTCGCGACACCGCCCGAGATCGTCCACCCGGCGTCCAGTGTCCAGGAGCCCACCGCATCCAGCCCGCCGCCGACGATCAGATCGGTGCGGGTCGTGTCACCAAGCGTCGTGGCATAGCTCTGCCCGGGCTCGACCGCGATCGGCGCCCCCACGGCGTCGGTTTCGCGGTCGAGGAGCGTTGTGATCGAGCGGTAGATCTGCACCCGTGCCGTCGCCGTGTCATCGCCGGTGGCGAACTGGACCAGCGCCCCGCCCAGCAGCGTCGTGATCGAGATCGAGGACGCATCGAGCGCGGCGGGCAAGGCCGCATCGGATGAGCCGACCACGATCGTGATCGTGGCAGACCACGGTCCCGCGACGCCCGTCGCCCCGATGCCGCGGGCGCGCAGATCGACTGACTGCCCGGGCGTGTAGCTGTCGATCGTGCCGCCGCCATTGGCCACCGGAATCGTGGTGCTGCTCCAGCTCTCGGCGCCGGAAATCCGGTGATCCAGACCGATCTCGATCGTCGGAACCGACCCGGTGCCCGGCGTTACCGCATAGCTGATCCTGTTGGCCAGGCCCGTCGCGGCAAGGCCAGAGGTCAGCGCCACAAACCGCGGGGCCGAGGGCTGCAAGAGGTTGTCGTCGATCTCGGCCCCGACGCGGCTCGACCAGGCGGGGATCGGCGTGGCCGCCAGGATCGTGTCGATCTGAGGCGCGGCATCGACCGTGCGCACGATCGCGCACATGTCCTGCGTCGCCTCGATCCGCGTCACGATCTGGGTGTAGCTCTCGACCCGCGCTGGGCCGACATGCACGAGATCACCGACGATCGGCATCGGACCGGACCCGGTCAGCGTCAGGATCTGCGTCTCGCCCGGCAGAGTCCTGACGGGGCGCACGACCGAGATGCCCACCGTGTCCTCCTCGGTCTCGAAGACGCGAAACCGCACGGCATAGGTCTCGCCCGCGGCCATCGAGACGACGTCATCGATCTCGACCGCCGCGCCCTGCACCGATTTGACCCGGGCGGCGAGCTGCACGCGGCTGAGCACGTCGTGGCTCAGCGCGATGGCGTCGCCCCGGGTGGCGGTGCGCACGGCGCCGTCCTGGGTGACTTCGTAGGTGTCGGGCCGGTGGATCACCTCCAGCTGGCGCCGCCGCGCCTCGCGCCAGACCTCGGCCGCATGCACCTTGCCGGGCAGGTTCAGGCGCTCGGTCAGGGTGATCTCGCCCTCGTAGCCGGGCCAGCGGACGATCCTTTCCGTCTCTTTATAGTCGTTACCGGCGTCGCGGAATTTCACCGTGAAAGCATGCGGCGGGTTGCGATAGGCGCGGCTCCACTTGAACCCCCACGAATTGCGCGGGTTGATGTGATCGACGATCAGCGTATTGACCAGCGGTCGATC
>NZ_SWJZ01000085.1 GCF_005144475.1 Rhodobacter capsulatus | reverse complement strand
CGGGTCGTCGGGGCGAAGCCGCGACGAAAAACCGGCCCGGACATGATCCCGACGGGGGCAAGACAGCCGCCGGAGCAATTGCGACACGTCTTGTGACGCATTTCGACGATCCGCTGTCGCATCCCGGCAGGCCCCTTGGCGCGGGGCGGGGAATATGTGCTAGACGCCTCCAAGACACCCTATGGGGGCCGCGAAAGGAACCGGGAATGACCACCTATGTGCTGACCGTGAACTGCCACTCGACCCGCGGGATCGTGGCGGCGATTGCCAATTATCTGGCCGACAGCGGCTGCAACCTGACCGATTCAAACCAGTATGACGACCTTCTGACCGGCCAATTCTTCATGCGCGTGACCTTCGTGTCGCAAACCGGGGCGACGCTCGACAGCCTGAAGGCGGGCTTCGAGCCGGTGGCGCGGGAATTCGACATGGAATGGGCGATCCATGACGCGGAAACCAAGGTCAAGGTCCTGCTGATGGTCTCGAATTTCGGCCATTGCCTGAACGACCTGCTTTACCGCTGGCGCATCGGCGCGCTGCCGGTCGAGATCGTCGGCGTCGTCTCGAACCACATGACCTATCAGAAGGTGGTGGTGAACCACGACATTCCTTTCCACCACATCAAGGTGACCAAGGAAAACAAGCCCGAAGCCGAGGCGCATCTGCTGGACGTGGTCGAGGAATCCGGTGCCGAGCTGATCGTTCTGGCGCGCTACATGCAGATCCTGTCGGACAAGCTCTGCCAGAAGATGTCGGGCAAGATCATCAACATCCACCATTCCTTCCTGCCAAGCTTCAAGGGCGCCAACCCTTACAAGCAAGCCTATGAGCGCGGCGTGAAGCTGATCGGGGCGACCTCGCATTACGTGACGGCGGACCTTGATGAAGGCCCGATCATCGAGCAGGAAACCGTCCGCATCACCCATGCGCAAAGCCCCGAGGATTACGTCAGCCTTGGCCGCGACGTCGAGGCGCTGGTGCTGGCCCGCGCGATCCACGCCCATGTGCAGCACCGCACCTTCATCAACGGCAACAAGACCGTCGTCTTCCCGGCCTCGCCCGGCGGTTATACGTCGGAACGGATGGGCTGAACCGCGCCCGACCGCCGTGACGGGACAAGGGAGGGGGGCGCTGCCCCCCTCTTGCCTTCGGCAATTCACCCCCCGGGATATTTGCGCCAAGGTGAAAGGGCAAACGGCTCTGCTTTCACCTTGGCGGAAATATCCCGGGGGGGTCCGCTTGCGGACGGGGGGCAGAGCCCCCCCCTTTGCTCAGGCCCGGGCGGCGCGGATGCGCGCTGCAAGCCCGAGGGTGGAGCCGTCCTTGCCCGTGCCCTCCGAGCTGCCGTCAAGCACAGGCGCCAGCGCCAGCGCCAGCTCCTTGCCGAGTTCGACCCCCCATTGGTCGAAGCTGTTGATGCCAAGGATCACGCCCTCGACAAACACCCGGTGTTCGTAAAGCGCGACGATGCCGCCGAGCGTGAAGGGGGTGAGCACCTCGATCAGCAGCGTCGTCGAGGGGCGGTTGCCCGGGAAGACGCGATGGCGGGCCTGACGGTCGCGTTCCGCGCCGCTCAGGCCCTTTTTCGCCATGATGTCCGTTGCTTCCGCCAGCGAGCGGCCGCGCAGAAGCGCCTCGGACTGGGCCAGGCAATTGGCGACCAGCAGCAGGTGCTGGTGTTCCAGATCGGGCTCGCGGCCGCGGGCGGCGAGGAGGAATTCGCAGGGCACGACCCGGGTGCCCTGATGGATCAGCTGATAAAAGGCGTGCTGGCCGTTCGTGCCGGGCTCGCCCCAGACCACCGGGCCCGAGTGATAGGGCAGATCGGCGCCGTCCATCGAGACGCGCTTGCCGTTGCTCTCCATTTCCAGCTGCTGCAGATAGGCGGGCAGCCGGGCGAGGCGCTGTTCATAGGGCAGCACGGCGCGGGTGGCATGGCCGAGCACCTGGTTGTGCCAGATGCCGACCAGCGCCAGCAGCACCGGCAGATTCTCGGCCAGGGGCGCCTGCCGGAAATGGCGGTCCATCGCGGCGGCGCCGGCGTGGAACTCGGCGAAATAGCCCGGGCCGATGCCGATCATCAGGCTCAGGCCGATCGGCGACCAGACCGAATAGCGCCCGCCCACCCAATCCTCGAAGCCGAAGACGCGCGCGGGCGCGATGCCGAAGGCGGCCGTCTTGTCGGTCGCGGTCGAGATCGCGGCGAATTGCGCCGCGGGGTCCGCGACCTTTGCCGCCATCCAGGCCCGGGCGGTTTCGGCATTGGTCATCGTCTCGATCGTGGTGAAGGTTTTGGACGCCACGATCACCAGCGTCGTTTCGGGGTCGAGCCCCGCCAGAACGTCATGCGCGTGGGCGCCGTCGACATTCGAGATGAAATGCAGCCGCGGCCCGTCGGCAAAGGAGGTGCAGGCGATCGAGGCCATCACCGGCCCCAGATCCGAGCCGCCGATGCCGATATTGACCACATCGGTGATGCGGCCCCCCTGCCCGGTGAAGCGGCCTTCGCGGACATCCTCGGCGAAGACCTGCATCCGGCCGAGCGTTTCGCGCAGCGCGGGCATCACGTCCGCGCCATCGACGGTGACCGTGTCGCCGAGGTTGCGCCAGGCCATGTGCAGCACTGCGCGGCCCTCGGTCTCGTTGATCTTGTCGCCCGCGAACATCGCGTCGCGGCGTGCGGCAACCCCGGTCTTTTCCGCCAGATCGACAAGCAGCTTCAGCCCCGTGGCATCGATGTTCGTCTTTGAGAAATCAAAGAACCAGGATCCGAATTCGGCGCTGAAATGGGCGGCGCGGTCGGGGTCGGCGGCGAAAAGATCGAGGATATGCCGGTCCTTGACGGTCGCGGCATGGGCAAGCAGGTCATCGAAACGGTTCATCAGGGGGCCCAATGGATGGTGGCGTTGGAAAGGACGATGCGCACCGGGGCCTCGGTTTCGGGAAGGCTCGCGGCACGCTCCAGTGCTGCGCGCTTTTCTGCACCGGTGATCAGAAGATGGCAATGCATGGCCGCGCGCAGCACCGGCGCGGTCAGCGTGATCCGCGGCTCGCCCGCACCGTCCGCGCGCAGCGCCATCACCGGGGGGGCATCGGGGGAAAGCGCCTCGGCCAGACGGTCGGCGCCGGGGAAAAGCGAGGCCGTGTGCATGTCGGCCCCCATGCCCAGCAAAAGCACGGTGAGCGGCAGCGCGGCGCGCACGCCCCGGGAAAGGTCTTCCAGCCGGTCCTCGGGCGTGGCGGCGGGGGCGTAAAGCGGCACCAGATGGGCCAGCGCCGCAGCCCCCCGCAACAGCCGGTTGCGCAACAGCGCGGTGTTCGAGCGCGGGCTGGTCTCGTCGACCCAGCGCTCGTCGTTCAAGAGCACCCAGACCCGCGCCCAGTCGAGATCAAGGCCCGAGAGGATGTCGAAGACCGGCCCGGGCGTGGTGCCGCCGGGGACACACAAAGTCACCCGATCCTCGACCTCCAGGGCGCGGCGCAGCTGACTGGCCACCTTGTCGGCCAAGGCCAGCATCATCAATTCGCGGTCCGGATATTCGATCAAATTCATTCGCGGATCTCCCGCCAGCGACGGCCGTCGCGGTGCATCAGCATCAGCGCATCTTCGGGGCCGGAAGACCCGGCGTCATAGGGCCGCGGCCGGTCGCCCCGCGCCTCCCAGCCCGCGATGATCGGATCGGTCCAGGCCCAGGCGGCTTCGACCTCGTCACCGCGCATGAACAGCGTCTGGTTGCCACGGATCACATCCATGATCAGCCGTTCGTAAGCGTCGGGAATGTCGGCGCCATCCTCGCCCAGGGCCTCGGCGAACGACATGTCGAGCGGCACCTGCACCAGACGCATCCCCCCCGGACCCGGTTCCTTGATCATCACTTTCAGATTCATCCCCTCATCCGGTTGCAGCCGGATGACAAGGACGTTTTCGCGCCAGGACGCCTCCTCCTGGTCAAAGATCGAATGCGGCGGCGCCTTGAAAGTGATGGCGATTTCACTGGCCCTGCCCCGCAGCCGCTTGCCGGTGCGCAGATAAAACGGCGTGCCCTGCCAGCGCCAGTTCGCCACCTGAACCTTCAGCGCGATATAGCTTTCGGTGCGGCTGTCGGGGTTTTCGCTGTCGGCCAGATAGCCCGGCTGTTCCGCCCGCCCGGCCCCCGCCTTCACGCCCAGATATTGGCCGCGCACGATGTCGGCTGCCGGAATGGGCTGCAAGGCGCGGATAACTTTCACCTTTTCGTCGCGCACCGCATCGGGGTCGAAGTGATAGGGCGGCTCCATCGCGATCAGGCACAAAAGCTGCATCAGGTGGTTTTGCACCATGTCGCGCATCGCGCCCGATTTGTCATAATAGCTGCCGCGCCCGCCGACACCCACGGTTTCCGCCACGGTGATCTGCACATGGTCGATATATTGCGCGTTCCACAAGGGCTCGAACAGGATGTTGGCGAACCGCACCGCCATCAGGTTCTGCACCGTCTCCTTGCCCAGATAATGATCGATCCGGTAGATCTGGCTTTCCTCGAAATGCGCGGCCAAGGTGGCGTTCAGCGCCCGGGCCGAGGCCAGATCGCGGCCGAAGGGCTTTTCGACGACGATGCGCGATTGATCCCCGGCGATCCCATGCGCCTTGAGCCGGTCGGCCAAGGGGCCAAACAGCATCGGCGCCACCGAGAAGTAAAAGGCGTTGATCCGCGCCGGATCGACCTTGGCCTTGAGCGTATCCCAGCCCCCCTCGCCCGTCGCATCGACCGAGACGTAATCGAGGTTTTGCAAGAAGGCCGCGATCGTCGCCGCGTCATGTTTCGCCGGATCGACATAATCGGCGATCGCCTTCGTCACCTGGGCGCGAAAGCCCGCGGCATCCATCTCGGAGCGCGCCGCGCCGATGACCCGCGCCCCCTCGGGCATCTGGCCGGCGTGGAAGCGGCGATAAAGCCCGGGCAGGATCTTGCGCTGCGCAAGATCGCCCGTGGCTCCGAAGATCACGAGATCGAAAAGGTCGACCGGAATGACGCGCGATACCATGGGGCTGGCTCCGATTCTTGGCATGACTGGCGCCCTCCTCCGGATGCGCCGTCCGCGTTGCACATGTTAGCGGTAACACATGCGGTTTCTACCTTGGCGCCAGGTGCAAGTCTAGCCCGGTGTCGGGCGAACTCAAAGCGGTTTGGCAAGGGCGCGGAAAGTCTCAGGCGGTTTCAAGCGCACGGGCAAGGCGGAAGAGCTTCGCCTTTTTCAACAGCGCCCGGGTGGTCCAGGGCTGGGCCGAAAGCGCCTCGGCCTTGGCGCGGACGCGTTCCACCACGGCGGCGACCTGCGCGGGGTGATCGGCGGCCAACGCCCACAGGAAGCCATCGGCATCGAGCCGCGCAAGCCCCTCCCCGGCCAGCACGCCGCGCGGGAAATCGGCCCGGTTTTGCGTCACGATCGCCTCGGCCCCGCCAGATATGGCGGAGCCAAGCACATGGATGTCGTTTTCATCGGGCAGATGCAGCCGCGAGTCGAGCCCCGGGCGGGGCGCGACGACGGCCTTTGGGAACCGGGCCTTGAGCATGGCAATCTCGCCCCGTGCAAAGGCCTCGTCGCCCGAAGACAGCCGCGCCGCCGCCCGCGCCCATTCCTCAAGGATGCGCTCGGACCAAAGCGGCGTGTAAAGCGCCTCGGCGGCGCAGCCGGTCAGGATCTCGCGCAAAACCGTCGGGTAAAGCACGCAGGCATCCAGCAGCACCTTGCCGGGGGCGGCCCGCATCAGTCGAGCCGGAAGACCAGCGATTTGAGGTAAGCCGATTCGGCCAGTTGCGGCAGCATCGGGTGATCGGGCCCGGCAAAGCCGGTGTGCAGCAGTTGCGCGCGGCGCCCGCCACGCCCCAGACCGCGCGCCGAGGCGTTGCGGAAGGCGACCAGATCGGCGGCATGAGAGCACGAACACAGCACGATATAGCCGCCCGGCGCCACCAGGGGCGCCGCCAGCCGGGCGATGCGTTCATAGGCGCGCAGCCCCGCGTCCAGCGATTGCTTGTTCGGCGCGAAGGCGGGCGGATCGCAGATCACCACCTCGAACGTCGCGCCTTCGGTGGCCAGCGCCTCCAGCGTGGCGAAGGCATCGCCCTGACGGGTGGCAAAGCGCGCGCCCTGCCCCATCGCGGCGGCGCCCTTGCTGGCCAGATCCAAAGCCGCGGCCGAGGCATCGACGGCCAAGGCGCTTTCCGCCCCGCCTGCCAGACAGGCCAGCGCGAAACCGCCGACATGGCTGAACACATCAAGCACCCGCGCCCCCCGCGCCAGCCGCGCGGCAAAGGCGTGGTTCGGGCGCTGGTCGAAGAACAGCCCGGTCTTCTGCCCGCCCAGAACATCGGCCATGTAGGTGGCGCCGTTCATTTCGACCGGCACCGGGCCCTCGATGGCACCGCACAGAACCACCGTCTCCTCGGGCAGGCCTTCCAGCCCGCGCGACCGGCCGGAGCCGTTCTTGATCACCGTCTTCACGCCCGTCACCGCGACGAGGGCGGCGCAAAGATCGCCGATCATCGCCTCGGCCCAGGCGGCGTTCGGCTGCACCACGGCGACATCGCCGAAACGGTCGATGATGACGCCGGGCAGGCCGTCGGCCTCGGCATGCACCAGCCGGTAGAAGGGCTGATCGAAAAGCCGGGTGCGCAGATCCAGCGCGCGGGACAGCCGCGCCGCGATCCAGTCGCGGTCGATCGGCGCCTCGGCGTCACGATCCAGCATCCGCGCGATGATCTTCGATTTCGGGTTCACCGTGACCGTGCCCAGCACGCGGCGCTCGGCATCTTCGAGCGTCGCGATCACGCCCGGGGTCAGCCCCTGCGTGCGCCGGTCGGTCACCAGCTCGTCGGCATAGACCCAGGGAAAGCCGTGCCGGATCGCGCGGGCCTCGGCCTTGGGGCGCAGCCGCACGACGGGACGGGACTTCGGCGCTTCTTCTTCGGTCATGGCGGGCCTGCTGCGAAAGGAATGGTTGCGCCCCCTCTAGCGCGACTTTCGCGCCGCGCAAAGCCCGCATCGGCGCCCCCCGGCCCCGGCCGTGCCACACCACCCGCGCCACACCGCGCGGATTTTCCGCGAAATCGGCTGGACCTTGCCCGCGTCCCGCGCGAGAGAGAGGAAAGCAGGATTGATTTGTTAGCGCTAAACTGAATATATGCGGGGCATCCCGAGCCTTCGCCAAAGCTGGATCCGACCATGACCGAGACTGCCGCACCGCTGAACGCCACGATTGCCCGGGTGACGGATCGCATCCGGGCCCGCTCGGCCGCGCGGCGGGGCGACTATCTGGCGCGGATCGCGGCGGCGGCCGCCGCGGGCCCGGCGCGGGCACATCTGACCTGCGGCAATCAGGCCCATGCCTATGCTGCGATGGGGCAAGACAAGGCGCCGCTTTCCGAAGGGCGGGGCCCCAATATCGGCATCGTCACCGCTTACAACGACATGCTTTCGGCCCATGCGCCCTATGCCGATTACCCGGCGCAGATCAAGGCGGCCCTGCGCGACATCGGCGCCACGGCGCAGGTGGCGGGCGGGGTGCCTGCGATGTGCGATGGCGTCACGCAAGGCCGGGCGGGGATGGAGCTGTCGCTTTTTTCGCGCGACGTGATCGCGCTTGCCGCCGGGGTGGCGCTGTCGCATGACACCTTCGACGCGGCGATTTTCCTTGGCGTCTGCGACAAGATCGTGCCGGGTCTGGTGATGGCGGCGGCGACCTTCGGCCATCTGCCCGCGATCTTCCTGCCCGCGGGGCCGATGACGGCGGGCCTGCCGAATGACGAAAAATCCAAGGTGCGGCAACAGTTTGCCACCGGCGAGGTCGGGCGCGACAAACTGATGGCGGCCGAGATGGCGTCGTATCACGGGCCGGGCACCTGCACCTTTTACGGCACCGCGAACACCAACCAGATGCTGATGGAGGTGATGGGCCTGCATCTGCCGGGCGCAAGTTTCGTCAACCCGCACACCCCCCTGCGCGATGCGCTGACGGTGGCGGGCGCGCAGCGTGTGGCCGACATCACCGCGCTGGGGGAAACCGCGCTGCCGGTGGGCCAGCTGCTCGATGAGCGCGCCTTCGTCAACGGGCTTGTCGGGCTGATGGCCACGGGCGGCTCGACCAACCTTGTGCTGCATCTGCCCGCGATGGCGCGGGCCGCGGGGATCGAGCTCGACCTTGAAGATTTCGACGCGATTTCCGATGTCGTGCCGCTGATGGCCAAGGTCTATCCGAACGGGCTGGCCGATGTGAACGCCTTTCACGCCGCGGGCGGGCTGCAATTCCTGATCCGCCATCTGCTGCGCGCGGGGCTTCTGCATGCGGATGTGAACACCGTCGCAGGCCCCGGCCTGGCGCGCTACACGCAGGAGCCGAAGCTGATCGAGGGCCGCCTCGCTTGGGTCGAGGGCCCGGAAGACAGCCTCAATGACCGCATCCTGCGCCCCGCCAATGCTGCTTTCGCGGCGAGCGGCGGGCTGAAACAACTGGCGGGGAACCTGGGGCGCGGCGTGATCAAGGTCTCGGCCGTCGCCCCCGACCGCCATGTGATCGAGGCCCCGGCCCGCATTTTCGAAAGTCAGGATGCGGTGAAGGACGCTTTCAAGCGCGGCGAATTCACCGCCGACACCGTGGTCGTGGTGCGGTTTCAGGGGCCGCAGGCGAACGGCATGCCCGAGTTGCATTCGCTGACGCCCACCCTGTCCGTGCTGCAAGACCGCGGCTTGCGCGTCGCGCTGGTCACCGATGGCCGGATGTCGGGGGCCAGCGGCAAGGTGCCCGCCGCGATCCATGTCAGCCCCGAGGCCGCCTGTGGCGGGCCCTTGGCGAAGCTCGTCGACGGCGATCTGATCCGGCTTGACGCCGACACCGGCACGCTGTCCTGCCTGACCGAGGGCTTCGAGAGCCGCGCCCCCGTCCCCCCCGATCTGAGCGCCAATCGCACGGGGCTCGGCCGCGAGCTGTTCGAGACGTTCCGCCGCAACACCGGCCCTGCCACCTCCGGCGCGTCCGTGATAGTGTGAGGCCGCGCCTGCGGCGCATTTGCGTATTTGGACCAAGAAGAAACCCGCAGCTTCTTCTTGGCGCAAATACGCCCCTTTGACCCATACCCCCTCAGGAGGCCCCTCATGACCCCCACCGCCCAATCCGCGAAAGCGCGCGAATTCTGCGCGCTTGCCCCCATCGTGCCCGTGATCGTGGTGCAGGACGTGGCCCATGCCCAGCCGCTGGCCAAGGCGCTGGTGGCGGGCGGGCTGAAGGCGTTGGAAGTCACTTTGCGCAGCGCCTGCGCGCTCGAGGCGATCCGCGCCATGGTCGATGTCGAAGGCGGCGTCGTCGGCGCGGGCACGCTGCTCACGCCCGCCGATGTGAAGGCCGCCAAGGCCGCGGGGGCGCAATTCGGCGTCGCCCCGGGCCTGACCGAAAGCCTTGTCAAAGCCTGCGAGGACGAGGGCTTGCCCCTTCTGCCCGGCGCCGTCACCGCGTCGGAAGTGATGCGGGCGCTGGAACTGGGCTATGACATGCTGAAATTCTTCCCCGCCGAAACCTCGGGCGGGGCCGCGGCGCTGAAAGCGATGGGCGGGCCGCTGCCGAAAGTCTCGTTCTGCCCCACCGGCGGCGTCAGCCTGAAGAATGCGCGCGATTACCTGACGCTGCCGAACGTGATGTGCGTCGGCGGCTCCTGGGTGGCGCCGCAGGGCATGATGAGCGCGGGCAACTGGGCCGCGATCGAGGCGCTGGCAACCGACGCCGCCGCGCTGTCGCGCGCGACGCTTGGCTGATCAGACCGACATCCGACCTGCCCGGCCGCCGCGCCGGGCGGGCGGGGTTTCCGCGCGGGTCAGCCCCTCGGCCAGAACCTGCGACATCGGATGGCGCGCATCGGCGCCATAGCTCGTCAGAACCGCCCGCATCGCCGCGGTCTGATCGGTGCCCGGCGCCAGGCTCAGCGCCCAGTCCAGAAAGATCGACCGGCATTCGACCGGCCCGATCCCCTCGATGCGGTAGCTTTCGCGCACAAGCCCTTTCGGGTCCGCCAGTTTCAGATCCATCTTCGCCTCTCCCGTCAGCCGAGCGCCTTCTCGACGAGCGCCGCAACTTCGGATGTGGTGCGCTCCAGCCGTTCGGCAAGGGTTTGCAGGCTGTCTTCGCCCAGTTCGCGCAGCAAAAACGCCCGCCCGCCCTCGCCCAGCGCCTGCAGATCCAGCGGCCGGTCGGTCAGCAGCCGCCCCCCCGCCTGCAGCCGCCACAGAAAGCGATAGGCCGAGGCCAGCGTCTCGCCCTCGGCTTTCGTCACGAAGCCCCGGCGCGGACCGATGCGCAGCTGCGCCTCGACCTTGCGGGCCGGTTCGCCCGCCCGCAGCGCGAAACTTTGCGCCAGAAGTTCGATGTCCTGCAGCCGCCCGGGGCCGATCTTCGCCTCCCAGGCGCCATCGGGGGCCTTGGCGGCAAAGATCCGTGCCCGCATTTCGGCCAGATCCGGCATCACCTTCGGATCGCCGCCCTTTTCGGACAGAACCGCAAGCCGCGCCGCCTCGACATCGGCGCCAAGGCCGGCATCCCCCGCCAGCACCCGCGCCCGCGTCAGCGCCAGATGTTCCCAGGTCCAGGCCTCGGTCCGCTGATAGTCGCGGAAACTGTCGAGCGACACCGCCACCGGCCCCCCCCGCCCCGAGGGCCGCAGCCGCATGTCGACCTCGTAAAGCCGCCCCTCGGGCATCGGCGCGGTCAGCGCGGTGATGAAGGCCTGCGTCAGGCGGGCGAAATATTGCCGCGTCGCCAGGGGCTTCGGCCCCTCGGACAGATCCACCCCGGGGGCATCATAGATCACGATCAGATCGAGATCCGAGGCCGCATTGAGCCGCTCGGCGCCGAGCGAGCCCATGCCCAGCACCACCGCCCCCCGCCCGGGTTGCGGCCCATGCCGACGCGCGAATTCCGCCACCACCTCGGGCCAGAGCCCGGTCACGGCAGTCCCCGCGATATCGGCATAGAACCGCGCCGCCTCGGCCGCGTCGACCAGCCCGCGCAGATGATGCACGCCGACGCGGAACCGGAATTCCTTGGCCCAGCGCCGCGCCGCATCAAGCTTTTTCTCGTAATCCGGCACCGCCGCCAGCGTCGTGCGGAAGGTCTCGGCCAAAGCCTCAGCGCCGGGCCAGGCGGCAAAGAAACTGCCGCCGATCACCGCATCGAAGACGCCCGGATTGCGGCTCAGATGCGCGGCCAGCCCCGGCGCGGTGGCACAGATGTCGACGATCAGATCGATCAGCGACGGGTTCGCCTCGAACAGCGAAAAGAGCTGCACCCCCGCGGGCAGCCGCGCGAGGAACCCGTCGAACTGGCGCAGCGCCTCTTCGGGGCTCGCCGCGCGGTCCATCCGCTTCAGGATCTCGGGCTCGATGCGGCGAAAGATCGCCTGCGCCCGGTCCGAGCGCAGCGCCGGATAATGCGTCCAGGCTTCGACGATCTTCTCCGCCTCGGGGCTGAGGTCGGGCCGCGCCGCCGCCGCCGAAGGGGCAAAGAACGCCCCGGTCAGTGCCTCGACCCGGGTCAGACGGTCCTTCAGCCGCGCCGCCCAGGCGGCAGTATCGCCCGCCCCCATCATCCGCGCGATGCGGTCGATCCCCTCGGGCGTGATCGGCATCAGCTGGGTCTGGGCATCGTTCACCATCTGGATGCGGTGCTCGATCTCGCGGTGCTCGCGGTAGTGATCGGTCAGCTCGCAGGCCACATCGGCGGGCACCCAGCCCTTGGCGGCCAGTTTCGCCAGCCCCCCCACGGTGCTGCGGTCGCGCAGCTCGGCATCGCGCCCGCCCGCGATCAGCTGCCTGGTCTGGGTGAAGAATTCGATCTCGCGGATGCCGCCCTGACCGAGCTTCAGATTGTGCCCGGCCACCTCGATCGCGCCCCCCAGCCCCTTGTGGGCGCGAATCCGCAACCGCATGTCATGGGCATCCTGAATCGCGGCGAAATCCAGATGCTTGCGCCAGACGAAAGGCGTCAGCGCGCGCAGGAATTTCTCGCCCGCCGCGATGTCGCCCGCACAGGGGCGCGCCTTGATATAGGCGGCGCGTTCCCAGGTCCGGCCCTCCGCCTCGTAATAAAGCTCCGCCGCCCCCATCGAGATGCACACGGGCGTCACCGAAGCATCGGGCCGCAGCCGCAGATCGGTGCGAAACACATAGCCCTCAGAGGTGATGTCATTGATCAAGGCCGACATTTTCCGCGTCACCCGGATAAAGGCCGCGCGCGCGTCCATCCGGTCATCGGCGGCGAACTGGGTCTCGTCGAAAAGACAGATCAGGTCGATGTCCGAGGAATAATTCAGCTCATGCGCCCCCATCTTGCCCATCGCCAAAGCCACCATGCCCCCGGCGCGGGCGGCATCCTCGGGCCCCTTGCCCGGCAGCTTGCCCCGCCGGATCTCCTCGGCGACCAGACGGCGCAGCGCCAGATCGACGGC
Source organism: Rhodobacter capsulatus (assembly GCF_005144475.1). Taxonomy (GTDB): domain Bacteria; phylum Pseudomonadota; class Alphaproteobacteria; order Rhodobacterales; family Rhodobacteraceae; genus Rhodobacter; species Rhodobacter capsulatus_C. The sequence goes on along the minus strand of NZ_SWJZ01000085.1, from coordinate 459 downwards.
GGTCTCGGCCAGCGTCGTCAGCGCCCCCGTCACCTGCTCCAGCGGCCAGGCCCCGCCCAGATCGGCCAGCGCGATCAGCACCGCCAAGCGTCGCTTCGCCCGGCGCAACTCGGCCCCCAGCATCTCCAGCTCGATCCCCTGCAGCCGGGCGATCTCGGCCGCGAAAGCCGCCTCAAGCGGGCCCGACAGCGCCGCCCGCAGCCATTCCGCCTCGCGCTCCAAAAGCCCCGCCAGATAGGGCGAACACCCCGCCGTGCCCGCGATCAGCCCGCGGATTTCGGGCGGAAAATCGCCATAACGGGCGGCGACATCGGCGCCGCGGGCAGGATCAAAGGCAAGGGGCGTGCGGGTCAGGCGGGATGCAAGGCTCATGGCGGCAGACTATCCGCCGCAAGGGCCGGGTCAATGGGCGCAAATGCCCCGCCCCTTTCACCTTGGCGCAAATATCCCGGGGGGTGC
>NZ_SWJZ01000084.1 GCF_005144475.1 Rhodobacter capsulatus | reverse complement strand
CCCTCTGGCTGCGCCATTCACCCCCCGGGATATTTCGGCCAAGGTGAAACGACCCCGGGGGGCTTTCAGCTTGGCGCGACTGTCGGGGGGCGATCACCTCATCCCCCCGGGGAAAGAGGACAGGGGCAGGAAGCGGGGGAGCCGCCGGGAAGGGGGGCCGCGCCCCCCTATTGCGCCGCTTCGGCGGCCTCTTCGGCCGATTGGGCGGCCCACATCGCCGCATAGCGGCCGGAGCGCGCCAAAAGCGCCTCATGCGAGCCTTCCTCGACGATTTCGCCCGCTTCCAGCACCACGATCCGGTCGGCATCGGCAATCGTCGAGAGCCGGTGCGCGATCACGATCACCGTGCGCCCCCGCCCCATCGCATCAAGGCTTTCCTGAATGTCGCGCTCGGTCTGGGTGTCAAGCGCCGAGGTCGCCTCGTCCAGAAGCAGGATCGGCGGATTCTTCAGCAGCGTCCGGGCAATGCCGACGCGCTGCTTTTCGCCGCCCGAAAGTTTCAGCCCGCGCTCGCCCACCTGTGTCTCGTAGCCTTCGGGCAGGCTCATCACGAAGTCATGGATCTTCGCCGCCCGCGCCGCCGCCTCGATCTCGGCCTGGGTGGCCTCGGCGCGGCCATAGGCGATGTTGTAGCGGATCGTGTCGTTGAACAGCACCGTGTCCTGCGGCACGACGCCGATCGCCGCATGCAGGCTGTCCTGCGTCACCTCGCGCAGATCCTGCCCGTCGATGCTGATGCCGCCGCCCGTCACCTCGTAAAACCGGAACAACAGCCGCCCGATCGTCGACTTGCCCGAGCCCGAGGGGCCCACAAGCGCCACCTTTTGCCCCGCCGCCACGTTCAGATCGATCCGCTTCAGGATCGGCCGTTCCGGGGAATAGGCGAAATCGACCGCCTTGAAGGCGATCGCGCCCCCCGAGACCACCAGCGGCTTCGCGCCCGGCCTGTCGGTGATCTCGGCCGGTTGATGCAGCAGGTCGAACATCTCGCCCATGTCAACGAGCGCCTGCCGGATCTCGCGGTAGACGGTGCCGAGGAACGACAGCGGCATGGTGATCTGGATCATGTAGGCCTGCACCATGACGAAATCGCCCACCGTCAGCGTGCCCGCCTGCACCTCCATCGCCGCCATCACCATCACGGCCACAAGCCCCGCGGTGATGATCAGCGTCTGGCCCGCGTTCAGCGCCGCAAGGCTTTGCCCGGTCTTCACCGCCGCACCTTCGTAACGCTCCATCGAGGCGTCATAGCGGGCGGCCTCGCGCTTTTCGGCGCTGAAATACTTCACCGTCTCGAAGTTCAAAAGGCTGTCGATCGCCTTCTGGTTCGCCGCCGTGTCGGCGTCGTTCATCTTCTTGCGGATCGCCACGCGCCATTCGGTGACGCGGAAGGTGTAGGTGACATAGGTCCAGATCGTGCCCACGACGACCAGCGCATAGCGCCAGTCGAACAGGAAGGCGAAGATCAGCGTCACCAGCGTCAGTTCAAGGATCAGCGGCCCGACCGAAAACAGCATGAAGCGCAGCAGGAAATCGACGCCCTTCACGCCGCGCTCGACGACGCGGGACAGCCCGCCGGTCTTGCGGGTGATGTGATAGCGCAGCGACAGCGCATGGATGTGCTGGAAGGTTTCCAGCGCCAGCGCCCGCAGCGCGCGCTGCGCCACGCGCACGAAGACCGCGTCGCGCAATTCGCCAAAACCCACCGACATCAGCCGGGCGAGCCCGTAAGCCACCGTCAGCGCGACGGCGCCAAAGCCCAGAAGCCAGGTCTCGTCGCGCGCCTGACCAGCCAGACCGTCCACCGCCGCCTTGTAAAGGAAGGGCGTCAGCACCGCGATCACCTTGGCCGCGATCAGGAAGGCCATCGCCAGAACGACGCGCTGTTTCACCCAGCCGTGCCCCTCGGGCCACAGATAGGGCGCGACGGCCTTCATCGTGCGCCAGCCCCGCGCCCGTTCCGAGGCGTCCAGCTTGCCAGCCTGCGTGATCTGCGAGGGCGCCATCTGCCCGTCCTTCCAAAGTGTCGAGTGTCCGGGAAGCCGGGCGGATGCCGCGGCCGTGCGGGCAACCTAGGGGGTGGGACGCGATTGTCCAGCCCCCGCGCGCATTTGCCCTGCTCCGACCGCCGCCGTCAGTCCGGCGTGGCCTCGCCCGGCAGGGCGAAGACCTGGCCGGGATAGATCCGGTCGGGGTCGCGGATCTGGTCGCGGTTCGCCTCGAAGATCTGCACGTAAAGATAGGGATCGCCATAGGTTTCGCGCGCGATCGCCCAAAGCGTGTTGCCGCTCGAAATGGTGACGATGCGGCTGCGGGCGGGGGCGGCGCCGGTCGCGGCGGGCGGCGGCGGGGCGATGCCTTCGAACCCCTGCTCGGCGCGGGCCAGCACCTTGCCCGCGGCATCGAGCGCATCGACGCGCAGGCTGTGCGCCCCGGACTTGGCCGCGGGCAGCTGCATCCGGAAGCCGCCCTCGGCCCCGGCCTGCACCAGCCCCACCTCGGCAGTGTCGACATAGGCGCGCAACAGCGCCCCCTTCGGCGCGCCACGGCCCGAAATCGTGATCCCGCCATCCGCCGCCAGCGAGAGCGTGTCGATCACCAGCGTCTCGGAGAGGCCCGCCAGCACCCGCGGCGTGCCGCTCGCATCGGTGACAAGCGGTTTGTCGGCCAGAACCTGCGCCGCCGCGACTTCGGCGGCGACCGCGGCCGGCGCGGCGCCCTCGGCGGTCGCGGCCTCGGCCACGGCGCGCGGGCTTGGCGCGACGGTCAGGCTTTCCTCGGACATCTTCGCCACGCCATCGGCCCCGGTCACCCGCAGCGTCAGGGACCGCGGCGTGGCCGAGGGCTCGGCCGAGGTGACCGCGGCAAAGGCGCCCTGATCATTCGCGGTGACGGTGTCGATGACCGTGCCATCAAGCAGCAGCTCGACCTTGGCGCCGGGGGCGACATCGCCCGCCAGCGTCAGCGCCCCCGCGGGGGTGACGCGCAGCGTGTCGAAGCGGGCCACGGGGGGCGGGGCGGCCGGTGCGGGGGCAGGGGGAGCAGGGACAGGGAGGGCAGGGGCAGCAGGCGCAGCTGCGGGGGCCGCCTGTGCGACCGGCGCGGCCGGGGTCGGCGTGGCCGGTGCCGGGGGCGACGCGGCCGGTGCCGGGGTCGGCGTGGCTTGTGTCTGCGTGAGCTGGGGCGGGCTGGAAGGGGGCGGTTCACGCCGGGGGGGCTGTGTCGTCGGCACGGGCGCGGCAAGCGCCGGTGCGGCGGCCGGACCGGGCTTTGGAGCGGGCCCGGGGCCGGGGGCGTCCTGCCCCAGCGACCAGAAGGTTGCGACACCGGCGACCATCACGACGGCCGCCCCGCCGCCCACCACAACGCCCAGCTTCCTGCTGCCCTCGGCCATGCTGTCTGTCCCTCCGTCCGGCCCTGCGGCCCCGGCGTTTGCGCCGCTTGCTTGCGACCATCTGACCCGGTATCCCTGCCGAAAGCAACACCTGCCGCAGCGATTTCCAGCACGAAAGCCCGCCTCATGTCCGCCAAATCCGTCCCCTCGGTCTGTGTCTTCTGCGGCTCGCGCTCCGGCGCCCGGCCCGCCTATGCCCGCGACGCCCGGGCCACCGGCGAGATGCTTGCCGCGCGCGGCTGGCGGCTGGTTTACGGCGCGGGCGACGTGGGGCTGATGGGCGAGGTCGCCCGCGCGGCGCAGGCGGCGGGCGCGCGGACCTTCGGGGTGATCCCCGAACATCTGTTCCGGCTCGAGGTCGGCAAGCGCGACCTGACCACCTTCGTCGTCACCGAGAACATGCATGAACGCAAGAAGGTGATGTTCATGAATTCGGATGCGGTGGTGGTGCTGCCGGGGGGCGCGGGCAGTCTGGACGAATTCTACGAGGTGCTGACCTGGCGCCAGCTGGGCCTGCACGCGAAGCCGATCCTGCTTTTGAACACCGAAGGCTACTGGGATCCGCTTCTGGCGCTGAACGCCCATGTCGTGACCGAGGGCTTCGCGGGCGACAGCCTTCTTGACGGCGTGACGACGGTGGCAACGGTGGCCGCGCTTGAAGCCGCGCTGGAAACCGCCTTCGGCTGAGGCCCGACCGGCGCGAAGGGGGGGGGGCGCTGCCCCCCTCTTGGCCTGATGGCCAATTCACCCCCCGGGATATTTGCCCCAAGGTGAATGAGGCGCCGGGTGTGTCTTTGCTTTTGCTTCGGGGCCGCGCGCCCGCCTACGCGTCCTTGCCGCGCGCGGGCCGCTGTCATCGGTCGTCGCCACGGTCCGATCATCGGCGCGGCGGCGCAGCTTGCCGCCACCGGCTTGCGTGATCCGCCCCGTCGCGAAAGTCGCGACGCGGAAAGGGGGGGCGATCGTCGATCGACAAGGCTCCTGCCCGGCCTTGGCAATGGGGCGGGCTTGCGTATAGATAGGCCAAAGACGAGGAGCCCGCGCGTGGATCAGACCGACAGTTTCATTGACGAAGTCACCGAGGAAGTCCGCCGCGACCGGCTGTTTGCGGCGTTTCGCAAATATGGCTGGATCGGTGTCGTGGCGATCCTCGGTCTTGTCGGCGGCTCGGCCTATGTCGAATGGAGCAAGACGCAGCGGCAGGCCCGGGCCGAGGCCTTCGGCGATGGCATCCTGAGCGCGCTCGAGGCCGAAAATCCGGCCGAGGCGCTGGCGGCGCTGCCGGTTTCGGGGCCGCAGGGCGGGATGCGCAAGCTTCTGACCGCGGCGCAGGCGGCCGAGGACGGCAAGGCCGAGGTGGCGCTGGCTGAATTGCGCGCGGTGGCGGGCGATGCGACGCTGCCCGACAGTCTGCGCCAGCTGGCGCGGCTCAAGGCGGTGCTGGTCGCGGGCGCGGCGATGGCCGCCGAGGAGCGCACGGCCGAACTGGCGGCGCTGGCGCAGCCCGGGGCGCCGTTTCGTCTGATGGCGATGGAGCAGCAGGCGCTTGCGGCACTTGCGGCGGGTGACAAGGACGGCGCCATCGCGAAGGCGCGCGAGATCATGGCCGAGGATGGTGTGACCTCGGGCTTGCAACAGCGCGCGACAGAGTTGATTGTGGCGCTGGGGGGCGATCCGGCGGCGAAATGATGCGCCGGTCCCGCGGAAAAGACATGAAGGCAGGGGGTTTGCGGTGAAGCTGAGGTCGTCGATTGCCGTTCTGGGCGTCGCCATGGTGCTGGCTGCCTGCGAAAAGGAAGTGCATCTGGAAGGCGAGCGGCTGGAGCCCCGCGCCGTGCTGGAGGGCACAGCCCCCGCTGCTGCGGCGGGGAACGAAAGCCGCCCGGTCAGCCTGCCGCGGGTGCAGGGCAATGCCGACTGGCCGCAGCGGGCGGGCAGCGCCCGGCATGATCTGGTCAATGCCGCCCTGGGCCCTGCGCAGACGCTGGTCTGGTCGGCGCCGGTCGGGCAGGGCCAGTCGCAGCGCTATCGCATCGCCGCCGCCCCGGTGGCGGCGGGTGGGCGGATCTTCACGCTGGACAGCCGGGCCCGGCTGACCGCGACGGGCACCAATGGCGCGACGCTTTGGACGACCGATGTCGTGCGTCCGGGCGATCGCGACGGCGATGCCTCGGGCGCGGGGCTTGCGGTCGAGGGCGGGCGGGTCTTCGTCACCACCGGCTTTGCCGAACTGGTGGCGGTCGAGGCCGCCTCGGGCAAGGTGATCTGGCGGCAGGATTTCGACGCGGGCGTCGGCGGCGCGCCCACCGTGGCCGAGGGGGTCGTCTATGCGCTGGCGCGCGACGGCTCGGCCTGGGCGATCGACGCCGCGGACGGCAAGGTGATCTGGCAGGTCGCGGGCACCCCCGCGGCGGCGGGCGTCTCGGGCGTTTCGGCCCCGGCGATCGCCGGTCAATTCGTGATCTTCCCCTTTGCGACCGGGCAGATGCTGGCGGTGGACCGGGACACCGGCGCTCCGGCCTGGAGCGCGCAGGTGGCGGGTGGCCGCCCCGGGCGCGGCTATGCGATCGTGTCCGACCTGACCGGCGATCCGGTGGTGATGGGGGGCACGGTCTATGCCGGGTCCTCGGCGGGCAAGCTGGGCGCCTTCGACGCGGCGACGGGCGAGACCCGCTGGACCGCCGACGAGGGCGCGGTGAGCCCGGTGCAGGTGGCGGGCAATGCGATCTTCCTGATCTCGGATCAGGCGCAGCTGGTGCGGCTTGACGCGACGACGGGCGCGACGGTCTGGGCGCAGGATCTGCCCTATTTCGTCAAGGACAAGATCAAGAAACAGGCCGAGATCCACGTCAACCTTGGCCCGGTTCTGGCGGGCAACCGGCTCTTCATCGTCTCCTCGGACGGGCTGGTGCGCAGCTTCGATCCGGCCTCGGGGGCATTGCTTGGTCAGGCCGATCTGCCGGGGGGGGCGGCCACCGATGCGATCGTCGCCGGGCAGACGCTTTACGTGGTTTCGCGCAAGGGGCAGCTGCTCGCCTTCCGGTGAGGGCTTTCCGTCGCGGGAAAAGCGGTGTAAGGGGGCGGTTTCGCGGCGGGCTTTCGGCCGCCACAGGAGCATGCCATGAGTTTCACCCTTGCCATCGTGGGCCGCCCGAACGTGGGCAAATCGACGCTGTTCAACCGGCTCGTCGGCAAGCGGCTGGCCTTGGTGGACGACACGCCCGGCGTCACCCGCGACCTGCGCGAGGGCGACGCGCGTCTGGGCGATCTGCGCTTCGTGGTGATCGATTCGGCCGGGCTGGAACTGGCCGAGGATGACAGCCTGCAGGGGCGGATGCGCCGTCTGACCGAACGCGCGGTCGAGGAGGCGGATGTCTGCCTGTTCCTGATCGATGCGCGGGTCGGCGTCACCCCGGCCGACGAGATTTTCGCCGATATCCTGCGCAAGAAGAATGCCCATGTGATCTTGGCGGCGAACAAGGCCGAGGGCAATGCCGGCGCGGCGGGGGCGCTTGAGGCCTGGAGCCTCGGTCTGGGCGAGCCGATCGCGCTGTCGGCCGAACACGGGCAGGGGCTGGACGAACTTTACGACATGCTGCAACCGCTGGCCGATGGCTTCGTGGCAAGAAACGTCGCGCAGATGCCCGAGGTCGATGTCGATCTGCCCGAGGATCTGGAGGACGAAGGCACCCTGCGCATGCCGACCGAAGCGCGGCCGCTGCAGCTCGCCGTGATCGGCCGACCGAATGCCGGGAAATCGACGCTGATCAACAAGATCCTCGGCGAGGACCGGCTGCTGACCGGCCCCGAGGCCGGGATCACCCGCGATGCGATTTCGGTCAGCAAGACCTTCATGGGCACGCCGATGCGGATCTGGGACACGGCGGGGATGCGCAAGAAGGCGCGGGTGTCGGACAAGCTGGAAAAGCTCTCGGTCGCCGACGGGCTGCGCGCGGTGCGCTTTGCCGAGGTCGTGGTGGTGCTGCTGGATGTCAACATTCCCTTCGAGGTGCAGGATCTGCGGATCGCCGATTTCGCCGAGACCGAGGGGCGGGCCGTGGTGGTGGCGGCGAACAAGTGGGATCTTGAGGAAGAGAAGACCGAGAAGCTGAAGGAGCTGCGCGAGAATTTCGAGCGCCTGCTGCCGCAGCTGCGCGGCGCGCCTCTGGTGACGGTCTCGGCCAAGACCGGCAAGGGGCTCGATCGGCTGCACAATGCGATCCTGAAGGCCTATGAGGTCTGGAACCGGCGGATTTCGACGGCGAAGCTGAACAACTGGCTGGGCGCGATGACCGAGGCGCACCCGCCGCCCGCGCCGGGCGGGCGCCGGATCAAGCTGCGCTACATCACCCAGGCGAAGACCCGGCCGCCGGGCTTTGTCATCAAGGCGACGCATACCGACCAGATCCCGGAAAGCTACGGCCGCTATCTGGTGAACGGGCTGCGCGCCGATTTCGACATGCCGGGCACGCCCATTCGGCTTTACTTCCGCGATCAGGGCGGCGCGAACCCCTACAAGGAACGCAAGAAGTCGATCCCCTCGCGGCTGACGAAGCACGTCGAGGCGAAGAAACACGCGTCGCGCAAGGACAGGGGTCTGCCCTCGAAACCGAAGGGCTGATTTCGTCCCGGCTTTGCCGGGACGACCCGGGGGGGGGGGGGGGGGGGGGGGGG
>NZ_SWJZ01000083.1 GCF_005144475.1 Rhodobacter capsulatus | reverse complement strand
CCTTCGGGGTTTTTCCCCCGCGCCCCCCCGGCGCCGACCCGCCGGGGGCTGCGCCCCCGGACCCCCCGAAGATATCAGATCACCTTCACCTGCGTGCCGACCGGGCAGAGCGGATAAAGCTCCTCGACCTGGGCGTTGAACAGCCCGATGCAGCCCGAAGAGCTTTTGCGGCCGATCTTGCGGGTGTCATGGGTGCCGTGAATGATATAGGCGGGCCAGTCGAGGTAAAGCGCGCGCGTGCCCAGCGGATTGTCGGGGCCGGGCGGCATCGGGCGCAGGCTGGGATCGGCGGCGAGCATCGAGGCGGTCGGCGTCCAGCCGGGGTTTTCGCGCTTGCGCACGATCTCGGTATAGCCGGTGCGGGTCAGATCCGGGCTTTTCGGCACCGAGGTCGGATAGACGCGATGTTCCGCCGCCTCGGGGGCCCAGTAATGCAGCGCCTTCGAGACCGTATCGGCGATCAGCGTCACCCGGTCGAGCCGGTCGAAATGGTCGCGCCAGTCGATCTGGCGGAAGCCCGAGATATTGGCGCGCGTCGGCGGGGCGATGATCGCGGGCTGGGCGGCCATCGGCACGTCTTGCGTATTCGCGCGCAGCACCGAGGGTGCGAACAGCGCCACGGCGCCCGAGCCGAGCAGCAGACGACGGGTAAGACGGGGGGTAAGACGGGGGGGGTGACTGGGCATCCGGACCTCCTGAAACAGCGCATTGCGGATGCATCATTCGGGGTCTGCGCCGCGGGGTCCAGTCAACTCCTGTCACGAGGCAGTGACAGCATGGGGCAGTGACAGCATGGGCAGTGACAGCAAAAGGCCCTCCGCAGGGAGGGCCTCGGGTCGTGGGCAAGATCGCAGCGCTTATTTCGGCGCGATCATCATCACCATCTGGCGGCCTTCAAGCCGCGGCATCGATTCGACCTTGCCGGCATCGCCGACATCGCCCACGACGCGGTTCAGAAGCTCCATGCCGAGCTGCTGGTGCGCCATCTCGCGGCCGCGGAAGCGCAGCGTGACCTTGACCTTGTCGCCTTCCTCCAGGAATTTCATCACCGAGCGCATCTTGACCTCGTAGTCATGCGTGTCGGTGCCCGGGCGGAACTTGATTTCCTTGATCTCGATGACCTTCTGCTTCTTGCGGGCTTCGGCCTCTTTCTTCTGCTGTTCGTATTTGAACTTGCCGAAGTCCATGATCTTGCACACCGGGGGAACGGCGGTGGGCGAGATTTCCACGAGATCGAGCCCGGCTTCTTCGGCCATCTGCATCGCACGGGCGGGGGTGACCACGCCGACGTTTTCCCCATCCGCCCCGATCAGGCGGATTTCAGGCGCGCGGATGCGTTCATTGATCCGGGGGCCGGTCTCGCGTTGCGGCGGGGCATTGTGCGGTCTGCGGGCTATGGCTCTGATCCTTATGTGGTCAACGGTTGGCGCGCAAAATAGGGCGAGGGGCCTTGTCTTTCAACCGGATTCCGCAACCGGTTCGGCGGGAATCGGCTTGTGCCCGGAAAAAGGCGGCAATGCGACACGTTTCCTTATTCCCAAGTGCAGGCGATAGTTGGAATTGTTGATCGTTCCCATGAGAATCCCAACATGAAAAGGGGGGAAGAATGACCGAAGTGAAATGGAAAGACCTGCCGCAAAATGCCAAGGCGACGCTTGGCATCATCGGCGGGGGGATCCTGCTGGCCCTGATCCTTGGCCTGATGTCGCCGGGTCGCACCGTGGTCACCGTGCCCGTTGATGAACTGCCGCCGGGCGTCCCGGCGACCCCGGCCGCCGCTGCCGCTCCGGCTGCGGAAGCTGCCCCGGCCGCTGAAGCTGCTCCGGCTGCGGAAGCTGCCCCGGCTGCGGAAGCTGCTCCGGCTGCGGAAGCTGCTCCGGCTGCGGAAGCTGCCCCGGCTGCTGAAGCCCCGGCCGCTGAAGCTGCTCCGGCTGCGGAAGCTGCTCCGGCTGCTGAAGCCGCCCCGGCTGCTGAAGCTGCTCCGGCTGCTGAAGCTGCCCCGGCTGCGGAAGCCGCTCCGGCTGTTGAAGCTGCTCCGGCTGTTGAAGCTGCCCCGGCTGCGGAAGCCGCTCCGGCCGCTGAAGCCGCCCCGGCTGTTGAAGCTGCTCCGGCCGCTGAAGCCGCTCCGGCCGCTGAAGCCGCTCCGGCTGTTGAAGCCCCGGCTGCTGAAGCCGCTCCGGCTGTTGAAGCCCCGGCCGCTGAAGCTGCCCCGGCCGCTGAGGCCGCCCCGGCTGTTGAAGCCCCGGCTGCTGAAGCCGCTCCGGCTGTTGAAGCTGCTCCGGCCGCTGAAACTGCCCCGGCTGCTGAAGCTGCTCCGGCTGCTGAAGCTGCCCCGGCTGTTGAAGCTGCTCCGGCCGCTGAAGCTGCCCCGGCCGTTGAAGCCGCTCCGGCTGCTGAAGCTGCCCCGGCTGTTGAAGCTGCCCCGGCCGCCGAAGCTGCTCCGGTTGCCGAAGCTGCTCCGGTTGACGCCGTTGCCGCCGCGCTTGCCGCTGCCGAGGCTGCCAAGGTGGCCGCTGCTGCCGCTACCGCTGCTGCTGCCGCTGCCGAAGCTGCCGCCGCTGCCGCCGCCGCGAAATAAGCGTCGCGCGCCTGACATCGACAAACGCCGCCCCTCGGGGCGGCGTTTTCTTTTGCCCCGCCGCAAGACCGAACACAGATGCGCCAAAGAAAAAGGCCGCCCCGAAGGACGGCCCGTTTCCAATCTGTCTGACGGCTCAGATGCCTTCGCCGACGAAGGCCTTTTCCACGACGAATTCGCGCGGCTCGGAATTGGCGCCCTCGCGCAGGCCGTAGCTTTCCAGAACCTTCATCACGTCGACGTTGAAGGCCAGCGAGCCGCAGACCATCGCCCGGTCGGTTTCCGGGTTCATCGGCGTCAGCCCCAGATCCTCGAACACCTTGCCCGAGGCGAGGTTGTCGGTGATCCGGCCCATGTGGTGGAACTCTTCGCGGGTGGTGGTCGGGTAGTATTTCAGCTTGCCCTCGACCAGCTCGCCGATCAGCGGATCCTCTTGCAGCGCCTCGACCAGCTGGCGGCCGTATTCCAGCTCGGCCACCGTGCGGCAGGTGTGCATCATGATGACTTCGTCGAATTTCTCATAGGCCTCGGGCTCGCGCATCAGCGAGGCGAAAGGCGCAATCCCGGTGCCGGTGGCCAGGAACCACAGCCGCTTGCCCGGCAGCAGCGCGTCGATCACCAGCGTGCCGACGGGTTTCGGGCGCAGGATGATCTGCTCGCCGACCTGGATGTGCTGCAGCCGCGAGGTCAGCGGGCCATCCGGAACCTTGATCGAATAGAATTCGAGTTCCTCGTCCCAGGCGGGCGAGGCGATCGAATAGGCGCGCATGATCGGCTTGCCGTTGTCATCGAGCAGCCCGATCATCACGAATTCGCCCGAGCGGAAGCGCAGCGTCTGCGGACGCGTGACGCGGAACGAAAACAGCGTGTCGGTCCAGTGCCGGACAGAGGTCACCGTCTGCGCATCGGGCAGGACTTTCGCGGGGGCAATCGGGGTGGTCTCGTTCACGGTCGTCTCGTCTTTGAGGCCCGAAGGGGCGATGAAGAAGCGCCGCACCGGCGCGGGTGAAGGCGCGGCAGGAAACATGTGCCGCGATTACCACAAAAGGCCGCGGCGTGCCATGACTATGGGCACATGCCGCCTGCGACCTTTCGCGTCAAGCGATCACGCTGTCGCAACCGGGCGGGCTGGCGCGCCGAACAGTCGCGCGCGGTAGTCATGCGCCTGCCAGTCGGCGCGGGCCAGCCATTGCGCCTCGCCCTGCCGCGCCGCCAGATCGTCGGGGATCTCCACCTCGTCAAAGCCCGAGCGCCGCGCCATGCCGTATTGATCGGCGATCAGCGGCCCGGTGGCGCGCAGACGGCCGGTGTAGCCCGCGTCGCGGATCAGACGGCCAAGGGTGAAACCGCGCCCGTCCGAGAATGCGGGGAACAGCACCTTCACCAGATCCGCCCCGGCAATCAGCCCGGCCAGCGCCTCGGGGGCGGTGGTGGGGGGAACCTCGATGGCGGCGCCGGTGAAATCCTCGGCCGCAAAGCCGGTGTCGCGCACGATCACGCTCATGCCACTTTCCCCTCGTCGCTGTCGTCTTGCCCGGCCGGCTTGGTCCGCACCATCTTGCCGCCGATGAAATGGATGCCGCATTCGGTTTTCGACTGCCCGCGCCAGCGCCCGGCCCGGGGGTCTTCGCCCTCGGCCACCGGCGAGGTGCAGGGCTCGCAGCCGATCGACGGATAGCCCTTGGCGACCAGCGGATGCCGGGGCAGGTTGTTGTTCACGATGTAGTCTTCCAGATCTTCGCGGCCCCAATGCGCCAGCGGATTGACCTTGATGCGGCGGTCATCCTCGGATTCGAAGAAATCGACCGCAGCGCGGGTGCCGCTTTGAAAGCGCTTGCGCCCGGTGATCCAGCCGTCGAACTGCTTGAGCGCGCGTTCCAGCGGTTCGATCTTGCGCACGGCGCAGCAGGCATCGGTGTTGAACTGGTTCAGCGTGCCATCCGGGTCTTCAAAGGCCACGCGCGGTTGCATCGCCCGGATGATGCGGGTGTCGCACAGATGCAGCTTGTCGGCGAGTTCGCGCTGATAGTCGAGCGTCTCGCGAAACAGCATCCGGGTGTCGATGAAGATGACCGGGGTTTCCGGGGCGACGACCGACACCAGATGCAACAGCACCACCGACTCGGCGCCGAAGGACGAGACCAGCGCCACCCGGCCCAGGTCGGAGTCCTTCAGCGCGTGTTCCAGCACGGAAATGGCGCCGTGATGCTTGTAACGGGCATTCAGAAGCGCGACGCGTTCGGCGACGGTGCCCGCGGGCAGTTCACGCGACATCACGGTGTTCTCCATAAAGCGCCAGCCGGAAGGGCTCGCGGCCAAGCCGGTGCAGCGCGGCAAGGAAGGGTTCTTCCGCCGACAGCCGCAGGTCCAGATAGGCGCGCACCAGCCGCTCGATCGCGGGCACGACGGCGTCATAGGCGAAGCCCGGCCCCATCTTTTCGCCGATCGCGGCCTCGGGGCCCTCGGCGCCGCCCAGGGTGATCTGGTAATTCTCGGCCCCGGCGCGATCCAGACCCAGGATGCCGATCGCGCCCAGATGGTGATGGCCGCAGGCATTGATGCAGCCCGAGATCTTCAAGGGCAGCGGACCGATGGTGTCGACCAGCCCGAGCGTCTCGAAATGCTGCGCGATCTCCTGCGCCAGCGGGATCGACCGCGCCGTCGCCAGCGCGCAGTAATCCATCCCCGGACAGGCGATCATGTCGGAAATCAGCCCGACATTCGCCGCCGCCAGCCCGACCTTGCGCAGCGCGACATGAAGCGCGGGCAGATCGGCGCGGGCGACATGGGGCAGAACGATGTTCTGCATGTGGGAAATCCGCAGCTCGCCATAGCCGTGCAGATCGGCCAGATCCGCCACGGCCCGCATCTGCGCCGCCGAGACATCGCCCGGTTCCTCTCCCGGGGTCTTGACCGAGATCGTCACCACCGCATGATCGGCGGCCTTGTGATCGGTGACCGAGTGCTTGGCCCAGGCGGCGAAAGCCGGATCCGTGGCCAGCGCCGCGACATAGGGCGCGGGGTCTTTCGCCAGCAGATCGGGCAGGGCGAAATGCGGCGTGATTTCCGCCAGAAGCGCCTGATCGGCGCCGGTGAATTGCGGCTTGATCCGCTCGAATTCCTGTTCGACCAGATCGCGGAAGGGCTCGATCCCGGTTTCAAACACGGTGATCTTGATGCGCGCCTTGTATTTGTTGTCGCGCCGCCCGATCAGGTTGTAGGCGGCGAGGATCGCCTCCAGATAGGGCAGCAGATCGGCTTTCGGCAGGAAGTCGCGCAGCTCGGGCGCCAGCATCGGTGTGCGGCCCAGCCCGCCACCGACCAGCACGCGAAAGCCGGTTTCGGCCCCGCGCTTGATCAGCTGCAGACCCACGTCATGGGCACGGATCGCGGCGCGGTCTTCGGGGCTGCCGGTGATCGCGATCTTGAACTTGCGCGGCAGGAACTGGAATTCGGCATGATCCGAGGACCATTGCCGGATCAGCTCGGCATAGGGGCGGGGGTCTTCGATTTCATCCGCCGCAGCCCCGGCAAAGGCATCGGTCGTCACGTTGCGGATGCAGTTGCCCGAGGTCTGGATCGCATGCAGCCCGTCATCGGCCAGCCGCTCCAGAATGTCGGGCGTGTCCACCAGCTTGATCCAGTTGAACTGGATGTTCTGGCGCGTGGTGAAATGGCCATAACCGCGATCAAAGCGCTCGGCCACATCGGCCAGCGCCCGCATCTGGCGCGACGAGAGCGTGCCATAGGGAATGGCGACGCGCAGCATGTAGGCATGCAGTTGCAGATAAAGCCCGTTCATCAGCCGCAGCGGGCGGAATTCGTCCTCGGTCAGGCTGCCGTCCAGCCGTCGCGTCACCTGATCGCGAAACTGCGCCACGCGGTTGCGCACGAAGGCTTCGTCGAAGTCGGAATATTCATACATGCGCAGCTTCCTTGGCGTCGTCTTGCTTGCTCGGGCGGATCGAGGGGCCCTTCGCGCGGAACTGCTCGCGCAGCGCCACCGGCACCGGGCCCGCCGGTCCTTGCGTCACATCCACCAGATAGACACCGACCGCAACCGTCGTGTGACCCATCGCAGAGAGCAGGCGCAGCTGCGCCTCGGCCTCGTCGGTCAGGACTTCGGCCTCTGCGATATCGCGCACCCAGGTCTCGGCGGCCGAGAAATAGACGACGTGACCGGCGCGCAGATCATTGGCGCTGACGACTTTCGGAACGAAGGAACGACTCATATCACGGCCTCAAGCGATTGGGCGGCGGCCGCGCGGGGGGCGAGGCCGAACAGGATGACGGCGGGACCTTCCAGACGCGCGGCGGCGGCGGGCAGATCGGCCAAGGTGGTGGCAAGCACGCGCTCCTCGGCGCGGGAAACATTTTCTACGAGCGTCACCGGCGTCGTGGCAAGGGCGCCGTGCATCATCAGCCGTCCTTGCAGGAAACGTGCGGCCTTCTTGCCCATGTAGATCGCGGCAACCGCGCCCGGACGGGCAAGGCCCGCCCAATCCGCCTCGGCAAAGCCCGCGACGTCATGGCCGGTGATCAGGCGCAGCTCCTTGTTGCGGCCGCGCTCGGTCAGGCTTTGCCCCAGGCTGGCGGCCGCGGCCGAGGCGGCGGTGATCCCGGGCAGGACGGTGAAGCCGATCCCGGCCGCTTGCAGCGCGTCAAGCTCTTCGCCCAGACGGCCGAAGACGCCCGGATCGCCCGATTTCAGCCGCAGCACATCGCGCCCGGTCTGCGCAAAGCCCAGCATCAGCGCGGTGATCTCGTCTTGCGCCATATGGGTGCCAAAGCCGGTCTTGCCGGTCTCGACCACCAGGGCCTGCGGCCCGGCCAATGCCAGCACCTCGGCCGGGACAAGCCGGTCATGCAAGATCACGTCGGCCGCGCCAAGCGCCCGCGCCACCGCCAGCGTCAGATGATCCGCGCACCCCGGACCGGCCCCGGCCAGCGTGACATGGCCGGTGCGCCGGGGGGAGGGGGTCTCGGGCGTGCGAAGGGTCTGGGTCATGGCGGTCTCCTTTCGCGCAATATAGGAAATTTTTCCCTGCGAGCGCCATGCCCCCTTGCGAATAAGGAACTTCGTTTCCTATCCTGGGTCCGGCAGAGGAGATTTCCTGCGAAACGGGGGAAAAGGCGAATGGCGGTCCGGTTGGACGAGATGGATCGGAAGATCCTGTTTCAGATGCAGGAAGACGCGAGCCAGTCGCTCGACGAGATCGCGCGCAAGGTGGGCTCGTCGAAGACCCCGGTGTGGAACCGGATCCGCAAGATGAAGGATCTGGGCGTGATCGGGCGGCAGACGGTGCTGCTGGATGCCGAGGCGCTGGGGCTCGAGGCCTGTTTCTTCGTGCTGATCCGGACCTCGGAACACGAGGCCGAGTGGCAGCGCCGGTTTCTGGCAACGCTGCGCGCGCGCCCCGAGGTGCTCGAGGCGCATCGGCTGGCGGGCGATATCGATTATATCCTGAAGGTGCGGGTGAAGAACGCGCGCGCCTATGACCTGTTTTATCAGGCGCTGATCTCCGAGGTGAAGATCTACAATGTCACCGCGCTTCTGAGCATGGAAGAGATCAAGTCGACGACGATTCTGCCGGTGTGACCCGGTCGGGCCGGGGGGGGGGGGGGGGGGGGGGGGGGGGGGGGGGGGGGGGGGGGGGGGGGGGGGGGGGGGGGGGGGGGGGGGGGGGGGGG